>JAJRQI010000065.1 GCA_024280335.1 Deltaproteobacteria bacterium
CGTTCACTTCCTATCGCTTCCTTCAGACCCTGCCGTTACCAGCAACGCCCTTGCGATTCGGATTGTCTTCCCCCTGATCAGGGTGACGCCTGTATCTTGCAACAGGCCGGGTTTGCCAGCTCCGCTGGGCAAACAAAAAAAAAGCCCTCGACCGGTGCCGAGGGCTCATCTTAACTAATATTGCCGGATCAGGCAAAACGCTTTTCGGTGATCCGGGCCGCTTTACCCCGCAGATTCCGCAGGTAGTAAAGCTTGGCACGACGGACCTTACCGATCCGCAGAACCTCAATCTTCTCGATGTTCGGTGAGTGCAGCGGGAAAATCCGCTCGACACCGATGCTGCCGGAGATCTTGCGCACGGTGTACGAAGATCCCAAACCACTGTTGACCCGCTTGATGCAGACCCCCTGATAAACCTGGATCCGCTGCTTGTCACCCTCAGTGATCCTGACGTGAACCTTAAGCGTGTCACCAGCCTTAAAAGAAGGGATATCCTTCTTCAGCTGTTCCATTTCCAATTGATCGATGATGTTCATCTTCATCCTCCTCGATGTATCTATCCGTTTCTATACGGCGTTAGCTGTCTGATTCAAGCGACTGCTGCAGCCGCTCAAGAGTTTTTTTATCTTCTTCACTCAGCGCAACCTGATCCAACAGATCGGGTCGGCGCTGCAAGGTTCTTAACAGCTGCTGTTCGCGGCGCCAGCGAGCAATCTTGCAGTGGTCGCCGGAGAGCAGCACCTGCGGTACCGCCATCTCTTTAAACACAGCCGGGCGGGTATACTGTGGATACTCCAGCAGGCCGTCTGCAAATGAGTCGCTTTCTGCGCTGCCGCTGCAACCGAGCACCCCGGGCAGATGCCGGGAAATAGCATCGATCATCACCATCGCCGGAAGTTCACCGCCGGTCAAGACAAAATCACCGATGGAAAATTCCGCATCGACCAGCGACTGGCGAACCCGCTCATCAAAACCTTCATAGCGGCCACAGAGGAAGATCAATCCCTCTTCCTGCGCCAGCTGCCTGGCGTGCTGCTGCGCGAAGCGCGTCCCCTGCGGGGTCATCAGCAACACCTTGGCGTTCGGCGACTGGTCCTTCAAGGCTGTCAGAGCCCGATCGATCGGCTCCGGCTTCAGCACCATGCCGTCACCACCACCGTAGGGTGTATCGTCGGTGGTCAGATGTTTACCTTCAGCCCAGTCACGCAGGTTGTGTGCACGAACCTGCAACAACCCTTGCTTGGCAGCGCGACCGAGGATGCTTTCCTGCAACGGCGATTTAAACATGCCGGGGAACAGCGTCAGAACATCAAAGACCATGGTAACTGCTCAGCAAATCATTATTCATCCGGAAGCAAACCATCCGGAAGATCAACGTTTACGACTCGCTCCTGAAGATTGATCTCCAAAATAAACTGCTCAACTGCAGGGATCATAATCTCCCCCAGCGCCCCCTTGACGACATAGGTATCGTGCGCCGCAGTGCTGAACATCTGTTCCAGTTTGCCGATCGGCCCACGCTGCCGATCGACGACCGACAAACCCTTGAGCTGTCGCCAGTAATACTCGTCATCGGCCAGTTCCGGCAACAGAGTTTCGGGCAGCAACACTGTGCCGCCGACAAACTGTTCGACCTGAGTGAGCGAATCACAACCCTGTATGCGCAATAACACCTGCCCTTTATGCAGCGTCCGGCGGCTCGTCTGAACCATCCGGGTCTGACCTGTAGGCAGGCGCAAGTAAAGTTGCTCAGCGGTCAACAACAATTCAGGGTCACCTGAATTCGGTCGAACCTTGAGATCGCCCCGCAGGCCATGTGTGCCGACGATTTTTGCAATCTCAATAAGAGCGTCCGTCCGGTCATTCATCAGCTTTTCCTGCGCTGAACCCCGGTCCGAATATTCGGATTACTCCATGATCTGCAGCGATGCTCGCTTGCTTTCGCGAGTCGCCTTGGCATTCAGCAAGGTGCGCATTGCCTTGGCGTTGCGTCCCTGTTTCCCGATGATCCGGCCCATATCTTCCTGGGCGGCTGCCAACTTGACGAGAACGGTCCCATCTTCGGTCACCTCTTCCGAAATAACAATCTCGTCAGGCTTTTCGACCAGAGACTTGGCGATGTACTCGATCAGATCTTTCATGGGTCATCCTCCGGGTGGATAGGGGCCCGTTGCCCCGGATTCGGACCAGATTCAGACAAAAGGCGTTAAGCGGTTGCCTTCACCTTAAACTTGGCCCAGGTACCGGCGCCACGCAATAACCGGCGTACGGTATCGGTCGGCTGAGCTCCCTTGTTGAGCCACTCAAGGGCACGCTCTTCTTTAAAGTTCAACAGGGATTCTTCCTGACGCGGGTCGTACTGTCCCAATGCTTCGATAAACCGGCCATCACGGGGAAAGCGCTCGTCTGCCACAACGACCTGATAAAACGGCTTCTTTTTAGCGCCACCGCGAGCGAGCCTGATTTTTACTGCCATGCTGTGATTCCTCCTGGTACTTACTTCGTTGTATGTGTTTATAAGAGCAGAGAATTGCATCTCTATTCCGTTGCTTAAAACGGGAGCTGACCACCCCGGCCAAGCATCCCTTTAAGCCCCTTGGGGCCCATTTTCTGCATCTTTTTCATCATCTTCTGCGCTTCAGTAAAGCGCTTCAGAAGCTGGTTGACATCCTGAACCCGGGTACCACTGCCGTTAGCAATCCGCAAGCGTCTGGAACCGTTGAGAATTCGGTGGTCAAGCCGCTCGGGCGGGGTCATCGAGCGAATGATCGCCTCTATCCGCTTCAGTTCTTTTTCCGGCATTTGCATTCCCTGCGCCTTCTTGAGTGCTTTGCCGGCACCGGGAATCATTTTCAGCAGCGAGTCGATGGAACCCATTTTTTTGATCATCTGCATCTGTTCAAGAAAGGTCTCCAGCGTAAACCCTTCCTTGCGCAGCTTCTGCTCCATCGCCGCAGCATCTTCATCTTCGACCGCCGCCTGCGCCTTCTCGATCAGGCTGAGGACGTCCCCCATGCCGAGAATTCGCTGAGCCATTCGATCAGGATGAAACTGCTCAAGCGCATCAAGCTTCTCACCCGTGCCGACCAGTTTGATCGGCTTACCGGTCACCGCGCGGATCGAAAGCGCCGCGCCACCACGGGCATCGCCATCCAGCTTGGTCAACACGACCCCGGTCAACGGCAGTTGCTCGTTGAAACTGGCCGCTACAGTCACCGCATCCTGACCGGTCATCGCATCGGCGACAAACAGGATCTCTTGCGGTGCGACATTGGCAACGATCCGCTGTAACTCGCCCATCAATTCACTATCGATGTGCAGCCGCCCGGCGGTATCGAGAATAATCGTATCGAAGCCGTTCAGCTCGGCATACTGCCGGGCCCGGCTGCAGATATCGACCGGATCTTGTCCCGGTTGCGAATCGAACACCTCGATATCCAGCTGACGGCCTAGCGTTTTAAGCTGTTCAATCGCCGCCGGACGATAGACATCGGCCGGAACCAGCAACGGGTTACGCTTCTCACGGCGCAGTTTCAGGGCCAGCTTTCCGCAGGTGGTGGTTTTACCCGCCCCTTGCAGGCCGCAGAGCATCAAAGGTACCGGCGGTTTCACCGCCAGGTTGAGGCTATTATCCTCACCCTCGCCCATCAACGCAGCCAGCTCTTCACGAACGATCTTGATCACCTGCTGGGCAGGGGTCAGACTCTTCAGAACATCCTGACCGGTTGCCCGTTCGGCCACCCGAACAACAAAGCTTTTGACAACCTTGAAATTGACATCCGCCTCAAGCAGGACCAAGCGGATCTCCCGCATGGTCTCCTTGATATGCTGCTCAGTTAAGCGCCCGTGTCCCCGGAGCTTCTTGAAAACTGAATCAAGTTTGTCAGAAAGTGTATCAAACATATCGCTACTGCGGAAAAATCCACGAAAGATTAAATATATGAAAGGGGAAACCCCTTGTCAAGCCCAAAAACCCCGCCAAAACAAGCCCTTTCACAGCTGCCGGAAAGAGCCGTCGCGCTTCTGCCAGAGCTCGATGATAGCCAATCCGGATTCGCTCAGCGCCGTTTCGATTACAGAGCGCAGCTCCAGTGGAAAACGGATCGCCAAACCACAGTCAGAGGTCAACTGGCGGGGCACCGGGATCAGCAAAATCGCCAAGCCTAACCCCTTGAGGACCTTTTCGGCCTTCATCACCCGGTGTATCGATTGAAAAATCGCGACACAGTCCCTATCCCCAACCACGGCAAGTGCTCCTTTTATAAAAAATACTCTGGGCAATTCCGGCCGCGCATCATGCCACGTTTAAGAATGACATGCAAGAGCCGATTACCACTCGTCAACAATTGACACTGATTACATCCGGGGAGTAAAGTGAAACCGCGCTGTCGCTCCAGACTAATTCGACCCGAAGGATTTTTTACGTGCAATCAGAACAACTTCTGCCACTCGCAACACTGCTTTTTTTCGCCTTCGGCGTCAACCTCCCCCTCGGTTACTTACGAGAGTCGAGTCGCAAATTTTCACTGCATTGGTTTGTTCTGGTCCACCTGTCAATCCCCTTTATCATTGCCCTGCGCAGCATGCTCGGTTTCAATTGGCCACTGATCCCTTTCACAATCGCCTGCGCCGTGGCGGGCCAAGTGATCGGCAGTCGCATCCGGCGTCGGACTCTCGGATGAAGCCGCCGCCACGCCCGCCGATGAAAAAAGCCGAGCAGGTCGGCGCACTGTTGAAGCAGGTGCTCGGCAATCAGGGGCTAGGGGATCAACTATCACGCTATCAGGCCTGGCTGGTCTGGGACCAGCTTGTCGGCGAGCAGATTGCCCGACGAGCCAGACCTTTGCGTCTGCGGCAAAATGTGCTGGAAGTTCAGGTTGACCACCCGGTCTGGATGCAGCAATTACAGATGCTGAAACCAAAAATCCTGGAAAAGATCAACCAGCAAATCCCCAATGCCGGGATTACTGATATCTACCTGCGCAAATCAAATACTCCCCTGGCGGGAAACAAACTGCAGGCACAGAAGCCGGACCAGCCGCCGGAATGGAAAAACATTGAATTGAGTGCCGCAGAAAAGCAGCAGATTGAAACCGAAATCAGCGCGCTGGATAATCAGGAACTGCGTGACGAGATGCGGCAACTGTTCACCTTGCAGAAAAAGCTCGACAAAACACGCAACAATTAATCAGAATCGACAGCCTCGCCGTACATCTCAAGAACCTCTGCGCTATACTCCCGGCCGCTTCCGGAAGTCATATAGATACAAAGCGGTGCCTCAACCGACATCCCCGGTCGGCCGTTCTTGCGCCCCTCGACCAACACCATTTTGGCCGGTTCCTGAACACGCGGATGAATCATGCGTAAGCGTTTCGGCTCAATTTTCTGCTCGGCCATCCGGGCAAGCAACTCCGGCAGACGTTCCACCAGATAGATCATCGCAAAACGACCGCGATCGGCCAACAACCAGCCTGCCGCGCTGACGAAATCCTGCAAGCCGCCAGCCAGCTCATGGCGAGCCTGCGCCCGCTCATCATCCGGGGAGATTCGACCACTCCCTGGCCGTCGATAGGGTGGATTGGCGATCACCAAATCGGTCTCGCCAGCCGGTAACAATCGGCGTACCCAACGCAGATCGCCTTGAATAATCTCAACCCGCTGCTGTAAGCCGTTGAGCGCTACGCTCTTTTGCGCCCGTGCGGCCTGAGCCGGCTGCAATTCGATACCGACCAGATTGGTCGCCTGAGTCAAGCGGGCCAGCAGCAACGGAATCACGCCGCTACCCGTCCCCAGATCGACCACCTGTTCAATGGTACCGACTGCGGCAAAGTGGCTCAGCAGAATCGGATCGAGCGAGAAGCGATAACCATTGGCGGCCTGGACAATCTGCAGCCCTCCGGCATGCAACCGGGTCACTGAATCAGCCCTCATGGAAAAATCTGGCAAGGGAGCTCAAAAACATCCACCGCTACTCATAACGACGATAATCTACATCCTGCATCATACCGAATCCGTAGATATTTACCCGACTGGGTCCGGCCTGATTGCTGACGGCGATTACATACTCAAGCGTGAACCCGGGCGCGGCGAACTGCTGAAAATAATCGACATTGTTGTAATCGATACTGATCGAGGCGGGCGAAACCAGATCCTGAGGTTGCGGCCCGGTAGAGGCAAAAAACATCAGCAGTTTGCCCTTGCTATTAAAAACCTGCACATTTTCAAAGGCGGCATCCAGTACGTACACTCGCCCTTCACGGTCAACCGCGACCCCCTTGGGCCGGGAGAAACTGCCGGCGTAGTCGCCGATTTTGCCGATTTCACTCAGCTTGTTTGCCTCACTGTCTAACTGGATGACGTTAAAAGCTGCCAGATTGGCAACATAAATGCTGCCGCCTGGACCGAGTGCAACCGATGAGGGCCACCGCAACCCCGCTTCCTCTCCAATGGTTTTGACCACGGACCCGCTTTGCTTATCGATGATATACAGTCGATTGGTTTTCAATTCAGCCGCATAGATATACTGATCATCTACGGCAATTCCCAGCGGTCTAAACCCTGCCGGTTCCCGGTAGAGCTTGATGACCTTCTCGTTGACGTCGATGGCAGCGATCTTGCTGCCATCCGGGTCAGTGACAAACTTGGTGCCGTTTCGGTCCACAGCAATGTCCATCGGTTTAATCAGAAGGCTCGAAGCCTCAACGAGCAGGCCGCCCTTCTCGGCCAACAGGTCAAAGCGGGCAACCCCCCGCAGGCGACTGTCGACAACATAGAGTTTATTATCCCAAAAAGCACTGCTGCGTGCCCGGTGGATTCCGAACCCCAGGTCACCGATCTGTTCCGCCAATCTTCGAGAAAAAACGCCCTGCTTCAAATCTTTTTCCGTGGAGTAAGAAACCAGATACTGGATACGCGGGGCATCGGGAGCAGGCGGATAAAATACCTTCGGCAGTTCCTTTTTTGCCGCACAGGCAGACAGCAGAAAAAAGCAGCAGAACCCGAGAAAAAGAAACCTTGTACGTGCATTCAGCATCGCGAACACTCCTTACGAACAGACATTTTCGAGCATGGCGTAACATCTCAGCATATTAACCTTTTAACCGGCAAGAAAAAAGGCCCACCTTCACAGGCGGGCCTCATTCAGACGATTTAGCCACTGACTATTTGGCGTGACAGGTCAGACAAAGCTCACTATTGGCATTGCTGCGATAAAGCAGGTTGGCGTTGCCGAAGGCGTTATGCACATCATGACAGGACGCACACTCCACCATGCTGCTGAACAGGATATCGGCAATGGTATCGGTGCCGACCGTCGTTGCGGTCGCCAATGCATTCAGACCGCCATCCGCAGTAACCAGCGCACTGTCATAGAGGATGCCGATGGGGTGATCATCACTCAGGTCGGTACCGATATTAGCATAACCCGCCGTTTTGGTACCACCCAGATCGTAGGTCGCAACTAAATCAGTCCCGGTTCCGGTCGCGCCGCCGAAGGCGTCGATGGCGACGGTATTATCATGACAGGAGAGACAGAGCTTGCTGACCCCGTTCGGCTGACCGGGGGTCGAATCCTGGGTAGCCGAAGTGTTATCGTAGGTGGTAAAGGTCGCCGTAGCCGTCACCTCGTGATTCCACAGGGGCGCATTGGTTACCGTGGTATCAGCACCGTGAGGAGTATGACAGAGAATGCAAATTTCACCCGAGGGGGTTGACGCGGAAAAGTCATGGGCCGAACCAGTAATCACCGCGAAAGAGGGACTGGAAAAGATCAGAACTGCCACTGCCGATAGTAGAATTTTAGTCATTTTGAACCTCCATAGTTTGCGCTTGTTTATTAATACCCACACACTGTTAAATGTCAAGACTTTATAGTTCGACCGGTCTAACCTGCAATCGGAAACCTGTCGAACTTCTTGGATTCTCGGCCAAAAGGCCAAGCGTCCGTCAAAGGGCTCAGAAAATTTTCTTCACTTTTGCCTCCCAGCGATGCTCGGTTCGATCGGCCAGAACGACCCCCTCGGATCGAATTCCATAAGAATAGTTAAAGCTGAGCTTAAACTTAGCCAGGTCTAATTCGGCCAGCAGGTGAAAAGCCACGGTGTCGGCCTGCGCCACGTTGTCAATCTCATACCTGAGCCTGGCACCGAACAGCGAACTGCGGGTCGGATAATAGTTTCCGAACAACGAAAAGGTGACATAGTCATCGATCAGGGTGGAAAGCAGATCGGAATACTTTGCATATTCAAGTTCCTCACCGAGGTTAAACAGCTTTCGGCTCAAACCGGAATTTTTCCAGAATGAGTATTCGTACTTCTGCACCAAGTACAGCTTGTCGATCGACCCGCCGTTTTTTGCCCGGTAGTAATCATAGGCGGTCCTGACACTTGTCGATACCTGACGCGACGGGTGGTATTCGATAAAAGACTCGTGGCCGGCCTCAAAATCGTATTGCGTATTGAGCACACCTGAAGAGGCGATCCGCGTACCTGAAAAAACGTAGTTATCGATCCGCACATTCCACAAGCGACCGAAATAGGTTAGATTATGGGTCAACTCAACATTTTGCGAGGTTCGGCCATCCTGTGACAAATACTGATAATCAAGCTCAAAGCGGTTGCCGACCTGACGCACGGAACGATGGTCGAAAAACGCTGTTGTTCTGCTGTAAAAGAGATTGCCGCTGCTGTTCGTGGCAGGGTCGACAAGCCCGTCGGCTCTGGCCCTGAGTGAATCGGAGACATCGGTAGCAAACTCACCGCTGCCGTGAATAAGTGTTTCGGCAAAACCGATCCGCGCATCTGCCGAAAGATCCTTATCCAGCCTGATCTCGACCGTCTGCTCAAAATAATTGACCAACTGATCCAGCTCGGTCTTGCCATCAAAAACGGCGACATCGTACTTGAGGAAGGTACTGTAGGGCGCCCTGTAGGAGGGGTTGGAAAACAGCTCAGCACCCACCCGCAACGCACGCCCCTGCCCTTCGGTCCCGGTCTTGACCGAGAGCTCCAGGGAGGGAGAAACAATCTGCCGCGATTGGCGGAAGGTTTCAAGCTTGAGGAAGGTGTAAAAATTACCCCGCCGCTCCTGACCGATCAGATTTCCGAGATATCGATCGGTTTCCGACTGTTTAAACTGCAACTGGTAGCGCCACGACGTATCCTTACTTAACTCGCCGTTGGCGAAAAAAGGCGCATCGATATATTTCTCCAGGCTCGAATCGTCACGCACCCTGCTAAAGGTGGTGTAATTCGACGCCTGCCAAGTTCTTCTGGCGGCCCGACTGAAGAGGTTCAGATCGTATCTTTTCTGCTCGCTGGTTGTCACATGCGGCTTGATCTCGGAATAGGACAAGTCGGTAGACACCTGAATCCAGTTGGTCATATTGACCCATTCGCGGCGATTGGTATGGTTAATATTGCCCAACAGAAAGGTCTGTTCTTCCAGGTTCTGGGTTGGGTCCAGATAATCCTCGTGGGTAAAAACCCGATAGTGGAACCAGTTATCCCGCTTATTTAACGAGACAAAGGCGAGGTCACGATCGGTATAGTTTCTTGCCGTGAGACTATCGGTATCTTCAACATCGAGCTGACGATAATCGATCAACAGGCGCGGCATACTGGTCAACAGATCCCGGTAACGACCGGAATAATCACCATTTTTAAGTCCAGCAACCAAACTCAGACCGGTAATTGCATTTTTCGAACTTTCAAAGTCGACCACAGTTCCACCATCCGGTGAAAAATTACTGCGATCCCTGAAGATGATACTGAAATCCTCTTCGATGAATGTCGTCGGTGTCAGATCATAAGAAAAGGCATGCATCCGGAACGGCAAGCCGCCCGGGGCAATCAGCAAGTCGCCTTTGTAGAGAATCTTGTCGAGAGGATTGTTGACAGTTACGGTGACGTTGTTGTCGCGGGTAGCTTCCAGAGAGTTCCACTCATAACCGAGGGCCAGATCGTAAGTGCCGAGCTTGCCTTTGCTGAACAGCCCGCTTTTTTCGACCAGGATCGAATATTTCTGGATAAAGTGACCGCTATCAAGAACCGTAGTGCCCCCCTCCTTCGCCCGATGCTGGCCATACCTTAGCTCGGCAACGCCGGAGATCTGCACAGGATCCGCCTGTGCTGTTGCAGCCCAAACAGCGGCAAAAAGCAAAAATATGTTGAGGACTCGATAGATCATCAGAACTCTGCGATTAAATATAAATAATTTATCTTGATTGATGCAAATCTCAGACCAGCACTCCCGCACCTGCCGTTCCCCGGACAACAGATCGAGCACAGCCTCTTCTTACCACCGGTCAAAATCTACAGGCAGCTACTTCCTGTGACAGGACTGACACAATTCCATCCGCGTACGGATGCCCCGCTGAAAATAATATCGCCCCTTGCCGCCATGTGGATTATGACATCCAGTACAGGACAACTCGCCCGGGCGTCCGGGGTCGGGCACTCCGCTGAGCGGATGGGCTTTCCCATCGATGCCGCGAACCACATGCGCCCCCTTGCCGACCCCCTCATGGCACCCCAGGCAGAGATCGTTGACCGAGTCGACCAACTGACCCTGATGCGGTGAGGCGTGAGAATCATGACAGAGGTTGCACAAACCGACCGTCACCGGACCGTGAACATATTCCTGCTCCAGGAACGCATCGACAATATCCCGGTGACACTCGGTACATAGTGCTGCATTGACCGCGCGCTCGCGAAAACGCCCCTGTTCGTTCTGCAGATCGTGACAGGAGCCGCACTCAAAAGCTCCAGCAGGCCCGTGGACCCACTCTGGACGCAACATGCCGCGATGACAACCGACGCAAGGATTTTCCTGCGCGGAAGGAAAATCCAGATCAGCTTGCTGCAACGATAACTTGTGACAACCGACACAGACCTTTTCATTTTCAGCGGTGTGCATCACAAACGGGCGATACCCCTGCGGTGGGGCGCCGGTACGTTGCGTGCGATAATAAAAATTGACCTCCGCCTCGGCGACCTTTTCCCCTTCGGAGTAGCCGAAAACCCGAATCCGATTCGGCCCCGGATCGTAACTCGGCTGCAAGATCAACATATCCTTAAACAGAGCTCGGTACTCCTGGCCGGAGATATCGATCAGATCGCTGCGTTCTCCGCCCAATTCCAGCACCAAGCCGTCGACACCCTTTCCCGCCTTGATGACTAACGTATCGGAACGGGTCACATAAATCCCATCCACCGGATAGTGGATCTCCAGCGCTGCAGCAGCACCCGTAATCCCGGCCAACATCAGCATTATCAAGCCAACGACTCTGAACATAATCTTCATCACCCCTGCCGGCAGCCGGTCGGACTGTCGATGAACTGTCTGCCGGCGTTCGAAATCTTATTTAAAATAAATATCGCTCTTCAGGATCGGATGCTGTTTTAGATAGTCCGCAGATAAAAATTGAAAGTTGTGCACCATGCGACTCAACGAATCGACCACATAGATTCCGCCGGTTTCACTGGTTGCGATCCCCTGGGGGAAATCGAAGCCGCCTGGATGCACATTGCCGCCGACCACCACCGAACGGCCGCCGATCGTCAACAGGTAGTTACCGGCAAAGTCAAAGATAACGAAACGATGAGCCCGGCCGTCGGTCACGTAGATATGTCCGAAACGGTCAACCGCCAGCGCCTTTGGCATCAAAAAGGAGCCGAGCGCCGTACCTCGCTCACCAAAGCTACGGACAAAGCTGCCGTCGGGGTTCAGGATTTGCACCCGCGAGTTCAGGGCGTCAAGGATCACCAGCTCCCCGCCTGGAGCAAGATCGATATCGAGCGGAAAGTTGAATTCTCCCGGCCCGCTGCCACGCGTGCCGAGCCGTTTCAACAACTTTCCAGTAGGATCGAACACCGCGATCTGATGGTTCATGGTGTCCGCAACATACAACTGCTGCCGTTGCGAATCGAACACCATCCCGTTGGGACGGCTCAACTCCCCCTTGCCGAACTCGCTGACCACTATTTCATCGGCAGTAAATCGATAGACGGCGCCGCTCGATGTGTCGGAAACATAGCCACTGCCGTCGTCAGCAAAAGTCACCCCGATCGGCATCGGAAAACGGACCGCATCGCCATCCCGGTCGAGCAGGGAACGGATTTCGCCGTTCTTAAAGTCACCAATAATCACCCGCTGCCGGCCGATATCGGCAACCATAAACTTGCCCGATTCGTGGACATCAATGCCACGCGGCGAAGAGAAGAGCGGCACCCCCGGTTCGATCCCGAGCAACGCCTGGGAAAAAGCACTCTCCGGCAGCTGAACATCCTGCTCGGCGGCATAAAACTTGAGGTATTCAATTTTCGGCTGGTTGCTGCCGATCGGCCAGAGGAAGCGCTTCTGTGGTTTCACCTGCGGAGCACAGGCCGTCAACAGCAGAACAGCCGTCAGCAATAATAAAAGGCGCACATTCATTTGCGACAAGACTCCGACTCCATCAATTTGACCTACGCGCAAAAAACTCATGAGAGGGCTGAGCCATCAATCGTTAGGGTACTTCTCAAACCGGTCATAGGTTTTCGGCTTATGACAGCCGACGGTACAGGTCGCGCCGTTCTCCTGTTGTTTCCAGTAGATCGGAATTTCCCAGCGACCGAATCCGGGAATTCGGCTTTTCACCAGCTTGCCCTGATCGGCACCATGGACCCCGTGGCAGGTCTTACAGACCCGCCCTTTGGTCGCTTTATTGACATGCAGAAAGTGCAGGTTGCGATCACCGTTGCGGAAGCCGGTCAGCTCCGAGGTCCGCTCGAACTCAAAGGCCCGGCTGTCGTGACACATGAAGCAAAGCTGATACTGATCTTCATCGTAGCCGCTATAAAATGGCTCCGGATAGCTGGCCTTGAGCAGACTGAAGACCTCCGAACCGTGCGGATTGTGACATCCCCAACAGAGCCCTTCGGCAACCGGTTGATGCCGGCTTTTGGCGGCGGCGATCGTCTCGCCCATCGCTTCGTGGCAGCTGACACAGAAAACCTTTTCTTCCGTGACGAACATCCGCGGGTTGCCGTTGCCATGCGGATCGTGGCAGGCCACACAACCCTCCTCCATTGCCGCATGTTTTGAGGTTGCGGTTGTCGCGATGGTTGCAATATCGGCATGACATTCTCCGCAGAAGGCCACCCCCTCTGCCGATAGCATATAAGAAAACTTACCGGTGTGCGGATTATGGCAGGAAGTACAACCGCTGGTTACCGCCGGGTGGACATTGGCCATCTCTTTGAGCGCCTGCTTATCTTCGTGACAGAGGTAACAGAGTTCGTTCCCGGCGGCATGCAGCTGGAATTTATTGTCACTGGCATGAACATCGTGGCAATCCGCACAGTCACCCTCAGCAACCGGCTGATGGTCAAACACATCCGCAACCATGTCATCGTGGCACTGATAACAGAGCGCGGCACCGGTCGCGGGCAACAGCGCCGCCTCTTTGCCCAGGTGCGGATCGTGACAATCGGTGCAGGCGCCGGCACCGACCGGGCCGTGCGCAAAAGCCAAACCAGCGGTTTTACTTTCATGACAGAGATAACAGAGCTCACTGCCCGGCGCCTTCAACATCGCCTTGTTGTCGGTTGCGTGCGGATCATGACAACCGAGACAGTCCCCGGCGGCAACCGGCGGATGAACCGTCCCTTCGCCGAGGGTTTTGTTATCATGGCAAAGATAACAGAGTGCTGCTCCTTCTGCCTGCAGCATTTTCTCTGCCGGGCCACCATGCGGATCGTGACAGGCAGTGCAGCCATCAGCCATTATCGGGTGAACAAAGGCCTTTCCGGTAAGAAAATCCTCGTGACAACTGAAACAGAGTTCTTGCCCTTCACCGGGGAGCATAGAGGGTGCATCGGCAGCGTGCGGGTCATGGCAGGCGATACAGTCGCCCCTGCCGACCGGCGTATGCAGAACCGCTTTGCCTGCACGAGGATCATCGTGACAACCGAGACAAAGCTCAGCTCCAGCAGCGGGCAACATCCCCTTTGCCACACCGGAATGGGGTTTGTGACAATTCAGGCACCCTTCTTCGACTATCGGATGAACACTGGAAAAGCCAGTGGTTTTATCTTCGTGACAGAGGTAGCAAAGCTGTTGCCCCTCTTCGTAGAGAAAGTATTGATTCTCCCCCTGGTGCGGTGAGTGACAACCGGTACAGCCCTCTTCAAATACCGGATGAACAAACGGATCATCACCTGTTTTGCTGAAATGGCAACGGTAACAGAGGCCGATCCCCTCATCCATCAATTTGAATGCCTGCCTGGTCCGAGGGTGCTCCGCTCCGGTCGAACGATGACAGATAACGCACCCTGCCGCAGCTACCGGGCCATGCACGTACTTCGCCGTACCATAGTCGGCATGACAGGATGTTGACATGCAGCCCTGCTCAGCAACAGCGGGAGAAACCCCTGATATGGCTACAATTATTAGAAAAAAGAAACAGTGGAGCATTCAATGACCTCCCAGCCCATTATTGCACCCTTATGAACCAAAGCTCACTATACAAAAAACACTCCAATGAATCCACTAATTAAATAAAAAAGGCCAATCCAGGAAAGCCCCGGATTGGCCTTTTAAAACTGACTCTAAAAGAACCGCTTATTTTACGTGACAGCCCTTACACTTGGTCGGGGCCGGCTTGTTCTTTTTGTGGCAGCTCTTACAAAGTTTGTGGAAAGCTTTTTTTGCCTTGGGAGCCTCAGGCTTGGCACCGTGACAGCTTTTGCAGCTTACTTTTTCACCTGTGTGGTGGCAGGTTGCGCAATCAGTAAGGCCTTGATGTTTGGTGTGATCGAGGGTAACGGTACCCATCTTTGCTTCTAACTTGATCTTAGCAGGACCATTGTCAGCAATTGCAACAAAGGCAGTCGAGGCAACGAAAGCAACAACCATCAGCAGTACGACCATCTTCTTCATCGGTGAATCCTCCCTATAAATGTGATAAGAAAATCTCTGCGACAAATTAAGCCACGACAACATTAATTGTCAACCCCAAAAGTGTATATTGTATACAGATTCATGTTACTTCAACGGCAACCGTTCAACAAAGTCCGTCAGCCGCTAACTTCTCCTGAACCTTATCCGACTTTTTAATCACTCCCAAAGCCATTTCACGCTTAAACTCAGCCAATTTACTGATCAAATCCTGATCGACCGCAGCCAGAATCTGTGCAGCGAAAATCCCGGCGTTGCGCGCTCCGGCCGGACCGATCGCCATGGTCGCCACGGGAATCCCGGCAGGCATTTGCACCATCGCCAGCAATGCATCCAGCCCCTGCAAGGAAGTGGCATCGATCGGCACCGCAATCACCGGCAGGGTGGTCTCGGCGGCAACAACGCCAGCCAGATGGGCTGCCGCCCCGGCACCGGCAATCAGCACCTTGATGCCGTTGTCGCGGGCATTGTTGACATAGGTTGCCGTCCGCTCCGGGGTCCGATGTGCACTGCTGACGATCATCTCAAAGGGAATACCGAACTGTTTGAGAACTTTTGCCGCTTCAGCCATAACCCCGTAGTCGTTATCACTACCCATCAAAATTCCCACCAAAGGTTTCTTCTCGCTCATGACTGCTCTCTCCCCTATCTGTTCAGCGCCCGCGCGCCGATATCTTTACGGAAATGCACCTGCGGCCAATCGATCTGCGCGACCCCGGCATAGGCCTTATCGATTGCCGCCTGCACGCTGTCACCCAAACCGGTCACGCCGAGCACCCGACCGCCGTTATTGACAATCTGCCCATCCTTCAAGGCGGTTCCGGCATGAAAAACCATCAAATCTTCAATTTCAGCCGCCGCCGCCAGACCGGAGATCGGCAGCCCCTTCACAAAGGCCGCCGGATAACCGCCGCTGGCCAGCACCACGCAGACCGCCGACTTGTCGTACCACTCGATAGCATCCTGCTGCAGTTCGCCACGGGCGCATGCTTGCAACACCGGGACGATATCTGATTTCATCCGCATCAGCAGCGGCTGGGCTTCGGGGTCGCCGAAGCGGGCATTGTACTCCACCACCCGCGGTTTGCCGTTCTTGATCATCAACCCGACATAGAGGATACCGCTGTACGGGCAACCATCTGCGGCCATCCCGTCGATAGTCGGTTTGACAACGGTTGCGACGATTTCGTCGTGCAGTTCAGCCGTCACCACCGGCGCCGGAGAATAAGCCCCCATACCACCGGTATTCGGCCCCTCGTCGTTATCATTCACCCGCTTATGATCCTGCGAAGAGGCCAGCGGCAGAATATTTCTACCGTCGGTGAAAGCGAAGAAGGAAGCCTCTTCACCCTCCATAAACTCTTCGATCACTACGCTGGCCCCGGCACTGCCGAAGACCTTGTCTAGCATGATATCGTCAACCGCCGCGATCGCTTGCGCTTCATCCATCGCAACGATGACCCCTTTACCGGCAGCCAGGCCGTCGGCCTTGACGACAATCGGTGCACCCTGCTCCTTGATATAGGCCACTGCTGCTGCATGTTCGGTAAACGATCGATAGGCTGCCGTCGGGATATTATATCTGGCCATCAAATCCTTGGAAAATCCCTTACTCCCCTCGATCTGCGCCGCCACCCGGTTCGGACCGAAGATCTCCAGCCCGGCCGCCTGAAAGAGGTCGACAATCCCCATGGTCAGCGGCACTTCCGGACCTACCACCGTCAAATCGATCTGTTCCGCTTTGGCGAAATCGCGCAGAGTCTCGATTTCCTCAGCACCGATATGGACACATTCGGCCAACTCGGCAATACCAGGATTGCCCGGAGCACAGTAGATCTTCTCCACCAGCGGTGACTGAGCGATCTTGTAAATCAGCGCATGCTCACGACCACCGCCGCCGACAACTAGAACTTTCATTATTGAATCTCCTCGGTTTAAACCACAGGGAATCACGTAGGGGCGACCCGTGGGTCGCCCTGGGCGAGGCACGCCTCGCCCCTACAAATCATCAATGTCTAAAATGTCTCATGCCGGTAAAGATCATCGCAATCCCGGCTTCATCGGCCGCCGCGATCACCTCTTCGTCGCGGATCGAACCGCCCGGCTGGATCACTGCGGTAATCCCGGCGGCGGCTGCGTTATCGATACCGTCCCTGAAAGGAAAGAACGCATCGGAAGCCATCGCCGCACCCTGAACTTCGAGACCGGCGTGCTCAGCTTTGATCCCGGCGATCCGCGCCGAGTTGATCCGACTCATCTGTCCGGCACCGACACCGATGGTCATGCCGTCTTTGCCATAAACGATCGCATTCGACTTGACGAACTTGGCCACCCGCCAGACAAAATCTAGATCCTCGCGCTCTTTGGCAGTCGGCACCCGTTTGGTCACCACCTGCAGATCGGCACTGAGTAGCAGATCGGTCTCCTGCACCAGCAGGCCGCCGTTGACCCGCTTGAAATCCAGGCGCTGCGCGGATTGCTCGGCCCATTCGCCGCATTCGAGCAAACGCACGTTCTTCTTTGCTGCCACCACCTGCGACGCCTCGGCAGAAACCTTCGGTGCGATGATCACCTCGACAAACTGTTTGTCGCAGATCGCTTGGGCGGTTTCGGCATCCAGCTCACGGTTAAAAGCGAGAATGCCGCCGAAGGAGGACTCAGGGTCAGTACTGAATGCCCGCTGATACGCTTCGAGCAGGGTGGCACCAAGCGCCACACCGCAGGGGTTGGCGTGCTTGACAATGACACAAGCCGGACCTTCGCTGAATTGCTTGATACATTCCAGTGCAGCGTCAGTATCACCGATATTATTGTAGGAGAGCTCTTTCCCTTGCAGCTGCCGCGCGGTCGCGATCGACGCCTCGGTGACATGTTTCTCCACGTAGAAGGCGGCTTTCTGGTGCGGGTTCTCACCGTAACGCATCCCTTGCGCCTTGTGATATTGCAGCGTCAGGGTCGGGGCGAAATCGGCATGCTCCTCGGCAGTCTGTTTGCCGAGCCAGTTGGAGATGGCGCCGTCGTAGGCAGCAGTATGCTGATAGACCTTCACCGCCAGCTTGAAGTTGGTCTGCTCAGACACCTCACCCTGGTTCTTTTTCATTTCGGCAATCACCGTCTGATAATCGCCCGGATCGACCAGCACACTGACGAACCTGTTGTTCTTCGCCGCGCTACGCAGCATAGTCGGACCGCCGATATCGATATTTTCGATGGCATCGATCAGCGTGCAATCCTCCTTGGCAACGGTGGCTTCAAAGGGATAAAGGTTGACCACCACCATGTCGATCGGCTCAATATCATGTTTGGCCATGGCGGCAACATGCTCCGGGTTGTCACGCAAACCGAGCAGACCGCCGTGAACCTTCGGGTGCAGGGTTTTGACCCGACCGTCCATCATCTCCGGAAAACCGGTATAATCGGAAACATCCATCACCGGGATACCGGCATCGCGGATCATCTTGGCGGTTCCTCCGGTGGAGAGAAGTTCAACCCCGAAGCTGTTCAGTTCGCGGGCCAGTTCAACGACACCGGCTTTGTCCGAAACTGAAATCAATGCACGTTTGATAGCTGCCATCTGATCATCCTTTCCTAACGGGGAATATTCAAAAAACTATTTCGGGTAAATGGAGAGACAGACTGAAAAAATAAAGGACAGTCATCTGACTGTCCAATTATGCGGTTATTTCCAAAGTGTAGCGGCTTCTACAAAAAGTCAAGGCTGGCAAGAAAAGCTTTTTCAAACGCCGGCGTCCCTGACAGCGGATAGACTTTGAGCTCGGCAGCCAATGTTTCCACTGAGTTGCGACCCGTTCGGCACTGCAACAGAGCCAGCAGTCCGTCAAGCACACCAGCCGGTATAAAGCGGCACCTATCTAGCACAATTGCCGGCAACATGGCAACCCCTTTCAGCGCCGCCGTCGGCAGTGCGGCGCCCAGCGCACCGGCTATCCGCACCGACTCCAACTGTTCAGCCGCCAACCCGGCCCGTTGCAGCAAGCAGATCACTCCGGCCAGCACCGCCCCTTTCGCCAGTTGGAAAGCGCGCAGATCGGCCTGGGTGATCCGCAGGCAAGTCCGGGCATCCCGGTAAAGTTGCAAGGCATTGCCATCGCCGTCGACAATCGAATAACGGGACAGGTTCGATTCGATCTCGTCGGCAGTCCTGATCCGTCCGTCGGCAGCGATCAAATCCGCCTGCAAGGCAGCGCTGAGCAGTGCAAAAAGCCCGCTGCCGCAGATCCCTTTCGGGACCCCGCCACCGGCAACCGTCAGGGCAAAACGATCCTTAATCAACGTAACGTCTGAAACGGCACCCGGTGCGTAACGCATCCCGCAGCTAAGGTTGCCGGCCTCAAAGGCGGGACCGGCAGCCACCGAGGTGACCCGCCAGTCGGCCCCATCCCATAGCGCCAGCTCCGCGTTGGTGCCCAGATCGATATAGAGGGTCGGTCCGGCAGCCGGGGCAGAGCCGAGCAGCAGTGCCAGCAGGTCACCACCGACATAACCGCTGACCAGCGGCAACAGGTAAAGCAGAACCGGAAGTTTCAGGGCCAATCGGGAGCTGTCGAGAAAATCTCCGCCGGAATAGGCCGGACGGTGCGGCGGAGAGAGAATCCGCTCGATCGGCTGACCGGCGAGAAAATGGCTGATCGCCGGATTTGCCGCCGCGGCAGCGGAAGCGATCTGCTCCGGCCGACAGGCAGAGATCTTCAGCAACTGCTCAAACAGAGCATTGATCCCCTCGACGAGCTGCCGCTGCAACAGGTCAGCAGCGCCCTGCTGCGCCGCTGCCATCCGCTGGATGACATCCGCGCCAAAAGCCTGCTGCGGATTATCGAGCGATGCTTCCGCCAGCAGCTGTCCGGTTGCGTCCCAGAGCCGTCCGGCTAAACTGGTGGTGCCGAGATCAAAACCGAGCAGCAGCTTGCTCATGCCTGCTCCGCCAGGTAACGCCGCGGCACCCGGCTGCCGATTCTGCAGAAAACCTCGTAGGCAATGGTCTCCAGCTGCGCCGCCCAGTCATCGCCGAGAATCGACAGGCCATCAGCCTGACCGAGCAAGGTCGCGCAATCACCCACCGCTACCTGCGGCAGATCAGTGACATCAAGCATGATCCAGTCCATGCAGACCCGGCCGAGCACCGGCACCTGCTGGCCGTGCAGAATCGCTCGGCCGCAGTTGGAGAAAAGTCGGTTATAACCGTCGGCATAGCCGATCGGCAGCACCGCAACCCGGGTCTCGCGTTCAGTAGTAAAATGATGGCCGTAAGAGATCCCGCTGCCGGCTGGTAGCTGGCGTAACTGCGCGATACAACTACGCAGATGCATCACCGGCCGCAAGTCGAGGCGCTCAGCAAAATCGGCGCCGGGCAACCCGCCGTAGAGCATGATTCCCGGCCGGATCAGGGTACAGTCAGCACTCTGCCAGGCAACCAGACCGGCGCTGTTACTGATATGGAGTTCTGCCGGATAAATCTCTGCGGCGGCAAGCATCTGCCGCGCCGCACCCAACTGTTCGTGCTGCAGATCGGTTATTAGTTTGGAATCGAGGTCATCGGCACAGGCCAGATGCGACATCAGGCCGACAATTTCAAGACCGGCCAGCTGCTGCAGCGTCGGCAGAAACTCGCGCAGCTGCTCGGGCAAAAAGCCGACCCGGCCCATACCGCTGTCGATCTTCAAATGGACCGGGAGGATGGTTTTCTGCCGCTGCGCCTCTGCCGCAAGCCGCAATGTCGCATCGGGATCGAGCAGAACCGGCAGCAGGCGATACTGGATAAAGGCCGCCTCCTGGCCGGGATAGCAGCCACCGAGGACCATCAGCGCGGCCTCGATTCCGGCGCGCCGCAACGCCAGCGCCTCCTCCAGCGTGGCGACGGCAAAGTCCTCAACCCCGGCAGCCAGTAAACGCCGCGTCACCGGCAGCGCGCCATGGCCGTAAGCATCCGCCTTGACCACGGCCAGAACCCGCTGCTGCGGCAAACAGAACTGCTGCGCCTGGCGCAGATTATGTTCCAGCGCGTCCAGATCGATATCTGCCCAGGTCGGGCGGGCGGGGAATTCGTCGGTCACCTGCATTCTCCTGTAAGCTGTAAGCTGTAAGCCTGAAAATATACTTCTCGCCGTGCCATGTAAACCTGCAAAGATAAATTGACATCAAACGGCTGCGGCTGTTACGATTTTCTGCTTATAACTAGCGAAATCCATCCAACCGATTTCGGTCCCGACAGAGGAGCTACTCACATGTGTCTTGATTATGGCCCGTTCAAACTGGTGAAAGAAGAAGAAGAAACCGACCTGGAAAACATCGCCACCATCCTGATTCAGGAGGAGGGTCTGAAAATGATCGACTCCTTCGGCAAAATCAGTCAATTTGCTGGCCGGATCAGTGAAATCGACCTGTTAAATCAGCGGATTGTGCTCGCCTGACCAACGTCTTTACCTCTGTTTTTCGTAACAATTCCTGCACTGGGAGACTGCCGATGCTCTCTGGACTTTACCTGATCACCGATGACAACCCGGACGGAAAGTTACCACAGAAGGTCGAGGCCGCACTGGCGGGCGGAGTAAAGATCGTCCAGTACCGGGCCAAAGATACCCGCCCGGATGAGCGTCGTCAGATGGCACAAAAGCTCAGATGCATTTGCCACCTGCATCAGGCCAAGCTGATCATCAACGACCTGCCGGAGCTGGCGCGAGAAGTTGATGCCGACGGTGTCCATCTGGGGCAGAATGACATGCCCGCAGTTCAGGCCCGACAACTGCTCGGCCGCAACAAACTGATCGGCATCTCCACCCATGGGGTCGAAGAAGCCCTGAAAGCCGAAGCACAAGGTGCCGACTATATCGCCATCGGCAGCATTTCCCAACCGACAGCAAAGAAGATACCCAACTGGTCGGTATCGAGATGCTGCGCAAGGTACGCAAAGCGGTGCGGGTACCGCTGGTCGCCATCGGCGGCATGACCCCCGACGGCGCGTTTGAAGCGCTGGAAATCGGTGCGGATGCGATCGCGGTTCTTTCCGGGATCATGGCGGATAACGACCCGGCACGGGCAGCCAAGGAATATGCCCTGCTGTTTAACCGCAAACTATCCGCCCCGCGCGGCCGGGTGATGACGATCGCCGGGTCCGATTCCGGCGGCGGCGCCGGAATCCAGGCCGACATCAAAACCATCAGTCTGCTCGGCAGTTACGCCAGCAGCGCCCTGACCGCCCTGACCGCGCAGAACACCCTGGGGGTCGCCGACACCTATCAGGTCCACACCGATTTCATGCTCAAACAGATCAACACGGTTCTGGATGATATCGGCACCGACACGGTTAAAACCGGCATGCTCAGCTGGGGGGGGATTGTCACCCGGGTCGCGAAAGTCATCAAAGAGCGTTCGCTGCTGGCGGTGGTTGATCCGGTGATGGTCGCCAAGGGGGGCGAATCGCTGCTCGATCGCGAGGCCCACGACAGTTTGCTGTCCCGCTTGCTACCGCAATCCTATCTGCTGACGCCGAACCTGCCGGAAGTTGAAGCCCTGACCGGGATCAACCCGCGCACGGTGGATGAAATGATTGAGGCGGGTCGCTGTCTGCAGCAGTTCGGGGCCAGAAACATACTGATCAAGGGTGGCCATCTGGATGGTGATGCCACCGACGTGCTGCTGCTCGGCAACCAAGTGCAACAACTCAGCGCAGCGCGGATTAAAACCATCAACACCCACGGCACCGGCTGCACCCTGTCATCGGCAATCGCCACCTTTCTCGCTCAGGGCTACCCGCTGCGGCGGGCGGTGGAACGCGCCAAACGCTTTGTTTCGCTGGCGATTGAGCAGGCCCGCCCACTCGGCAGAGGCCACGGGCCGGTCAATCATTTTCAGGCAGCGCTGTTGCTCTTGCACGAAGAGCCGCCAACAGATTAAACTGATTGGCAGGCAGACAAAATGCTAGACACAGCAGCGCTTGCGAACAGGCGCTGCTTTTCTCTTATTTAAAGAAGGACGTTAACAGTATGACTCAGTTGGAAATGGCCCGTGACGGGCAGCTCAGTGACTTGCTGCGGCAAGCAGCCGCAAGTGAAAATATCGACCCGGAAATCCTGCGCCAGAAGATTGCTGCGGGCACCGCGGTCATCTGTCGTAACAACAAACACACCAACGCCCCGCCGCTGGCGGTCGGTGAAGGTTTACGCACCAAGACCAACGCCAACCTCGGCACCAGCTCGGACGATACCAGCATCGACAAGGAGCTGGAAAAAGCCCGGGTCGCGGTCGCGGCCGGAGCCGATGCGATCATGGATCTGTCGACCGGCGGCCCGATCGATGAAATCCGTGCGGCGATCATCTCGCAGACCGATGTCTGTATCGGCAGCGTGCCCCTCTACCAGGCCGCCTGCGATGCAGTTCTCAACCAGGGCAAACCGATCGTTGACATGACCGTCGAAGATATTTTCGCCGGGGTCGAAAAACATCTGGCCGACGGCGTCGACTTTATCACCGTGCACTGTGGCGTTACCCGCAGCACCGTCGAACGGATGGAACAAGAGGGCCGGATCATGGAAGTGGTCTCCCGCGGCGGCTCCTTCACCGTCGAGTGGATGCTGCATAACAACGCCGAAAACCCGCTGTTTGAATATTTCGACCGGTTGCTGGAGATCGTCCGCCCCTACGATGCGGTCCTCTCCCTCGGCGACGGTTTCCGCCCCGGCTGCCTGGCCGATGCTACCGACCGGGCGCAGATCCACGAGCTGATCCTGCTCGGTGAACTGACCCAGCGTGCCCAGGCTGCCGGCATCCAGGTGATGATCGAAGGTCCAGGCCATGTGCCGTTGAACCAGATCGAGGCCAACATCAAACTGCAGAAGCGGCTCTGCCACGGCGCGCCCTTTTATGTACTCGGCCCGCTGGTGACCGACATCGCCCCCGGCTACGACCACATCACCGCGGCGATCGGCGGCACCGTCGCTGCGGCTGCCGGAGCCGATTTTCTCTGCTATGTCACCCCCAGCGAGCACCTGCGCCTGCCGACCGTCGAGGATGTCCACGAAGGAGTGATGGCGGTGCGGATTGCCGCCCACGCCGCCGATATTGTCAAAGGGGTGCCCGGCGCCATCGAAAAAGATAACGCCATGGCCCGCTGCCGCAAGGAATTGGACTGGGCCGGGCAGTTCGAACTGGCAATCGATCCGGAGAAAGCCCGCCGCCTGCGCGCCGAATCGGGCGTTGACGAAGAGCACGGTGCCTGCACCATGTGCGGCGCGCTCTGCGCCTACAAGGTGATGAACGAACGGAGCGATCAAAAAGCGGTTGTCGGTTAATAAGCAGCCGCTTCCTGCCTGATGAACTAATTTACGGCACCGGGTCGAACCGGTGCCGTTTTCAGAAATCTCTGCTGATGAGTCCGAAAAAACCGACCAGAGTCCGCCGCCGACCGAAAATCAAGCTGCGCGGGTTCAACAATCTGACCAAAAGCCTTTCCTTCAACATCTACGACATCTGCTACGCCAAACGCCCGCAGGCGCGCAAAGAATATCTGGAATACATCGACGAGGAATATAACGCCGACCGACTGACCCGGATTCTGACCGAAGTCACCGAGATTATCGGTGCCAACATCCTCAACATCTCCAGCCAGGACTACGATCCGATGGGCGCCTCGGTGACCATCCTGATTGCCGAAGAACCGCTCGAACCGAAACCGGAGCAGGTACTGGCCCACCTGGACAAAAGTCACCTCTGCATCCACACCTATCCGGAAACCGACTCAAAATCGGGCATATCGACCTTCCGCGTCGACGTCGATATCTCCACCTGTGGTAAGATCAGTCCGTTGAAGGCCCTCAACCACCTGATCGACTCCTTTGAATCGGATATCGTCCTGCTGGACTACAAGGTGCGCGGTTTCACCCGTGACTATAAGGGCAAAAAACATTACATCGACCACCGGATCCATAGTATCCAGCAGTACATTCGCAAGAGCATCCGCGACCGCTATCAATGTGTCGATATCAATATCTTTCAGGAGAACCTGTTTCACACCAAGATGTTGCTGAAAGGTTTCAAGCTGGACAACTACCTGTTCTCCACCACCTATGCGGATCTGTCCGATAGTGAACGGAACAAGGTAAAAACGATTCTGGAACAGGAAATGACAGAAATTTTCTACGCAAAGAATATCTACTGAATGCGCAAGGAGAGTTCATGTTACGACGCTATTTCGCGCTGCTGGCACTGCTGTTCATGACCGCCTGCCAAGCCGGCCCGCAACATCTCGGCAATCCGGAACTACCCTACCCACCGGAGCGTGAACCGCAGATCGGTGACATCCTGCATCTACCGACCGGGCTCTACGTCGACAAGCAGGTGCTGTTCGATCAGGCCGCCCGTGTCCAGGTGGTTTTTGTCGGCGAAACCCACGATAACCCGGCCGCCCACCAGTTGCAGTTAGAGATTCTGCAGGCCCTCGAAAGGCGAAATCCTGGAAAAATCTCTCTGGCAATGGAGATGTTCACCCCGGAACAGCAGGCGGTTCTCGACCGTTGGGTGGCCGGAGAGTTGAGTGAGAAAGAGTTTCTCAAACAGGTCGGCTGGTTTAAAAACTGGAAAATGGATTTTGACCTCTACCAACCGCTGCTGGAGGCGGCACGCGCCGGACAGATCCCGGTGATCGCGCTGAACGCGAATAAAGCCCTGCAGCGTAAAGTCGGTCGCACCCCGTTCGCAGAACTGAGCGATGAAGAGCGCGAGCAACTGCCGGAGATGGTCGACGACCCCTACCAGGCGGCGGCCACCAAGGCATTTTTCAGCGGCCACACGATGGGCGGTGCCGCTGCTGACGGCTTTCAGCGGGTCCAGACTCTCTGGGATGAAAGCATGGCGGAGAACCTGGCTAACTACCTGCAAAGCGCTGCCGGGAAAGATCGCCAGATAGTGGTCATCGCCGGAGGCAACCATGTGCGTTACGGCTACGGCATTCCACGGCGGATGTTCCGGCGGGTTCCGGCCAGCTACCTGATCGTCGGTTCGCTGGAAATCGAAATCCCGGAAAGTCGCAAACAACAGTTGATGGATCTCACCCTGCCGCAATTTCCGATGCCTGCCTACCAGTTTCTGCAGTACACCCGCTACGAGGAGCTGCCGCAGAAGGGAGTAAAGCTGGGGATCATGATCGATGCCGCTGAAAACGGTATCCTGATCAAGGGCGTATTGCCAGGCTCGCTCGCAGAAGAGGTCGGCTTGCTGAAAGATGACCTGCTGACCAAGCTGGATGGAACCATCGAACTCAAGGAACCGTTTGACCTAATTTTCGAACTGAAGCAGAAACAACTCGGCGCGAAGATCAAGTTGACCGTTGTACGGGCCGAAGAAACCCTGCTTGTGCCGGTCGAGTTCAGCGAACGTGAACCGCACAAGATGAAGCACGGCAAAAACTAGCGGCAGCGCTCCCACCCAAAAGGGGCCGCTGCACAGATCGGTGCAGCGGCCCCTTTTGTATCTTAACCGACCGGAAGCTATGCCTTGCCGGCACTCCCCAGCACCGCTTCATTCTTATGCTTGATCAAACTGATCAGCTCCTTGCGTGCCGCACCCAAATACTTGCGCGGATCGAACTCAGCAGGATCGTTGGCCAGGTATTCACGGACCTTGGCAGTCACCGCCAAGCGGCCGTCGGAATCGATGTTGATCTTGCAGACGGCACTGGCAGCCGCTTTGCGCAGTTGCTCCTCCGGCACCCCGACCGCGCCATCCATCTTGCCGCCGTACTGGTTGATCAGCGCGACATATTCCTGCACGACACTCGATGCGCCGTGCAGCACGATCGGGAAACCGGGGATCCGCTGTTCGCACTCGGCGAGGATATCGAAGCGCAGCGGCGGCACCGACTCGCCTTCTTTCAATTTAAACTTGTAGGCACCGTGGCTGGTGCCGATGGAGATCGCCAGCGAATCGACGCCGGTCTGTTTGACGAAATCCTCGACCTCGTCCGGCTGGGTATAGGTCGATTCCTCGGCTACCACCTCATCCTCGATCCCAGCCAGCACACCGAGTTCGCCTTCGACGGTCACATCATGGGCGTGGGCATACTCGACCACCTGCTTGGTCAGGGCGACATTTTCAGCGTAGGGCAGGTGTGAACCGTCGATCATCACCGAAGAGAAGCCGGAATCGATACAACTTTTGCAGAGTTCAAAGGAGTCGCCGTGATCCAGATGCAAGACAATCGGGATCTCCGCGCCCAGCTCTTTCGCCATCGCCACCGCGCCCATCGCCATGAAACGCAGCATGGTTTCGTTGGCGTAGTTGCGCGCCCCTTTGCTGACCTGGATGATCACCGGTGAGCGGGTTTCGGCACAGGCGGTAATAATCGCCTGCAACTGTTCCAGGTTGTTGAAATTATAGGCCGGGACAGCATACCCGCCATCGACCGCCTTGCGGAACAGATCCTTCGAATTGACCAGTCCCAGATCTTTGTAGCTGACAGCATTGCTCATCGATTTAAATCCTCCTTAAAAGAGTATGGACCATATAAAAGCTTGCCTCCTCCGCAGAATCTGTGGGTAGGCGGCGGTAAAAAATAGAGCATTGCTTCCCCCAGTGGGGTTAGGATGGATTTGCGATAACCAATCCATTCCACGAAAGAGAAGCAATGCTGATCAAGACTCTACTGAACA
>JAJRQI010000066.1 GCA_024280335.1 Deltaproteobacteria bacterium
GGCAAATGGTTCAATGCAAAATCAGGCACTTACGGCATTGGTTCGACTTGCTGCTGCACCGACATATTATAATCTTTATTCAGCAGAAAACCTATATCTATTTGTTTTTATTGGGTAATCATGTTTTCGCCCAAGCACTAAATAGATTCCTATTTCATTCAACAAAATCCGATACCTCCTCATCGATACTGCCACTGAAAAGCAGGCTGTCGGGCGGGCTGGTTACCGATAGAGTGCTGTCGTCCAGGGTAAATTGCAAAAGTGGTTTTTCGCTGCTCTCAGGAAGCAGCCAATCGAGATGCGGCAGGCGGGATTTTAGTTCTTGATATAAATCCGCGTGGTTCCCCTGCTTGTCAATGAAGTGCGCGGGGGCATGGTCAAAGCGGCGGAGCAGGCTGCCTTTTTGTGGAGCAGAGCTTGAATAGAGGAGTCTGGCGTAACAGTAACCAGACTCGATCCTGCTGACACGCAGGAAACCGACGGGTGAATCGATCGTCCCGAGCAGCTCTTTGGTGATCGGGTGCAGCACTTTCTCCCCAGGGGCGACCAGCGTCAGAATATCGCCGATCTGCAGGTTCGCTGAAGCATCCAGGTCGATCAGATACTCATCCGCAATCGGCATGATGATAGCTCCCGAAAGCAGAGCAAAGCGTTGTTCGATTGCGACCGGCAGAATCGCCACCGCAGTAAACGGCAGGACTAAAAACAGAAGAAGGAAGGCAGTTCCTGCCAAGGTTCTAACCATGATGACAGCCTTTGGGACGACGGTGTTGATCAACAGTTCGGCAGTTTAGCGGTTTTATCGAGAAATAGAAAGTCAGTGATCGCCTGATTATTGGCATGCCAAGTGCATTTGATAATCAATATCAACAAACAGTGGCCAGCAATATTTGTACCCGGCCTTACACATGCTATAATAAAGACGCGGTATCTATAAGGAAGTTATTTGCAGGGGTCCAATGTCGGGCTTTTGTCAACTCACAAACAGTACGAGGAGGAAATTATGAAAAAAATGGCAATCTGGACCGTATTATCGTTATTTGCACTTTCTCTGGCTGCGTGCGCAGCCGGTACGGCAAACGAATCAGCACGAGTCAAGTGTCCTTCGTGCGGCTATGAGTTTGAAGTGCATGTTGGTGAGTAAATGCTGTTTTTTTAATGGATTGCAAGATTTTAGACTGACTTTACCGATTTGATTTGGTATTATAGAACAGGTTTTTATGCAATTCATTAATCGCTAACCAACAACAAAGGAGATCAAGATGAAAAGATTTACCGGGCTGCTGCTGATTACTATCTTTGCCCTGTCTTTAACGGCTTGTGCAAACAAAGCTGGCGGCGACGCCGTTCGGGTAAAGTGCCCGTCTTGTGGATTCGAATTTGATGTTCAGGATCCGGGCGGTCAATAAACCTCAACCATTCGTTACACATAAAAAAATCCAGCGTGGGCTTACTCACGCTGGATTTTTTTTGTGCTGAAGGTCGAATCCCCCCTAGCCCCCCTTTTTCAAAGGGGGGAATTTTGAGGGCAATGCACTAACCTCCCCCTTTTGTAAAAGGGGGGTGAATAGTGAGGGGCAATGCACTAGCCTCCCCCTTTAGCAAAGGGGGATTGAGGGGGATTTATCAGAACCGGGCCTGTCCCCGTGCTCTTTTTTAGAGGGGACAGTCCCGAGTTTACTGCTCAATCCCCCCCTTTGAAAAAGGGGGGAATATTGAGGGCAATGCACTAACCTCCCCCCTTTTTCAATGGGGGGGGGAATAGTGAGGGGCAATGCACTAGCCTCCCCCTTTAGCAAAGGGGGATTGAGGGGGATTCAGAACCGGGCCTGACTCCATCTCTTTTTTAGAGGGGACAGTCCCGAGTTTACTGCTCAATCCCCCCCTTTGAAAAAGGGGGGCTAGGGGGGATTTACTACCGCCAATCAACAGCGTAGAATATTCTACATCCCATAGAGAATATCCTCCATTTCCAACAGTCAGCGCTCGTTAGAGATGACGACAAGTCCAGATACCGGTTCAGTGAAGACCCCCCCTTGAGTATAAACAACAGAGACGACCAGATCCTGATCCCCATCGTTGTCGATGTCGGCCTGATCGAAATCGGTGACAAAGCCGCCCAGGTTTTCCGTCGTACCGATCTCTTCCAGAGTGAAGCCGCTCCACTGTAGTTCAACGATACGACCGTTTTTGTAATTGGGTGAATTCTTGAAGAATCCGGTATCTGCATGTTTGGCGACCAACAAGGTTCCATTGACAGACCCTTGCAGTCTGGTATTGAGAAAGATTTTTTCATCATCCCCGGTATTTCTGGAGCCAGGCTGGGGAATATTGAAATGCACTGTCGATCCACCGTAGTATTCTTCGCTCGTCCAGAGACTCTCCCCCTGCCGGTTGACAACCTTCAGATGATTATCCTCGGTCGACACAACTTGCAAGACATTCCCTTGAGAATCGGTCAACGGTGAGATTCCGAAAGGTTGCCTTGCTGCCGGAATCACAAAAGCGCTTTTCTCAATCCGCCCCCCCCGGAGACTGATCTTATAGAGTCGCGGTTGCGAGGAGAGCAGGGATGACTTACTCATGCCCAAAAGAATCTCTTTGCCGTCGATCGGCTGATAAGACGCGAGCAGCAGCTGCGAGGTGGCAGCAAGGGTCAGCTTGTTGTTACTGAATTCATAAATTTCAGACACAACTTCATTGTCGGCCAATGCCGAAACAGCGATCTCCGGTCTGCCGTCCTGATCGAGGTCGAGTGCTGCAATCGCGTAAATCTTCTGATAGCTACGGGATACAGAGCGACTCAGCTCGACAAACTTGCCTGCTGTATCCAGTCGTCCGACCAGAATCGACTCACCCGCTCCGAGGATAATTTCCAGGTCGCCGTCACCGTCGAGATCGAGAACCCGCAGAGCTTGTGCTTCGGTCTTTTTCGGCAGGCTGATCCGCAAATATTTCTTGGCTGAAGCCGCCTTTCGGGTCAACACCAGGCCCGTTGCCGTGGTCACGCTCACCGGCCCGGCAGCAGCGGCAGCCACCGGAACGCTCGGTGCAGAGCTGACGGGTGCCGCCAGTCGCTGTTGTGCAAACAGGATGCGGCCGTTCTGGTCGAGAAGCTGCAAGCGATCATTCGCCAGGCGAATCAACAACGCCGGTTTTCCGTCTACCGCCTGCGCTTTGGCGGCAGTCTGGTATTCCTGCCAGAGCAGATGGGGCAGCTGTTCGCGCAAGGATGAAAACAGCGCAAATCCATTTCCCGTAGTGTCTTCAAAGGACAACGGCAGGTTCTCAAACCGGCGAACTTTAGTTCCTGCGCTCGGGATACCTTGGCCACCGATCTGCTTACAGTAGGCGAGGTTCTGCTTGACGCGGGTCACCTCAAAAAAAGCCCCATATCCCCGCAAAATATCCAGAACCTGGCCGGTTTTTGGATGGAGCAGCTTTTTTTCGCTGCTGACAACAACAAAAGTGTCGCCGGGACTAACGCGAGCCACGCTCCCTTTGTCGATCAGAATCCCGTTCTCGATCGGCATGATAACTTCTGCGCTAAGCGGACGCAGAAAATCGGTCAAGGCGCTTTCAGCGTTCAGCCCGGCGAAGCAGAGCATCGGGGTTAACAGGAAAAAGAGGATCGTGGTAATCAGGCTTGCTTGTCTCATCGTCAGCTCCAGGGAGGCAGATTGTACGTGCCGAATGGCCATGTGTACCCGCAATAAAAGAGGCCGACCAAGTGGCCGGCCTCTTCGGATGTTTCTGTCCTGCTATGCTTTCGGATTCTGTTAAATCAACCCGGAAGGTGGCGAGCTTAGAAGCTCAAAGTTGCCATGACATAGACTTCGTACGGGTCATCGATATCGCTGGCTGCGACATTTGCATTTGTACCGCCGCCGTTGTTGTCGTAGAAATCGCCCAACCAAGCGTATGCGCCGTTGACCGACAGATCAAGGTTTTCAGCAAATTTGAAACCGGCACGGAGGAAAACCTCAGTACCCAGGGTGGTGCCGTTGCGGTCGGTACGATCATCTTGAACGGTGTCTTCGAGGGAAGCGAAGTAACCGATACCACCGTTGATATAGGACTTGGCGGTCGGCTTCAGGGAGGCAGTCACGTTACCGGAAATAAGACCGTAACCGGCCCAGGCCGCGTCTACCATGGCGAAACCATACTGACCAATGCTGTTCCAGTTGACATCCGGGGTGAAGATCATGAAGCCGTCGGTAGCAAAAGCAAAGGACTCAGTTGCCAGCGGGTTGACGATAAAGTCGGCATCACCGTCGCTGAGGTCATCATCACCGGAGAAGAAGGTACCGCTGACGTTCAGTTTGAGATGGCCAATCTTGGTAGCGGCCTTAACTCTGGCAGCATAACCCTGTACATCGACATCCTGCAGGGTGCCGTTGATGGTCAGATCATTCACGGTACCAGCATTGAAATTAAGCCAACCGCTCAGAACCAGGTTATCCATCCGGTACTCGGTGTGACCACCCAAGTAGTGCAGGTCCATCTCTTTTCTGGTGGAACTCCAGTTTGGAGTAGTGGAACCAGTACCACTGATTGCACCGATGTCGGCAGTACCGAAATAGGTAGCATAACCGGTGTTACCCTGATTCTGATAGTAATAGTAATCAGCACCTAATTTAAAGTTATCAGTTTTAACAAGCTTGGCTTGCAGCATCCACAGGGTATAATCGTCGGAGTTGTTGAAATTTCCCTCACCCAGTTTGAACCAACCGGCGGTCAGACCGGTATCGCCGAGAGTGGTGCTGTACTTGATACCAGACATGTCAGCAGCAAAGAAGGAGTAATCATAATGGTCAGCAACCCCTTGCTGTCCGAGGCGGAAAGCTGAAGTGCTGTTAGGAACCTTGACATCGATATAGAGGTTCTTGGTTTCAAGGTTGACAACGTCGGCACCGATACCACCGCCGTTATTTCGGGTACCACCGCCGTACTGCTTACCGCCCCACTGCATGTCGACTTCAGCATAGTAGACGAAGCTGAGGTACTCGTTGACCTTTGTGGACAGCTTCATCCGCAAGCGCTGATCGACCATCGACTGGTCGGGAGAATTGTCTTTCAGAGTACCGATGAAGTTGTTGCTGGCTGAGATGTTGTTGACGATTCCGCGAGCTTTGTAAAAACCGCTCAGTTTGCTTTCCAGAGCAAAGGCCGGGGACGCCAGTGCGCAGAGCAGTGCCAAGCACAGCGCTCCAATGATTGATCTCTTCATTTTTACCTCCTGATGATATTTAAAGATTACGCCAACCATTGGCGCTTTTACCTGTTCAACGACAGTGACGTTGCTGAACAGATACCTGATTTCAAAACAACGTTTAAGCAAATAAATTACAGTACATGCGTCTTTCAACGACCGCCACTGACATCAAACTCGTAGCCGCAGGCCGGGCACTTGACTCGTGTGGAATCAGTTGCTTTCGTTCCGGAACAGGCGATCAGTGATGTGGCGAGCAGGAATGCGATGGAGATACAGGCGACTATTTTAAACATGAGTTCCTCCGGGCAACAAATATCAATATAGTAAACTTTATTATAAAGAAAGTTTACACTGGCAAAACATCGTTATGGTTTCATCAATGTTGTACATGGTTTTATAACAACAGGTTCACTGAATGCAAGAGTTATTTTCACCCCAATAGAGAATATTTCGCCCTCATTAATGTGCGTCTAACGGTTACTATTCAGCTCGGTGGCCTCGGACCTCAAAACCTCTGGACACGGATAAAGTCTGATTTCCACGGATCAAGCCGAAACCGCCAAGATTGCTCCTCGCGTTGAATCTAAATCCGTGTAAATCCGTGTCCCAATGCCCTTGACCTCAAACCTCAGCGAGAGAGTGCCGAAGGCGGGAGATGCAGAATAGTTACGCTCTCTTTTATAACCCTGTCTCTTGGGTTGGATCCGTTACTTTTTTCCGCCTAACGGTATCGTCAGCAAGCTTGAGGTAGCGGAAGAAGAATCCGAATCCTGCTGAGTTGAAGAGATCAACAGAATGCGATCTTTCTCAGCATAGAGCCCCTGCAGCGGGCTCTCAAAGGTGGTTCCCAGGGTTCCCTTGACGAAGCGCCCATCCTGATATTTGATAACGCTGAGCCAGGCTTCCGCAATGTCGCTGCCACTTCCGGGCGTGATAATTGTCGGATGATCAGACGAGATAACAACCAGCTCCAGTTGACCGTCGCCGTCAATATCGGCAGCGATCGGCGGCACCTCAAATGAGACGCTGGTGAAGAGCGCATCGATCTGTCCGGGGTTTATGTCGTAGGTCAATTGAGAAATGCTGCCGCCCATCTCCTTTTTTGACTGATAAATAACTTTTGTACCACGGTAAACCGTCAGCAACCCGCGATTCACGGCAACTGACTCAAGTTTTCCGTCACCGGTTAAATCAGCGAACAGGCTACCCTGCACCGGAAACTGATAGGGAAGCTTGAATGCCGGCGCGCTCGAACGGACACTGTTGCCGTTGAGCTGCAGCTCTCTGATTCTGCCGTTAAAAATTTCCAGATCAAGGCTTTGGCCAAGCAGCGTTTCGCGGCTGCCATCACCGTTTCGATCAAAGCTGCCGAGGAAATAGTCCAGATAATCCGCAACCGGCGAGAGTCGACCGGCAGTCCATGCGAGGATTGTGCTGCTCGGGTTGGTTTCGGTCGAGGTGCTGGCGGTCGGTGCCCCTTCTGAGGTACCGCTGACGGCCAGGTAGGTCTTGCCGGATGCCGGACGCCACCAGCTGAGCGCATGGATCGAACGGTTACTGAAGCTATACTCTGCCAGCGGGACCAGCCCATCCTTCATGCGGTAGATACTGACTTTAGTGCCATCGGTCGTCGCCAGAAGCAGGCCGCCATCAACTTCCGTGAAACTTGCCATCAAGGTGCTGCCGGGGAGACTGCCGGCATGCTGATTCTCTGAATATTCAGCCGCATATCTGATCAGGGCTGACGAATTCGGCTTCGGTTTCTCCCATTTGACCGCCGGGGTCGATACCGGCGGCAGAGTGATCGGCAGAGCAACTTGCGGGGTCGGCAAGGTAACTTGTCGGGTCACTAGAGCGACCGGTGCAGCTGCGGGACGAATGACTGAAGCGCTGACCGGATAGGAGTGGATCAGCAGGCCGGTAGAGCTTCGGACTTCAAGCAGGTCCGGGTTTAAGGTAAAGCGGATATCAGCAGCCGGGCCCTGCATTCCGCCCCCCGAGGAGAAGCCTTGCCAGTCCAGGCCCGGCAAGGCAGCGGTAAGCTGCCGGTAGGTTTTTTCCGCATCCTGCCCCTGCCCGTCAAACCAGGCGGTCATGCTGCTGAAGCGCTTGATTCTGCTGCCTTTGGTAATCTCTCCGCTGCCGCTCAGCTTTTCTGCGTAGCTGTAGCCGGATTTTATTTTTGTCAGCCTGAGGATCGCCAGGGTTTCAGTCAGGGAGCCGAGGGTCTCGCCGGTAATCGGATGGATGATTTTTTCGCCAGGCTGGATGACACTGAGCAGATCGCCGATTTTCGCGCCCTTGCTGGCGTCGATATCGATCAGGAAGTCGCTGCCGATCGGCATAATGACATAGCCGTCGAGCGGTGCCAGGTCAGCGGTGATGGTATCGAGCGTTGACTTACTCAGCGCGAACGCTTGTGTGGCGGTGAGTGCTGCAAGCAGCAACAGGGTAAAAGTAACAGCTTTCCACCGGCGGAAGAATCTCATTGACTCAAGTGCTCCTTGTACGTGTTTGCGTGATTCGGAATCCAAAAGAAGGTTAAGTGAAAAGATTGGTAACTATTCAGCACAATCTGAACTCTTGGCAAAAACGTCCGTCATCCCCGAATGATTCTATCGGGGATCCAGGGTTTTAGGTCTGGATTCCCGATTACACCCTCGGGAATGACGGATTACTTATTGTGCTGAATTAGTTGCCCTTTTGGATTATAAACAAAACCGGCCGGACCAAGGGTCCGGCCGGTTTTATTCGGTCATGCTTTAAGTCGATCTAGAACTTGTAGCGCAGCCGTGAGGTGATGCGGTAGATGTTCTCTTCGCCGTCGCCGTCACGATCAACTTCGAAGTAATCCATGGCGTCGCCGGCGACCAGGTAGCCGCCGTTGAGGGCAAACTCAACATTTTTGTAGAGCTTGTAGCTGATGTATGCGTCAAATTCCAGGCCGAGATCACTGTTGGACTGGGCATTGCTGTTGTCATCGATGTACTCAACATCTTCAGCGGTCATCATGTAGAGAGCCGAGACGCCGAACTTGAGTTTTTCGGTCTGCTTGCGATCGTAAGCGATCTTGTTCAGGAACATACCTTTGTTCAGAAGATAGGGGCGCTCAGTACCGTAGTTGTCATCGGTGTAGCCGCCCTCCATCAGGACGATGCTGTCGAAACGGTCAACGTCAGTCGACATGAAGGCATTGAAGTCCTGATCAGTATCATCGTCGTCACCGGAAGCATACCAGGAAGTGAAGGTTACGCGGCTGGCACCCAAGTTGACGCCGACATCGGCATGCAGCAAGAAAGCGGTCAGGTCGAAGTCGCCGGTTGCAGTGCCGTTGATGCCGGTGAAGCCGGTATTATTGAATTCACCGCTCTGGACGATGGCATCCCATTTGACGAAGACGGTCCCAGAGGTCAGTCCACCGTCGACACCGAAGGAGTAGAGGTTCATATCGACATCGCCAAGTTGCTTGACGGAGTATTTTCCAGCATCAATAGCTGAAGCGGTGCTGGAAGCATTCTGGTGCTGATAGAGAGCAAACAGAGCAAGCTTGACGCCTTCGGCCGGTTTCAGGTTGAAACGGGCAGAGAGGGAGTCGCCTGATTCCAATTTGGAGTCAGTCGTGGTCGAGCTGTTGAACAGTTCCTTACCACGGATCCAGGCCAGTTCGTACATGTCGGTGGTGAACTTGACACCGGCAGCGGTCTCGCTCCAGAGGAACTTGTTGACCATGTAGGGCTGCAGACCGATAGTTACCTGAGCTTTGCTGTCTGCGCCGGGCAGTTGAAACTGGGTGTAGGCCCAGCGGGTCTCGATATTCAGGCCGTCGCCGGAGTAGCTGGAACCGAGGCTCTTGCCGGTGCCGGAGCGACCGAAACGCATGGCGCCGAGCTCGATGGCATAGACGCCAGTAACCTTGCCGTCGTTGGTGGAAGCTTTGGTCCAGAGGCGATACTTGATGTCACCCCAAGTAGTATTGCTGTCCGTTTTGGAAATTCTCTTGGTGCTTGCAACACCTTTTTCGAAGCTGCCGAAGGTGCCGTAGAGGCCGGATTTGTTGGTGTACAGGTTGAAGCGATTGTTGAGATCACCATGGAACTCAATGGTTGCTGCGATTGCCGGTGCGGCAAAAGCGGTGATCGCCAGCAGGGCGATCAGGACTTTCACGAGTCTGCTCATTTGTCTTACCTCCTCAAAAGGTTTGTGGATTGCCGAACAGGATATTCGGCCAACTAGATAGCAGCGGCAAAGTACCGCTACATAAGGCTCAACAGTTTCAGGGGGGAGTTGGTTTTGATGTGGCGATAAATCGCCGGCAGGCCTCCCTGAAAAATTAAATGTTCAAATAGTAAAACAGGATTTCATAGTCTACATTAGACATGAGCAGTTTTTGTGCCAAGCTGTGTGTTTTTTATAGCTTGCGATAAGTGGCTGATTATACGCTATTTATTGATGTCTGCTGCAGATCGGTGGTTTCACAGGTGTGCCGAATGTCGCATTGCTGCAACATTCGGCTGTTGAAAACTTGCCACAGGCAGCGGCTACTGCGGGTCAGCCTTCTGCCAGCATTGCGGTCAGCTTCTGTTTCAGTTCGTCTTCGGAGAGCACACTGCCGTCCCGATAGACCCGGTAGTTCTTGTCGATCAGGATAACTCTGGGGATCAGGTAGACATTTAAGGCCTTGTGGATGTCGCCGTTATCCAGAACAACAGCATCCGGAAGCAGGCCCTTCCCTTTGGTGAAGTACTTGCTGACGGTCTTTTTCTTTTCCTGGATAAAAACTTCCACAAAGCGAATGCCGTTCTCTTTCAGATAACCGCCGAGGTTGCTGATCTCCTGATACTGAGTACGGCATGCATCGCACCAGGTGGTGCCGATCTTCAGCAGTATCGGCCCATCTTTAAAGCTGCTGAGGTCAAAAGGCTCGCCCTCAAGGGTAGTCCCCCTTACTTCCGGTAGAGATTCTCCCTTGTCTAAGGCGAAGCCTGAATGCGGGCTGAACAGGGTTAACGCAAGAAACAAGGTCAGGGTTGATAGTATCTTCATGGACATTCGCGACCCCTTTTGGCATGAACGCATTAATTTGCTGGCTGACATCGGTCAGTTTATAATCAGTCCCTCCGGCCTCTAAAGTCAATCGCAAAAGAGAACAGTGTATTATAATCCTCAACAAACATTCAATGCCGAGACTGGCAGATTTCTGTAAGTACGCCGCCGGTTGCCTTCGGGTGCAAGAAGGCGATCAAGCTGCCATGCGCCCCACCGCGTGGTTGTTCATCGATCAAGCGTACCCCCTTCTCTTTCAGTTCGGCAAGAGCCACTTCAATATCCGCCACTTCGTATGCCAGATGATGAATTCCTTCCCCGCTTCTTTCCAGGAATTTTGCCACCGGCGAATCAGGGGAGGTCGGTTCGAGCAGTTCAATCCGGCTTTCGCCGACTTTTAAAAAAGCGACCCGCACGCTCTGCTCAGCGACGTCCTCACTCCCTTCGAATTCCATCCCCAGCTGATCGCGATAAAAAGGGATCGAGTTTTCCAGATTTTTTACGGCGATGCCGATATGGTTGATTTTGTCGGTCATGGTTGTTGCTCCCTTTGATGATGTTTAATTCCCCTCAATCCCGAATCCCCCTCAATCCCCCTTTGTTAAAGGGGGAGGCTAAAGCCCTCCACCACCCAACAAACACTCACCAATACGTCCCCCCCTTTAACAAAGGGGGGCTAGGGGGGATTCAGGATTCAATGCCTTTTAAACGCCTCAAGCAACCGTCGAGCCGCAGCACTCGGGGACGTAACCCCTTCGCTGACCCCCAGTTGCACCTGCTCAAGCATAGCGGCGACATTCTTGTTGCGGATAAAGAGGTCTTTCAGATCCTCCTGCACCAGGGCCCACATCCAGTCGCTGGCTTGCAGGCGCCGCTTGCGCTCGAACTCATCATGCTTCTTCATCGTTGTCGAGAAAGCACAGATCATCTGCCAGACTTCACCAATCCCTTCGTTGTGCAGGGCACTGCAGAGCAGCGTCGGCACCTGCCAGTGACTGCTTTTCGGCTTGACCATATGCAGGGCGCTAAGATATTGCCCCCGGGCCAGTTCGGCTTTGGGGCGATTATCCCCTTCGGCCTTGTTGATGAGAATGGCGTCGGCAATCTCCATCACACCTTTTTTAATCCCTTGCAGTTCGTCACCGGCGTTGGGCAATTGCAGCAGCAGGAAGAAATCGACCATGGAGGCGACGGTGATCTCCGACTGACCGACACCGACCGTTTCAACGATGATCACATCGTAGCCGGCTGCTTCGCAGAGCAGCATGGTTTCACGGGTTTTACGGGCGACGCCGCCGAGGGTGTCACCGGTCGGCGAGGGACGGATGAAGGCATTCTGCTCGCGGGAGAGTTCTTCCATGCGGGTTTTGTCGCCGAGGATCGAGCCACCGGAGAGTTGTGAGGAGGGGTCAACGGCAAGGATGGCGACCTTGTGCCCATGATCGATCAGGTGCATGCCGAACGCTTCGATGAAGGTACTTTTGCCGACGCCGGGAACGCCGGAGATGCCGACCCGGATCGAGTTGCCGCTGTCGGGCAGCAGGTTGTCGAGCAGAGCGGCCGCATCGGTCGAGTGATCAGGGTTGCGGCTTTCGATTAAGGTTATCGCTTTGGCGAGAGAGCGGATGTTGCCGGAGCGGACACCGTCGGCGATTTGTGTGATTTTCGTCAAATTCAGAACCTTGATTTTAACGGAGAGGCGGAGAGGATCAAATCCCCCCTGGCCCCCCTTTTCTAAAGGGGGGATTCTTGCCTCCCCCTTTGGTAAAGGGGGATTGAGGGGGATTTGATCTCTCTGCGTCTCTCCGTTAAAAAAATCTTTTTCATTTTCCCTCAATCGCATCCAGCGTCTGGTTGGCCGAAACGATGATCGGTGTGCCGGGTCCGAAAATCCGGGCGGCACCGGCAGCGGTCAGTACAGCATAATCCTGGCGTGGGATCACGCCGCCACAGACCACGACGATCTCCTCTGCATTGAGTTTTTTCAGCGCGGCGACCAGTTGCGGCACCAGGGTTTTGTGTCCCGCCGCCAGGCTGGAAACCCCGACCACGTGGACATCGTTCTCGACGGCCATCTTGGCCGCCTCTTCCGGGGTCTGGAACAGCGGCCCGACATCGACATCGAAACCGACATCGGCATAGGCGGTGGCGACCACTTTAGCGCCGCGATCATGGCCATCCTGCCCCATCTTGGCGACCAGAATCCGCGGGCGGCGACCTTCTTTGCTGGAGAACTCATCGACGCGGATTTTCAGCGCGGCAAAGTCTTTATCTTCTTTCACAACCGATCCGTAAGCTCCAGAGACCAATTTGATTTCAGCCTTGTGGCGACCGAAGGCTTTTTCCATGGCATCGGAAATCTCGCCGACCGAGGCGCGCAGGCGGGCTGCCTTGACACTCAGGTCGAGCAGGTTTCCGCCACCACTTTCGCAGGCCGCGGTGATGGCGTCAAGTGCCTGCCGGCAGGCCGCCGAATCGCGCTCGGTGCGCATCTTGTCGAGGCGGGCGATCTGCGACACGCGGACTGCGGCGTTATCGACATCGAGAACTTCGATCGCGTCCTCTTCGACCAGTTGGTATTTATTGACGCCGACGATAACATCGCGGCCGGAATCGATGGCAGCCTGTTTCTTGGCGGCTGATTCTTCGATGCGCAGCTTCGGCATCCCCGATTCGATTGCCTTGGTCATGCCGCCCAGCGCTTCGATTTCAGCGAGAATCTTTTGCGCTTCTTCGATCAGCGAGTTGGTCAGGGATTCAACATAGTAAGAACCGCCGAGCGGATCGACGACGTTGCAGATGCCGCTCTCCTCTTGGATGACCAGCTGGGTATTGCGGGCAATCCGGGCGCTGTGATCGGTCGGCAGCGCGATCGCTTCATCGAGCGCGTTGGTGTGCAGCGACTGAGTCCCGCCGAGCACCGCCGCCATCGCTTCGATGGTGGTGCGGATGACATTATTGTAGGGGTCCTGCTCGGTCAGTGACCAGCCGCTGGTCTGGCAGTGGGTCCGCAGCATCGATGACTTGGGATTCTTCGGCGCGAACTCGCTCATCATCTTGGTCCACAGAAAACGGGCCGCGCGCAGCTTGGAAGCCTCCATGAAGAAGTTCATGCCGATGGCGAAAAAGAAGGAAAGACGCGGTGCAAAGCTATCGACATCCAGCCCTTTATCAATGGCGGCACGCACATATTCGATGCCGTCGGCCAAGGTGAAGGCCAGCTCCAGGGCGTTGTTGGCACCCGCTTCCTGAATATGATAGCCGGAGATCGAGATCGAGTTGAACTTCGGCATCTTCTGGCTGGTGTACTCGATGATATCGCCGATAATCCGCATCGACGGCGCGGGTGGATAGATGTAGGTGTTGCGGACCATAAACTCTTTGAGGATGTCGTTCTGGATGGTCCCGGCCAGCTTCTCCTGGCTGACCCCCTGCTCCTCGGCGGCGACGATGTAGCTGGCCATGATCGGCAGCACGGCACCGTTCATGGTCATCGACACCGAAACTTTGTCGAGGGGGATATCGCCGAAAAGGATTTTCATGTCTTCGACTGAGTCGATGGCGACCCCGGCCTTGCCGACATCACCGACCACGCGGGGATGGTCGGAATCGTAGCCACGGTGGGTCGCCAGGTCGAAAGCGACCGACAGCCCCTGCTGGCCGGCGGCCAGGTTGCGCTTGTAGAAGGCGTTCGACTCCTCGGCGGTAGAAAAACCGGCGTACTGCCGCACCGTCCAGGGTCGTCCGGCGTACATGGTCGCCATCGGTCCGCGAACAAAGGGCGGCAGACCGGGCAAAGTGTCGACCGTTTCCAAACCGGCGGTGTCAGCTGCTGTGTAGAGCGGCTTGACGCTGATCCCTTCGGCAGTCTCCCACTTGAAATTGCTGAGATCGTCGGTCTTTTTCTCTTTTTTCGCCTGCGCTTCCCAATCGGCGAGGGTTTTCTTTTCGAAGCTGCTCATCAGCTATCCCTTTCTTACTGTTCGCAGTATTTATTAGTCAGCGAGTCACCACCGCCAAGACTTGAACCGTTTCGCCATCCCTGGAGAGCAGGCGATGCTTGACGGTTGAATCGAAATAGGCAGCATCCCCCTGTTCAAGGACAAAGCGTTCATCGTCAAGGATGATTTCCGCGCTGCCGCTGAGGATCAGCAGAAACTCTTCCCCTTCGTGACTGTAGAGGGTTTCTTCCGCTGCCCGCTCGGTGACGGTCAACAGAAAGGGCTCCATTTTTTTATTCTTTTTCCGGTAGGAAAGGGTTTCGTAGGTGTAACCGTGGCCGGTGCCGTCCTTGGAGATGACCCGACTGACCACCCGACGCTCATCGTGACGGACGATTTCATAGCGGGTGGCACCCTCCCCTTCCTCGAAGAAGAAGCTCATCTTGACATCGAAGAAACGCGCGATCTTTGACAGGGTGGCAATCGGCGGAGAAACATTGTTGTTCTCGATCTGCGAGATCAGTGCCGGCGAGAACCCGGTCTCCGTTGCCACATCCTGCAGGGTTAACTTTCTTTCTTTCCGCAGGGCTTTTATTTTTATACCGATGTTGAATTCCATGACTGCTCACAAGATTCCAAGAAATAGAAAAGGGTTTTATATCCGCTTCATATAGCTGACATGGTAGAAAATGTCAACCTTAAGATTTATTGCCGGTAAAAATATTCACTGCCGCTAAACACGCTTCATTGTCGATAAAAGTCTCTTGATTTCAGTCGCTTGACCTTCTTTGCAACAGCCAAAGCGGAGACAAATAGAGCCGTGGAGGATGGCATCAGCTATTTAGGCTGACTTAATACTGTCAGGCCGTCAGCCTACCAGTATAGCCTATATTATTTCTTTGGATCATCCGCAAGCCATGGCATACTTCCGCCGGTCGGGGGGAATTTACGGAAGAGGTTATTCAAGATGGTTCGTTTGCTTATCGCTATGTTCATCCTCTCGCTGTCGGCCTGTTCGAATCCGTCGCCGCAGCTCTCGCGCAGCCAGGCGTTTGAACCGCGCCTGCAGTCGCAATTGCTCTATATAGTCCCGTTTGACACGGTCATGGTCCCGAACGAAATTTCGGCACTGCTGTTCAATCGTTTTGTCGATCGACTCAACCAGGCCGGGGCCGGTAACGGCTACGAATTTGTTATTCTCAAGCAGGGCCTGAAGCAAATTGACCAGAACTGGCTGGCCGAGCGGGACTATCTGCTCGGCGAGCTGTTTGCCTATGTCGAAGAGATCGGCAGCAGCGTGACCGACATCAAGCTGCGCAGCCGGATTCGTCTTTATCAACCGGGGCAGCAGACCGCAACGCTGGAGTTGACCCTGCCCGCAGAATCTTTCTATGAAAACGATTATTCAACCCTGCCGAAGGAACGCCGCAAGCTGGCGGAAAAGATTTCGGCCGAGTTGGCCGACCAGCTTCTCCTGGCCCTCTTCGGTGACTGACAGGATGCGGGTTTCATCTGCTTTTCCTCCCCGAAAAAATCGCTTGACAATCGCCTGCGGCAGATTATTATTGTCTTCGCTGTTAGCACTCGATTCGAAAGAGTGCTAACAGGTCGTCACGAGAGCCGGCGGCGCTGTTATCTTGCGCAGAGCTGCCCTCTTCCCCGGTTTTTACCACTATCGTAACGGCTCCGTCAGGGGCCACACATTTGAATCGAAAGGAGCATCATCATGAACATCAGACCGTTGCAGGACCGTATCATCGTTGAGCGTGTCGAAGAGGAAACCACCACCGCCGGTGGCATCATCATCCCGGATACTGTTTCCAAAGAGAAGCCCCAGGAAGGCAAGGTTGTTGCCGCCGGTAAAGGTAAAGTGACTCCGGAAGGTAAAGTACTGCCCCTCGACGTAAAAGAGGGCGATCTGGTTCTGTTCGGCAAATATGCCGGCAGCGAGATCAAGGTTGACGGCGTAGAATATCTGATTATGCGCGAAGACGACATCCTCGGCGTTGTCGGTTAGCAGGTTCCGCTTTTTCGCTCCGGCGACGTTGCCGGAACGAAAAAACGAAACTGTTCAGAGATTATCAACTAAATAGGATGGTCTCGCAAAAAAAACCAGATGGCTAAGCGAAAATTTCGTCCTACAAGGCGTAGTGTTTTTTCGGGGGCGAAGGCATACATAGGGTATGACGAGGTCCTGTAAAAACGCTGCAACGCAGTAGGGCGGACTTTTTGCGACGCCATCAAATAAACTTTTCGGAGGATATAAGAATCATGGCAAAAGAGATCAAATTTTCCCAGGACGCACGCGGCAGCATTCTTACCGGGGTTAACGCTCTGGCCGACGCAGTTAAAGTCACCCTCGGTCCTAAAGGGCGTAACGTTGTCATCGACAAGTCATTCGGCGCTCCGGTAATCACCAAGGACGGCGTCACCGTCGCCAAGGAGATCGAGCTGGAAGACAAGTTCGAAAACATGGGCGCTCAGCTGGTCAAGGAAGTGGCTTCCAAGACTTCTGACGTTGCCGGCGACGGGACCACCACTGCGACCGTACTTGCCCAGGCCATCTACCAGGAAGGCATCAAGCTGGTCACCGCCGGTCACAATCCGATGGAAATCAAGCGCGGCATCGACAAGGCAGTGACCGTCAGCGTTGAGGCGATGCAGAAACTGTCCAAGCCGGTTGCGGATCACAAAGAAATCGCCCAGGTCGGCACCATCTCGGCCAACAGCGACGAGACGATCGGCAACATCATCGCTGAAGCGATGGAAAAGGTCGGCAAGGAAGGCGTTATCACCGTTGAGGAAGCCAAGTCGATGGATACCACCCTGGAGACCGTCGAAGGGATGCAGTTCGATCGCGGCTATCTCTCCCCCTACTTCGTCAGCGACGCCGAGCGGATGGAAGCGGTCATGGAAGACGCTCTGATCCTGATTTACGACAAGAAGATCAGCACCATGAAGGACCTGCTCCCGGTTCTTGAGCCGGTTGCCAAGCAAGGTCGTCCGTTGATGATCATCGCCGAAGACATCGACGGCGAAGCACTGGCGACCCTGGTTGTCAACAAGCTGCGCGGCACCATCAACGTCTGCGCTGTCAAGGCCCCAGGCTTCGGCGACCGTCGCAAGGCAATGCTCGACGACATCGCAACCCTGACCGGCGGCCAGCTGATCTCCGAAGAGGTCGGCTTCAAACTGGAGAACGCCACTGTCGACATGCTCGGCACCGCTAAGCGGATCGTAGTCGACAAAGACAACACCACCATTATCGATGGTGCCGGTGAAGAAGCTGCGATCGAAAGCCGTGTCAAAGTGATCCGTGCTCAGATCGAAGAGACCAGCAGCGACTACGACCGTGAAAAGCTGCAGGAGCGTCTGGCCAAGCTGGTCGGCGGGGTTGCCGTGGTTAAGGTCGGTGCCGCAACCGAAACTGAAATGAAGGAAAAGAAAGCCCGCGTTGAAGATGCACTGCACGCCACTCGCGCTGCGGTTGAAGAAGGTATCGTGCCTGGCGGCGGCGTCGCGTACCTGCGTATCCTCAAGGATGTCCAGGCCCTCGAACTGACCGGCGAGCAGAAGTTCGGTCGCGACCTGGTGATCCGTGCTCTGGAAGCTCCGCTGCGTCAGATCGCCATCAATGCCGGTCTGGAAGGTGCTATCGTTGCCGACAAGGTTCTTAACGGCGAAGGTTCCTTCGGTTACGATGCGGCTGCTGACGTCTACTGCGACCTGGTCGAAGCCGGAATCATCGATCCGACCAAGGTGACCCGTACCGCGCTGCAAAACGCTGCCTCGGTTGCCGGTCTGATGCTGACCACCGAAGCGATGATCGCTGACAAGCCGTCCGAAGGCGGCGACGCCATGCCGGCAATGCCTGGCGGCATGGGCGGTATGGGTGGTATGGGCGGCATGATGTAAGCTGCCCGACCATCTTTCCCTGGTAAAAAGAAAACGGCCCGGCGGAAAAATCCGCCGGGCCGTTTTTGTTTGTATCAGGGGCGCCCCGCCGGAGAGATCCGGCGAGGCGTTTCGCTTGTAGGGGCGACCCGCCGGAGAGATCCGGCGAGGCATTTCGCTTGTAGGGGCGACCCGCCGGAGAGATCCGGCGAGGCATTTCGCTTGTAGGGCGACCCGCCGGAGAGATCCGGCGGGGCGTTTCGCTTGTAGGGGCGACCCGCCGGGTCGCCCTGGTCGCTGACCGGGGAAGAAACGGGCGATCCAACGGATCGCCCCTACGGCATTACGACAACATCATCTCGCGCGACAGCTGCCGAGCCATAGGTGCGACAGTCAGCTCAAACTCCTTCTCCCCGCCGGTGAACAGCACCTCAACCTGTGCTTCCTCCTTGCCCTTGCCGTAGGATGCGAGGATCGCGGCGGCTTTTTCCAGATCGTCCTGGTTCTGTTCGCCGCAGAACAGTCCCAGAGGGCCGTTGAACTTGCGGCAATGCAGCTTCGTCTGCTCTTTTGCCAGTTCATGGATCAGATCATTGTCAGCCTGATTTCTTCCCAGTACCAGCTTGGCGGTCGGCGAAAGGCGGAATTGGCGCCCGGCCTTGAGCAGTTCCACATCGTTGGGGCCGGCCTGCGGATCGTGCTGCAGCAGATCACGCAACTGATTGGAGAAGCCTGCTTCGGTCAGCAGACAACCGCCGCCGCTGGAAGGAAAATCATGAAATCCCCAGGCAACCGCCAGCGCTTGTTGCGGACGGCGTGAGCGCCCCTGGAAATCGAGCAGCTGTTCCCGATCGACCAGACCGCTCTCTTCCATCGGTGTAATCGGCAACCGTTTCGCCGAGAGCGGGCGCAACACCAGGTCCTTATGGTCGGAGTAGCTGGCAACTGAGCGCAGGGCGTTGGCATTCTGACTCATCGGCCGCTGGCCGAGAACTTCACCGGAAAAGAGAAAGTCGAAACCCTCTTTCTGCATAATCTCGCCCGCCAGCCGAAACATCATCGCATGACAGTCGATGCAGGGGTTCATATTGCGCCCGTAGCCGTATTTCGGTTGCTTGACCATCTGCAGATGGACAGTGCTGATCTCTTGGACGATCAGCGGTACGCAGATCCGTTCTGCGGCAGCCTTGGCTTTTTTCGACCCGAAGAAAGGGGTGACAAAAGAGATGCCGGTGACCTCGATCCCCTGACGTTGCAGCGCCATCGCCGCCAAGGTGCTGTCCAAACCGCCCGACATAAGTCCCAGTGCTTTACTCATTTTCTACTCCGTTAAACTTGATTAATTTATGTAGCAACCTGCGCAGACTAGCATAGGATAATCGTTGAGGACAAGCTTGATGGCTAAGCAAAAAGTCCGCCCTACTGCGTTGCAGCGTTTTTTCAGGACCTCGACATACCATATGTATGCCTTCACCCCTGAAAAACCACTACGCCTTGTAGGACGAATTTTTTGCTTAGCCATCTGGTTCTTTCCTGCGAGGCCATCAAGTTGATTTTGCTTGTTTCCCGTGCGGTTAATCGTGACAGCAGTGCTTGACAGCCACAGGTCCGGCTGTCAGAATAAAAAATTCTTAATCTTGTGGGCGATCAAAGGGGTGACCAGATGGCAAAAATCGATGCTCTTTTCAAAATGATGCAGCAGCAGGGCGCCAGCGACCTGCATATGTCCAGCGGCGCACCGCCGATTTTCCGCCTGCACGGCGAAATGGTCCGGATCAAGTCTCCCGACCTGAGCAATGAGCAGGTCACGGCACTGCTTTTTGAGATTCTGGATGAGGAACAGAAGCAGACCTTCGAAACCACCCGCGACCTCGATTTTGCTTATGAAATCCCCGGCTTGGCACGTTTCCGGGGCAATATCCTCGATACCTACCGGGGCGTCGCCGCAGTGTTCCGTATCATCCCCAGTGAAATATTGACCGCCGATCAGTTGAAGTTGCCGGAGGGGGTGCGCAAAATGACTCGCTTCAACAAAGGCCTGGTGCTGGTTACCGGACCGACCGGCAGCGGCAAGTCGACCACCCTGGCGGCGATGATCGACCTGATCAACAGTACCCGCAAAGAGCACATCCTGACCCTGGAAGATCCGCTGGAATTTATCCATCAAAATAAGAAATCGTTGCTCAATCAACGCCAGATCGGCACCCACAGCCAATCGTTCGCCAGTGCTCTGCGGGCGGCGTTGCGGGAGGATCCCGACATTATTCTGGTCGGCGAGATGCGCGACCTGGAAACCATCGAACTGGCGATGAGTGCCGCCGAGACCGGCCACCTGGTATTCGGCACCCTGCACACCAATTCAGCGCCCAAGACCATCGACCGGATCATCGACGTCTTCCCCACCGATGCCCAAGCACAGGTACGCAGCATGCTCGGGGAAAGCCTCAAAGGGGTGGTCTGCCAGCAGTTGTTGAAAACCGCTGACGGCAAGGGGCGGGTTGCGGCGCTGGAGATTATGCTCGGCAATGCAGCGGTCGGCAACCTGATCCGCGAAGGCAAGACCTTCCAGCTCCCTTCGATTATCCAGACCGCACGCGGCGAGGGGATGCAGCTGATGGACAGTCACCTGATGAGTATGCTTGATGAGGGTAAGATTACCGCCACAGAGGCACATCGCTGCGCCGTGGACAAGCGAACCTTTGAGTCGCGTTTGCCGAAGGATGCGCAACCGGAGTAGTTGTCTGCTGCGGGGGAAAAAGGTTATAGTGTGGATTGTAGGGGCGAACCTTGTGTTCGCCCTTTTCGTAACCTATAGATGGGCGATCACAAGCAGCGCCCCACATATCGGATAAAATCTTGCGCGATTCCTTTGCCCGAAAAATAGATTACCTGCGGATTTCGATTACCGATCGCTGCAATCTGCGCTGTCGCTACTGCATGCCGGAAGTGGGGGTCCCCTCGGTCGGCCATCAAGCGGTGATGAGTTATGAAGAGCTGCTGCGGGTCGCTCGGGTGGCCGTCGATCTGGGGGTACGGAAAATCCGCATCACCGGCGGTGAACCTCTGGTGCGTAAAGGCTTGATCAGTTTTGTCAGCGAGCTGAGCCGGTTACCGCAACACCCTGAAATCACCCTGACCACCAACGGGCTGCTGTTGGCCGACAACGCCGTGCCCCTGAAGCAGGCGGGGCTATCGCGGGTCAATGTCAGCCTGGACAGTCTGCAGCCGGAGCGTTTTGCGGAGATGACTCGCCGGGAGGGTCTGGATCAAGTTCTGCGGGGGATCGCCGCTGCCGAAGCCGCCGACTTGGGGCCGATCAAGATCAATGTGGTGCCGATTCTGGGGGTCAATGCGGATGAAATTGCCGATTTCGGCCGGCTGACCTTTGTCCATCCCTGGCAGGTGCGCTTTATCGAATTCATGCCAGTCAGTTCGGGGCTGGATTACACCCCCGAGCAACTCTATCCGGCCAGTAAAATCGAGGCGGATCTACAACAGCTGGCCCCGCTGACACGGGAAGAACGTCATGGGATTGTCGGCCCGGCACGAATTTATCGACTGCAGGGCGCGCAGGGGACCGTCGGAATTATCCCGGCCGTTTCGGAACATTTTTGCGGTGACTGCAATCGGCTGCGCCTGACCGCTGACGGCCAGCTGCGCCCCTGCCTGTTCTCACAGCAGGAGATCGATCTGTTGTCGATTTTGCGCCAGGGGTGCAGCGACGAGCTGTTGGCCGAGCTGTTGGGTAAATCGGTACGGGACAAACCGGAACGACACGGGTTACGCGACGCGGACTATACGCCCGGGAAGCGGCGGATGCACGGCATCGGCGGCTGACGGGAGTGCAACAAACGGAAACGGAAAAAGGAGCAGGCTATGAGTAGCTGCTCCTTTTTTTGCGCTCTTTTTAAGTGCGGAATCGGTCAGGCGTCTTTTTTGCCGTTGTCCTGATCCTCGATCTTCTCGACATCAGCTTCTTCGATCTCTTCATCTTCGGCATCGTTGACACCTTTTTTGAAGTTGCGTAATCCTTTGCCGAGGGCGCTACCGACCTGCGGCAGTTTCCCGGCACCGAAGATGATCATCACCAGTACCAGGATGATCAGCAGTTCTTGTGTTCCCAATCCAAACATGTGACTTCTCCTTATGGGGTCGAGACGGAAATCTTGATTTATCCGGACGGCACAACATACACCGGTCCGAAAAAAAAGACAATCGATCTTGCTCCTGTATACGCAGGCACAGTGTGGCCTGTAAGGATGCCCGCCGCCCGAACGGCGGGTGCAAAGCGACAGCGACCAATCGGAATCAGTGGGTCGAACAACTCAGGCAGGGGTCGTAGGCACGGATCAGCATTTCGAGCCGCTTCCGCAGCTGTTCCTCCGGCAGCTCCAGCAGTTGCGGCAGCAGCAGCTGGATATCCGCTTCGATAGAAGCTAAATTCTGCGCGGTCGGGATCACACAATCGGCCTGCTGTAAAAAACCTTGCGGATCATATTCATAGCGATGAAACAGCAGCCCGCGCGGGGCTTCAACCGCCGCAGTCCCTGCACCGCCTGCCGCCGGGGTGCTGTTGCTGGAAATTCTGTGCATGCCGCGCTGCAGCAGATCATCGATGGCGTGCAGCGCCGCTTCGATGTAGTGAATCACCTCAACCAGCCGGGCTTTGAGGTTTTCAAACGGATTGCGGCCGGCACGATCAAGCTGCAGAGCGTCGGCAACCTTGACCGCCATCGGTGACAGATGCCCGTCAGCGTTACAGATGCGTGCCTGCGAGCCGACCATATAGCAGCCGCTTTGCGTGCGGGCCAGCTTGGCGGTCGAATGCGGCAACAGATACTCTTCGATCTGCCGGCGGTATTCAGCGACCGGGTACTTTTCTCCACTGCTAAAAATCAGGCTGTCACCGTGCAGCGGGTAGCGCTCCTCTGCCTGCAAACTGAGTGCTACCCGCTGACGACTGAATTGCGGATAGTCAAATTCAGCGAACAGTTCAACCGTGGCTTCCAGATCGGGCAGCGCGGCAACCAACTCCTGACGCAACTGTTTCAGCTGGCCGGCCTCCGGTTTGGCGGAAAAACCACCCAGGCAGGTGGTGACCGGATGGATCGGCCGACCGCCGACCACTTCGCAGATTCGGTTGGCGACCCGCTTCAGGCGCAACGCCCGAGCCACCAGTTCCTGCCGCTCGTCGAGCAGTTGAAACAGGCTGGCCGCACCCAGATAATCGGGGACCGCCATAAAGTAGAGTTGCAACAGATGGCTCTGGACGATCTCACCGTAACTGAGCAGCCGACGCAACAGCTGCGCCGCCGGCGGTACCTCGATCCCCAGCGCGTTTTCCGTTGCCAGCAAGGATGCCAGGGTATGGGAGATCGAGCAGACCCCACAGACCCGGGCGACGATGGTCGCGACATCACGGTAGTGACGCCCCTGCAGCAGCGCTTCGAAAAAACGCGGTGTCTCAACCACTTCCAGGCGACAACCGGTCACCTTCCCCGCTTTTCGCTCAATAATCAGCTGGGCATGCCCCTCAATCCGGGTCAGGTAGTCGAGTTTGATCCGCTGACTCACTTGGCACTCTCCTGTTCACCGATATTGAAGGTACGGTACTGGTCGAGAATTTCGTCAAAACATAACCCGTGTTGCTCAAGAATACGATGATAGGGGGAGGTTCGCGGGTTGTCGATCAGCCCGCGACAGCCGCGACAGTGGCCGCCGCCGTCGATACAGATCGCCCGGCAACCGGCGCGGGTCACCGGACCGAGGCAGACCTGGCCGTAATCGAAACTGCAGGGATATTCAGCCAGTTTGCACTCGACGCAGACGGCAAAACTGGGCAGCTCCGGCTGCTGTTTCAGCAGCAGCGCCTGCAGGATCGCCAGAAACTCCCGGCCGTCGATCGGGCAGCCCGGCACCCGGAAATCAACCTTGACCACTGCCGAAAGCGGCTGTGGGGTTTCTGTGTAAAGATGCGGCAGATCGCTGCCGTAGACCTGCTGACGCAACACCTCGGCAGTCCGGTCGCTGCCGAGCGCGTTGACTCCACCGTTATCGGCGCAGGAACCGAGCGCAACCAGAACCTGACTGCGATCACGTATCTGCTGCAAGCGTTGCCGGTCGCCGGGGCGACAGATGCTGCCTTCGACAAAAGCGATCTCGAGCTGCGCGACACGCTCCGACATCAATTCGCGAAATTCGACAATCTCCACCAGTTGCAGCACCTGCAGCAGCTCCTCTTCCAGATTCATCACCGTCAGCTGGCAACCTTCGCATCCGGCAAAATCGAAAAACCCGATCTTTGTTTTCATCGTTGATGGTCTCGCAAAAAAAGGAATTGGATGTCTGCTTCGCTCAAGCTAGCAAAATCGTAATCATCCAGCACTATCTGAACTCTTGGCAAAACATCCGTCATCCCCGAATGATTCTATCGGGGATCCATGGTTTTAGGTCTGGATTCCCGATTACACCCTCGGGAATGACGGATTACTTATTGTGCGTAATAGTTCCCCATAAAAAAGAATGATCCGGTGACGCCATCATCGTTCGATCGCCTCGGCCAGGTGCTTGATGCTATGATAGGAGAAGATCGGGCCGCTCTCGCAGACACAGATGTTGTTGATCCGGCATTTGCCGCACTTGCCGAGTCCGCACTTCATGTGCCGCTCCAGATTCAGGTAGATATCTTCATCATCCAGGCCCATGCGGAACAGCAACGGGTTGATCTGGCGATACATTCCCGGCGGCCCGGAGACCGCCGCGACCGTCCGCTGCGGATTGATCTCCAAATCCTTGAACAGATAGCTGACATCGACCGCCGGGACACCCCAATGATTCTGCTGATCCTTCACCGCGATCCGGCAATCGAGCAGACCGGACTGGTGCCAGTCGAGCAGATCCTGCGGGAACATCAGCGACTCGATATCACGACCACCGCAGAGCAGAGTAATGCGACCGAACTCCTGCCGCTGCTTCAGCGCGGCCAGCAGCAGCGAGCGGATTGCCAGCAGACCACGACCGCCGGCAACCAGCAGCAGATCTTTGCCGAGCATCTGCGCTAACGGATAGCCGGTACCGAAGGGGCCGCGGATACCGATGCTGTCCCCCTCGCGGGTGCGGTGCAGCGCCTGGGTCAGGGCACCGGCCTTGCGGATGACGACCTCGATCAGGTTGCCGCCATCGGGTGGCGAGGTGATCGAGAAAGGCGCTTCACCCAGGCCGAAAACGGAGAGTTCAACAAAGCAGCCGGGCGTGAAATCGAGCGGTTGCGGCAGTTGTAATTTGAACAGCCGGTCCTGTTCCGAGAGACTGCGGACTTCAAGTACCTGGGCCATCTGCGGTTGATATTCGCTGCCCGGCTGATCGCTGATCAGCGCCGGCGGCGCGGTGGCGAACAGGCGATTGAGCACCTCGACCGGTTCGATCTGCGACAGACATTCACGGCTGCAACGGCCGCAGCCGACACAGGCGGTGCGCTGATACTTGTCCCACAGATACTTGTATTTGCGATAAAAACGGTGGCGCTGGCGATCGGCCTGACTGGAACGAAAATTTTCGCCGTCGGCGATCTGGGCGAACTGATCGAACTGACAGGAATCCCAGGTGCGGATCCGCTGCCCTTCCTGCAGGTTGATCTCCAGTTTGTCCTGCACGTTAAAGCAATAGCAGCTGGGGCAGAGCAAAGTGCAGGAGCCGCAACCGAGACAATCCTGCCCCAGTTCCTGCCAGATATCGTCCTCATAGGCCTCTTCCATCAGCGACGGCAGCGACTCGATCGGAAACTGGACCTTGTTGCTGCACTGTTTCACCTGCAGCGGCAGCGGTGATTCCGCTACGCCGTCGAAGATCTCCGGAGCATGGTTTTGCAGCAGCTGCAGTCCCCGTTCGCTGCCGCTTTGCAACAGATAGCTATCGTCACGCCGGTGCAGAAACAGATCGAACCCCTCAGCAATCCGGTCGGTGCCGAGGCTGGTGCAGAAGCAGTATTCATCCGGCGTACAGTCGACGCCGACCAGCAGGGTCGCTTCCCGTTTGGCCCGATAGGAGCTGTCCGATTCCCCGTCGAACAGGCAATCATCGAGAATTTTGACCGCGTGCAGGTCACAGGGATGCATGCCGAAAATGATCCGCGGCGGTGCTGCGGTCTCCGGTTGCAGCAGGATATTTTCATCCAGTTTGAAGCGGAACAGTTGATCCCAGTTGGGAAACAGAAATTTTTTCGGCGAGTGGACTGCCGGTGGAAAATCGAGCAGCAGATCTGCGGCATCCTGCAAGCTGTCCAGAACGATCCGGCCACGCTTGTTCTGGGCGCCGACGACATCATAGGCGAGCAGCAGCGAGCGGACAAAGCGCAGCACATCGGCCTGTGGCATGGCACGCCAGTGTGAGTCGGAGAGCAGAGCAGATGGATTCTGCAACGAAGAAGCGGGAGTCATCATTCTGTCCCGTTTTGGGCTTTTTCTTTGCGGATATTGTACTGCAGCAGTTTACGGTCGAGGGTTCGGCGGGCGATATTCAGAATCTGTGAAGTGCGCATTTTGTGGCCGCCGGTCTCCCGGTAGATCTGCTCGATATAGAGCTTTTCCACCTCTTCCAGCGACATTCCCGCTTGCGGCAGAGCCATCGGGGTCAGCTGATCAGCGGTCAGTTTCGCCGGCAGTTGGGCGGTATCGATTTCACCGTCGTCGGCAAGAATCGCTGCCATCTCGATGATATTCTCCAGTTCACGGACGTTGCCCGGCCAACTGTAGCTTTGCAGCAAGCTCAGTGCTTCTTTGCTCAACTGCAGTTTTTCCCGACCGGCAAAGCGTCCAACGAACAATCTGGCCAAAGGTTCGATATCTTCAGGGCGATCACGCAAGGCCGGCACGTGCAGAGTGACGACATTGAGGCGATAATAGAGGTCCTGGCGAAAGTTACCGGCACGTACCTCATCCGGCAGGTTTTTATTGGTGGCAGCAATAAAACGCACATCGGCACGACGCACCTTGGTCGAGCCGACCGGGATGAATTCTTTCTCCTGCAGCACCCGCAGCAGTTTGGCTTGCAGGCCGGGACTGATATCACCGATCTCATCGAGAAACAGCGTGCCGTGATCGGCTTCCTCAATCAGGCCGCGTTGGCTGCCGACCGCCCCGGTAAACGCACCCTTGATATGTCCGAACAGTTGACTTTCCAGCAGACTGTCGGTTAAAGCGGCACAGTTGATAGTGAGAAAACGCTGGTCACGACGGTTGCTGCTGTAGTGGATGGTTGAGGCGATGATCTCCTTGCCGCTGCCGCTTTCACCGGTGATCAGGGCACTGGCCCCCGAGGGTGCCACCTTCTTGGCCAGCTCGAAGACCTGGCCGAACTTGGGACTTTTAAAGACCACCGTTTCTGGATCGAAGCGGCGGCGGATCTCCGCTTTAAGCGAGCGGTTCTCCGAGACCAGCCGGTTGTGCTCGATCAGCTTGTCAACCAGACTGTTCAGTTCGCTCGGGGTGAAAGGTTTGAGCAGATAATCATGAGCACCCTGCTTCATCGCCTCGACTGCGCCGCGGACGGTGCCGAAGGCATTCATCAGCACCACGTGCTGTCCGGGCCGTTGCTGCTGGATCTGTCGCAGCAGATCGAGACCACCGATGTCGGGCAGGTGGATATCGCTCAGAATCAGATCGGGGGCGTCTTCATTTTGCTCTTCCAGGGCTTGCAGCAGTGCAGTTCCCTGAGAATAACAGACAATCTGGTGCCCTTGCAACTGCAGGGTTTTCTCCAGAAAGTCGCACGCGCCCTGATCCTGATCGCAAATATAGATTTTTCCACTCTGCATCCGAAGGTCCGTTTTTCCATCTATCGCATCCGATAACGTATACCGTACAGCGGTTGCTTGATTTTTCGCTCGGCTTGCACCTATAGTGACCAGCCAGGACGGAAATGTGTCATTTTGTCCTGGTGATTGTTTATAACAGACACTTTTTATCCTTTCTGTAAAGGGCTTTTTTTGCACGAACTCGGGATTACCCAGAGCATTGTCGAGATTGCCGAACGAACCGCCAAAGAGCAGCAGGCGATGAAAATCCTCTCGGTTACTATTGAGGTCGGCAGCCTTGCCGGCGTGGTGCCGGAGGCGCTTGAATTCTGCTTTGAAGCCTGCAGCAAAGGCACCTTGCTGGAAGGGGCGCAACTGTTGATTGAACGGGTTCCGGCACGCGGTCGTTGTCTCGACTGCGGCCGGGAGTTCCCGCTGGAAGAGCTGCTCGCCTGTTGCCCCGACTGTAACAGTGCCGCCGGCGAGATCCTCGCCGGTGAAGAATTGCGCGTCAAGGAAATGGAGATCGACTGACCATGTGTATCGACTGCGGCTGCGGGCCGACCGACCAGCACCATCATGACCATGACCGACCGAAGAGTAAAACCATCAACATCGAAGAGGATCTGCTGGCTAAGAATAATCGGCTGGCGAATCGCAATCGGGCGCTGTTTCAGCAACAGGGTCTGCTGGTTCTGAACCTGGTCAGCTCACCCGGCAGCGGCAAGACGACCATCCTGGAAACCACCTTGAAGGATCTGCAGAACGAGTTTGGTTTCGCCGTCCTTGAAGGAGACCAGCAGACCAGCAACGACGCCGACCGGATTGCCGCCACCGGCGTCCCGGCGCACCAGATCAACACCGGTGCCGGGTGTCATCTCGACGCCCACATGGTCGGTCACGGCGTTGAACATTTTGATCTGCAGCAGACCGACATCCTGATGATCGAAAACGTCGGCAACCTGGTCTGCCCTGCTGCTTTCGATCTGGGTGAGGATGCCAAGGTCGCGGTCCTTTCGATCACCGAAGGGGAAGATAAGCCGCTCAAGTACCCGCAGATGTTCCGCGCCAGCCGGCTGATGCTGATCAACAAACTCGACCTGCTGCCGTACCTGCGCTTCGACCTGGAGAAGTGTCGTGACTATGCGCGCCGGGTGAATCCGGAAATCGAGATTATCGAGCTCTCCTGCTACAACGGCGAGGGTTTGGATCAATGGTACGACTGGTTACGGAAGCAGCTGGGAAAGAAAAAACCGTAGGGGCGCCCCGCCGGGGCGCCCGTTTTCAGCACCGCGTTAAAGGCCGGGCGACCCAGCGGGTCGCCCCTACATGGAGAAAATAATATGTGTTTAGCCGTTCCGATGAAGGTTACGGAAATTGTTGATGGCACCGCCGTCTGCGAAGTCGACGGGGTGCGGCGCGCGGGCAGTCTGATGATGCTCGATGATGTCTCGGTCGGCGACTATGTACTGCTGCACGCCGGGTTCGCCATCGAGAAGATCGATCCGGAAGAAGCGCAGAAGACCCTTGAGGTGTTCCGTGAAGTGCTGGATGCCGGGTTGCTGCCGGAATGAAATACGCCAGCGAGTTCCGTGATCCGCAGCTGGCCAAGGGGTTGCTCGCCGCCATCGAGCAGGCGGTCGCCGACTATCCCGGCCGCATGACCCTGATGGAGGTCTGCGGCACCCACACCATGTCGATTTACCAGCACGGTATCCGCGCGCTGCTGCCGAAACAGATCCGACTGATCTCCGGTCCCGGCTGTCCGGTCTGCGTCACCCCGATCGGCTATGTCGATCGGGCGGTCGCCTATGCCCGGCAGCCGGATGTCATCATCGCCACCTTCGGCGATATGCTCCGGGTGCCCGGCTCGACCAGCAGCCTGCTGCATGAACAGGCGCTCGGTGCACAGATCAAAATCGTCTACTCGCCGCTCGATGCGGTAGCGCTGGCGGAGAAACATCCGCAGAAGAAGGTCATCTTCCTCGGCGTCGGTTTCGAAACCACCGCACCGACCATCGCCGGTTCGATCGTTACAGCCAAGCAGCGCGGCTTGAAACACTACTTTGTCCTCGCTGCGAATAAAACCATGCCGACCCCGATGGCGGCCTTAACCGCCGATCCGGAGCTTAAGGTCGACGGCTACATCTGCCCGGCCCATGTCAGCGCGGTGATCGGCGCTGACGCCTACCGGCCGCTGACCGAGCAGTTCAAGGTCCCCTGTGTGGTGACCGGCTTCGAACCGCTCGACATGCTGCGCGGCATCCAGTTGCTGGCACAGCAGGTGCTATCCGGGCGAGCCGAGGTCGAGAACGAATACCAGCGGATCGTCAAACCGCAGGGAAACGCCAAGGCGCAGGCGCTGCTGACGAAGGTGTTCGAGCCCTGCGATACCGACTGGCGCGGGATCGGAGCGATCCCCGGCAGCGGCCTGAAAATCCGCGCGGATTATGCTGCGTTTGATGCTGAAGTGCAGCTCCCGGCGACAGTCGAAGAGCCGAAAGAGCATCAGGGCTGCTTATGCGGGGAGATCCTCAAAGGAAAGATAACGCCGAAGGAATGTCCACTGTTCCGCAAAGCCTGCACCCCGGAAAACCCGGTCGGCGCCTGCATGGTGTCATCCGAAGGGACCTGTGCTGCGGAATATAAATACGGCACCGACTGATCATTTTCCCGTGCCGGGGCAACCCGCTGGGTCGCCCCGGCACGGATTCTTCTTATTTGGAGCACATTGTGAAAAACGACATCATCCTCCTCGGCCACGGCAGTGGCGGCAAACTGAGCCACCAACTGCTCGATGAGTTGATTATCCCGACCCTTTCTCAGGTGGCGCAGAGCGAGCAGAACGATGCGGCGGTGCTGGAGGGGATTAACAGCTCACGGCTGGCATTTACCACCGACTCCTATGTCGTCGAACCGATTTTTTTTCCGGGCGGCAACATCGGCGATCTGGCGATCAACGGCACGGTCAATGATCTGGCGATGAGTGGCGCCCGGCCGCTGGCGATCAGTGTCGGTCTGATTCTCGAAGAGGGTCTGCCGCTGAGTGAGCTGCGCGAAGTTCTTGAAGCGATGAAGGCTGCTGCTGATAAAGCCCAGGTAGAGATTGTCACCGGCGACACCAAGGTGGTGCCGCGCGGCAAGGGGGACAAAATTTTCATCAACACCTCGGGAATCGGGGTTTTCGACCACCAGCTGCGGATCAGCGGCAGCGCGGCAAAGCCGGGAGATAAAATCCTGATCAATGGTACTGCCGGCGATCACGGCATGGCGGTGCTGGCCAGTCGTGAAGGGCTCGATCTGCAAAGCGATATTGCCAGCGACAGTATGGCACTGAACCATCTGGTCGAGAAACTGCTGGCTGAATTGGGCGAAACGGTACACGTGCTGCGCGACCCGACCCGCGGTGGAGTGGCGACGACCTTGAAGGAGATTGCCCTGCAGTCGCAGGTCGATATCTGCCTGCAGGAGGACGCTCTGCCGGTCAATGAAACAGTCGCCGGAGCTTGCGCCATATTGGGACTCGATCCGCTGTATGTCGCCAACGAAGGGAAAATGCTGGTGATTGTTGCCGCAGAAAAAGCGGCGGCGGCGCTGCAGTTAATGCGACAGCAACCGGAAGGTAGCGCTGCAGCGATCATCGGCGAGGTGGTTGCAGAGTCGAACGGTCGGGTGATGATGCAGACCGCCATCGGCGGGATGCGGGCGATCGAAATGTTAGCCGGCGAGCAGTTGCCGCGGATCTGCTAGCGGTGTGGTCGATTATAAAAACGCTGAGCTGAAAAAAGGCAATAAAAAGCCCGGCAATGGAGGGGGGGTATTGCCGGGCTTCCAAGTGAACGAGCCACCTGTTGATTGTGATCATAATTGGCCCCAGTCGGAAAGTCAAGAAATAAAATTACCTTTTTCGTCTTAGTTTGAAGAATGGCAACAGCAAAGGCTCACAAATTGCGTCTAAATCTCTGGTGGCCATGCTGTTGTCAATTGAAACAGCGAATATTTTCTGGAATTTATTTTCCCGATCGTGTAGTTTCGCGATGATAGCAGTCCCCCAAAAGCCCTTGTTGTAAGGAGTTGGCGTGAAGGTATCGCTGATCAGCGTGATCTACCTGGACGGAACCCTCGGTGAGGTCAGTAACTCTGTTCTCGACGTATTGATTGCCACAGGTCGGATCAGTAAGTTCAAGCGCAAAGCCGGTTGGGTAGATGTTTACCAGGAACGCAACAAGTTGCGCGACTATCTAAAGGGGGGCTATGCAGGGCCGGAGCGCCGGGCCCCCTGGCCGAGTAAACAACAGCAGACCGATTGATCCAGGGCGGAGCGGCAGTGATTGCCGACTCCGCTTTTTTAATCCTTTTCGTCCAGCGGTTTGCGCAGTTGCAGCGGATCGATGGCACGCCGGTTCAGGTAGATCGGCAGGGTGATACTGAAGCAGGCCCCGCGGGCGGTATTGATAACGTTAACTTCACCCTGGTGGTGCTCGATAATCCGGTGACTGATCGGCAGCCCCAGACCGGTGCCCGCCTCTTTGGTCGTAAAGAAGGGGTTGAAAATATTCCGCATCATGGTTGCCGGAATCCCGCCGCCGGTGTCGCTGATGTCGATCTGAACCGCAGGCTCCCCACGCAACAGACCGCGTCGGCAGTTGATCGCCAATTCGCCGCCGCCGCCATTCTTCATCGCCTGACAGGCATTGATAATCAGGTTGATAAACACCTGTTCCAACTGTTCGGCATCCCCCTGTAACAGCGGGAGATCCTCGGCGATATCCAGTTGCAGCTGGATATCAGCCTGCTGCAGGTGCCCCCTTTCCAGCTGTAACGCCTTTTCCAGAACCGTCTGCAACCGGTATTCACGGATGCAGAGCAAGCGCTGCTTAGAGAATGAGAGGATATCCTCAAGCATTTTTTCCAACCGTTCACTCTCCTGCTGGATAATTTCTGCAAAGGGTCGCCCCGGATGTTGCCGGTCGAGAGAATTTGCCAGACGCCGGGCAAAGCCGCCGACCGAAACCAGGGGATTCTTCAGCTCGTGGGCGATCGAAGCAGACATCTCACCGATGGTTGCCAGTTTTTCCCGTTGCAGTAACTGCTCCTGGGTTTCACGCAGGTTGCGGTGTGCTGCTTCAACCCGTTGCAGCAACTGGACATTATCCAGGGCAATCCCTGCCTGGCCGGCAAACATTTCCAGAAAACGCAGTCGTTCTGCATCGATGGTTTCACCGCTGTCGGCATTATCGACCGCCAGTACGCAGAGGGTCCGGCCGCGACTGAGCAGCGGGACACAGGCATGGTCGCCGATATGCAGTTGTCGGCAGGGGCTTTGCGGTGGCTGCTTATGCTCGAACTCTTCACTGATCAGCAGCGGTTTCTGGGTTCGCGCCGCTTTAGCCAGGCAACTTTCGCTGGTTGCCATCATCAGCCGTTGTTGCATCACCTCGCGTGAAAAGGGCGCTTCCCGCTGAGCCAGCTGGATATCTTCGGGAATCGGCAAGTTTGGCGAGTTGACCGGGGGCAGGCCGTCAGGAAGCAGCCAGCCAGCTGTTTCCCGGGTGACGCCCAGGATGCCCTGGATGGTGCCGCCCCGCTCATTGACCATAAACAGCATGGCCCGGTGGAAGCCGCCGCCATCGGGCGAAACCAGCAGTGACAGGCTCAGGTGGAACAGCTCGTTGGCGGCCATGGTGCTGTGCAGCAGCTGGGTGATCCGGTAGAGCAGTGACAGATCCTGCAGGCGCCTGAAATCTGAGGCTGAAACCTGGCGCAGGCGGGCCACGGTGACCAGTTGCTCAAAGGTCTGGGCAATCTGGAAGCCGCAACTCAGATAGAGTTCCTGCTGTTCCGGGGTAAAAGGCTCGCCGTCGTTCGGTGAGCCGCCGAGCAGGCTCAGGGTGCCGAAGATCCGGTCGTGAATCTTCAACGGCAGCGAAAAGATCGAGGCGGGAAACTGTTACTTGCGGGTTCTGGAGAGCGGGTAGTGCAGTTTGGTGCGACCCTGGTGGAGAACCTGGCTGCTGAGTTGACTTTCCTGCTGCAGAAAAAAAATTTCCAGCGCCGGATCTTTGCCCGCCATGGAGCAGTAGCAGGGTTTGGGCGGTGGGTCGCCGTACAGGCGTGGGCGGATAATGACGCCGACCGCATCACTGTATTCCAGCAGTACCCGACTGACCGAGGTGCAGAGCGAATGCAGGCTGGTGGCCGAATTGAGGGTTTGCCCCAGTTGTGAGAACAGGGTCAGTTGGGCAAGGCGACGGTCGGTCGATTCCATGGCTGCGTCCTGCCAGAGCACCAAATTCGGGAGTGCTGAAGTTACGTTTCCTGATGGAAACCAGCTACGAATTGAGACAGAGTGAAGTGCTTGTCGATACACCGGCAAAAACGTAAGAACCAGCTTTACTCAGCAGATTTTTTCCTGGCGTTCCTGTTCGGTCTTGCAGTCGATGCAGAGGGTTGTTACCGGCCGGGCGCGCAGTCGTTCCGCTCCGATGGTCTCTTCGCAGCTTTCACAGAGGCCGAACATCCCCTCATCGATCCGCTCCAATGCCTCGCGGATTTTCTTGATCAGTTTGCGTTCACGGTCGCGAATCCGTAATTCAAAATTACGATCCGATTCGAGTGAGGCACGATCGGTCGGGTCGGGAAAGTTACTTTTCTCTTCGGTCATTTCCGAAACGGTCTTCCCCGCGTCCTGTCGCAGCTCATCCATCTGCTGTTGCAACAGGTCCTTGAATTCCGCCAAGATTTTTTTGTCCATAGCTCTCACCCTTGTCAGCATCGGTCCAAACGAACGTATTTACACTCGCAAAAAGAAACCAGATGGCTAAGCCATCAACGTTGTTGCCATAGTAACTCAAGAGGCAGTTAAAATGCGCCCCTCAATTGCACAAAAATTATCAGCGCCAACACCGCGACAGCAACCCAGGCGGAAAAAACATCACGACTGTTTTTCGGCGGGTTGCTCGCCAGTTGGCGGGTCTCTTCACTGATCACTGATGCAGGAACCCTGGCCAGCAGTTGCTGCAGTAGAGTGTCGAAGTGATCAAAGCTGTTCGACAGGATGACAAAATCCTCTTCGGTACTCAGGCTGACAAAGGCTCGCTTGCGCACCAGAACTGTGTCGATCGAGGTCAAATCCTGATAATAGAGCTGCTTGCTGCGGAACAGCTTGTCAAATTGGATATCGGTTTCACCGATGCAGATCCTTCTGCGGCTGCTTTCGGCCAAGATGATGATTGCCGGCAGAATAAACGCACCGAGGATCAGAATCTTGGCCAGGGGCAGTTGCAGAAAGATACAGCTGCCCAGCAGAACCAGGGTCAACAGGACCACCAGCCCCAACGGCAGCAGAAAGCTTTTACGAATAGTGAAAATACTGGTTTCCATGTTTGTCCCCTCAAAATCGGCTGAAATGGAATTTATCAGATTTCCTCAATTCTGCCAATCGCTATAAACGGTTTCCGTTCGTAACTTCAGCACGCCCGAATTTGGTGCTCTGGCAAGGCGCGAGCAGCGCAGAAGCGGAGCAACGCCGCCAGAGTGCCGAAGGCGGGATGTGCTGAACAGTTTACTTACGTTCAAAGGTTCCACTTTTCCCGCCGGTTTTTTTCAGCAGACGGATTTCACCGATCACCATCTGCTTGTCGATCGCTTTGCACATGTCATAGATCGTCAGCCCGGCGATTGAAACAGCGGTCAGCGCTTCCATCTCGATCCCGGTCTGACCGGTGACCTTGGCAGTGGCACTGATTTTCACCAACCCCAGCTCCGGCTCCGGGACAAACTCGATCGCCACCGAAGTCAACGGCAACGGATGACACAGTGGGATCAGGTTCGAGGTCTGTTTGGCCGCCATGATCCCGGCCAGCCTGGCCACGGCAAAGACATCGCCCTTTTCCATCTGTCGATCCAGAATCTGCTGCAGGGTCTGCGGTTGCATGCGGACTTCGCCGGCCGCCAACGCGACCCGTTTGGTCGCTTGTTTATCGCCGACATCGACCATGATCGCCTTGCCGTCGCCGTCAAAATGGGTCAGTTTATCAGACATCGCTGTCTCCAGTTCTAAATGAAAATCGCATCCAGCGCTTCACCTGCGTGATTGATACCGATCAGCTGCATCCCTTGCGGAGCTTCAAGGTTCTTCAGGCTGCCTTGCGGGAGGACACAACGGTTAAAGCCAAGGCGGGCCGCTTCCTTGACCCGCAATTCCGGCTGTGAGACTGCCCGCACTTCACCGGTCAGGCCGACTTCGCCGAACAGCACCGTCTGCGGCTCGATCACCCGATTCAGGTGACTTGAGGCGAGCACGGCGATCACCCCCAGATCGACGGCCGGTTCGTCCAGCCGGACCCCGCCGGCGACATTGAGAAAAATATCCTGACCCGCCAGCGCCAGTTCAACCTTCTTTTCCAGGATGGCAATCAGCAGCGCCAGCCGCTTGTGATCGATACCGATGGCGGTGCGTTGTGGGGTGCCGAAGGAACTGCTCGACACCAGCGCCTGCAGTTCAACCAGGATCGGCCGACTCCCCTCCAGCGCCGGAACCACCACGCTGCCGGCGCTCTTTTCCGGCCGTTCGGCAAGAAACAGTTCCGACGGGTTGCTGACCTCACGCAGCCCCTGCTCCTGCATTTCGAAAACGCCGATTTCATTGGTCGAACCGAAACGATTTTTCACCGCGCGCAGAATCCGGTAGGGATGGCCGGGGTCACCTTCAAAATAGAGTACCGTGTCGACCATGTGCTCCAAGACCCGCGGCCCGGCGATCGAACCGTCCTTGGTGACGTGGCCGACGAGAAAAGTCGGCAGGTTCTCGCCCTTGGCCTGCAGCATCAATTGCCCGGCGCAATCGCGCACCTGACTGACGCTTCCGGGGGCCGATTCAAGGCTGTTGGTGAAGATGGTCTGGATCGAGTCGATGACCAGAAAATCGGGCTTGAGTTCCTTGATCCGCAGCTTGATCTGCTCCAGCGAGGTTTCCGCCAGCAGAAACAGCTGGTCGGCACTGACGCCGAGCCGGGCACCGCGCAGCTTGACCTGCCGGGTCGATTCCTCAGCGGTAACATAGAGAACTTTGCCTGCCTGGGCCAGACGGTCGACTGCCTGCAGCAACAGGGTCGATTTGCCGATGCCGGGATCGCCGCCGACCAGAATCAGCGAGCCGGGCACCACACCGCCGCCGAGGGTCCGGTCGAACTCGCTCAAACCGCTGCTGATCCGGTCCTCTTCGCAGCTGTCGATCTCGGCCAGCCGTTGCGGTTTTGCGGCGGTCGCCTGCTGCCGGGCATGGCCGCCGGACACCAGTGGCTGCTCCTCGACCAGCGTATTCCATTGCTGGCAGTCGGGACAGCGACCGAGCCATTTCGGGCTTTGAAAACCGCATTGCTGACAGCTGAAAATGGTCTTCTGTTTGGCCACGAAAGCTCCATCCGGCAACGAGTGGGAGTGTTGAAAACACAGGCCATCCTATGCTGAAAAGTGGGGGCTGTCAATCAGGCTTACGGACTCCGAAGCGGGCGAATTTGCTCCGTCCAGGAACGCTGTCAGGCGTTGCTGGTTCCGGTTGTAGAGCGTGAACTGAGACGATAGAGATTGCCGGGGTGAACCAGCCGGGCACAACTGATCAGACGGCCGGAGGACCAGGTTCTGCGGTTGACCCGCAGACAGGGGAGATCGGCAGAGATTTTCAGCAGATCCTGCTCCAGGGAATCGGGCAGGACCGCCTCAATGATATGTTCTATCTCCGAAAGGGGGAAAATTCCACTCAAATAGCGGTTGGGAGTGATTGCCGAAAAATCCTGCTCGGCATATCCAGGAACGATGGCTGCATTGACGTAGCGATCCTCAAGTTGAATCGGCTGACCGTTCTCTTTGTGGACGATTATCGAGTGAAATGCCCGCTCCCCGACCGAAATTCCCAGTCGACCGGCCAGCAGCTCATCGACCCGCACTTCATGCAGACGAAAAAGTTCGTTGCTGTAGACATGATGACGCTCGCGGATTTCATCAGCGATGTTGCGAATCTCCAGCACCGGTGATTCGGCATGAATATTGGTAACAAAGGTGCCGAGCCCCTGATGGCGCACCAGCAGGCCGTCGGCAACCAGCTCTTTTATCGCCCGGTTGGCGGTCATGCGGCTGACAGCGAACTTTTTCGCCAGTTCGTGTTCCGTCGGGATCCGGGCATCGACAGGATAGGTCCTGTCCCTGATGGCCTGACAGATAAAACCTTTAATAACCTGATAACGGGGTCGTACCCCGGGTTTTTTCTTCATTTCACACCCCATGAACCCTGAGAGACGTCAACGGCAAAAAGTAAATCACGAACTATCGACGACAGTGCTTGCAAGTTTGTATATAATTGTATATACATTTATCGGAGATGGAAAGGGAAAACTGATGGCAGCCACCACCTGCAGCGCACAAAAAATCTGGATCAACACCGATCTGGCAACGCTGGACCCGAGCGTCGAGGCTCCCTACGGTATGCTGACGAATCACGCCATCGGGGTGCGGAACGGCAAAATCGAGTTCATCACGCCGATGAACGGATTTGATCTTGACCGGGTTACCGGTGAGCTGATCGATGCCGGAGGAGCCTGCATGACGCCCGGCCTGATCGACAGCCACAGCCACCTGATTTACGGCGGTCAGCGGGCCGGGGAATTCAGTCAGCGGCTGGGCGGGGCCAGTTACGCCGAAATTTCCCGCGCCGGCGGCGGTATCCTTGCGACGGTGGCAGCAACCCGCTCCCTGAGTGAAGCAAAGTTGGTTGAGCAGGCCCGGCCACGGCTTGAGGCGCTGCTGGCTGAGGGGGTGACGACGGTCGAGATCAAATCGGGTTACGGACTGACGGTCAAGGATGAGCTGAAGATGCTCCGGGCCGCCCGGACGCTGGCAGACGACTATCCAGTCCGGCTGCGCAGCACCCTGCTGGCCGCCCACGCGCTGCCCCCTGAGTTTCAGGGTGACGCAGAGGCCTATATCGAACTGATCTGCAAGGAGTTGATCCCGCGGGTTGCGCAGGAACAGCTGGCGGAGGCGGTCGATGTTTTCTGCGAGCCGATCGCGTTTTCACTCGCCCAGTGCGAAAAGATTTTTATTGCCGCGAAAGAAGCAGGGCTGGGAATAAAGGCCCACGTCGAACAGCTGTCAAACAGTCAGGGGGCAGCGCTGGCGGCGCGGTTTTCGGCCTGGTCGGTCGACCATCTGGAATATCTGGATGCCGCCGGTATCGCGGCGCTGCAACAATCGGGAAGCGTTGCCACCCTGCTGCCCGGTGCCTTCTATTTTCTCGGCGCAAGCAAAAAACCGCCGGTCGAAGCCCTGCGTCAGGCGCGGATTCCGCTGGCGCTGGCCAGCGACCTCAATCCGGGCAGCAGCCCGCTGGCCTCGTTGCGACTGATGATGAATATGGGCTGCGTGCTGTTCGGTCTGAACCCGGAAGAGGCGCTGCTCGGCACGACCCGTAATGCGGCGGCGGCCCTCGGCCTGGGTGCAACTATCGGCACCCTCAGGGTCGGCAAGGCCGCCGATATGCTGCTCTGGCCGATTGAGGATCCGGCGCAACTGAGCTATCAGTTCGGTGCACTCGCGCCGCGACAGCGGATTTTTGCCGGGGAGATTTGTGATGCTTGAGCCGGTCGATATGAGTCTCTGGAACGGCCGAGTCGATGAAGGCTCGGCAACAAAAAGCTGCCGTTGGCATCAGCAGGTCGCACCGCTGGGCGAAACTTCACAGGCGGCAGGGATTGCCCTGCTGGGGGTTGCCTGCGACGAAGGGGTGCGGCGCAATCAGGGCCGGGTCGGCGCCGCCGCCGGGCCCGATGCCATCCGCCGGGCGCTGGCCAGTCAGGTCTGGCACGGTCAACGCACACTCTACGATGCCGGCAACCTCCGTTGTAAGAAGAATGATCTTGAAGCCTTGCAGCAGGAGCAGGCGAAACTGGTGAAAAAACTCCTCGATCAGGGGCACTTCCCGCTGCTGCTCGGCGGCGGTCACGAAATCGCTTACGGCAGCTTTCTCGGTCTGGCGCAGCACCTGACCGCATCCAACAGTGAAGGGCCGATCGGCATCATCAACTTCGACGCCCATTTCGATCTGCGCCAAGCCGCAGTGCCGACCTCCGGTACGCCCTTCTTACAGATGGCTGAATACTGCCGGGCCGGCGAAATTCCCTTTCACTACTGCTGTCTCGGCATCAGCAAGCCGGCCAACAGCGCAACACTCTTTGCTCAGGCTGCGCAGCTGAATGTCAGCTACCGGCTCGATAGCGAACTGAACAGCTGGCAGTTTACACAGGTCGAGGAGTTGCTGACCCGATTCATTGCACCCTGCCGGGCCATCTACCTGAGCATCGATCTCGACGTCCTGCCCGCAGCCACCGCTCCCGGCGTCAGTGCCCCTGCCGCTCGCGGGGTCGCGCTGCCCGAGCTGGAACATCTGCTGGCCTTCATCCGCTCGACGGCACAAGCGCGTTTGCGGCTGGCCGAGATTGCCGAATGTAACCCCGACTACGACATTGACGGTCGCACCGCACGGGTTGCGGCCCGGCTCTGTCATCAATTGATCCATGATCACTCGTAATATCGCCTCAGGCCGCCCCAAGGGACGCTTTCACCCACCCCTGGGGCTTGACTGTCGCCATCCGGGCGACAGACACCCCTGAAACAGGCAGTCTGAGACGATCCGACTGAATCGTATCAGGAAGTAAAAATGGAGAAGTAAATGAACCAACGACTCGACAACAAACGCCGAATCCGCGCCCCGCGCGGCAGCGAGTTATCGGCCAAAAGCTGGCAGACCGAAGCGGCGCTGCGGATGTTGATGAACAACCTCGATCCCGAGGTCGCCGAGCGGCCAGAAGAGTTGGTCGTCTACGGCGGCATCGGCCGCGCGGCGCGCGACTGGGACTGTTACGACAAAATCGTCGCGGTGCTCAAACGGCTGGAGGACGACGAATCACTACTGATCCAGTCGGGCAAACCGGTCGGGGTTTTCCGCACCCACCGCGACGCGCCCCGGGTGCTGATCGCCAACTCCAACCTGGTACCGCACTGGGCAAACTGGGAGCATTTCAACCAACTCGATCGGCAGGGGTTGATGATGTACGGGCAGATGACCGCCGGTTCCTGGATCTATATCGGCTCGCAGGGCATCATCCAGGGCACCTACGAAACCTTTGTCGCGCTGGCCAAGCAACATTTTGCCGGCGAAGCCCGCGGCCGCTGGATTCTGACCGGCGGGCTCGGCGGCATGGGCGGTGCTCAACCGCTGGCGGCAACCATGGCCGGGTTCAACCTGCTGGCGGTTGAGTGCGACGAGTCGCGGATCGACAAGCGGCTGGCGTCCGGCTATCTGGGCCACAAGGCGACCGATCTGGATGCAGCGCTGCAGCTGATTGACAACGCCTGTCGTGATAAAAAAGCGATCTCGGTCGGCCTGCTCGGCAACTGTGCCGAAATCCTGCCGACCCTGGTTGAACGCGGCATCATTCCCGATGTCTGTACCGATCAGACCAGCGCCCACGATCCGCTCAACGGCTATCTGCCCGCCGGCTGGAGTCTGGAACAGGCCGTGCGGCTGCGTCAGGAAGACCCGCAACAGGTGATCACGGCGGCCAAGAGTTCCATCGCCGTGCATGTCGAGGCAATGCTGAGACTGCAGAAGCAGGGGGCTGCGACCTTCGATTACGGCAATAATATCCGTCAGGTCGCCCTCGATCAGGGGGTTGAAAAGGCCTTTGACTTTCCCGGTTTTGTCCCGGCCTACATCCGGCCGCTATTTTGTCAAGGGATCGGTCCGTTTCGCTGGGTGGCGCTTTCCGGTGATCCCGAGGATATCTATAAAACCGACGCCAAGGTTAAAGAGTTGATCCCCGCTGATCTGCATCTGCACAACTGGCTCGATCTGGCCAGGGAACAGATTCAGTTTCAGGGACTCCCGGCGCGGATCTGCTGGGTCGGGCTGCAGGATCGGGCCCGGCTGGGACTGGCCTTCAATCAGATGGTAGCGGATGGTGAGCTCAAGGCACCGGTGGTGATCGGTCGCGATCATCTCGATTCCGGCTCGGTCGCCAGTCCCAATCGTGAAACCGAGGCGATGGCTGACGGTTCCGATGCGGTCTCCGACTGGCCGCTGCTCAACGCCCTGCTTTCGACCGCCGGTGGCGCCACCTGGGTCAGCCTGCATCATGGCGGCGGGGTCGGCATGGGTTTCAGTCAGCACGCCGGGCTGGTGATCGTCGCCGACGGCTCAGAAGCAGCGGCCCGCCGTCTGTCTCGGGTTTTATGGAACGATCCGGGCACCGGTGTCATGCGCCATGCCGATGCCGGATATGCGATTGCCATCAATTGCGCCAAACAGCAGGGTCTCGACCTGCCGATGCTGGAGGACTGAACCATGTACAAATTAACCCTGAAACCGGGCCGGCTCAGTTTAAAGCAGCTGCGCCGGGTCATATCTGAACCGGTTCAATTGAGCCTTGATCCCGACTGTTTGGCCCGTATAGAAGCCTCGACAGCTACCGTGCGTGAAGTCATCGCCCAGGGCCGGACGGTCTACGGGGTCAATACCGGCTTTGGTCTGCTGGCCAATACCCGGATTGCCGATGAGGAACTCAAACAGCTGCAGCGTTCGATCGTCCTCTCCCATGCCGCCGGGGTCGGCGCGCTGATGCAGGAATCGACGGTCCGGCTGTTGATGGTGCTCAAGATCAACAGCCTGGCACGCGGCTATTCCGGCATCCGACTGCAGGTCATCGAGGCGCTGATCCAACTGCTCAACGCCGAAGTCTATCCCTGTATTCCGCAGAAAGGCTCGGTCGGCGCCTCCGGCGATCTGGCTCCGCTGGCGCACATGAGTACCGTGCTGCTCGGTGAGGGTGAGGTGCGCTATCGCGGTGAACGGCTGTCCGGTCGCACAGGGCTGGAAATCGCCGGGCTGGAACCCTGTGAACTGGGTCCCAAGGAAGGATTGGCTCTGCTTAATGGCACCCAGGCCTCAACCGCCTTCGCCCTCGAAGGGTTGTTCGCCACCGAAGACCTGTTTGCCGCCGCGATCGTCAGCGGCAGTTTGAGCGTCGAAGCGGCGCTCGGCAGCCGCAGCCCCTTTGACGCACGGATTCATCAGGTCAGCGGTCACCGGAGCCGGATCGACACCGCTGCTGCCTATCGTCGTCTGCTCGATCGCAGTCAGATCGAGGATTCGCACCGCGCCTGCGAGTCGGTGCAGGATCCCTATTCCCTGCGCTGTCAGCCGCAAGTGATGGGCGCCTGTCTCGAACAGCTGCGCCATGCAGCCGGGGTGCTGCAGACCGAAGCAAACGCGGTCTCCGATAATCCGCTGGTCTTTGTTGAACAGAACGACATCCTCTCCGGCGGTAATTTTCACGCCGAACCGGTAGCGATGGCAGCCGACAATATGGCGCTGGCGATTGCCGAAATCGGCGCGCTGGCCGAACGGCGCATCGCCCTGCTGATCGACAGCAACCTGAGCAAACTACCCCCCTTTCTGGTGGAAAAAGGCGGCTTGAATTCCGGTTTCATGATCGCCCAGGTGACCGCCGCCGCTCTGGCCAGCGAGAATAAATCCTACGCCCACCCGGCCTCGGTCGACAGTCTGCCGACCTCGGCCAATCAAGAAGATCACGTGTCGATGGCTACCTTTGCGGCCCGTAGGCTCGTCGAGATGGCGGATAACAGTGCCGGGATTCTGGCGATTGAGCTGCTCGCCGCCTGCCAGGGGGTCGATTTTCGTGAGCCGCTGAGAACCTCCGACCTGCTTGAACAGGCGAAACAGCTGTTGCGCAACGAAGTGCCCTTTTACGACCAGGATCGCTACTTTGCCCCCGATATCGAAAAGGCGAAACAGCTTGTTCAGTCGGGCGAGCTCTCACGTTTTGTCGGTGAGGCGCTGCTGCCGAGCGGATGAAGTAAGCAAGAAAAACCGTAACTATTCAGCACATCTGAGTCTTCGGCGCTGCGGCAGTGTTGCGGTGCTGAGTGGTTACCAGTTTTGTCGATTCGAAGCGAAACAAACACTTGATTTTCCTGACCAATCATTTCAAATTGCCTGCTGTTGAAATTTTGGCCCGGAAAAAACCCGCACGGGATTACCCCGCTCCAACTCGTTGTGCTGTGCCCAGCGATCCTTTTGGTTGCTTCTGTTCTGTTTACTTTGCTCTTCTTCATGCAATTTGATCAACCGGGCAAAAGCCAGCTTTTTGTTCATCATCTGTGAACGCTCTTCTTGTGCAACAGCAGTTAAGCCACTAGAAATGTGAGTAGCTCGGACTGCTGTTTGGCTTTTATTAACATGCTGTCCACCAGGGCCAGAGGCACGCATCGCATCAAAACGGATCTCGGCAGTATGAAATTTTTGCTCATCTGGAAATGGAACGATCTCAACACCTACAAACCAATTCTTTCTTTTATGCTTGGGGCGAAAAGGACTTTGTCCTATCCACTGGATGGTCCCTGCCCATTGACGGGTGAACTCTTCAGCATTCTTCCCTTCCAAGCTGACTAATGCCGATTTGAGTGTCCGTGGTTTATCTCCAGGGACCAACTCAAGAGTCTTTGCCTTAAGCCCAGAGGCAGTTGCCTCATCAATGATATTGCTTAGTGTCCTTGAAACAACCCAACAACACTCCGCTGGACCACGGCCTGATGATATTTGCAACCATATCGTCATGTCTGTTTTCTCAACTTATACGTTATGATTGGGCGCATTGACGCGACAAGATGTATCATTCCGGCCTCGACCATATCCCTTACCACTACCTCGATGTTCTTATATGCCTGAGGCGCTTCTTCATAAAGAAGCTTTTTGTCTTCACAAATTACCCGACCTCCTAAGTCCGTATGAGTAAGATCGGCTGCGCTATAGCGCCTCTCCAATCTTTGCTTCACGTCGGACCTTTTCCATTTACGCCCAGCACCATGGGCTAATGAGTATGCATGCTCTTGCCCCTTACTCGTGGGCACGACAAGGTAACTCAGTGTTGCCCTCGACCCTGGAATGACCACAGCTCCGGCGTCAGATGGAGCAGCGCCTTTTCGATGGAGCCAAAGAGACTGATCGTTATGCGAGACTCTGGTAAGAATGTTGTGCGGTTGATCAAGGATGGTTCGAAAGTCCGTTCCAAGAGAAGATAGGAATCGATTAGCGATCAAGAACCGGTTAGCTTTTGCCCAACGTACTGCGTGCTCGTGACGGTCGAGGTAGTTACGAGCCTCATCAGAGTCTTCCTCCAAAAATCCATCTCGATGTTTGTCGATATGGGACCGTAGAATGGATTCGCCCAATCCTCGCGAGCCACTATGAACAAGAAGCTGAAGGCATCTTTGATCTATCCCTATCGAATCGAAGGCATCCTGATTGAAGATGGTTGCAACTTTCTGAAGTTCGGCAAAATGATTGCCGCCGCCAATTGTCCCGAGAGCCGCATCATACTCTGTCGGCTCAATATTGAATTGCCGGGTGAATGCTCCAGTGTCTCCTTCCCAAGGCCGTTCCAATCCCCCAAGCTTTTTTGTCCACTTGTCGAGCTTAACCTTGTTCTGACGCAGATCCGTCTGAAAAAACCCCATACCACAGCCGATATCATTTCCAATCAGGTATGGATAGAATAAACGTTCCGTTAGGAAGGCGGCTCCGATAGGGTTACCTTTCCCCGGGTGTAAATCAGGTAGCCCTACCGCCACTCGCATCCCTGGTAGTTCGGCTGTTTTTTCAAGTTGCCTAACGGCTTCCCCTTCAAGCCAATTCCTCTTTGAGGAAATCACGCGTATTAATACATTTGAACTCAATATTTCTCTCTCTCAGAAAATGGCCGCTCCGTTTTGAACCGAAAGGATTCCATACCTTGACGACAGAAAGCGTCTTGTTTCTACTCAACCTGAAAAAAACCCGCCCGCACGACGCAATATGTCTCTCGGATGTTTTAACTTATTAAAGTTACCGTAATCAAGGAGCGAAGTTTATGTTTGAGCTACAAGAGCAGCAGCCAATTATGATCAAGGCGATTGGTGTCGGTGGCGGTGGATGCAATGTGATGTGTCAACACTTTTCCGGACACAAGATTACGCAGCTTCTTGCATCATCTCAAAGACCAGCGGGGCCTCATATCTGTTAGAAGAATGCAGCCGCTGGCGATTGTAGAATACTTCGATGTACTCGAATATTGTAGCCC
>JAJRQI010000067.1 GCA_024280335.1 Deltaproteobacteria bacterium
ACACATAAGCTTATTCACTTACGATGAGACCATAACCTCCAAGAATTGTGATCACTATTTTAGCCAGCATGTCTGAGCCTTTTTGCCTCAACATGTTGAATTGATTGTCAATAATTACCCACACGAAACAGCGAGGAGCCTGAAATTGGGGTACCAGGGAAACTCTATCAATGTCGAAGCTTAAAACTATAAAAAACAGTAGGGTCCTAACAATAATAGGCTTTTCAGTTTTTTTTCTTGTGCTTTTAAGTCCACTATTAATGCTTAGGGTTGAACCAAAATGGGATGCAATTGACTATTTCTACCCAGCCTTTTCATATCTTGCCGATTCTATCCGTGAAGGAGGCTTTCCTCTCTGGGACCCATTTACTAATAGCGGTTATCCTTACCATGCTGACCCTCAATGCAATACTTTGAATCCGCTGGCAATCGCTCTAGGACTATTAGTTTCTAGTACTTCCCTTGGCTTTGTTTTGTTTTGGGTTCTGAACTGGCTATGGGGCGGTTTGGGGATGCTCTATATGGCAAGAAATTTTGGTGCGTCTCCCTTGGGAGCTTTGGCTGCGGCAATCACCTATACTCTTTCAGGTTATTTTATCGGTCATGCCCAACATACTTCCTATATTCTTGTTGGAGCATGGTTGCCATGGGTTTTCGCTTTTGCTGACAAAGCAGTTCTGAGGTCAAATCTGGGCTATGCTCTTTTCGCCGGTGTATCTATCGGATTATGCTCTTACGGCGGCTATCCAGGGATGGTTCTATTTTTATGCTTAGCGTTGGCCATATGGCTTTTTTTACGCCATTCACTAACAATCAAGGCAGATGATCCACGCTCAATTTCCCAACGGTATTTTTGGGTACTCGCTACCCTTGCCATTATTGGTGTTCTCCTTATATTAATTTGGTCTCCCACTCTCAATGCTTTTCTTATTGAGGGAAAAGGCTATACAGATAGAGTTAATCCGCTTGATCCACATTATGCGAACTATTCGCATCCATTCTCTTTTACTGCTGCCATTTCTCTGTTTTTTCCATATGCGACTATTATTGGTAAAAATTGGATGGGAGCAGACATATCCATGACTAATGGCTACATGGGAATACTGGCAATCCCATTAGCTGCTTGATGGTTTATAAAAGGCAATAATAACCGTCGACCGTGGTGGCTCCTAGTTTTTATCGTTATTATGGTTTTGATTTCATTGGGCGGGGAGTATGGGCTCAGAACGCTTCTTTACTATGTTTACCCCCCAATGCAATATATGCGATTTAGTGCGCCCTTTCGCCTTTTCTGGATTTTGCCAATTGTACTAGCTGCTGGCATGGGGCTTTCACACCTCATTTATCACTTTGAAGACCGTACTTTTTTTCTTAAAATTCTAATATTTTGGTCGTGTCTGGCGACATCCTTGGCAATAGCAATTTCATACTTAACCCCGATAAAAAATGCTGATTTGTCTAATATTTTTTATCGGCTCTATGGTCCCACTTTTTTAATCCTTGCGTTAACACTTTTCTTCGTATGGCTCCTGTCAAAAACTCAAGGATGGAGAAGCATGCGCCTTATCCCTTTGTTGCTTGCCATCCTAATTTTTGCTGATTTATCATTTCATCTCTACAACAATGACTACACAGTCTGGAATAATGTTAATTTAACTGAGGAAGTAGAAACTTACCACCGGAGATCCTCAGTCGTTATCCCCCCTTTAAAACCTCGCATTCCTGATCGCCCCTTTGGCTATTTTAACGCCCAACAAATTTTAAAAGTTCCTCTTGTGCAGGGCTATGTAACAATGAAGAACCCTGGCTTTAACGAGACTTTGGTTAATAGTCACTTTTTGGAAGTATTAAGCTCACCATTTAGGTACTGGCTGTCACCAGGGGTTGACCTTATTACTTCAGAAGAGGAAACATTATCAGCCCTTTCAAGGATTGATGAAAATACTCCTGTGCCAGTATTTGTTGAAAATTCCGCGGGGCTAGCTCTCTTTAAACGATCAAAACTAGGCGAATTTGGCTTTGTGGGTGTTAGGTCATATCGGCCAGAAACTATTGAACTGTCAGTGTATGTCCCTGGCTCTAAACCAGTTTTCCTAGCAAGTACAGAGCGATATGCACCTGGTTGGCAAGTGTATGTAGATGGCATAAAAAAAGAAGTCTACAAAATAAACCTCTATTTTCGTGGAACAGTCATCCCTCCAGGACAGCATAGAGTTGTTTGGATTTATTCGCCAAAGAACTGGAAAATCCTTGTCTTTACCAGTTACTCATCATTGATAATTTCTTTGTTTATTGGAATTTATTTGAAAAGAAAAAATATTATGGCCCAATAAATAAACAGTTGAAAATCTAAAATAAAGGGGGAAGCAAATTGGACAAGAAAGATATATCTTTAAATATTTCTCTCGTAGTCCCAGTTTTTAATGAATCAGATACTGTGGGTGTATTTATCGACAAGATTGAAGATCTTTTTAAAAGTGAAACCTTAATTAGTATTGAATTTATTTTCGTTAATGATGGGAGCACAGATAATACCTTAGAGCAACTTTTGGAATACCAAAAAGGCAAACATCATTTAAAGATCATTGACCTCAGTCGTAACTTTGGCAAAGAAGCTGCGCTTACGGCTGGTTTACAAGCCGCAACAGGAGACGTCATTGTTCCTATTGATGTTGACCTTCAGGATCCGCCTGAAGTTATTTTCGACATGGTTGCTAAGTGGCGTGAAGGCTATGAGGTCGTATTAGGCCGTCGTGTAAATCGCGACTCTGATTCATGGGCTAAGAGATCTTCTGCCAATTGGTTTTATAGAATACACAATAAAATTTCTGACCCTAAACTCCCTGAAAATGTTGGAGATTTTCGGCTTATGGGCCGTAAGGTCGTGGAAGCACTAAACAAATTACCCGAGTCTAGGCGTTTCATGAAAGGGCTATTTGCTTGGGTCGGTTTTCGAACTGATCACGTCGAATATGCCCGAGCAGAAAGAGTGGCCGGTGAAACAAAATTCAGCGGATGGCGGTTGTGGAATTTTGCGCTGGAAGGCATCACCAGTTTCAGTACTGACCCTCTACGCATTTGGACATATTTGGGAGTTTTAGTTTCTTTGTGTTCGTTCGTGTTTGCAGTAATAATTGTCTTAAAGGTTCTTCTCCTGGGTACAGATGTGCCTGGCTATGCCTCATTGATGGTCGCAATTACGTTCCTTGGGGGTCTTCAACTTATTGGCATTGGAGTACTTGGTGAATACTTGGGTAGGGCTTACATTGAATCAAAACGTCGCCCAATTTTTCTTGTCCGGCATGTTTACGAGCCAGAAATATAAACTATGGACCTCAAAGAGAAAGACATCTTAGGTGAGGGCATCAAACAACACTGGTATTACAGTTCGAAAGCGAGGGCAATGGTACGACTCCTTGCAGGAACTGCTAGTAAGAGGGTTCTTGATGTAGGTGCAGGGTCAGGGTTTTTCTCAAAGTTTCTTCTGGCAAATAAAATAGCTGAGGAAGCATGGTGTGTGGATACCAGTTACGATGCAGATTATGATGATACGGAGTCTGAAGCAGCCATTCATTATCGGCGTTCAGTCGACATTGTCGATGCAGATCTAGTGCTCCTTATGGATGTAATAGAGCACGTCGATGACGATGTCGCACTGTTGAAGGAGTACTTTCATAAGGTTAAGCATGGTAGCCGTTTTTTGATTACGGTACCTGCATTTAATTTTCTTTGGAGTAGCCATGATGATTTCCTTGAACACAAGCGTCGTTATTCCCTAAAACAACTAGAATCAGTAGTGCGAAATGCTGATTTAAATATAATACAAGGAGGGTATTTTTTTGGCGTGATTTTACCAATTGTGCTTCCCTGCAGGCTTCTGCTTAAGACTAATAAAATCGGTAAACCAGCGCAATCACAGTTGACCAGACATCACCCTGCAACAAATAAGATTTTAAAAATTCTATGTAATGCTGAACTTCCCTTCCTAAGCTACAACCGGGTTGCAGGCCTTACAGTGTTCTGCTTGGCCGAAAAAGCATGATCTAAGTTATATGCTCAGATAAATAGCAATGAAACTTGACACTGGAGAAAGCTCCTACATGTATAGAAGGGCAATTCGCTTCGCATTGACTGGACTCTTTTTAACAGGTGTCCATACAGTGATTGCCATTCTTTTTATCCGGCATTTATTTCCAAATCCGCCCTTGGCAAATGGTGCGGCTTTTTTGGGTGCAACAATTATTTCCTACGTCATCAATACTACTTGGAGCTTTTCAGCTCAGATGCATGGCAGAACTCTATTTAGGTTTGTCTCTGTATCGATTGTTGGATTTTTGTTGGCGGTACTAGTTGCGTGGATTGCTCAGGAACTGAGATTTAGTTACTTGGTAGGGATTTGTGCTGTCGCCTTAACAGTACCGCCTATCACGTTTTTATTACATAATTATTGGACTTACAGGTGAACGTCTTCTCAAAACATCGGCAGACCTCATCGGCATAGCCTTCTTCGTTCGGGCATACGATCGTCACCTCACCCCCGCTGTCACACCCCGGAGCACTATCTGGAAATGATCCAGGAGCGGCCGATGTCCTTTAACAGCGCCAGACCCATTGAGCATAAATCAGGGAAAGGGGTCAAATCTGCTCTTGGCTTTTGGAGCTCGTTTTCCACTCAGGCCGCCGAGACGTAATTTTTCTCATCATGTCCAGATTAATCTTCTGTCACGCCTGCCACAGCCCGAATACATGCTCTTGAAAGTGAGTGCAAAACCGCTGAATGCATCTTTCAGTTCAGCAAACTGCAAACCTTTTGCTTTACAAAAAGGCGGATAGCGCTTCAGCCCGCCCGTTGCTCATACCACCTGCCCGGCAGACCAGCCGGACGACCAGGCCCACTGTAGATTGTAACCGCCCAGCCAGCCGGTCACATCGAGCAGTTCACCGATGAAGAACAGCCCTGAAACCTGCCGCGCTTCCATCGTTTTAGAAGAGATCTGATTGCAATCGATCCCGCCTCGGGTCACTTCGGCGGTCCGGTATCCTTCGCTGCCGTTCGGCTTGACAAGCCACTGCTGCAAGCAGGCGGCAACCTCGGCGAGTTGCTGGTCCGACAGGCTCCTAAGCGGCATTTCGAGCAATTCAGCAGTCAAAAAGATGGCCAGCAGTCGCTTCGGCAGCAGTTCGGCCAAGACAGTTTTTAATTGCTTTTGCGTCCCCTGCTGCTTGCTTTTTAACCGTTGCAGCAGATCGACGTCGGGCAGCAGATCGATCGTCAACTGCTGCCCCGGCTGCCAGTAATTGGAGATCTGCAGAATGACCGGTCCGCTCAGGCCACGATGGGTGAAGAGCAGGTTTTCACAAAAACTCTGCTGACCGTTGCCGACCCGGCTGCGCACCGCGATTCCCGACAGGGTTGCCAACCGCTGCTTCTCGGCCGGTTGCAGGGTCAAGGGCACCAGCCCGGCAGAGGTCGGCAAAACCGTGATACCGAACTGTTCCGCCAGCCGGTAGCCGAACGGGCTGGCCCCGGCATTTGGAATCGAGAGTCCGCCGGTCGCCACCACCAGCGATTGACAGTGCAGATCGCCCCGATCCCCCCTGATGCCCGACAGACGAAACCCACCGCCCGCCAGTTTTTCAACCTGACCGATCTTGACTCCCAGCTCGATTGCTACCCCCGCCAACCGGCATTCGGTCAGCAGCATCTGCAAAATATCCCGAGAGCTATCGTCGCAAAACAGCTGGCCATGCTGCCGCTCGTGAAACGGAATCTGGTAATGCTGGACCAGTTCGAGAAAATCCCACTGGCTGAAACGACTGAGCGCCGATTTGCAGAAGTGCGGGTTATTCGACAGATAATTGTCCGCTGCGACCGAGTAGTTGCTGAAGTTACAGCGTCCGCCACCGGCCAGCAGGATTTTACTCCCCGGCCGGTCAGCATGATCCAGCATCAGCACCCGCCGCTGACGCTTGCCCGCTTCTATCGCGCACATCAGCCCGGAAGCACCGACGCCGATGATGATGACATCGTAGCTATTTGCATCAGCAGACATCGATAATCTCGTACTCACGGAGGATCGCTCCTTCCAGTTCAAAATCGTCGCCGACCTGACGACCGATCAACTGCTCGCCGATCGGTGAATCGGGGGAGATAATCACGACCTCGTCACTGCCGTAATCGAGCCGCAGACCACCGGCGGCCGGGCCGAGAAAGATGGTCCGCTGCTGGCCGGATTCATCTTCCAGCCGGACCAGCGCCGTCAGGCGGATCGGTGCGTTTTCCGCGAAATCCTGCAATTGCAGCTGGCGATAGTCCTCCAACGCCTGCTTGACTTGCTGAGCACGGTTCGCCTGCCCCTGGGCAATGTAAGAGGCCTCCAGCGCCAGGGTCTCGTACTTGCTGTCGGGAACGTTGTCTTCGTGAGTCGCTGCCGCATGGGAACTTTTTGCCGCCTGTAAAAGCAGTTCGTGATCGGTTTCGAGCGTGGCGATGATCTGCTTGAGTAGTTTTGCTTTGTTCATGAATATCCAGTTATAAAATAGTTTTGAGGTCCGGGAGAGAGTCGAAGTAAAAATATCAGAGGATTGCGGTGGAACAAAGGCTTTTATCAATGCTAGAATCCGAGCCTTCATCCATTGACAACGTACCGAGAAAAGGCCAAATGAACGCAACAACCATCACTCTCGCCATCGGCTGGGGCGCAATCTTCGGCTTGCTGGCGATTCACGCCCTGGCAAACCTGCTGGCAATCATCTTTTGCCTGCACGGCTTGCTGCTGACCCGCTGGAAACGCCTGGCCAAAAAAGCCGCGATCGGCTGCGTCAAATACGGCATCAATCTGCGCCTGTTGCTGCGGGTGTCACTCTACTGCCTGCTGTTTTGCGGCCTGCTTTATTACGGTGATATTTTCGTCCGCAACGAATTTCGGTTTCAGTATCATGGCAACGACGCGATTCTGTTCACCGTGGTAGCCGTCATCGCTGCACTGAGCCGCCTCAAAGCCATGCGCAAACGATCACAGGTAATCTGGCGGATGAGCCATGATTTCGATTATGCTGAGAGAAGACAGCGAACCAGAATGCTGAAAGGCTAAGAGAACATGACCGACAACAAACAAGCTTCGGCGCAGCGCGAACAACTGGTCGCCCAAATGCGCCAGGAGGAACAACAGCGTCAGACTGGCTATCGGGAGCAGGCGCTGAAACTCTTTCCTCATGTCTGCGGCCGCTGCACCCGCGAATTTGAGGGGAAAAGCCTGCGTGAGCTGACCGTGCACCACAAGGACCACGACCACGATAACAACCCGCCCAACGGCAGCAACTGGGAGCTGCTCTGCCTCTATTGCCACGATCATGAGCACACCCGCAGCGTCCAGACCGACCGCAGTGATGCCGGCAGTGAGCAACCGGAAAAACCGTCCCTCTCCCACTCACCCTTTGCTGCGCTGGCCGGAAAGTTCAAAGGCACAGACGGATGATGACCCTTTTCGCCATTCCGATCGGCATTCTCTGCCTGATCATCGCCTTTGCCTGCTACCGGGCACACTGCATAAAACAGACTCTGATCTTTTCGCTGCTGGGCGTCACCGTCCTCGGTGCAGCCACGCTGATGGCCTTTGGCAGCCATTGGCTGCTGCAGAACCGGTAAAAACGCCCCCCGCCCTTGCGCCGAAAAACTCCGCAATGCGACAATTGCAGGATGAAGTACACTGCCCGACAAATTTCGACCCTCGACACCCTGAAGTTCGATAACCGCTTTATCCGCGAACTGCCCGCCGATCCGGACAGCAGCAATCGATTGCGCCAGGTTCATCGCGCCTGCTACTCACGGGTCCAGCCGACTCCGGTGACTGCGCCATCCCTGGTTGTCTACGCGCGGGAAGTTGCTGAACTGCTCAACCTGGATTCCGCCGCCTGTCAAACTGATGAGTTTGTGCAGCTGTTTGTCGGCAATCGCCTGCTGCCGGGGATGGATCCGTACGCCAGCTGCTACGGCGGACACCAGTTCGGTAACTGGGCCGGACAACTGGGCGATGGCCGGGCGATCAACCTGGGCGAGATTATCAACCGAAAGGGTGAACGCTGGACGCTGCAATTGAAAGGCGCCGGACCCACCCCCTACGCGCGGCAGGCGGATGGCTTGGCCGTGTTGCGTTCCTCGCTGCGTGAATTTCTCTGCAGTGAAGCAATGTACCATCTGGGCGTGCCGACCACCCGCGCCCTGAGTCTGCTGCTGACCGGCGAGCAGGTGACCCGTGACATGTTCTACGATGGCCACCCGAAAGACGAACCGGGCGCCGTGGTCTGTCGGGTGGCGCCCTCTTTCACCCGTTTCGGCAGCTTTCAGATTTTCACCTGGCGAAACCAGATCGAGCAACTGCGACAACTGGTCGACTACACGATCCGCACTGACTTCCCCCAGCTCGGTGCCCCCTCGGAAAAGGTTTATCTGCAGTGGTTCGAAGAGGTCTGCCGCCGCACCGCCGCAATGATCGTTCACTGGATGCGGGTCGGTTTTGTCCATGGCGTGATGAATACCGACAATATGTCGATCCTCGGCTTAACCATCGACTACGGCCCCTACGGCTGGCTGGAAGATTACAATCCCGACTGGACCCCCAACACCACTGATGCACAAGGGGGCCGCTACCGTTTCGGCAACCAGCCACAGATCGCCCTCTGGAATCTCGCCCAACTGGCCAATGCCATCTATCCACTGATTGAGCAGGTGGAACCGCTGGAAGAAGCATTGCAACTTTACGGTGACTGCTACAAGCAGGGTTGGCAGGAGATGATGGCGCAGAAACTGGGACTGAAAAAGTTTGATCCGGCAACCGATCTACCCTTGACTGCGGAACTGGCAAAGGTGTTGCGGCTGGTGGAAACCGACATGACAATTTTCTACCGGATGCTGGCCGATGTCGGTGCAGATGATCACGCGGATGGCGACAGTTTGTTCAAACCACTCCTCGACGCCTACTACCAGCCGGAAGAGTTGACCGAGGAGAACAAAGCTCAGGTCATCGGCTGGTTGCGTACCTATCGGCAGCGGATCGCAACTGACAGACTCAGTACTGAGCAACGACGCCGACAGATGAATGCTGTCAATCCGAAATACGTGCTGCGCAATTACTTGGCACAACTGGCGATCGACAAATCGGAAGCTGGGGATCACAGTCTGGTCAATGAGTTACTGGAGGTAATGCGACATCCCTACGATGAGCAACCAGGGAATGAAGAGTTTGCCCAAAAACGACCCGAATGGGCGCGGCACCGGGCTGGTTGTTCGATGCTTTCCTGTAGTTCCTGAGCAACGGAAAAGAAAGGTTACACCTCCCCCTCAAATAGTTGACAGTCGGGGTGTGACCCTAACTAAGGCCTCTTAGATGCGCTTCCCCACCGAGCGATAAACGGTAAGTCGGTCCCTGCGACCGACGACAACCACAATCACCAGGATCTGTTGATCGTCAACCTGATACACCAGACGATAGCCAGCGTTTCTCAGTTTGATCTTGCAGCAGTCTGGCAGGCTGCGCAGGCGATCAGCCTCAATTCTCGGCTGTTCAAGCCGCTCGGCCAGCTTCTTTTTGAACTGTTTTCGAACAGACGCATCAAGTCTGCGCCACTCCTTAAGAGCTGATTTCTTGAATGCCAGCTCATAACTCATCAAGATCGACCTTGATGTTGGCCTCTTCGGCCCTTTCTTCAACCAGTTTTGTCAACTCATACTCTTCGAGTTTTTCCATGACCGCTTCGAAGGTTTCGGCCGGAACCAGGTAGGCGCTCGGTTTGTTGTGATTCAAAATCGCCACAGGTGCACCATCGGCATCCTGGATAACGCGGCTGGGGTTTTTCTTCAAGTCGCTGATGCTGACAGATGCTGATGCTAAAATACGATCCACAATATGCTCCTTCTGGTCTTTTTATGGAGACAATTATAGACCTTTTTTGTCGGGTTGCAACGGTATTGCTTTAGCGCGCAGATTCCACGTCCGCCTTGATTAGGTCAGGTTTTGGGGTGTGCTTCCTTCGAATCTTTAGGCGTTTGCTCCCTTTCGGAAAGCGAATAGTCACGAGTTATATTGCCTACGCGAATTCGATAGTCGTTGAACAAACTACCGCGTCCTTTCGATTGAGCGTTGCGATGTACTTCTAAGTTTCTCCACTGAGCAACAGATGTCTCGTCTTCCCAAAATGAAAGTGACAGTATCTTGTTGGGATCCGTCATGCTTTGAAAACGTTCAATTGATATGAAGCCGGGAACATCTGCTAATTTTCCCCTTAGGCTCGCAGCAATAGCTAAATATTCAGCTCTCCCTTCTGCGTTTGGAATAACTTCAAATATTACTGCAATCATGGATTGTCTCCAGTTTTCGAAACCAGTAATTGGTTCATGATAACCGGCGGTGACGCTAACTTGCGTGACCCACCGCAATTTAGATTTTGTTTATCAATTTAGCGCAGACGTATTTTTCGTCCGGTTAGGCCGTTTTTAGGATTTTTTTAATAATTGATTACCTTTAAAGCTCTAATATCAAAGGTGATTTTCGAGATGACTAGCAAGATCATTTAAGAAAAACACCTCATTATCGTTCCGACTACGGTTACATTTGTAGGACAGTTCACCAATTATATCGGGCAAGGATGTTGAATTAAATCTGATCCATTTGCTCCTTTTATCCGATAGATCCTTCTTTGTTATATCTGATGTAATTATGAAGCCGGAATGGTTTAATATCGCTTCTTTTTCATCATTTGTAAGTTCAATCTCAATATATTTTATACTCATAGTTGTCCATTATTGTTCCTGATTAGCGCTAATCTTCAGCCAGTAGCAATTTGGCGAAATGAATGGCTGTATTTTCAATCAGTTGCGATTTCTTTGATTCCATCATCATTGTGTCGCAAGGTCCATAAATCAGCTAGTTAGAACTTTTGGCTGAAGATTAGCGCTAATCAGGTTATTGTTTGTATTGGGAATTCATGATTTTTGAGCCTAACGCCTTGCTCACCGGCGGAGCAAGTTGGCATGATTTTTTGCATCTTTTTGCAAAACACACGACAGCTTACGGAGTCCGAGTGCAGCAATTTGTTATACAATATTATCGGTGCTCTTAATCATTTCGATAAAGTTTAATGGAGTAGCCAAAACAACTGCTCCATCTAAGCTATGACCTGTTTCAAATATCTCTCTCCAATAGTCATAATTATTTTTGCTAGAAAATATCGTGCTCGCCATCGACCTGTCCTTCCATAGTGGTAACTGACTAAGGTTCTTGACAAAATTCTCAATGTTTATCCAAATTTGATCATCAAATGGTGTTTGAAATATTTTCTCTTCTGCAACCATTTTTCCTGTGTTTGCAAAATAGGTAGTGATAACTTTTTTCAGATATTGTAACCAATTATAAAGAATCTCTTCTTTGCTAATTCTGTATGCTATTAAATGGTCATCTGTTATATCTGTATCCTTTTTATCAATGATTTTCTTTTCAACTCGCGCTGTTCCTACCTCTGGCAGAAACTTATTCATGTAAATATTTTCAGCTAGGATGCTCAGGACTCTTACAATTTGATTTATTTCCAATTCTCGCGGATTCAACCCTTCATCTGTTTTTGAATCTATTGTTGTTTTCAAAACGAGTTTAGCGCTAACAAAGGAAGACAAAATAGTTTTATCAAAAGCACTGTATGAAATAGGGAGTTCTTTAGCTTTCCCTTCAAAATCAATATAGTCTTTTAATTTGTTGTCTTTCGCATTGGTTATTGAGTGCCTTATAGAGTCAATAATGTATTTTTTAATATTAGCTCCATCGCCTTTGAAAAAGTCAATAAGCTGTTGCTCTGAAAAAGAATAATCATCTTCTTTTAGATTATGTGCTATCTGATATTTCTTAACCCTTTCTGAGTAAAGTGTATTGTTCAATTGCCTCATTATTGATTTATCGAAGGCAATCTGTCGCAGAGTGCTTCCAGCATTCGTATTTGTTTCTGTCAATCTGTCTATGTTTGGTTTCAAAAACACTCGGACTACCAATTTTTTAGTGCCTAGCAAAATTTGAGCAACAGCTTTATGCTGACCATCAAATATTTTTAACTTCCCATCCTCAATTCGAGCAAGGCTAAGATGTAATTGTGGGTTTTGTTTATCAAATTCTTTAATGAGCTTTCCAATACTATTATTAATACCGCGAGGGTTAATAATTCCATCATGAAAGAGATACTCAATTGGCACTTCTATAAAGCATGTTTGTTCTTTGGAAAGGTTATCAGTATAAATGGGCGCTTGATATGTTTTGTTATCTCCAATACTCGAAAATGAATATTTTAGTTCCATGTCATCAATTTTATATTTGAAGTCATGCTTTGAACCATTGTAGATTTTCAACACATCCTTCAATGATGCGGACTTACTGGTTTTTGTCTGGATGATTTTTTGAATTTTACTAAGCTTCTGTAAAATCTTTGCAATCTTTAGATTTGCATCCTGCTTAGATTTATTGCAGCTTTCATGTGTAACTGCAAAATTCACTTCGGCATCTTTTCCTTTATTTGCCAAAGGAACAATATGATCAATATTTGTCGTGTTTAAATCTAGGTCAATTTCTTCTTCACAAATGAAGCATTGATGATTTTGAATATTCCATAGCTTTTTTGTAAGCTCTGAATAATCATCCCTTGATAGGGATGACAAATATTTTGATGCCATTCTGTTCTCCTCAGGTTTTTGTATAACAAATTATTATCCGGTTTCCGCTCAACAACCGATCCAGCATCAATTCCACCGACGCCGGTCGGCGATCTTAGTTGTTTCCTAATTGCATAACACTTCAAATTGCATTGATATGCAGATCTGCTTAACTTCTCATGATCGCATCCCCGTAAGCTGGCACAGGAGTCGGCCCAAACAAACAAAAGCCGCTCAACCGATCATCACCGGCTAAATGGCTCGCAACATCTGTTTTTCTCCCATATCGTGAAACATTACGCCACCCTCCGAGAAAAAATTTACTCCAGCAACCTAATCGACAGACCGAGATAAGTCAAGAATCTGAATCCCGACCTGTTGACGTTATCAAATTGTGGCTGGCTGAAAGACTGGAAAAAATGACCGGCTAACTGTCCTCTTTAAGCCATCCTGAAGGCATGCCGCAGCACTGAGCATTTAAACCTGAAAATCTGCCGCCACTTTCAGCCCCCCTGCCGGAAAAACTAACAGTCAACCAGCCAATATGCCTGCCAGCGCTGCCTGACCGCAGCTCGGCTGAACGGCTCCGGCAACCGGCAGCGACAGCCCGTAGACGTCTGCAGGGTTTCCTTGTTCGGGACCAGTGCCAGACATTGACAGGGGCGCTCGGAAACCGAAAACCGGCAGCCACTTTCGCCCCAAAACGAGCATCCGGATTCCAGCGACAAAGGCGCAGGAACCGGCACACCGCTCTTTTCCCAGAGCACCAGCCCCAATTTCGGCAATCGGCAACGCAACTGCTCAACGGTCAAGCGCTGCCCGGCAAAAAAGACCGCAAAAAAACGCTGCGGATCGGCCCAGACTCCGGGACTCCCCTGACAGCAACGCCCACCACATTTGCAGCAGAGCGTTACATTCAAGCTGATAGTTTTCGCTGATTTTGTCATTGGAGTCTCAAGTAAAAAAGCCGCCGGAAATATCCGACGGCTCCTCACCCTGTCCCTTTACGCCTGGCAGCTTTTTCTTGTGCTACTCCCATTCAATGGTCGCCGGGGGTTTACTGGAGATATCGTAAGTGACCCGGTTGATCCCCTTGACCTCGTTGATGATCCGGCCGCTGATCCGGGCCAGATCTTCATAGGGCAGCGGATACCAGCCGGCGGTCATGAAATCCTTGGTTTCAACCGCGCGCAGGGCGACGACATATTCGTAAGTACGGCCGTCACCCATAACGCCGACCGATTTGACCGGCAGGAAAACAGCAAACGCCTGGCTGATCTTGTGGTAGTGACCACTCTCGTAAAGTTCTTCGATGTAGATGGCGTCGGCGCGGCGGAGGATTTCGCAGTACTCTTGTTTAACCTCACCGAGAATCCGCACTCCCAGCCCCGGACCGGGGAACGGATGCCGCCAGACCATCGCGTGCGGCAGACCAAGCTCTTCACCGACGGTGCGGACTTCATCCTTGAACAGTTCGCGCAGCGGCTCCAGCAGTTCCAGTTTCATGTAATCGGGCAGGCCGCCGACGTTGTGGTGGCTTTTGATGTTGTGCGCCTTGCCGGTTTTGGCTCCGGCCGATTCAATGACATCGGGGTAGATCGTCCCCTGTGCCAGCCACTTGGCATCCTCGATCTTGTTCGATTCTTCTTCAAAGATATCGACAAACAGGCCACCGATGATCTTGCGTTTTTTCTCCGGGTCGGTCACTCCGGCCAGTCCGTCGTAAAATCGCTGCTGGGCATTGATGCGGATAACCTTGACGCCCATGTTGCTGGCGAAGGTGGCCATCACCTGATCGCCCTCGTCGAGACGCAGCAGGCCGTTATCGACAAACACACAGTGCAGTTGATCACCGATAGCCCGGTGAATCAGTGCCGCGGCAACCGAAGAATCGACGCCGCCGGAGAGGCCGAGAATCACCTGATCACTGCCGACCTGCTGTTTGATCCGCGCAACGGCATCCTCGATGATCTTGCCCGGTGTCCAGCTGCCGCTGCAGGCGCAGATTTTTCGCACAAAGGTATTCACCAACGTTTCACCGCGCGGGGTGTGGTTGACCTCGGGGTGAAACTGGACGCCGTACAGATTGCGGTTGACGTTCTGGATAGCGCAGACCGGCGCGTTGGCGGTTTCGGCAATCATTTCAAAACCTTGTGGAATCTTCTCAACGTGATCGCCGTGACTCATCCAGACCGGGCTTTTGCCGTCAACGAAAAAGCCGTCAAACAGCGGGCCGGGGACGCCGACCGCCAGCAGCTCGGCGTGGCCGTATTCCCGCTTGCCGGCTGCGATCACTTCACCACCGAAATGGCGATTCATCAGCTGCATACCGTAACAGATCCCCAACACCGGAATCCCCAGCTCGAACAGCTCTTCGGCGATCTGCGGCGCACCCTCTTCATAGACCGACTTGGGTCCGCCGGAGAGGATAATCCCCTTGGGATTAAACGCCTTGATCTCTTCCAGGTCCAGATCAAAGGGGTGCAGTTCGCAGTAGACATGCGACTCGCGCACCCGCCGGGCGATCAGCTGGGTGTACTGCGAACCGAAGTCCAATATCAGAATTTTTTCATTGTGAAGGTCGTTCATCGGCTAGTTCCCTCGCTCCATCCGGTAGTTGGGAGCTTCCTGGGTGATGGTGACATCATGCACGTGGGATTCCCGCAGACCGGCATTGGTAATCCGCACGAACTGGCCGTTCTGCTGCAGATCCTTGATGGTTTTGCAGCCGGTATAGCCCATGCCGGAGCGCAGGCCGCCCATCAATTGATGGATATTGTCGGAGAGCGGACCACGGAACGGCACCCGGCCCTCGATCCCTTCGGGGACCAGCTTGACATCTTTTTCGTCGGCCTGAAAATAACGGTCCTTGCTGCCCTGTTTCATCGCCCCGAGGCTGCCCATCCCCCGGTACGATTTATAGGTGCGTCCCTGATAGAGGATGGTTTCACCGGGCGATTCTTCGGTACCGGCGAACAGCGAACCGATCATGATAATGTCGGCTCCGGCGGCGATCGCCTTCGGCAGATCGCCGGAGAACTTGATGCCGCCATCGGCGATCAGTGGAATCCCCGCCGCGTGAGTCACTTTGGCCACTTCGCGGATCGCGGTGATCTGCGGCATGCCGACCCCGGCGACAACGCGGGTGGTGCAGATGGAACCCGGCCCGATACCGACCTTGACAGCATCGACACCGGCGTCGATCAGTGCCTTGGCTGCGGCACCTGTGGCGATATTTCCGGCCATCAGCTGCAGTTCGGGATATTGCTTGCGAACCCGGGCGATGGTATCGATCACCCCCTGTGAATGGCCGTGGGCAGTATCGACCACCAACAGGTCAACCCCGGCGCCGACCAGTGCCTCGACCCGTTCGTCCAGATCGGCGCCGACCCCCACAGCGGCACCGACCCGCAAACGCCCCAAACTGTCCTTACAGGCACTTGGGTACTTGCGAACCTTCTCAATATCTTTGATGGTGATCAGCCCCTTGAGGGCAAAGCTGTCATCGACGACCAGCAGTTTTTCGATGCGGTGTTCATGCAGGTGAAACTTGGCTTCTTCGAGGGTGGTGCCGGGGGGAACCGTAACCAGTTTGTCCTTGGTCATCACGTTGGCGATCGGTTGATCGTGATTGGTTTCAAAGCGCAGATCCCGGTTGGTCATGATGCCGACCAGCTTGCCATTTTTGGTCACCGGCACCCCGGAGATGCGGTATTTTTTCATCACCGCCAGTGCTTCGTAAATCTTCTGATCCGGGGCCATGGTGATCGGGTCGACAATCATGCCACTCTCCGATTTTTTCACTTGATCAACCTCGGTCGCCTGCGATTCTGGTGACATATTTTTGTGGATGATGCCCAGCCCCCCTTCGCGGGCCATGCAGATCGCCGAACGGGATTCGGTAACCGTGTCCATCGCCGCCGAAAGCAGCGGAATATTCAACTTGATCGATGCGGTCACCTGAGTGGTCAGATCAACCTCTTTAGGCAGCACCTGCGAGTGGGCAGGAACCAGCAGGACATCATCGAAAGTCAGGCCAACGGGAATCTCGGAATCGTGCATCGACAGCTCCTTTTTAGCGGGGGAATTTTAACCGTTGAAGCTAACTGTATTGGCCCCGCGAGTCAAGCAATTACGGCGCTTTTCTCGATGAGAAAAGCGCCGCAAAATTGAGACATTGTTTTACCGGAAGAGTGATTGAACCCTCACAAAAAGAATGCGCTGGCTAAGCAAAAATTTCGCCCCATAAAGCGTAGTGATTTTCCAGAAGCGAAGACATACGTAGGCGATGTCGAGATCCTGAAAAAATCGCTGCTATGCGGGTGGACGAACTGTTTGCGACGCCATCAGCCTTGCAGCAGATAGGCTTCGATAAAGCCGTCAAGATCACCATCGAGGACCGCATCGGTGTTGCCGGTTTCATGGCTGGTGCGGTGGTCCTTGACCATCCGGTAGGGATGCAGCACGTAAGAGCGGATCTGGCTCCCCCAGCCGATCTCTTTCTTATCCTCGGAAAAGGCCGCGGCCTCCTCCTCTTTTTTGCGCATCTCCAGTTCGTAGAGCCTGGATTTAAGCTGCTTCATCGCGGTTGCCCGGTTTTTATGCTGGCTGCGCTCGTTCTGGCAGGCGACCACGGTCCCGGTCGGCATATGGGTAATGCGGATCGCCGAATCGGTTTTGTTGATATGCTGGCCACCGGCACCGCTGGCGCGGAAGGTATCGACCTTGATATCCTTGTCGTCGATTTCGACCTCGATCGAATCATCCAGCTCAGGAAAAACAAACACCGAGCAAAAAGAGGTGTGCCGTTTGGCGTTGGAATCGAACGGCGAAATCCTCACCAGCCGATGAATACCATTCTCGGCGCGCAAATAACCATAAGCGTAGTCGCCGGTGACCGAGAAGGTCGCGCTCTTCAGTCCGGCATCATCACCCGACTGATATTCGGTCATTTCAGTCTTGAAGCCCTTGCGTTCGCAGTAGCGCAGATACATGCGCAGCAGCATTTCAGCCCAGTCCTGTGCCTCAGTGCCGCCCGCCCCGGCGTTGATGCTCAAGGTCGCGCAATTGGCGTCATGTTCGCCGGAAAGCATCCGGGCAAACTCCATCTGTGCGATCTGTTTTTCAATATCGGGCAGCAGACCATTGACCTCATCCAGCGTCTCCTGATCCTCGTCCTCTTCCCCTAATTCGATCAACACCTGAAGGTCTCCCAACTGCCGGTCGGCACCCTCGCAGCCCTCAACGATCTTCTGCAGACCGGTCCGTTCGCGCAACAGTTCCTGGGCCTGCTCGCCCCGATTCCAGAAATCAGGCATGGCAATCTCCGCCTCTAATTCAGCAACCCGCTCCTTCTTGGCAGGGACGTCAAAGATACCTCCATAATTCTTGAAGTTTTTCCTGCAGCTTTTTCACGGTCTCTTTAGGTTCACGGAACATATAATAATTTCTCCTTAGGATTAATGTCTGAATGGGCGGGGAGTATAGCTCAAACGAACAGAGAAAAACAGCCCAACAAACCGTAGGGGCGACCCGTCGGGTCGCCCGCTTTTATGCCTCCCTGAAACCCGGGCGATCCAGCGGATCGCCCCTACTACCGTTGCGGCCGCCGGATATGAATCTCCCGCGCCAAACTGTCATCAACGGCAAACTGGGAATGACCGACCTTGAAAATGTAGCTGGGAAAGCTCTGCATCAGTTCCAGATCGCTGCCGGGCAGTACCCCCATACTCATCAATTTCTGCATCTTTTTCCATCGCTGGCGGCCAGATAGGCAATTTCACCCGCCTCCCCCGACTTCAACTCGGTCAGCGGCACCACTCCCTGTGAACCCTGCTGCCGGGCTTCCTCACAGCAGGTTCCGGGCGGGATCGGTTTGCCGTGCGGGCAGGTGGTCGGATGATTGAGCAGGGTGCAGATCTTGGTATCAACTCCCTGATGCAGCAGATGTTCGAAAGCACAAGCCTGCTCGTTCCCCTCATCCCCCTGAATATCAAGGATATCCATCATCAGCCGTTCTGCCAGTCGATGGCGACGGACGGTCATCTCCGCTTCGGGACGCCCCTCTTTGCGCAGGTAGAGACGATCCTTTTTAAGTTCGACATAAGCCTGCGCGATCAGTTCCGCCAAGCCTTTATCCTGAGTCCCGTCCTGCAGGTCCAGCGCACTCAGCAAACAACCGACCTCGTCCCCTTCCACCGTGGTGATCCAGAGCGATTCAAGAATTTCTTCTGCTTTCGGCGATAATTTTTGCATCTATTTTTGGTCCTTTTCGTTGCGTTTCGAAAGAATTTTTTTCAACAGTTTGCCCGGGGCCGGATTTCCATAACCGCAATAAGGACAATGTATCTTGCGGCACCCCCCGCGGCAACCGCCGCAGGAATTTTTGTCCTCAGCGGGTCCGACTTCATCAGGGATTTCTTTACCGCAAAAACCGCAATTCACATCAGGATCCCCGTGGCCAGCAGAAACTTGTTCAACACCCAGCCACAAGCAAACGCCAGCACCGAAACGAACAGAAAAATCGCCATTGCCACTTTGAAGCCGCGCTCTTTTTTCATCATCAAAAACTGGGCGACACAGGGGACAAACAGGGTCAGGGTCACCGCCGCCACCGTCAACTGGGTGGCATTGAGCAAACCGTTATGCTGTAAGTCATAGAGACCGGCAGCACCGAAATCACGACGGAAAAAGCCGAAGATAAACGCCGAAGTCGCCTCGACCGGCAGCCCGATAGCCTGTACCACCGGAGCCAGGATGTCGATCAGAACTTCAAGAATTTCAAGCATCTTCAACGCCCAGAGGATCACCGACGCGACCAGAAACAGCGGCAGGATTTCCATGAAATAGGACTGCATCCGGGTCAAGGTTTTCACTGCCACGTTATGCAACTGCGGCAGCCGCATCGGCGGCAGTTCCATGTAAAAGACCGGATGTTCGCCCGGCATCACTTTCGAGGCGAGAAAACCGACCAGCAGAAAGACCAGCAGGATAAACACCAGCCAGACGCTCAAGGAACCCGGCACCTCGGAGAGCAGTCCCAGAATAACCCCGAGTTGTGCACTGCAGGGGATCGCCAGCGCCAGCAGCACCGTCGCAATGATCCGCTCGCGGGTGGTTTCCAGAGTCCGGGTCACCATGGTTGCCATGGTGTCGCAACCGAAGCCGAGCACCATCGGGATCACCGCCCGGCCGGACAGACCGATCTGCTTGAACAGTCGATCGACCAGCATCGCCAGCCGCGGAAAGTAACCGGTATCTTCGAGCAGGGAGAAAATCAGAAAAAAGGTGCCGACAATCGGCAGAATCAGCGCGACAGCATAGCGGATTCCCAGCGTCCAGAGACCGTATTCCCCGGCCAGCAGTTCAAACAGCCACTCGGCCTGGACATGCTGCTGCACAAAACCGATAAACGCCGGATTGATATAGCCCTCGAACAGTTTGCCCTCGATAAGATCGACCAAGGTTCCGGCACCGAAGCCGCCGACAAACTCGTAGAGACCGAAATAGACGACCAGCAGCAGAATCGGTACCCCGCTCCAGGGGTTCATCGTCCAGCGGGAGAGTTTCTCGGAGAAGAGTTCACTCTCCGGCTGCTGCTGGGCCACCACCCCGGCCAACATCTGCTTACAGATTTTCCGCCTCTCCAGACTGATCTGCAGGTGCAGATCGGCCCGCCGTTCGAAGACCACCTTGCGGATCACCGGGTAGACTTGCGGATACCAATCTTCCCCCTGCTCATGAATCAGGGCTTCGACCTCTTCATCGCGCTGCATCAACAGGATCGCCAGCGCCCGGTTGCTGAGCCGGAAATCGCCCTGCAGGCGGACGACAATCTGCTCGATATCGGCTTCCAGATCGGTCCCGTAACTGAACGGCTTGTGCGGCACCGATGCATAAGCGGCGATCGCCTGCTGCAGTTCCGGCAGCCCCTGCTTGCGTTTCATCACCGCACCGATCACCGGCACACCAAGGTTCTGTTGCAGCAACTCCAGATCGAACTGCATGCCGAGCCGAGCGGCCTCATCAAGAATATTGACCACCAGAATGACCGGCAGTCCCGCCTCGATCAGTTGCAGGGTCATCGGCAGCATCCGCTCGATGTTACGCGCGTCGAGCACGTGCACCACCGCATGTGGGCTCTCCTTGAGCAGGATGGTTCGGGCAACCCGTTCTTCTTCGGTAATCGGCATGATCGAGTACATACCGGGGGTATCGAGGATTTCGTACTTTTCGCCGCGGATTTCACACTGGCCGCGTGAGACCTCGACCGAGGTTCCGGGATAGTTGGAGACCGTCGTGTAAGCGCCGGTCAGGGCATTAAAAAGGACGCTTTTGCCGACGTTCGGGTTCCCGACCAGAACGACTTTGCGCTGCGGTTGTTGCTGATCTGACATAAATCTGTTGGCTTTCCGGGAGGGTTTAATCAATTAGCGGTCGCTGCGCAGCTTGCACAGAGACCGTAAAGTTCCAGACGATGGTTGTCGATGGTGAAATTGTGGGCGGCCGCGACCGACTCCTGTAACTTCTCGATCTGCGGTTCTTCAAATTCGAGAATCAGGCCGCACTCGGTACAAACCAGATGGTCATGATGTTCTTCACCATGAATCGGCTCGTAACGAGCCTGGCCGTCACCGAAATTACGCTCGGCGGCAATTCCGCATTCAGCGAACAATTTCAGGGTCCGATGGACGGTAGCATAGCCGATTTTGGGATACTCGGTGCGCAGCTTAAGGTAGAGTTCTTCGGTAGAAAAATGGCAGTCGGAGTCCAAAAAGGTTTCCAGAATAATCAACCGCTGACTGGTGGTCTTCAACCCCTTGCAACGAAGATAGTCATTAAACAGCTGAACCTGATCCATCGGTGAACCTCCCGGCGCGAAATTGAAAACGATTTTCAGAAAAATAGTAGGTCGGGCGGAAAAGGTCAAGTAAAAAGCACTCAGCCGCCCTTTTGCCGATGTTACATTTTGCAGACATTAATAACCGGAGCCGCCGCAAACATCAGACAAGACAAGCACAACTAAACCACTCTGCACTAAAGTGCAGAGGTTTGATGGGGACTGAAAGTCCCTTAAAACCAAGATCAAAGACCGTCATCCTCGCGAAAGCGGGGATCCACGCTTCTTAAAAACACTGGATTCCCGCCTTCGCGGGAATGACGA
>JAJRQI010000068.1 GCA_024280335.1 Deltaproteobacteria bacterium
GAATTTTGTTCATATCAGTCCCATTTCTCAAGAGAGGCCGCCTAACAATCCAGTCAACACGGACGGTAACTGGCAGCCGAAATTTATGGATAGTTCAGTAGTACGCCAGCGGCTGCAATCCGCCGGTTACCACGTTCATTAAGTGGCTAAATGCTTGTTTCGAGGTCGATGTTCGGCACGATAGATTCAGGCTTAAAAATTACCCGGTAGTGGTAAACGCTGACATCCGCAGAATCAACCTGCTCAGAAAAATAAGTAACGTTGTCCGACAGCCCGAGGAAATGTTTCTTGAAAGAAGATGGCCCGGTTTTACAAGTTACTTCAAGTTGTCGGCCCTGGTCGTTGATTGAGCACCGGCCTTCGAGTGACAGCAAGTATCCACCGGTGATTCCGTTGTAGAAAACAACACGGCGTTCAATTTCGAACATGTCCGCCGCTTTCGAAAGATTGCGGGAAGCAACATCAGCATCCGAGCTACAGCCAGCCAGGGTGCAAACAACAAGTAGTGCGACAGCAATCAAGATCATCTTTTTCATGGTATTTACCTTTCGTTTCGTTGTGGCAACAGAGCCACTTAACAAAATAATGAACCGGACGGAAAATACGTCTCTGCTAAATTGCAAGAGCGCTACCGGTCCTAAAATGTATCCCGCCGCGCGGTTATCCGCGGTGCGTTCTACACTTCTAAAAGTCCTGACAAAGTATTTTTTACAATTCCCGTTTTTATCCAAAACCTGTTGGACAAGGTCCGCCGTCTTCGCGGATTCTTTTACGTTTTTATGGGTGGCTTTCCAGAGAATTTCACCGGTTTTTTTATCAACAACTTCAACAAAAAAAATTGCGACCTCGCGCCAAGTGTTTGCAATACAACCAATCAATCAACCGCCCGGAAAATGGTTGTCGACAAAAGCGCCAACATGGTTCCGCCGCTCGGTTATCGCTCCTCGTTAGCCTAGCACTCTATGCTGGTCACAAACGTGCGCAATTTTATCCTGCTGAAAGTTGCCTAGCAGGCGGCAGTAGATAACACCCGGTCGGTAATCTGGGCTTTTGCGGCGATAACGGCAGGTGGCGCAGATGACGTTTGTTTTCATAGAGATAATTCCTCTTGCTCAGTTTCTGGCACTGGCGCTGCTGGGGCAGTTGGCACAACCTGCCCGGCGGGTAGTGGTTGGGTTTTGATTATTTGGCCGCTGAAGGTCTTTTTTGCCAGTAAGATTGTTTCGGCGGCGGTTTTATCCATGCCTTTTAGTTCTGCGATTTCGGCCGGGGTGAAGATGACGTGATCGGGATAGATCTGCTGCAGGTCGCTGACATCGGCGGCCTGTTTGGCGATGACGTAGCCATGCCCGCTGATGGTTTCACCTTTGGCGTGGGCGGGGATCGGCGCGGGGGATGCTGGCGTAGATTCAACCGGTGGTGAGATTTGGGCATGGAACACTGGGGGCAACCCTTGCAGCACCCATTGTCGGATATTGACGCCCTGCTGATAGGCTTCACCTGGATCTTTTTCAACGGGGACCGGCCAGCGTTGCGCGCGCTGAAATTGTTTGAGCCACCAGCGAGCGCCTTGACCGCCGGGGTTTTCTGGATGACCGGTGGTTTCATTGTGGCGTGGCTCGAAATCGTGGGCGACCAGTATGGCGAGGGCGTTTTTTAAAAAGTCCCAGGCGGCTTGTTTAGGTTTTGCCCCGCAGGTGCCGAGTGGGATCACCGAGACATCGAGGTCGCGACACTGCCAGCGGACCATAAATGCGTCGAGATCGGATTCAACGACCACCACGCCGCGACGATTGGTGCCACCGATGACCGGCACGTCGTTGCCGCTGCCTTCGAGCCAGAAATAGCGGCCGTCTTGCGGCCGGATGTCGTTGCGGCGGATGCGGATGCGCATCGGGGTGCGCTCGGCATCGAAAAAAGGAATAAGGATACCGGAGGGGATGAAGCTTTTGACGACCCGGCCGTCTTTCAATTTTTCAGGCAGACCCCAATTTCTGCGGCTTGGATAGCGGTTTTCTGGCAACCAGCCGAGCTGCGCGGCTTTTATTGCCTCGATCGGCATGCCGCGCTGGGTTAGGTAGTCTATCTGCTCTGGACAGTCGAGCAGCGCGGCGTGGGCTTTGGCTATCAGCGCGGTGGCTTGCTGCTGCCAGCGTTGCTCTGGGGGAATAGCGGCGGCAGGGGTGTATTCGGGCTGGGGTTTTTCGACCGGTGGCTGGATTGATTGTTTTTGTTTTTTTTTGGCGACCGTCTTCCCATTAGCCCTAGCACCGAGGCGACACTTAGACCAGTAGTCGCAGTCTCTTTCTTCACAATCTATCTGCAGCTGCTCATAAGCATCCGCGCAGCCGATGTTTTCAACGGCACGCAACAGGGCTACCGGCCCACCATGCAGACCGCAGGAAAAACAGTGGCAGTCGTTTTTAGCTGGATAGACGTTAAATTTATTTGACTTAGCACTCCCTGCGCATTTGGGGCAGGGTCCGCTGTAGCGAGCGCCACTGCGGCTGAGATTGACGTATCTCTGTGCAATTCTCAAAATATCCACCGCTTAATCCCCTTTCCCCCATGCGCTACCCAGCCAACAAAACAACATTGGTCATGAGCAAAGCGCGGTTGGTGTTTAAAATGCTGGAATGCTACTTTTAAAAACGCTTAAAAAGTAGCATCATCCTTGTAACTATCTAAATCTACTCTTGTTTTTGTTTAAAAATGATAAAATGATACTTTTATATAAAATCGCTTATATTTTTTATTTATAAAAACGCTTATATACCAATCAACGCCCGCGTGTGCGCATGTGTGTACGTGGGGGAAAGTAGCATTTCGGCATTTTTAAACCGTTTTCCATTGTTTTTTCAGAGGCTTAACTTGGATGCTACCCGCTTGCTACTTTATGCCGGAATGCTACTTTTCCCCGGCCCCCTGCTGATAACCCTGCCGGGCAAAGGAAAACCGGCATCAATAATCGACCAGACCGCTGGCGACCGGCAGCCCGAGACCATAGATCCATGTTTGTCCACTTTGCGATTCTTTGCGATATCCCATTTTTACCAGGTCTTTGCCGACGGCAATTTTGCTTGGTTGGTATCGATCTTTATCGCTGATTTCGTCGCCGTACCAGACCATATATGCTTTGTGGACTGCGCCTAGTTTTTCTCGGTGTTCTGTGCCATCTATTGGCCTACAGGCCGTGGTGACAAATCTGGCAAGGTGATCTTCGCTCTGCCGGTGGGCTTCGGCGGCGGCGACAATGCTGTCGGGCGGCTTTAATCCTCCAGCGATTTGCCATTCGAGGCAGCCACGCACCAGATCGGCGAGGATTCCGGGGGCCTGCTGGCGTAATCGGGCCGACAATCCTGGATCTTTTTGCCGGAACAGGTCGGCGTTCTGCGGTTCGCGGCGCTGCCAGGTCTTGACGTCATCGACGTAGCGCAGTTGGTATTCGATCAGCAGCAGCCGCCGCATGAGGGCGAAATCTTCTGACAATCCTTTGGGAGCATATTGGGTGTAAAGAATCATTTTGTGGGTCGGCTGAAAGTTTGTTTCGTCTTTGTCGAATGGGCTGCGGCCGGTCAGGGTGTCTTCGCCGGTGAAGCGTTTGACGTTGGCTGCGCCGATCCGGCGGTTTTTGTCGGTCTCGCTGGCGATCACCAGGCGGCGACCGTAGAGAGACAATATATCTGCAGATGGTCCGGCGGTTGGCCGGGGGTTTTTCTGTTCTAAAATTAGTTCTGGGTTAATGCTCCAGGCGAGCGGTCCCATGATATGCAGCATCAGCTCAAACAGGGTGCCTTTGCCGTTGCCGCCTTCGCCAATATGGCAGGCGAGAAATTGTTCGACGGTGAGGCCGGTGAGACAGTAACCGAGCAGACGGCGGTTAAAATTAACTTTGTTTTCATCGCCTTGGTAAATCTCGGTCAAAAATGGAAGCCAGTCGGGGGCTTTGGCGTTGGGGTTATACTCGATTGGCGAGGCTCTGACTAGCAGATCTTCTGGCTTGCCGTTGTGCAGTCGGCCGGTTTCGAGATCGACAACGCCGTTTGCACATGGCAGCAACATCGGGTGACGGTCGAACTCATCACCTTTTACGGCCAACTGTCCAGGGACGCAGTGCGCCCACCACATGACCTTTTCGGCGCGGGCTTTTCCACGCAGGCTGTCAGCACGTTTATAGAGTTTGTTTCGCTCGGTTTCGAGCTTCTTTTTGTGCTCGGTTATAATGGTAGCTTTTGCGTTGGCGCTTACTTCACCGGCGTCATCTTTATTATCTCTGCAGCGTTTGGCATCCTGAGCCGCCAGGTTGAGTTTTTCGGTGAGTTCGCGGATATCCTCACTGATCGGATCGGTGGCTATCTGGTAGCGCAGGGCAACTTTTTCGACGCCTTCGACGCTAGCGTTCATCATATCGGGTGACCAATAGTGACCTTGCCAGTAATACCATCTGTTCTGTATTTTATTAAAAATGAACTGGCCGCGATGCATGGAGGCATAGAGGACGCCGTCGCCTCGCTCGTTGGTGTTGAGACAGTCGCGTACAAACTTAGGGTCGGCCGCCGGATCACTTGGGTTATTCTCTGGCAGCGGTATGTGATCGAGTTCTTGCTGCTGTCGGGCGGCAACCTGCGAGGCAATATCTGGCAAGACCGGTTCTTCTGCTGGCGGTGGTGGCTGGTCTGTCACTGCGCGACCTCGGTTAACCGATCGCGCCAGCTGCGGATGGTTTCTGTGGTGACTCCGACGGTACTGGCGATGGTGGTCAGGTCGGCGGCGAGGGCAATCATCCAGCAGATTATTATCAGTTGCCGGGGCGTGATGCTGGCACCTTCGAGCAGGGTTCCTTTTGTTGCTCGTGGTTGTGATCCGCAGCCAGGACAGGTAAAGCGGCTGAGTTGCCAAAAACTTTGCAGGGCTTGCGGATTGCTGATGTCTGCCCCGCAGTCGGGGCAGACTGGCCCAGCCGGGTAGTGGTGGCGGATGAACCAGTCGGTGCAGACTTCTTCGTCAAAAAATAGTGCAGACATGTCGGCCATCACGTCGTGTGGTAGCCCCCTCGGCATTTTATGGATCATCGGCAAACCCTCACTCTACGGCGAAAACAAACGGAAAATTCATTTCTTCATCAGATTTCAAAATTCTAAATGGACTCACTTATCGGGGTTCGAATTCCCGCGCAGGGGATAGTCGTCAGAAGGACCCGTTCTCGGCTGATTTTTTTCTGATAGCCTCATGTTGGCATGATTAATATCTTTGATCGTGTAGGACAGCAGGGGGCGCGGGGGAAACCAGAACACCCTCAACACCATGCCAAAAACGAGGGCGATAGTCTTTACACTCTGGAGCTGGCCGATTGTTGGCCCAAGCAAAAACAACCCCACGGTGTTGAGAACTACGCTTACTGCACCGGAGCCGGTCGGTGCATGTCCTGCACTCAACCAGCATCAGAATACTCAGCAACCAACGCTGCAGCTCGACGCTCAAAATCTTTCTTGTAATGGCGGCGACAGAAACCTTTTGAATGATGCAGATAACCGCAGCCCTGCATTTTGCATATCGGTCGGTTTTGCTTATTTCTGACAACGCTAAGATCCAACATTCGCAACGGCTCAGCACAGACAATCCGTTCCCGGTTGATCTCTCCGCAAATAACGCAACTGACCAAATCAGTCAGCCCGCTATTGTCACAAACAACCAACCTTTGGAGCCGTAAAACGCCGCCGCATTTTCGACAGCGCGGCGGTGTTTCGTTTTTTGTTACTGCCTGGTTCACGTCCATTTATACCCCCCATATCGACAATGCACTGTTCACAAAGACCGCAACCGGCCCCACAGTAGTGATTACCCGTAATCGGGCAGCGAAAACAGGCCGCCATCAGCGGCGGTCAGCGGCCTTTAAAATCCCGCTACAGACCAGCACACCCTTGACTTTGCGTGACACATTGCCAGCAAACAAATAAAGACCACTCGGCGCATCAACAACTCGCCAAGGTTCGCCATTCTCCTCGCAGGTGCCGCCGTTCCAATCCTCGCAGCTTTTCAGCCAGTCGCGAATCGCTACACCCCACACAACAACGATCATCAGCGCTATCAGTAATCCTAAAACCATCATCAACCCCCGATCAAAAACGGTTGCACAGCCATAAAGCTGCAAAACAAAAGCACCAGAATTAAAACCAATCCGTCAAACATGATGAACCTCCGTAAAAAGTGCCCGGCGGCAGGAGGGTGACCGCCGGGCCAGGTGGTGGATGAATAATCCAGTCGAGAGCATCGGAGGGGGTTAATGCCCTCGACCGGCGGGCATAATGCCCTACTCTTCTCGCTGGGCGCGCGCCGACCTACGCTCTTGAGATAAAACAAATAGAGCCGCAGACTCTTTTCGCCGCAGATCATCACGCAACGGTACCGGCAGCACTGTCTGCTGGTGCTTGCCCAGCAACTCGGCCAGCATCCCCTCAATCCGGTCCAGCTGCTCGCTGGTGGCGCGATCAAGCATTACCTCCCAAGCCCTTTATAAATATCGTTGTAGATGTCGCTAGCCAAACAGACCAGCCCGCAGACTTGGTTGATCGAGAGATCACCGAACTCAACAGATTCAGCCGACAGTAACCGCTCAAAAACACAAAAAGCGCCCTCGTTCATCTCTTCGAGGCTGGCAATGGTAGAAACTTGACGAAATAGTTGTGTTGATATCACGCTGCCCCCTTGTCCAACTTATGGTGACCATGGTCGATACATTTACGCTGCTGCCGGGCGTGGATCTCACACCTATCCGCATCGCTGATAACTCCCCCGGCAATCAACTGCAGAAACAACACCTCAGCACAACGCTGCACATCAACAATCTGCTCCAGCTTGGCGATCAAGGTTTCGCAAAACATCGGGTGCGCAGAGGGTTCGGCATTACTAAAAATGTCCGACAGAATCCGTGCAGCATCGACAGCCTCTTCGGCCTCAGTCGCAAACCGGCTGAAAATGATTGCCGGATCACGGCGGATATTGTTCAAATCGCTGAAAATTTTGGGGATGATGGCCTGATAGGCCGGGTTGTTTTCCAGGTAGGTGGTCAGGATGGTACGGTCGTTCAGGGCTTCTGCAATTTTGACGATTAGGCTTGGCGCTGGGCCACCCTTTAAATAATCATTCTCAATTTGAGAAATTGCAGCCTTGGTTACCCCAACAATATTCCCAAGATCTTCACCCCGGATGTTGGCTATTTTTCTGCTCGATTTTATTTTCTCACCTAAAGTCATGTTACCTCAGTCGTTAATTCTTTAACTGTTGGGATAATAATAGTCTATGAAATGACGACCGTCAAGCGGATTGATAAAGAAAGTTTTACGGAAAAGTATTAAAGTCGGGGGAACTGACACTTTAACTGTCTGGAATATAAAGAAATATATATATTATTTACTGGTTTTTGTTTATTTTATTTTTTGGTAGTCTTTGCTTATGGATACAAATTATAAGCAGATAGGAATCCGCATTAAGCAAATCAGGTTGCAGAACAAACTCAAAGGATCTGAGCTTGGGGATATTCTTGGGGTGGACAAACAGACAATTTCAAACTACGAAACCGGAAAAACTAAACCGCCGGCACCGACCCTTGCCAAAATTGCAAAGATAGGTACAAAAAGTTTAGACTGGCTCATCACTGGCGAATACAACACCAACCATCAAGGTCACGATAGCATCCCGGAAGAAACAGCACGCTACCAAACCGACGATTTTGAACAGCGGATTGTCGGAATGCTTAGACGAATACCAGACGAATCACGCCAACACCTTATCCAGATGATTACAACGGCATATTTTGATCACATGGAAACCCAAACAGGAGGACCACAAACGAAAAGCGCAGAGGCCGAATAAAAATAAACCCTGCGGTTGTCGATAAGGACGTTTTAACCACCACACCTGGAGGGAAAAACAATGCCTTTATCGGACAAAGAAATGGAACTCGTCAAGAACTACCGCAAAGCAGATTCCAGCAACAAAAAAGCAATTTACTGGTATGTCGCACTCGCGGCGAAGGCGAAAAATCAAAGGGAAAAGCAAAACAGGAGGGAAAGAATATGGCCTATCTGAATTGCCCGAAATGCGGCATGAAATTCCACGAGAAATCGATTGAATGCCCTAAATGCAAAACAACTCCAGACGCTTATCGTGAAAAGCAGGCCAAATCAGAAGCGGCTTATCAAAAATATCAAACTGAAAAACAGGAGAAAGAAACGGCAAAAGCGGCCGTAATTGAACGCAATAAAAAAACATACTGCCGTTCATGCGGATCAACCTTTGAAAAAGCAAAATTAATAACAAGGGGAACTTTTATGGTTGAACTGGCATTGTGGCTGCTCTTTTTATTGCCTGGGCTCATCTATAGCGTTTGGCGGTTGACAACAAAATATAAGGCCTGCCCAATTTGTCAGGCAAGCGACATCATCCCGGTAAACAGCCCGGTCGCCATGCAGGCACTTGGTAAGTGATCAATGGCGATAAGAAAACACCCAACAAAAGGCCATGGCTGGTGGCAGATTGTCATCAGCCATGGCCGAAACAAACCACAGGATGTATACCTGTACCAGGGCAGCGAAGCCGAGGCGCGAGCGTATGAAGCCGACCTTCGCGGTGTGCCGGTAGAATCAACCGATCAGCGTCCCTTTGACATCCTAGGCCGATACCTAAGCTGGGCACACCTGCACCGCGCGGCCAGAACGGCCACCGACAGCGAATCAACCCTGCCGGGCATCATTGAAACCATCGGCAACAAACCCCTGCCTCTACTGCGCCAGGCTGACTACAATCGCTACAAAGCCAAGCGGCTGGAGGATGGTGTCTGCAAGCAAACCGTAAATATCGAACTGACCCGTTTCCGCTCTTTGTTACGCTTTGCGATCGATGAACTTGGTCTGCAGCCCTGCGAGCTACCAAAACTCTACACAAAAAAACAGACTGCCCCACCGCCAAAAATGATCTTGACTCCGCAAGAAATTAGCCGGGTGCTGGCCCAACTGCACGGCGACAAAAAAACCATCATTATCCTGTATGCTTGGTGTGGGCTGCGCAGAAATGAAGCTTTGACCCTGCAACGCAAACACATCGACCTTGAATCAGGGATTATCAATGTCCCCGGTAAGGGTGGCAAGCATCGCATCGTGCCGATCATCGGCGACGAACTATTACAACGGTTGCTCGAAGCCTGCACCCATTATCCCAAAATAAAACGCGGCAAACAGGTTGACCAAAACGACGAAATCAGGCCAAAGAAACAGGATGAATATCTATTTATCTGCACCAGGACCGGCAAGCCCTACCTGAATATAAAAAAATCCCTAAAAATGGCCGCCAAAAGAGCAGGAATCACCAAACCGGTATGGAACCACCTTTTAAGGCACAGCGGAGCAACCGCAGCAATCAGCGCCGGGGTAAATCTGCGCAGCCTGCAGACCATACTGGGCCACGGAGACATCAGAATGACTGAAATCTATACCCATCTCTCCGCCGACATGCTAAAAGTTGAAGGTGCAAAAATGGCTGCATTTCACGAGGCCGTAAAACAGACGTCTGAAATGTCTGACTCAAATACCGCCCAAAATGGCAAGGTAATTCAGCTACATAAAATCCACCGCCGCTAATTCGGGAGCAGGGGGTCGGAAGTTCAAATCTTCTCGCCCCGACCATTTCTTTCGACCACTTGGGCTGAGACAACTGTTTCAGCCTTTTGTGTTTCCGGCGAAAAGAAAGAGAGCGGCACTAATTCTGTCCTCTCTTCTCACTCCAATTGTATGAAAGGTTTTTACCTCATGGCAAAATCTATCAAGTTCCTACTTCTCTGTATCACCCTGGTAATGCTGGTCGCTGTTCAGGCCAACGCCTTCTCAAATCAGGGCGACCCGTCAGTTTCGGGCAAGGTTGTCGAAACCATGGATTCCGGTGGCTATACCTATCTGTACATCGACAACGGTAGCGACATGAAAAGCTGGGTAGCCATCCCGCAAACCCAGGTCAAAGTCGGCGAGCAGGTCACCGCCAACGGGGGCATGGTGATGAAGAATTTCACCAGCCAAACCCTGGGGCGCACTTTCTCGGAGATCATCTTTGCCTCGGGGATTACCCGCTGACCCAAAGAACAACAGTAACGAAACAAGACGGGACCGCCGCTATGGTGGCCCCGTTTTTTTGTGCTCCGGTGTGCTTCCGGGCCACGCTGTGGATTCCATTTTTCAGGAGGCTGTCCGAGAATATAGGCCGAAGCGAAAAGTCAGAAGTTTGAGCACAGATTTTGGCTCGTTTGAGAGCTCATAGCCGCAGCTATGGGCTGAAAAGGAGCTGAAATGTGGGCCAAACAGCTGGCTTTGCAGCCGGTCATGTATTCTCGGACAGCCTCCTGGGGAACTCAGCGCCCAATGAAGGGTAGTTTCAGGCACTTGTGGACAAGGTGGTAATAAAAAAGGGTTACAGCGAAAGCCGTAACCCTTTGATATTTATGGTGCCCAGAGACAGAATCGAACTGCCGACACGAGGATTTTCAGTTTGCGTGTCGTTCCGAATTCACTAATCAAAACAACCTATTAGAATGTTTCAAAATGACTGGTACAGTCATTCAGTTTTTTTCATTGCCCTTGATGAAATCGTTGAACTTTGATGTTTGTCGGGCACGTAATTCGGGGATTAGGTGGGTGTAGCGCTCGGTTACGACTGAAGTGCTGTGACCAGCTTGGCCTTGTACTGCGCGCAGATCCATGCCTGCCAGCAAGGCGTGGGTGCAGTGAGTGTGGCGCAATAGGTGGGCGTAGATCCGGCCGTCGATTTCGGCGATTTTGGCGGCCCGGATGATCGCTTTGCGGATGCTGTACCAGGGCTTTTTTGTTTTTGGATTGATAAACAAATAGCCGCTTTTCACTGCGGCGCAGGCATCGACCAGGGCGGCGTAGAGTCGGTCGGTGGGGATATCAATCATTCGCTCTTTGTTGCCCTTACCGATAACGTGAATCACCCGCTGGTTTAGGCGCACATCTTCTTTTCGGACGTGCAGAGCTTCTTCGCGGCGGCAGCCGGCGTCGTAATAGAGCAGCAAGATCGGTCGGTATTTGTCTTCGATGGATTCGATCAGGGTCTGCATCTCTTCGGGTAGCGGGATTCTGGCGGCTGGTGGAGTAGTCAACTTCGCTGGGAATTTCTTTATCCGGAACTGCAGGGCCGGGGCGTGGTCGTTGTCAGCAGCCCAGGTGCAAAGACTGGAGAGGTACGACAGTTCCTTGTTTACGGTGCGCGGTTTGATGTAGTGGCGCTGGCGGTCTGTATCCAGTTTTTCGGGGTCGGCATTTCTCGGTAGCTTCTCGGTCTTGGTGCGGCGGCTTTTGTACTCTTCGATCAGGCGCGGGGCGAGCTGTGGAACTGTCAGGTTTCCGAAGAATGGCAGCAGGGCGACCAGGCTGTTTTTTACATCGCGCAGGGTGGTGGCGCTGTGATCGTTGGCGTAATGTTCCAGCCATTCGTCGGCCAGTTCGACCAGTCGCGGATTGACTTTGATCGAGACGCCGCGGCCATGCCGGCGCACGGCAACATGCCAAGCTTCGGCTTCTGATCTGGTGCCGTAGAAGCGGCGACGTTGGCGTGGTTGTCCGGGTGGGTACCAGCTGATCAGCCAACAATCGGGGATGATTTCGCCATTTTTGTCTTTTACGTGGTGGATGCTCATAGATTTTCACTGTTTTATCCACCTAGTGTTCTCTCCCTGTATTGAAATGGCGAATTGGAGATCAAACCACGGCGGGCAACTGTTTAATATCCTTGGTCAATGACCGCTACGATATTTCCATCAAGGTCGGTCTTTACTTTTACCCAGTTTTTCACCGTACCTCCAAAGGCATTTTTCCCCCTGAATACAGTTTTTACAATAAGGTAGGCGCCTTTGTCCCAATAGGTCGTTTCGGCGTGTTTATATGAATCTGGATCATTCATTGTTTTAATGACTAAGCGTTCTAGATTTCTGTGTGATCCATCCCAGGGGCTAAAGACCTTTTCAATTCGTTTTTTTCTGATTTGCGCAGGCGTCATCTGCGCCTTCTTCGCTAGCTTTTCGGCAGATCTCTTCTCTTTTCTAAGCTGTGCCTTCTTTTGTTGTTGTACTTTTTTAGCTTCAATGCGGACGATTTCAGCGCGCTCATTCGCTTTTTTTCCTGCTAGATAATTGTTGACGTAGAAAATACCGAAAGAAATTATGGCAATAGCAAGCAGGACATAGAGGGTAAATTTTGAAACTTGATCTCGGTGGCTGATTCCGCCCGGTCGGCAGAATGGGCAATGGTCGAGCCTGTCAGAATACTTTTTCCCGCAGTCCTGGCATTTTATGATCGACATAATTCCCCCTCGCAAGTTTTAGGCTAGCCACCGCGTTACATTCAGCCAGCTGCAAAATAACGGCCCGGAGTTGCGGTGTCATGGTATTGTAAAAATCGAATAGTTTCTTTTCGTCCTCTGTTCGTTGATCCATCGAGTTCCCCCTCGGCAGTCAATAAAACTAGATAGTTGACGGTCAAGGGTAGGCAAGCAATCAGGGGGTGGCAATATTCAATTAAGAATATTTTTGGAGGGGTTATACCGTAAAAGGGATAAATCCTTCCATGTCCGTTGGTCAATTAATCCGTAAGTATCGCAATAAGCAGGGCCTGTCGCAGATTCAACTGGCAGCAAAAACCGGCTTAACGCAAAAAACGATCAGTCAGTTTGAAAGCGATGACATGGAATCGCGCGATTCTTTGGTGCGGATCGCTGAAGCCCTGGTCGCGCCGGAAATTTTGACTGCCGCAATTCGCGGATCAGTTTTGATGCAGAGAGCGTTGCAGATGATGGGGTACGATTCCAGCCACGATGAAATTGAATCGTTGGTTCAGATGGCGCAGCAAGAGATTGACGGACTGCGGCAGAATCTTGAACACGAGCCGCGAGCAGCCAAGCTTCATGCTGAACGGCTGGCCGATCTGGCCCAGGCGCTGCAACTGCTTATCCCTATAATGTCAAAGACCCCCTAATCAATATTTGAAATCATCACCGCTGCCGCCTGGGTAATGATCAGATGCTGCTGCTCTGGTGTCATCTTCTGGAACATTTGCACTAGCAGGATGGTGTCTTCGCTGAGCTTTTCTGCTTTGTAGTCTCTCAGCTGTTCAACAACCAGGGCGCGCATGTCAGGCGGTAGGCTGTTGGTTGTCTGATATTCTGCCTGCCGCATTTCCCCTTCCCCGGTTTCAATCCACTTCTTGTTCGCCCCAGTCTCAATGCTCGCGTTTGAAACTATTCTCTCTGGGACGCCACGTGATTTCCAGAGGCTTACTACGTTTGGCTTAACCCCAGCTTTTTTTGCCAAAGCCGCCTGCCAACCACGCTCTTGCGGGATTCCGTAGGCGATCAAAACCCGATCAAGAATCTGGTTTCCCGAAAAAAAATCCACTTCTGAAACTTTTCCAGTTGACAATGATCTCATCCGCTACTATTGTATGTTTTAAGAGATACACAAATACAAACAAAACTTATCAGAAAGACGGCGGTAGCGCAATGAAACCTAGCATTGGAAGACAGGTTGCTGACGAAATGAAGCGGCGAGGTACCGGCCCGAGAATGTGGGCCAGAGCCCGCAACTTTCACTGGCGGACCGTGAACGAGGTCTTGCATCACGATCTGGGTGGAAAGCGTGGCGGACCGAGGACTGATGCCATTTTTGCTGCCCTGATCAAAGATGGTTATATCGACGTAAATCATGAATTTATCAAGCCTATCGAGAACGCGGTTTGATTTTATGAAATGACTGTACCAGTCATTTTTGTCCAGAGTAATTACAGAGAAGGAGATACCGTGGAATCACATGAGGCGATGAGGTTAATGGTTGGCGGTAATGCGCGGGAGATGGCCAAGCGCATTGGTCGCTCGGTCAGTCTGGTGCAGAAATGGTGTGAGCCTTCTGCTGATTTTTCTGACTGTGGTGCTTACAACCCACTGGATCGTATCCACGCAATGCTGGAAGAGGCCAAGCGTCTGAACAAGACCCCTCTGGAAATTTACGCTCCACTGCGTTACCTGACCGAAGGACATGGCGTCTTTATCCCCCTGCCGCAAGAAAGCTGCTCGATCGAGCAGATCACGATTCAGACCGCAAAAGTTATTAAAGAGGTTGGCGAAGCGTTGACGGCGGCTGGTACTGCGCTGGCGGATCAAAATTTAAGTCCAAATGAGCGCCGCTTGATGATGAGAGAAATCGACGAGGCGCTGCATGCGCTGGCGACCTTGCAGGGGATGATCCGCCATGGCTGACGCTGCCGAAGTGCTGCAACAAATCGAGGATAGGCTGGCGGTGCTGACATCAATTGACGAGCGGTTGAAGTCAATTGAACAACAGCTGGCCAACCCGACCGGAGTGCTGCCGAACAATGAGCTGACAATTCTTACCTCTGCCCGGGAGTTTAACAGCGGAAATACTGAGTCCCTGGCCGATTGGAACAAGCGGAAAAAGGCTCTGCGTAAAAAGAATTAAACGGTTTCCGCCTTGTGCGGAGTCGGGTTCTGCTTCCCCTCCCCTCCAGGGGCCGAACCCGACAGATTTTCACTAGCCCGGGTGGCTTCCCCCTCCTTAGTTGCCCGGGCGCTTTTTAAAGGTGACGATAATGTTTGATTTGCTTGTTACGGCACTAATTCTCCTTTTTTGTAGCTTTATGGCTTTTCAACCATTTTTGATCGGAGGCTGATGATGAATGCCGTTGGGCTTGGAGTATTCGGAATCTTGGTGCTGGTGATGTGGTTTCTGGCGGTCGTCAGCTACTTCGAAAATAATGAGATCTGGAACAAGGGGATCTGCGCCAAAAACGGCGAACCTTGGGAGGTTCAGGAAGTGAACGGGACTCTGTGGCTGTTTGCTGGGAATGAACACCATTTGGTCAGGGGGATTATGGTGCCGGGGGCGATTTATGACGCGCTGAAGGCTGATCGTGAGAAGCCGGCGGCGGCTTAAATAAATCAATTTTGCGGGGCGATGGTAGCTCCAGAAGGTCGGCGCCTCACCGGCCGCGCCCCGCAAACCTTTCACTCTTTGAGGCAATGATCGGAGGCAACCATGTTTGAACCTACCAAAACCAGAGCTGGCGAAAACTATCTGACAGAATCGGAAGAGAAGCAGATGTTCAGCTACCTGAAGCAGTTAAAAATCCCCCAGGCCGAGCGCGATTACGTGCTGTTGAAAACCTATCGGCTGATGGCGCTGCGCCGGGTTGAGGGTGTGCGGCTGAATGTTGGCGATGTGTACCGCAAAACCCGATTGTTCATCGATGAGCGGATCGCCGCCAAGGGCGCAATTGCTGAGCTGCCAATCCCCACCGAATTACAAAAGCTGTTCGCTGCGTTCATCCGTTGGAAGCGTAAGCAGGGCGAATCTGTGACCGATGACGCCCCTTTGTTTGTCAGCCGCAACGGCACCCGACTATCTATCCGCGCTATCAACGACATCATGAAAAAGTGGTTAAAGGCCTCGGGCGTTGAGCACCAGGTCACACCGCACGGCCTGCGCCATACCAAAGCACAGCGGATCGTGCGCGATGAGCGATATCTATCGCCCCATCAGCGGCAGAATGCTCTGCTGCTGGCCAACCGGCAACTGCGACACAAGAGCATGAACAGCACGATGATCTATGTAGCCCCCAGCCGTGAAGACATGGCTGCTGCAGCGGAGCTTTAGGGATGACCAAGCAACCAAGGCCAAGAGTGCTGGCCGGCAAAACCTACCTGGAGACCTGTGGTTGTGGTGATGTTTTTGTCTTCTGCAACGATCACCATGGGCAACTGTTTGAGGTTTTTATCAAGCTTGGCAAGTCGGGCGGCTGCGGATCAGCGACGATGGAAGGGGTAGGCAAAGTAATGTCAGTGGCGTTGCGCTCAGGCGCGGATCCACTGGATATGGTGAAGGCATTAAAGGGGATTGAGTGTCACAAATCAGCCCCAAAGCGGCCGTCGTGTTTGACAGCAATTGCGTGGATTGTTGGCGATCATATTGAAGCGAAAGGCGGCGACCTTGAAATTGAGCCGGTTACTGAATCTTTTCAACTGGATCCAGAAGAGGTGATGGCGTGACCAGCGGAACTACTTTCAAAACAACTGTCGATATCGAAACCCCGACCAATGTACTGATCGAAGCCGGGACTAAGGCGATGGTGATAGCTGTGGAGCGGGAAGCTGAACCGGCTATTTACCTGTGCGAAACGCTGGAAAATCCTCATTTTGAGGTTGATGAATTCTGGTGTTATACGGATCAGATGATTTTAGTGGATAAGATCGCCTATTAGTCAAATTTGATGTTTTTGTTGAGCTCGTGCCGGAGGTTTGCAATGTCAATCGAATGCCCAACCTGCCAACAGAATTGCGACAAATCTGAGTACGCCAGACATCATCTGAATATCATCAATGCAAATTTAAAAGATAAACCTGAGCCAGTCTGTCGGCTTTTTTCGCTGCGAACGTTTCGTGGGATCGAGGGCGTTGTCGATCACCGCCAGCCGTCAAGAATGTTTGTCGGTCAGGAACCTCTACTTATGAGAGACAACCGGGGATGAGCGACAAACACTTTAATATGGGCAATGTCTTCGGTCGAGTGGTGATCGATTCGATCGAGCGCAAGAAGAGCAGTAACAGCGAATACATCAATTTTCAGGTCAACGTCTCTGGTCGGCGCAGCGGATCGGTGCGGGCCTTCTGCCGCATGTGGAAGGCTGAACGCTTTGAACCGCTACTGAAGCATCTGGAAGCGCGGCCGCTGGATCCGTTTTATTTCAAAGGCTTCTTCGGCCAGTTCTGGGACGAAAAGAACACCGTCTATTCCAATTTTACCGTCTACCACTTTGACCAACGCGACAGCGACCCACGGGCGGCTTTCATTCTGAAGGGTGAGGTCGACGTGATCAGCGCGGTGAAGCTTGGCCAGCGCATGCTACTGAATGTGCAAAGAGAAGGTCAGGAGAATGAGCGACTGGAATTGTGGCTGCAGGATGAAAAGCTGCTCGATATTCCCCAGGCGGAGCAGCTGGTCGAGGTGAAGGGGTACTTGCGCCAGGAGCATCCGGAAGATGATTTTGGCGGCAGCAGCGGCCCGGTGCGGGCTTTTGTTGAGGAACTGAGGATTTTATGAGTGTTGCCGAATGTGATGCCTATATCACCGAGAAATTCCAGCAGTTGGCCTCAGTGGTTGATGGCCGTTTTGCTCATGCTGTTGAGGGTGCCAGAACGTGGGGGTATGCCAACCGGCCAGAACTGATGGACAAGCTGGATATTAAGGTCGAGGAAGACCTGACCGCGCTACGCAACAACGGCTTAATTGCTGAGTTTCGACCGGCTTGTATTAATTTTTTTCGCGCTGAAATGGAACTGTACCGCGAGCATGCGGTGTTTTTGAGTGGAGGGCAGGCATAGCCCATGTCCGACTTTGCCACGGTAAAAGACGCTCTCAATCTGAAAACGGTCATCGAGCGCGAAACCAATCAAACGATGGGCAAGGATCATCTTCCGGAGTGTCCGTTTTGCGGTGGTCACGACTGTTTTTCCATCCCCAAAGACAAAGAGTTTTTCAATTGCTTCAAGTGTGACAAGGGTGGCGATATCTTCAGCTTTCTGGAATATCGTCACAGCCTGGATAAGGCCGATGCACTGAAGATGGCGGCAGGGATTGCCGGGATCGAGCTGAAGGAGAAAAAGAAGCGACAGCCGAAGCTGAGTGTGACCGATAAAATCCGCCTCGATGCGGCAAAATACTATCACGGCCACATGCTGAAAAACGGCGGCAAGGACTATCTGACAAACGTGCGCGGGCACGCTTTGGCAACTCTGGAAAAGGAGCAGATTGGCTTCAGTGATGGCAGCCTGGTCGATTATCTGCGCGGTCAGGAATTTTCGGATACTGAAATTCTGAAAAGTGGGCTGGCTAAGGAGCGGGAAATCGATGGGCGCAGTGTGCTGCTTGATTTTTTCGCCAAAGGGCTGGTTATTTTTCCACATTTCAGCAGCGGCAAGGTGCTGCACTTTACTCAGAAAGATCCTGATAAAAAACTGAAATATCAGCTGCCGAACAAGGACCGTGATAAACGCTGGGCGTTTTACGGTCAGGATGTTCTCGATAAATATGATGAAATTCTGCTTGTGGAGGGTGAAAACGACCGAATTCAGATACTGAACACCGACATCCGCTATGTCATGGCGATGATCGGCACGATCAGCGCTGAGCAGATCAAGGTGCTGAAAAAACTCTGCAACGGCAAAAAACTATATTTGTGGGTTGATAACGATAAGGCGGGTTGTGACTACATCCGCCGAATCTGTACCGGTATGCCTGGGTTGAATGTTCGGGTTGTCGTCTACGGCAAGCCGGATGATGATCCGGATGCGTATCTACTCAGTATTGACGGCGAGCGAGCGAAGGAAGCCAGGCGCAAAGAAATAAGGCGGCTGCAGCTGGATGCGGTCGATTACATCAGCTGGGAGCTGCAACAGGCGTCGGCGATGTCTACCCTGGAAGAGAAGCTGCTGCACCTGAAAGAAAAGAAAGTTTTTCAGAAGATCGGCATGGAGCAGGCGATCCGGCAGGATATCTACCGCGAAAAGCTGGAGGTGCTCGGTTTCAGTGAGAAGGCAATCGAGGAGCAGCTGGATTGCAGTCAGGATTTGCTGAATCAGATTCAGCAAATGCAGATGTCGGTGGAGAACCCGAAGGATCTGGATCCGATTATTCTGGGTGAGATGATTTTCAAGTTTTTTGCTCGTTATGGCCGGTTTTACTACGATGTCGAAAATACCGTCTGGCTGATCTATCAGAATGAGACCTACGAGGTCCACAACAACACCAAGTTTAATGCTTTGATGCTGAAGATGACGCGCATGATCGTCAGTCAGGCGCCGGGTGCTCAGGTATGGGATGCATTGAAACATACGGCGTATCTGAACGGCAGGCGCATCGATCGCTGCCGGTGGATCCACACCGACCAGGTGAAGGATACCATCTATCTGAACCTGAACGGTCCGAACAACAGCATCCTGAAAGTATCACGTGAGCATATCGAAGAGATTACCAACGGCATGAATGACGATCATGTGCTGTTGTCTTCTTCCGGCAAAATTTCACCGATGAACTGGTTGCCGGATGTGGATGTTCAGGAGGGGATGACGGCGCTGAAAGAGTTGGTGTTAGACAACCTGGCGATCGAGAAAAAGCAGCGTTATTTGGTGTTGGCATGGATGATCAGCGGGCTCTGTCCGGATCTGGCGCCCTACCAGTTTTTGATGAAGTTCGGCGGCTATGCCTCATCAGGTAAATCGACCGGGGCCAAATTTATATCTACTATGTTTTTCGGCAGTGATGAGCTGTCAGACCCATCTGGTGCAGCTGCTTTTTCCAACGCTGCGCAAAATCCTCTACTGGTAATCGATAATCTAGAGAACCGCGACCTTAACCGCGGGATGCAAAAATTCCTGCTGCTGGCGGCAACCAGGGGGCAAAAGGAAAAGCGCAGAGGCGGGACTGATACCGGAACGGTTGATGAAAGCCCGCGGGCGCTGATTTGCGTGACAGCGATCGAGCCGTTCACCCTGTCGGAATTGATCACCAGAACCTTTGAAATTCCCTTCGATCGCCGCGTCCATGGCGATGATTCATTCTACGAACAGGAAGTGCTGGAGAATCTGAAGAAGAAGCGCGATCTAATCATGTCGGCGCTGGTTCGCTTCATCCAGAAAGAGATCCTGACCAACCTGGACCAGCGCAAGCACTACATGACCATCCTTAATAAAATGTATAAGGGCCACGCGAAAGATCGCACCAACGCCTACCTGGCACTGCTGATGCTGATTAATTCGCGGCTGATGAAGTACATCCCTTTTTATTCGCCGGATGATCTTCAATTCGGCCTTGATAAAGATGAGGTTGTCGAGAAAGAGATTTATGAGGCCTGGATCGAGGAGCAGAACAACACGGCCAGAGAAACGGAAACTGGATCCAATAACATCCTGCAGCTGCTCGGTGGCCTGGTGCGTGAATATATCCAGAACAACAAGGCGCAAGTGCAGCCAGAAATGGTCGATGGCTATGCTGAGCCGGTATTCACGCTGGAGCATAGTGATTACGGCTTGAAGATGATCAAGACGAGGCCGGAGACTAAGAAAGAAGATGGTGAGACTTACATCGTATTTACGATCGAATTCATTGCCACCAGCGCTGAGATGGTCGACGCATTCGATATGTTGGCCAGAAATACCGGCAAGAATAACACCTACGGCACGGCATCGATCTTCACATCGCGGCTGCGCAACGATCGCAATGTTCTATCAAAATCGGGCTGGGACCTGATTGAGACACCGGGCAAAGCTCCATATTTTAAGGTTGTTCGCGGGAACCGGTTCTTCAAGTTCAGGCATACCGTAGTCAGATAGGGGTGCAGTCTCACCAGGTGGTGCAGTTGGCCATTTGGAGGGTGGTGCAGTTGTTTGGAAAAGTGGGTGCTCGGAGGATAAATCAGGTGAAAACAGCTGATTTTCTCTTTTTTTTAAGTGTTTCAAGAATTGCCGGGGCATTTTTCAAAATAACTGCACCACTGCACCACTTTTAACTTAAGTATTTAATTTAATTGAATAAAAGCAGGGTGCAGTTGGTGGTGCAGTTGTGGTGCAGTGTGGTGCAGTTGTGGTGCAGTCCAAGCCCATGATTAACAACTGCACCACGCAGCAAACCCAGCAACCACGGGGGTTTTGGGACGAGGGGTGCAGTGGTGCAGTGATTTAAATGCCCAAGGGCCTACTGGAATTCTTAATATTTCTCTGGATCAGCCGGCCGCAGGCCTCGACAGGTTCTTAAAAAGAGTCTTTGAGGAAGTTATTTCGGGGGCATGGTCGGGCGTCCTAAGTGTAGGCCAGTAGCGGGCTTTGATCAACCCTGTGGCTGCCCTCGTCGCTGTCTGGATAAAAAACGGCTGAGAACAAACCTAAAATATACTGCACATTTTTACAAACTGTGCAGTTCGGCAACCTGGGGGCAATATCTTTTCAGTTACTTAGGAGTCAGCGACATCATGAACCGTGCAGTTAGACCAACAAAGTCCAGCATCCTAGACCCCCCCCCATCAAAAGGAACCGACGAACGACCCGGCTGTTCCCCCTATTGCTCGCTATTATCCAGACCGGTTTTTCAAAAGGCCCTTTCCAAAAGTGGGGGGCGCGGGGGGAAAAATGAATTTTGAGCCGATATTGGATGATTGGAGAGAACACTGCCTGATTCAGAAAGGTCAACAGCCTCGCGGTGTAATTCAGTATGAGCGCGTTGTCAGGGAATTTTTTGCATGGATTGCCGACAAAGGCTTTCCCCTCGCACCGGAAAAAATAGCCAGGGATCACGTTACCGAGTGGCAACGATCAATTTTTTTCGAGCGGGGCAATGTGTCAAATCGCACCAGAGCCAGCAAGCTGTCGGCACTCCGGTCATTTTTCAGCTATGCAAAGTATGCTGGCCAGATCGGTAGTGATCCGACAAAAGGTATCCCCTCACCGAAGATCCAGCCGACCCTTGCGCAGAAATTCAGCACCGAAGATCTACGGCTTCTTTTCGCCGCCCCGGATCGATCTACACAGATGGGCGTGCGCGATCTGGCCATCCTGAAAACCATGTATGCCGCAGGCCCACGGGTAGAGGAACTGGTCAATCTGGACATGAGTCACATCCACGATGCTGGCGGATATCTCAGGATTGAGATCATCGGCGGCAAAGGCGGCAAAAGCCGCATCGTCACATTGCGCACCAGAGCCAGCCAGACGCTAAGAGAGTGGATACTGCTGCGCGGGCAGATCGAAGCCGACAGCCCGGCAGTATTCATCGGTCTGCGGGGCAAGATGAAGCGAATATCAACCCGGCAAATATTAAACATAATCAAAAAACATGCAGGATTGGTCGGGATCGCCAGTGCCGATGCTTTTTGCCACAAGATGCGCTCAACCTTCGCCACCGATCTCTACGACAGCGGAAATGACAAGTGTCCGCGCTGCAATCATCCAATTCATTATGTCGGTCTTCTGGAAGTTCAAGCCTTGATGGGTCACGAAGATCCGAAGACCACGCAGGGATATATTGCCATTTCAGATAGGGTATTAAGGAAGACGGCGATCCCAGATCGCCGTCTTCGTGAAATAGAGGAGGAACCCTGATGCCACGCAGAGAAAACCAGGAGGTTATCGCAGATCTATTTGATCGGCTGCATATCGAATTCGGGAATCTGGCACCGAAGATAATAGAAATGATGGTGATTAGTCTCGGTGGTAGTCGAGTTACCTTCCCCGACTTCGACTATCTCTATCGGCAGGAGCGCAATCGGAGGGTAAGAGTCGAATTTACCGGATCAAATCACGAAGAATTGGCGATTAAATACCGGGTAAAACCCAGGCATGTCCGCAGAATATTAAATAGAGAAGAGGGATAACATGTCATTTATCGGCTCGATCAACGGCAAACTGAGACAGTTCTTTAACACCCACGCGCATATCCTCGATTGCCTTTGCTTGGCTGAAACTTTACGTTGCGCTGAATGGCCCTGAATCACCCATAACGGGTAATGATAACCGGCGGATTGACGACCTTTGCGACCCAACGCAATTTGGTTTTGCTTTTCAATTTAGAACAGAAGTATTTTCCGTCCGCGTTGATTACTTGGTTAGCTGCCGGTGCCGCACTGACGATTGATCGAACACGAAACCCCGAAACGACTAACGACAAATTCTGTTTTTACTTTTCATTTCTCCGCTTCGAAAATGACGTTCGATTCAGTTCAAAGATTTCATTTTCGAATTACGGGACTGAAATGCATTATGCCTTTTTCACTGCGTGCAAATGGATTGCTTTTCGATTTTCAAAGTTGCCCGAAAGCCGGGACTGACAAATGCCTTATTTCATTTTTCAAGCAGCTAACGTAACCGGATAAGCGGCGTGTAACTGCTTTACGAGCGACACTGAGCTTATCAAATTTAAAACAAAGGCCCTGCACGTCCGCTTGATTTTCTGGTTGTACGGCCTTTTCGAGCGAGGTAAATATGGATTTCAAAGTTGAGCAAATTGTTTATGGTCACGGAGGAAGCAGGATTTACGCATTAACCGCCGATGGTGATAAAAAACTCCTGATCGACACTTACGGCAATGATGATTTTGCGCGTGAAATGTTTGCAAATTGTCGTATGTATTATTTTGGACGTGGAAAGACGTTTAAAGATTTGTAGCCGTACAACAAGATCTAAACAGTCAAGACGTCTGCATAACACATTCAGTGGGGGATATTATGAATGCAGCTGAGACGCTGAAAAAGATGCGTGAACAGATGATAATGCAGCGTTATCGTCGTCGGACGATTGAGGCTTATCTGCATTATGTCGATCAATTTATCAACCATCTGCTCATTTGCAGCGCTGCCGCCAGTCGCGAGGATAGAGTCATCTCCTATCTGACAAAACTGGCGGTTAAAGATCAGGTGTCGGCATCGACACAAAAAGTTGCCCTTTGCGCGGTCAAATACCTGTACGAAAGTGTTTTGCGGCTTGAGTTGGATGATATCTCAAAATTCACCCGGTCGCGCAGGGTGAAACGCCTACCCGAGGTGCTAAGTCGTAAAGAAGCCTGGTCGGCCCTGGATCGGCTTGATGGTGAGGGTTGGATCTGGGGTGCATTGATGTACGGTTGTGGCCTGCGATTAATGGAAGTCTACCAGCTGCGGGTCAAGGATATAGATATAGATCGTCATCAACTCATCGTCAAGGATGGCAAGGGCGGCAAAGATCGGATTCTCCCCTTGCCAGAAATGTTGGTTATCCCTCTGGAAAAGCACCTGCGCAACCTGCGCAGAACCTATAATAATTTCTCCGACCGCTCAGTTAAGGTTTCTCTGCCGAATGCCCTGGCGCGAAAGTATCCATCCGCCCCCGGAGAATGGCGCTGGTTTTGGCTGTTTCCGGCCGCCAACCCCGCCCGCGATCAAAAATGGGGCGGACTGCTACACCATGTCCACCCAACCGCGATTCAAAAGCGAATTGTCCGGGCAATCAAGGGTGCCGGGATCACCAAAAAAGCCGGGTGCCATACCTTCCGCCATTCGTTTGCAACCCACTGGTTAGAAAATGCCGAAGGCTCGCACGAGGTTGCCCTGCTCAGGCTGCAAAAGCTGCTCGGCCACGCCGATCCATCAACAACGATGCTCTATCTGCACTTGATTAAACAGAACACTGATGTTCCCAGCCCACTTGATGTCCGCCCCACCGCCGCCTGATCAACCATAACCAGTGCCCGCAATTCGCCGCGCCAACAGCCAGCGCGGCTTTTTTGTGCCTGCCTCAAAAAAACTCCTAAGTGGCTGATTTTGTGTGTTTTTCTAGAGTGACGTCGGGCATGCAGCCGCTGGTGGTGCGCAAGATCAACGCCGGCGAACTTAATAGTTACACTAAACTGCGCGCCTTCGTTACCGCCCTAGCCAACCCTGAAGAAACCCGCGCCCTTTTCGATTTACCAGAAATGAACACCGAAGAGTGCAAGGCTTTAACCGGATATGAAAAAATGATCGAACGCTGCGTCCAGGTGGTCAGTGCCGCCTACAAAGACAACGACATGGTGATCATGAAGAAGGTCACCGAAGCCAACCTGCAGACCAACATCGAGCATATCGACCTGATCACCGCAGTGCTCGGCAAGATCCGCAAAGCCCTGACCGAAACCCAGATGCAGCAGCAGGCCCTGGCCGTCGCGGTGGTGGCTGCATAACAATCGCCACCAAAACAGACCCCGGTGCAAGACGTATTCAGCACGTATGACACGAACCACCGAGGGTCTGTACCCTCATCTTCGCCCGCGATTAATGTCCTGATCTGCCAGAGCAAGACTTGAAAATATGCTAACAGCCTCCTATGGGTGAAAATTACCAGGGAGGCTGTTTATGTCCGACGAACAAAACCAAACAGATCAACTCACCGCCGACAAGCTTGCCAAGGCGCTGAAAGTAAACATCGCCCGCGCCCTGCAGGCTGGAAACACCGCCGGGGTCGCAAAGGATATCCGCGAACTGCGGCAGCTCGAAAAAGAGATGGCCGCAGACAAGGGCATCCAGCTGAATCAGCAGCCAAGCGAAGGAACCGGCATTCCCGAGCGCAATCGAATTAAGCGCAAATATACCTTGACCCCAGCCGCCACCGCCGCCCGCCGTCGCAACGCGCAAAAATCAACCGGCCCGACCAGCGCCGAAGGGAAAAAGGCTTCTGCCCGCAATTCGCACAAGCACGGCGGTTACGCACATAGCCGGATTCTCGGCCTCGGTAAGCCCTGCAAATCGACCTGCGGTCAATACCCCTGCGCCCTGGTCGAAGAAGGCCGCTGCGCCCCTGGCACCGATTGCCTCAACAAAGAACACCTGCTCGAAGCCTGCATGGCTATCGAGCGGGCTCTGATCGACCAGCAACCCGAAGATCTGAACAACCTGGTTGTTTTCGAGCTGGGCGAAACCCTGCAACTGATCCGCGAACTACGCACCGCAGTGCTCGAAGATGGCGTGATCATCAAGTCTGACAAATTCGACAAAGACGGTGCGCTCATCGGTTTCGATATTAAAGAGCATCCCGCGTTGTCGGCCCTGCCAAAGTTGGTCAAAGCCTTCGGTCTGACCATGCCAGACTTCAACCTGACCCCGGCGGCGATCGCCAAAGTCAATAACGACGGCGAAGTCGCCAAAACCCTGGGGGATATCTTCCGCACTGCAGGTGGTGCGCTGACAGCAGATCGAAAGCAAGAGAAGTGACAACCACCACCGCGACTTTTGTGCAGCCGCCGATGGAGCCTTTGACCGATCAGTCAGATCTCGGCAAGGGCATCGTCGTGCCGATGGAACGATTCGAAGCCGTACTCGAAGAGCTCGATTGGACCTGGCAGCAGATCTCCCGCGGCGAATTTCCCCCGGCGATTGCCGCCGCCGGCACCGACCGACAAGAACGACTGCAGCTCTTTCAGCTGGCGATCATTTGCGAAGACCCGCTGCTTTGGTGCACCGCTTTTCTCCGTGAACCCGAAGATATCGAGCACAAGCAGCCGTACCAGTTTTGGGATTATCAGATTCCCTCGCTCATGTGCCCGACCAGCGTCATTCACCAGGACGGTGCCGAAGTCGGCAAGACCCGCGAGATTATCGCCTGGTCGCTGTGGAAAAACTTTAATTCGCCGTCCGGCTCAGGCTTGATCGCCGCACCGCAGCAGACCCACCTCGACGAGATTATCGACGCCAAGCTCGAACAGTTCAGTTACAACCCGATACTGGCCGCCGATCTGGTCAAGCACCGCAAGCAGCCGCACCACATGTTTATTTTCGCCAACAAGTTCAGGGAGTACTACCGCCCGGCCGGACACGACGGCGAAGCCTTTCGCGGTGTCCACGTCAACGACTACGGCATGATCGACGAAGCCGCGAAGATGAAAAACAAAAAGCAGTGGTCCGAGTTCTGGCGGGCCATGAAGCCCGGTGCCATTTCGCGAGTCTATTCCGTTCCCGATGGCGACCGCGAAACCGATTACTACAAGCTGAGCATGCGAGCAGCGGGTACAGAAAAAGAAGAGGAGGCCGAAATTGATTCCCTTAAAGGCGTCGGAGACCATGTCAAAAATCTTAAATGGACCCTCTTCCGGTGGGGAAAGCACCTTATGCCGTACCCTTTCTGGTCGCCGGAGCGCAAGCGCTTCTACGTCGAACAATTCGGTGGCGAAGATTCTCCAGCGTACCGGCACAACGTCCTCGGAGAACACGGCGATCCGGAAAATACTGTCTTCCCCTGGGCGCAACTGAAGCACTGCCTGCGAGACATCCCCGAGTATCGCGCCCTCAAAGTTCTGGTCGACACCTCACATCAAGAGGTCATTGTCACCGGCTACCGCTGCGATTATCGACTCGGCAACGACGGCCCGCAGCCGAACCAGGTCATCATCCACGAAGAGCTGTTCAACCAGACGCTCTTTTTTGAGTTGGACGATGATGGAGACAGTCAGTTTAAACATCTGCTGCGCGAATATTTTATTTCGGTACCGGGATTGAAGCGCGGCGGTGGCGATTTCGGCTTCGCACCTGATCCGACCGAACTGACCATATGGAACATCATCGGCAAACGCGATCGCATGGTGGCCCGTCTACAGCTCAAGCAGGTCACCTACGATCAGCAGTGTCAGGCCCTCGATGCCCTCGATGATCTCTACGGCCAGCCAGCCGATTCACTCACATGGGGAACCGACTTCGGCAACGCCGGCAGTGCCGTCGCTCACGATCTCCAGGGCCTACAGATTTACGCAGACAAAAGCTACGAAGACCGCCTTCGCGGCTTCATGTTCCAGAGCAACACCGATAATATCGACGAAGCCGGAGAACCACTCACCGACGCAAAAACCGGGAAACCGGCCAAGATAACCCTCAAAGAACTATCAACCGACCTGATCGTCAAGCAGGTTCAGCGCCAACTGCTCGAACTGCCGCCCGATCCTGACCTGGTCACCGCCTACACCAATCACACCTGTCGGATCGGTGAGCGCCAGCGTATCTACAATAAGCAAAATGATCACCTGATCGACTCACATCGCACCCAGAAACTAGCCGGGGCCCTCGGCAATGAGGTGGAGGATATTTTTATATGATTCAAGAAATGACACTTTTGACCAGCGCCAATAGCCGGCGCGGCAATAAAGGCAATTCCGAGACCAGCAGCACAGTGCAGCTCCGCCCGAACACCGGGCAAGGGCCGTACACTGCCGGCTTCCGAAAATTCATCGCCCGCAAGGTCGACGCCCCATTCTATGAGTTTCTACGTGAAGCGATCCCGATCATGGACGCGGCAATCTGGCGGCTGGTTTCGCTCGATGGTCACATTATTGTCGAAGGGGACAACGACAGTTTGGTCGATGAGATTCAGGACTGGATCGACAATGTGCCGGTCAACGATCTACAGACCGGTCTACAGTCCTGGCACCAGAACTATAGCAACGAAGCGTTTGAGCAAGGTTTTGCCCTGGGTGAATTTGTCGCCAGCAAGCAGCGCAACGACATTGTCGGTCTACGGGTCGCCGATAGTAAATTCATCAAATTCAACCGCACCCCAAAAGAAATGGAAATCTGGCAGAAAGCTGACGGTGACCTGCAAGAGCGGCAGCTGAATCCGGTCAATCTTCTTTATTGGTCAATCCACAACGAAAACCAGAATCCATACGGCACACCACTGTTCCGCAGTTGCGAATTTGTCGCCCAGATCCTCGCCACCATCCACAATTCTCAGCTCAACGTCTGGGAGCGTTTCGGCGACCCGTCATTTTCCATGGTTTACAAAACCGGCAAAAAAGACGGCAACAACCACCAGGCCAGAGTCGATGCCCTGGCCAAAGACCTCGATTCGGTGGTCCGTGCCAAACGCCTCGGCAAAAGCGCCGACTTCGTCCATGCCATCGATACCAATAGCAGCATAGAGATCAAAGTGATTGGTGCAGAGGGTCAGATTTTAGAGCTGGAAGCCCCGGCTCGGCATGTCATGGAGCAGATAGTCTCAAAAACCGGTCTGCCGCCCTGGATGCTCGGCATGCACTGGAGCACCACCGAACGCCTGGCTGAATTTGAGAGCGAAATGGTGCTGGCTGACGTGACGACAAGACAATCGGCCAAGCTGCCGACCTTCAACCGGATTGTTTCCACCCTGCTGAAAATGCGCGGCCGCACCTGGAAAAAGGGCGATTGGGAGCTGAAGTTCCAGCAAGTTAATTTGCACGATATCGAAAAGCAGGCCCGCGCTCGCTTCTTGAATTCGCAGGCCGATATGATGGGTCCAGAACAGCAACAAGTCCCGGAAAAAAAAACAGCATACCTGCTTAAAAAAGCTAAACAGCTTGGCAAATCGACAACAATCAAGATTGATGATTTTGGGCTTGAGGCTGAACTAGAAAAAACAATGTGGCAGATAATGAACAAGGTCAACTGTAGCTGCAAAGAAATTCACCGCACCGACCTCTGGCCAGAACTCGACCGCCTTGAAGATGGCTACCAGCAGCAGCTGGCCGACGATTGGCTTGATCTTTATCAGTCCACCCGCCGGATTCTCGGTCTCGACGGCTTTGGTGACGGCAAGGGAATCACCCGCGATAGCTTCACATTTTCCATCGAAGAGCGCGCCCGTGTGCTGGCTGCTCTCAAGACTATGCTCGGCGCGTATCAGCCGAGTAGTGAAGATTCACCCGTCTCCTGGTACTACGGACAAGCCTACAGCCTCGGCCTGATTCAAGCTGCCGACCTGATCGGCGAAGAGCGGCCGGTTCTCGATCTCCTGAAAAATCAGGAAAATTTCGACAAGCTCACCAGAGACGGCTTCGATCTCGTCAAGAACAATGCCACCAAACGGTTGAAAGACAAGATCCTCTCCGAAATGGAAGCACACGCGATCTCCGGCAGTAATCCCCTTGATGTTGCTTCCCGGCTGAAAAAACTCTTTGAAGATGCCAACAGCGATTGGGAGCGACTGGCTCGCAGTGAACTGTCAATGGCCGCCGAACGTGCCAAGCTAGAAGAATGGAAAGAGTGGGGTATCGAGATGGTCGAATTCACCCCGGCCCCAGATGCCTGCTCGATCTGTGAGGCCTTGCGGGGCGACTACCCGATCGCGACCGTGCCGATCCCGGTGGCCGATACGCATCCGCGTTGTCGGTGTGCGAATCGACCTGCGGCGAGTGAAGTAGAATAACTATTTACAAAGAGCCAACCCTCGCTTGATCAAATCGTTCGCCGGGGGCATTTTTGCCTGTGGGTCGTTCATCCCTGGGTATGGCTTAGCAATTCGCCTCCATGTTGGGAATTCCCCCCTATACCTACTCATGGCTTTCCCGTTTAAGCTGTATGTTTTGTCACCAACGTGCATGACGACAGCATTTATTTTGCATTGTAGCCGCCCCTTTGGGACAATAAACGACCATTTATCCCCATATTCTTCGGCAGTGACTTTAAGTGTTTTTGCAGCGGCCAAGCCAGGTGCAATTAAAAATAAAAACAAAAATGCGCCGCTGACATATAGCCGCTGACCATAAGCTAGTTTTTCAAACATAAAACCCTCCTGTGTTAGCGTGAAAACAACTCAACGAACTCCAAAGTGTACTGCACAGTTCATAAAAATTCACCATTTCATTTGACTCCACCAAATTCATACGCTAGTGTTTGTACACCTACAGATCCAAAGCGGCTACCGCACCCGTCAGTCTTGTGGTTTTTTTGTGTCCGCAGCACAACGCCCCTTTCAAGAAAAGTTAAATTGCAAGGCGGTGGGACGGAGAGCCGGGAATACAACACCCTTCGGGGAAATACCGGACTGGGCACCTTTGGAGCCTGTAGGTGAGTCCCGCCGCTACTTTAAAAGCGGCACTACCTACACAATCCAAGGAGTTCCGCCATGCCTACCAGAAACCCAACCCAGCACAAAACCATGCAAGTCAATCAGCAGGAAGCCGAGATACTGTTTTCTATGCGCCGCATTCCGCAAGAGTATCGGGACATGGTCCAGATGCAGACCACGGTGTTCGATGAAGCTGTCCAGATCTTGTCACGCCACAATCAAAGGGGGAATGTATGAACCAGATTATCAACATCAACGGCAAGGCGATTGAGCAGATCAACTACAAGGGTGTGCCGGTGATCAACCTGCCGATGGTCGATGAACTGCATGAACGGCGGAAAAAAACCGCAACAAATGCCTTCAATCGGAACAAAAAGAAGTTGATTGAGGGCGAAGATTACTTTTTGGTACCAAAAGATGAGTGGAAAACACTGATCAGGTCGCACGAGATGCGACCTGATCAGCCAAAAACAATTAGCAAATATGGTGGTGATATGGTTTTTCTGTCAGAAACCGGCTATGTCATGCTGATAAAAGTGTTTGATGACGATCTTTCGTGGCAGATTTACCGGCTGATGGTGAAGGGCTACTTTACTCAGAGGACCATGGTTTCCGCTTCACCACAAAAACACGACATCAAAATGACCATCGATATCGGTCGACTGGCCAAGCAAGCCGATGCCCATCTTGACGGAAAGGCCAGCTTGCGGCTGCTGAATCATTTAACCGGCATCCCGGTCAATGATCTGGTAAGCGAGATCGAAATCAAGGAATCCGCCACCCTGCTGACCCAACCGGGCAAAGAAGCCGAAATTCTGGCCAGCTATCTGTTTGCCCTGGTCAATACCGACATCAAAGAGCTGGGCATTGAAATCAGCACCGATGCCGATGGCCGCAATTATATACTGGCCCGCACCACCGAGCTGCTTGAAGCAATGAAGATTGTCGGTAAAGCCAACCGCCTGCCAAAGCTCGACTACGATGCAAACGGCTTGGGGCGGATGCTGGCAAAGTTGGCCCCAGAACTTGAAAACCTCGGCTGGCGGCGTCAACTGGAACGGATCATCAGCGGGCAGCGTTATTATCAATACACCTGTCTGGAAATTTTGAACTGATAGACCAACATATAAGCAAAAAAGGCCTCCAAGGGACATTCCCTTGGAGGCCTTTTTTTGTTTGCGCCGAATTCTGTGTCCTGATCTGCCAGAACAAGACTTGATTTTCTGCTATTTCGACAACATGAGCCAAACGAAGGGACCCAGAATAAAGCGCGGAAGGGTAGAAAATATCGGTACCAATCATACCGCTTCCGACAGTAACGAATTCAGCGGGCCTGGGATTGAAGCAACCAAATCGCAACGGGAGAAAAGCAATGTCAGAGAAAATTCAGGCACTGATCGAACTGATTCTGGGTCTTGACCCGAAAGAAGAAGCGCATTTCACCAAAAATCAGCTTCCGGATTCGCGTGTCCTGGGTGAAAAACTTGGAGAAGCGGTCTCCGCTGCCGAGCGTGACGAAGCGTTCACAGCGTTTGCAGAACAGCACCCGGAGAAAGCCGCTGAGTTTCGTGAAGCACTGAATTCTCCGGCAGAAGATGAGCCAGTTGCCGCGCCAACCAAGGCTGGCCCTTCCGAAATGATCACCGGCCAGGACGCCATCAAGCACCTGCGCGGCAAAGGGCACAAAATCTGATGAAGCTCTTCCGCGGCAAAGGCAAAGGGCCGGTCAACGAAGCCCGCAAGCAGTTTTCTTGTCAGAAGAGCGTTACCTCAGCGGTTGCAGTGACTGACGAAATTCTGAGTAAGGTCAACGGCTACGCCCTGGAACCGCTGAAGGCAGAAGATATTTTTGTCGGCAAGCAGTTGTTGGCGCACAACGGTATCGATCGTGATCGGGAGCGTTTTCCCGAGCAGATTCTGGATGACTTTGCCGCCAGCCTGCCTGGCAAAAGCGCCCTCTACCATCATGATCGCGGCAGCTTTCTGCCGCTCGGTCTTTATTTCGACACCAAAACAGAAGAAATGTCGATCGATCAGTTCAAGCAATTGACCGGCGACGATCCGCGCCTTCCAGAAGAGACCGCCACCGTCAAAGTGCTGTGGACCTGGTACTACGTCGTCAAGACCGCTGACGTAGAAAGCATACTCAAGAACATCAACGGCGGCACCTATCGCCATTGGAGCATCGGTTTCAACGCCGCCAGCATCGTTTCGATCAAGAACGATCCGAACGGCTCGATCCTTTACTGGGAATATGTCGCCCCGGCCGAAGCCCTTGAGGGTTCGCTGGTCTGGCTTGGTGCCCAACAGGGTGCAACCTCACAAAAATCCGCCGGCAACAAGTCGGAAGAAGATGACTCAAACAAGGAGACTGTAACTATGAAAAAACTGGCGTTGCTGCTCGGCGTTATCCTGAGCAAATCGTTTGGCGAGGACACCACCGAAGATCAATTTGCTGACGCGGTAAAGTCTGCCTTGGGCGTGAAGGATGCCCGTATTGGTGAACTAGAGACTGAAGTCGAAGGTCTCAAGGCTAACGCAGCGGTCGGCGAGAAATATCTGAAAGACCAGGCCGACGAATATGCCCGGCTCAAGGTATTGCTCGGCGAGTGTGAAGAAACCGACACCGCTAAGAGTGAGAAGATCACCTTCGCCAAGTCGATGGGGATCAACTTCCTCTGTACCGAGGTCAAGCAGTTGGCCGCCAGGGCTGAGAAAGAGTTCCCAGATGGACAGCAGTTGCCTGGATCTGAGTCGCATCAGAAGGGTGCTGACGAGAACCCGCTGATTCCTAAGTAGCAGATAGCCACCAACCAAGAAAAGAGATCTTATCGCTTCAGCATAAGGAGAAAGACTTATGGCCAACGAAATCGCAAAAATCAAAGCCGGATTAAGCACACTGCGCACCCTGGTGCTTGCTCATACCGCCGCCGTCCTTGACGGTGAAATTATCGTTTCTGCTGGTCAGGTCCTGGTCGCCGGAAACGCTGCCCTTGCAGATGTCGCTATCGCTTACGCCTTCCGCGGGCCGATTGAATTCCCAAAGGTTGGCGCACAGGCTCAGCCTGCCGGGACTGTCGTTTATTGGGATGCAACCGCCGGGAACATTACCACGACAAGCACCGCAAACACCCGCGCCGGGATCGTCAAGAAAGCCGCCCTCGCCGCCGACACTACGGTTCTGGTCGAGTTACACGAAAATTAATTTGTGTGGTGTGAGGTGTTAAGGGGCGACCGCCCCGGCCCTCTCCCCTGACACTCACTTTCCCACGGAGGAAAACCAATGAAACTGTTTGGCAAGCAAATCATCGATTGGGGCAAGCTGAAGGAAGTCCCTGAAGCAAACGTAAAGGCGATGATCCTCGCAGCGATCACCGCAGGATTAAAGGGATTTGCCCAGCAGCCACTTGGCAAATCTCAGGCCACCGATGTTCTTGGGAACAAAGCCCTCGGTGCCGATTCAAACCTGGTCGCCGCCGCCCCGCCGATCATCATGGGTGGCAGTGATACCGTTGCTGTCCCAGATCGCGGCTACGAAGCTCTGTTTAAAGAGAAGGATCTGCGGCAGAGCACCAGCAAGTCGTTTGAAATCGTCGACATTACCGGCGGTGTCACCTTTCAGCAGCACGAGCCTGGTGAAGAAGCCGAACTGAGTGTTTTGCCGACTGCCAGCAAGGCTGCAGTCAGCATGCTGCGTTTTACCGGCGGCTTTGCAATCCTCGATGACTGGCTCCGCTTCAACGAGCTCTACAAGATCGATGATCTCACCGAGGACACCGTGCGTCGTTGGTACGACCAGAAGGCCGATCTGTTCTACACCTTGATCGAACTGCTCAGCAGCGGCATCAACCAGGCATATGACACCGACGATTCGACCACCATCAACAATGCTATCGGTCAAATCCTGATTGACATGCAGGCCGCCGGGTATGGCGTCAGTGCAGCCAGCAAGTTTTACATCACTTGCCACCCCAACCAGTTGGCGCGGATTTACAAAGCTCTGGCCGCCAGTTTCGTCAATCCAAATGCCAACATCACCCAAATCATCTACCAGATTGCCGGTGTCATCCCGACGGCGAAGATTGCATCTGGATCTTACTACGTGTCCTTGCCAGGCATTAAGAGCAACCGTGGTGAGTGGGAAGATCTGAACACTCGCGATCCACAGCGCAACGAGCTGAAGCTCGGTGCCGATCATGTCTGGACTGGTGCCTATAACGCCGCGATCGGTAGCGAACTGCAGTACCGCCGCTGCGCTCTGATCTAAGCCGCACCAGGGGCATCTATTTCCTGTCAATCGGGGCGGACTCTAGTCGGTCCGCCCCATTTTTTTAGGTGAATCGATGGCAATACCTTCAGGCGCAGAAATAGCCGAGATGGGGTTCACCCCGGAAATGTTCGGCAAGAAGGATGATTCTGAGCTCCTTCGGATGCTCAAGGGATTGGTCACCGAACATGGTGGGCTGTTCAGTGGCCGTATCGGTTCCGGAAGTTACGCCGCCATCAGTGAACCGATCAACAGCTACGTGAAACGCAGCATCAAATGTCTGGTTGCTGCTGAACTCTGTCAGCGGCGCATTAACCGGTTGGCGCAAGAGGCCAAGCTGGAAGACGGCAAGGACGCCAACAAGATGCGCCGCAGCAAGTCTGAATACCTGACCGAAGTTGAACTGTTGGTCGGCAAGATCGAAACCGCAGCCGGGGGTGATGATGGTTTTGCAATTGGATCTGTCGTCACCAGCCACTTTGCCGAGGATGCCTGATGCTGTCGATCAACGCCACGCTTGAGAATGACAAGATCGTTATTACCGGGTTGCGTGAGTTGTCGCGTGATCTGCCCCAGGCGTTGCAGCGCACCCTGACCCGGGGCGCGATCGGCACCCATCGAGAATCCTTTGATCTGCTTGGTGGCTCGAAAGAACCGGCCGGCGCGTACCCGGTGCCGGTTGTCACCGGACACCTGCGGAGGCTGCTCGACTGGTTGAAACCTGGTGCCCGCAAAGAGAACTTCAGTGCTGGCCCGCTGGAATCGATCGTTTACAACTCGGCTGAATATTCTCGGGTGGTCCACGAAGGCCGTGGATCATCTACAAAGTTCGGCGTTCGTTCGTTTATCACTGATGGTTTCGAGCGATTCAACAAGGGCGACAAATTGGCCGAGATCGCAGCGGAAGAGATCGAGGCCGAAGCGCGCAAGAAGGGATTTCGATGACCACGTTACCCACCTGGTTCGAGCATGTCGACGTGATGCAAACAATTATCGTCATCCTCTTCGCCTCTTTCATTTGGTTCTGCATTCGCACCCTGCGGGGGATCGATGTGAACCAGCGGGAGATGTTCAAGCGGCTGACAACGCTGGAGCGTGACTTTTACACACTGCGCGGAGAACATAACGCCCACCACGGAAACGGAAACGGAAACGGAAACGGAAACGGGAAAGCTAATGGCTAAATTCAAACCTGCATTTGACCACACCGTAGGCATCGAAGGCGGCTACGTCAACGACCCTGACGACCCCGGCGGCGAGACCAAGTATGGCATCAGCAAGCGTAGTTATCCGCAGGTCGATATCAAGAAACTAACCATCGACCAGGCCGCCGTAATTTACCGCCGCGACTACTGGGACAAGCTTCGCTTGGGAGAAATCACCAGTCAACCGATTGCCGACGAACTGTTCGATTCGGCCGTCAACTGTGGTGTTCCCTCAGCTGGGGAATGGCTGCAACGGGCCCTGAATATGGTCGGCGGTCACAACCTGAACGGCCTGTCGGTTGATGCAAAAATAGGGCGAAAAACCTTGGTTGCTGTCAATTCCTGTCGCTATTTGGCAGCGGTGCATAAGTGCCTTAACGGGTTTCAGTTTGAACGTTACATGAACATCGTTCGTCGTGACATCAGCAAGCGAAAGTTTTTGCGTGGCTGGCTGCGCAGAGTTTGGGAGTAAAAATGGATATCTGGGGAACTCTGAAGGCTGCCGTGGCAGCAAAGAAAAAGATCTAAAACAGCCCATGGCATAGCAAGCAACACCCAGAGATCTTTGTTTACAGGGCAAATAAGGAGGCCGTTTTTTATGGGGTTCGGACCTATTTTACAGCAGATCAAGACAGCACTCGAAACCGATGCCGGGCTGCTGTCTTTTGTCGCCGCAAAGTGGAAAAAACAGCTGACGGTAAAAATCACCTGGCGTAATCGCGAGTCGATTGCAGCATCTGATTTGCCGCTGATTATGATCACCAGGCCGTCCGTTGATCGTGGCCGCAACTACGGCAAAGTAACTGGCAAGCACCGCGTCAGGATCTACGCCGGATTTTATCAGCCACAGAAAGATCTACGGCAGCTGGAGTTGCTCGAGTTTGAAGAGCAGATTCTCGCGGCGCTGGAGAACTCAACAGGGTTAGCTGCCTTGATCGATGGAATGAGCCCGGCAGATGGTGCCAACGACGAAGGGGCGCTTGGCGATCTTTGTTTCACCGTGCAGGAGATCGAAATTGACACAAGAGGATAACCCATGCCGGAAACCACAAAAATCAAAATGACCGCCGATTGGATCGTCAAGGGTCAGCGGTGGAAAAAAGGAAAATCATACGATGCTGAGCCACGCGAGCGGGAGATCCTGCTGGAGTTGGGCAAGGCCAAAGTTGTGACCTCAACAGACAAAGGAGCTTAGCGATGGGCAACGCAGCAAAAGCATTACTTAAAATGGAGCAGGGCGCGTCTCTGGTTCCGTTCGCCGCCATGGTCGACAGTGGCGATCAGCAGATTTTCACTTCGGCCGGGTTGGTTTTTTCCGGCAAGTCCGGACAGGAACCGGTGGTCCGACCGAACGGCGTGGTCACCGGTCGAAACCTGGTCAGCGCGCCGGTCAGCGGCAGCAATGATGTTGTCGACGTTGCCGCGTTTACCGCCTACGCCTTGGGCGTGCTGCAGACTGTCGCTGCCACAGCGGACACAACTGTGACCAGACCGACGACCAACAAACTGATCAGCTCGATCACTATGACCAGTGTCGGTGCTATTGCCGTTGTTGCTGGTACCGAGGGAACCAATTTCGTCGAAACTCGCGCAGCAGCCGGTGGTCCGCCGGAGATCCCGGCCGACTCGGTTGAGATCGCCCAGGTAAGGCTTGATTCTGCCGTTGCCGCACCGATCACCGCCCCCGAGATTTATCAGGTGGTTGGTCAACACGTTGAGCGTTACGACTTCCCGTTGTTCGAGGTCGACAATGTTGGTCAAGGACAGAGTGCCGAGGTGTCGGCACAGACCAATGCCAACGTCAAGATGGCATCGGTTCTGCCTTTGATCCACGCCAGCGCCGCACCGAAGAGGGTTTATATCAAGTTTTACGAGCCGATCTTCGCTGAGGTTTCCGACTCGGTTGATTTTACCGCCGTGGAAACCAGCCACAGCGTCAGCAGCAAACAGGTTTATGGTCGGTCGGTTGCATCATCAGCAGAATCTATTGGTCAGGGAGGATTCTCTGCGCTGGTCAATGATGGAATCAGCGACAGTCTGGTGCAAAGCAAGAACGAAGTGCTGACCTTCCAGTTTTTCCCCGACAACAACAAGGCACCCTATGTTCTCACTCAGGGCAAGTTGGGAATCAAGCGCACTTGGCCGGCCAGTGATCAGATCGCGGTCGATGCCACCATCTCAGCCGAACGTGCGTCGGCAGAATTCAGTAGCTGATTAACATGAAATAGCGGGCCGGGATACCTTGGCCCGCAGCAGGAGAGATGATGTCTGAATTCAAACTGGCAGATTTTAAGCGGGCAAAGTTCAGCCACCGCGAACAGGAAGTCAAGGTTCCCGGGCTGACCCGTTTTTTTGAAGGCGATCCGGTCTGGATCGTGCGCGGATTAACCGGCGAAGAACTGGCCAAGGTTGATGAAGCGGCTGAGCAGGCAAAGAGTTTGCTGGCGATCGCTGAAGGATTGGTCGGTGGTGACGCAAAGGCTCAGGCGACTGCCATCGGCGAGCTGGTTGGTCATTCCAGTGAAACACCTGCCGAGCTGGTGAAACGATTAACCATGCTGACAACGGCCAGTATTGCCCCATCAGTAGACCGGCAAACGGCGGTCAGGTTGGCAGAAAACTTTCCAATCGAATTCAAAATTTTGGTTGTCACCATTATGCGTCTGACCGGCCTAGGAAAAGATCCGGGAAAGCTGCCCGGCTCTGGCGCGACCCCGAAATCAGAGCCGCCGCAGCATTCTGCCACACCCGGGGAAGATTCCTCTTCGAAATCAGACCAGACAAGTTCCCAGGCGGATACCTGACCAGACTGGAACAGGATATCTGGGATCTGTTTTACAAAGATCTTGAGGCCCGCAGGGGCAAAGGGTAGCTATGGCCAGCCTTGAGCAGACAGTCAAACTGATCCTTGCCGGTGAAAACCGCGTCGGAGACATGTTCACCAACACCGGAGGACAGATCGAGTCCCTGGGTGGCAAGATGAGCGGCCTGAATGATTCGGTTGCCGATGTCACTGCCCCCTTTGCCAGCCTTACCGGTGGCGTACTGAAGGCAGATGCCGCCCTGGCAGCGCTGGCAGCTGGTGGCCTTACCTACGCCTTTGCAAAATCAAAAGACTTCGAATCAGCGTCGATCGAGCTAAAAAAGGTTCTCGGCGACCATCCGGCTGCGTTGGCTGAAGCAGAAAGCTATGCCCGCCGTCTTTCGCAAACCTACGGCGAAAGCGCGACCGAGATCCTGCTGAGCACCGCGGATTTCAAGCAGGCCGGGTACAACATCGAAGAAGCGATGTCGCTGACCAAAACATCGATGGATCTGGTGATCGCCGGATCTGTCGATGCATCTCAGGCCTCTGATCTGTTGATTGCCAGCCTCAAGGGGTTTGGCTTACCCGCCACAGAAGCCGCCCGTCTGATTGATATCCTGAATGAGATTTCGAACAATTACGCCACCGATGTCGAGCAATTGGCGATCGGCATGGCCGAGCTGTCACCAATCGCCTCGACGATGGGTTATAGCCTGGAGGGGACCGCAGGGGTGCTCACGCCGGTCATCGAGATCTTCCGCAGCGGTAGTGAGGCAGCGGTCGCATTAAAAACCGGCCTGTTGCGCCTAGTAGATGACAACCCCACCATCATTTCGGCGCTTGACTCGATCGGTGTTGCTCAGCACGATGCCAACGACCAGTTGCGCAGCGGCAAAGATATTCTGCTTGATGTCGGCACTGCCTACACCACCCTCGACGAAGATCAGAAGCTTTTTATCGCCAGTCAACTGGTTGGTATTAACCAAGCCGCCCGCATGGTGACGGTTTTTGACAATCTCAACCAGACCACCGAGATCACCGCCACGGCCATGAACGCTGCTGGCAGCGCTGCCAACGAAGTTGCGGCGAGGTTGGAATCAGCAGAGGTTGCGGTCAATCGCTTCCAACAGGGTTTTATTGGTCTGGCGACAACCGTCGGCGACCAGTTCCGGATTGCGGCAAAAGAAGCGATCGATGGTGGCACCGACATCGAACATGCTCTGACAAGTATTGTTGAATCCGGTGCCCTTGATGACGTGTTTGCCGCGCTGGAAAGTGAACTCTCTCAGCTCGGCGCGTTCCTCTCAGGAATCGCTGAAGACTTACCGGCTGCTTTTGACGCTGTCGATTTCTCCGGTCTTTTACAGTCTCTCGGTGGGCTTGGAGATGAGATCGAGGGCCTGTTCGATGGCATCGACCTATCAACCCCTGAAGGGCTGGCCGAAGCCATCCAAAAGGTTATTGGCTCGATTGAGGGCCTGACAAATATGACCGCAGGGATGGTTGATGGCGCCGGTCCTTTTATCCGCACGCTGATGGATTTAATCGACGAGTTCATAAATCTGGACGACGAAAGCCAAAAATCAATCGGCAGCGTTACCGGGTTCGCCGGAGCTCTAAATAAAGTAACCGGACCGATTGGGTCAGTGCTCAAGTCTGTTGCGGGGGTCGGATCAGCAATCCAACTTTTAGCCGGGGTGCAGATCGTCGGTCTTGTTAGCAATCTGGTCGGCAGTGGCGGTTTGAGTAGCGCACTTACCAGCGTAGTCAGCGGAGCTGGCGGCCTGATTGCAAAGCTCGCTGGCCCTGCCGGAGTAGCCGCAGTCGTTGGCGCATCAGCCGTTGCCGTCGGTGGTGCAGTAAAAACCTACCTGGAGTGGCAAGATGCCGAAGACGAGCTGGAAAAATCGCTACAGCGGGGCGTGGAAGCCAGCGCAAAACTTGCCGATAGATATCGAGAGATCAGCGAGCAGACCGGTGAGGACGTCGACAGCACCGAAACCTTCCACCGCCTGATTAGCGAAGGAACCATCCTGCTCGATCAGCAGAACGGCGTCTGGGTTAAAGCGACCGAAGTTCAACGCGACTATGCCGCCGAGGTAGCGGCAGCGGCGGAAGAAAGTTTCGACATGGTTGCCGCAACCGAAGAACTCGCAAAAAGTATGGGGTTTGTGACCGATGAAACCAAGGTTGCGGAACTGGCACTGAAAGAGCAACGGGAAGCGATTGTTGCCGCCAGCGCCGCCTATTATGAATTTTTAGGGAATACTCCAGAAATCGCCAGAATGATGGCAGAAATCGAAGCCGGGGATCCGGCCAAGCCGATTAGTGATATCGGCGAAGCTGCAAAAGAAGCCTCCGAAAAATCTGACGAGCTGATGATAAAGCTGGAGGAACTGGCCAACAACGAGAAGATCCGGGCCATGGAGTTGTCAGTCGATATCGATATTGCCCAGATCGAAGCAGATACCACCAGAATTGAAAGAGCTTTCGACTCGATCGATTCAACCATTGCCGGGACCGGTGATCAGATTATGGGGCTGATAGGCATGTTTTCTGATTTAGGAAACTCTATCGGAGATGTGGTCAAGGGTAGAAAAATAAGTGAACAGGTTGACCTTGAAAATAAACGTCGTGACGACGCCCTCAACCTGCAAAAAGAGCTCACCCAGGCCGAAATCGACCTAATCGACGCCCGCACCGACGCGCTGCGTAACGGTGACAGCATGATCACCATCAGCGGTGACGGTTTGGCGCCGGAGCTCGAAGCCTTTATGTGGAAAATACTTGAATCGATCCAGGTCCGCGCTTCCGGGGATCAATCACAATTTCTGCTGGGGATTTAAATGATCTCGATCTGCGCGCCCACATTTGACATCGACGGCCAACTGACCAACGCCAGTGGCTGGGCCGAAGCGCAAAACATCAGCCGCCGCGCCAGCCGCGTTGCCACCCTCGACGGCGGCGCGGTGCTGGTCGACAGCGGCTCATCGGTCGCCGATCTGACCTATAAGCTCAAACTTCCGGATCCGGATGGCGAGGATCATCTGACCCTGACCGCCATGATCCGCAACCACCCGTCGGCTATTTTGTCCTGTGACCGTAGCTGCTATCAGGTGCTGCTGTCTTCATTGGCCTACAAATCAGGCAACACGACCTGCACCGCCGAAGTGCTGGCCGAAATATAGGAGAGAAAGCATGGCAGAAAAAGCAACCCAGATTTCCGACGCCGCCAGCGGTGATTTTATCGCCACCCGCGACGCAAAAGAACTGGATGAACTTGGCAATAA
>JAJRQI010000069.1 GCA_024280335.1 Deltaproteobacteria bacterium
ACTTTGTTCAGTAGAGTCTTGATCAGCATTGCTTCTCTTTCGTGGAATGGATTGGTTCTCGCAAATCCATCCTAACCCCACTGGGGGAAGCAATGCTCTATTTTTTACCGCCGCCTACCCACAGATTCTGCGGAGGAGGCGTTAATTCCTTGCGCCGAAGCGTTATAAACAAAGCCGACGCATAAACAAGAGGCCAAGGCATGTAGTACCGCCTCAACAGCATTTGCGCCATGATCTGCCCCCAACAGAACAGTGGGCTCATCTCCTTCTATCACAAGGGCTTGGGCCCGAGAGCTGTCTTCGGTTTTGGCTCCGTAAAAGTTTTTGAATTCGGTGCGGCAATGCCCACCTTTGATCCATTTTGTTTCTGCCCTAAATTGAAACTTTGCAATATCCGAATCACCCTTGATCGCTTCAATTGTGCCAATCAGCTGATCAACATTAACACCATTCTTGATATTGGGGACTTCGTTCATCATACGCTTCTCCTTTGGTTGAAGATTAACTTGACAGGGTGACAGTCGCATAGTATTCAAAGAATAAATTGAATACTATGGATGGATTCATGTCAACCTCAAAACGTCAATTTAAAGATGCCATTTATGAGCAGTTGGCTCGGATCGGCAAGGGAGTTTCTAGCCCCAAAAGGCTGGAAATTTTGGATTTGCTGTGTCAGACCGAACGTAGCGTTGAAGCCTTGGCCGAAGAAGCGAGTCTTTCTGTCGCTAATACCTCCCGACACCTGCAGGTTTTGAGAGCGGCTCGTTTGGTCGAGGCTGAAAAGAAAGGCCTGTACGTCTTTTATCGACTCGCAGACCCCTCAGTCAGTGAGTATTTTCTGGTCATGAGGAAATTGGCAGAATCCCGTTTGGCCGAAATCAAGCAAATTACACGCAGCTTCTTTTACGAAAAAGATAGTCTTGAACCCGTTGACCGAACAACTCTTATCAGACTCATGCGAGAGGATGCCGTGACGGTCCTGGATGTTCGACCGACCGAGGAGTACCAGTCAGGCCACCTTCCCGGTGCGGTCTCCATCCCGCTACCAGAACTCAAGCGTCGTCTGGCTGAGTTGCCGCCGGATCAAGAGATCGTCGCTTATTGCCGTGGCCCCTATTGTGTTCTGTCTGCCGAGGCGGTTGAACTGCTTCGGGAGGAGGGATTCAACGCGATTCGTTACGAGGAAGGTGTTCTGGACTGGCAGGTTCATCTCTGCCGGTGAGCAAAGTCAAATCCATTTATTGTTCCATCACGTTGTAAAAACTATGGACTTTAGTTCAATCCTTTTTCGGTGCTACTCATTTTCGTCATTCCCGCGTAGGCGGGAATCCAGTGGTTTTATGAGGCGTGGATCCCCGCATTCGCGAGGATGACGATCTTGACCTTTGATTTTCAGGGACTTTCAGTCCCCATCGAACCTATGCACTTTCAGTGCATAGGTGTTCAGTTCTAAACAGAGGATATACGCAGATCAGTTTTTTCAAATATTCACAACAAAGGGAGACCAGAATGGCAGACACCGACAAGCAAGGTTTTTCCACCCGTTGTATCCACGCGGGCGAGTCCCTTGATGTGCAGGGCGGGATCCACATGCCGCTCTACAATCATTCGACCTTCGCCTTTGAAAATACCGAGAAGCTGCTCGATGTGGTTGAGGGGCGCAATCCTGACGGCAACCTCTACACCCGTTACGGACTCAATCCGACCATTCGCGGATTGGAAAAAAAATGCACCGAGCTCGAAGGCGGTGAAGGCTGCCTGGCCTTCAGTTCAGGCATGGCGGCAGAGGCGGCGACATTTCTCGCCCACTGCAATGCTGGCGATCATATTATCTGCATCGGTGATGTCTACGGTGGAACCTACGATCTGCTCAATGAGAACCTGCCGACCCTCGGCATCGAGACGACCTTTGTTCTCGGGAATGAACTGGCTGATCTGCCGCAGCAGTTTCGCGCAACCACCAAACTGGTTTTCTTTGAAACGCCGACCAATCCGAACCTGGAAGTGCTCGATATCCGCAGCATCGCGGCGGTGGCCAAAGAGCAGGGTGCGCTGACGGTAGTCGACAACACCTTCGCCTCGCCGGTCAACCAGCGGCCGTTTGCGCTGGGCGCGGACATTGTGATACACAGCGCGACCAAATATCTCGGCGGGCACAGCGATCTGACCGGTGGGCTGGTCATCTCCAACGCCGAACTGCTGGCGCCGATTTGGGTCTGGCGCAAGAATCTCGGCCAGATGATGGCCCCAGAGGTTGCTTTTCTGCTGGCCCGCAGCCTGCGCACCCTGTCGGTGCGGGTGAAAGCGCAGAATAAGACCGCGCAGCGGGTTGCCGAATTTCTGCAACAGCAACCACGGGTGCTGCGGGTGAACTATCCAGGATTGAAAGACTTTGCTGGACATGCTGTCGCCAGCGAGCAGATGAGCGGCTTCGGCGGCATGTTGAGCTTTGTTTTCGACGGTGATGCGGCGGCAACGGCGGCGGTGGTCGACCGGCTGCAACTCTTCTCGATCGCCGCCAGCCTCGGCGGTGTCGAAAGTCTGGTGACCCAACCGATCACCACCACCCACTATGCCATGCTCCCCGCAGAGCGAGAACGTCGCGGTATCCCCGACGGCATGGTGCGGCTCTCCATCGGCCTGGAGGATGTCGAAGACCTGATCACCGATCTGCGCCAAGCGCTGGGCTGAGGGGTTTTCAAGCGGAAGGTCATGTTTTTTGCCATTGATGATAGGTTCGCAGGGCCACGATGATCAGGATGACCAACCCCGGCAGCAGCACAAAATCGAGGTAAGGGGTTATGCTGCTCAGCCCGATCGCTGCCAACAACAGCACCAATGCCGGGCTAAAGCAGCAGAGGGCGACCAGACCGGTGCCCGCGATTGCGGCAAAAAAGCGGGTGCGTAGTTTGTTGCCGGCGGAACTCATCCGGCCGCCCGTCGCTGCTGGATCGGCGGGCAGGGAATATCGCCGTAGCTGCAATAAACACAACAGTCTCCGGATTTCGGCCTGAGCAGTCTGTTACAGTTGCTGCACGGATGGAAAAATTGACAGGCATCGGTCGGCATCCTCAGGGCTTCAGCATGTCCGCAGTGGGGGCAGGTCAGGGTCGATTCAAGTCGGATGGTCATCAGCTACTCCTTTCTCGCGGCATCCACAACACGGTGGACGTCTCTCAGGCATCAACGCCCCTCCGGGTGTTTTTCGTTGCAGCGGCAGCTGCCGTTCTTTTTTGCTGCCAGGATTTTTTCCAGAATCCTGCTGCACCCTCCATTCTCCAGAGTATCCCGGCGGATATCGACTGCGAAATAATTAAAACAGTAGCAGATCTTCTGGTCCATAATCGCCCTTCTTTAAGCGAAGATAATCGGCATAAGCTGCGGCAAGAACAGCATCGTCAGCGAGATCAGGCTGGCGAGCCAGAGCAGGGCTTTCTGAGTCTTTTTACCCCCCTTGGCGCAGCAGGCAGAATCAACACTGACCGCTTTCGGCTGACGATAGGTGAAGTAAAATCCTCCCCCCAGAAACAGCAGGGTCGCAGCCATGAAATAGGGGCGATAGGGATCAAGGTCCACCAGGGCACCGGCGCTGCCGATACCGAGAAACGCCAACAGCAGTGGACCGATACAGCAGGCCGAGGCGAGGAAACCGGTGGTTATCGCACCGAGCAGGCCGAAACCGAGCAGTGTTTTTTCGCCTTGCGGGGATGTTTCCATAAAATGAGCTCCTTTTGGATTTCTGTGCTGTTCATGGTTCGGACTCCTGCTCCGGATTTTCAGCCAGGGATTCGAGGATCGGACAATCACCGTCCCGGTTACCGCATTCATCGACCAGCCCCTGTAGCGCCATCTTCATCTTTTCCAGAGCGGCGATTCTGTTATCCATGTCGGCAATTTTGACCTTGGCCCGCCTCTGAACCTCTTCGCAGCTGATCTGCGTATCGAAATAGAAACCGAGCAATTCGCGTATCTCCCGCAGGGAAAAGCCGATCTCTTTGGCCCGGCGGATGAAGCGAACCTTGCGCACCGTTTCCGGCGGGTAGCGGCGGAAGCCACTGATCGGTTTGGGTGGTTGCTCGATGAGCTTCTGGCGCTCATAAAAACGGATCGTTTCGACGCCGACGCCGGAGAGTTTGGCGGCATGGCCGATGGTCAGATGATTCATTCTCTTCTCCCTGTGTAAACAGCTTAGGTGCCGTACCATGGTACGGTGTCAAGAATAAATTTTAGCCTGAATCGGTGAGGGTGCAAGTGGGTTTAAGATATGGGAACAATCGGCGAATGGCCTCGCGCTGCCCACAAAGAAGGGCCGCATGAGCCCATCCTTGGGGCTTGACTGACGCCATCCCTGGCGCCAGACACCCTTCTTTGTGGGCACCCCGAGGCCAGCGAGCTGAATGGTTGTGCGATATGTTTAAAATCGGTTGGGGGGGGCTTTATGGGATTTGAAAGGGAGAGCTAAAACAGCAGCCGATGGCGTACTTTTTTCGGCGCGTGGGCACCGAGCGAAGCGATAAAGAAGACCAGCAGTACGGTTTCTGTCGCGGGGAGAAACCCATGATACGCGGCCCCCAGCAGGAGGATTTTTGCCACGGTGATCAGCCCCGCGATTTCCCGGAAAATCTGCCGATGGCGCAACCATTCAGTGGCCAGCAGCAAAGCGCCGCTCAGTAGCGCAACCAAGACATAAACCCGCGGTGGCTCAGGAATGGCATCGAGCAGATAGGCGGCCAGAAAGATCGCTGCACCGATCTGGTGTACCGCTCTGACGAGGATGGAAAGATTGAGAATCCAGTAGGGACGCTCGCCGATTCGCCCCATTTTTACGCCGGGTTCAGCAGCGCTTCCGGCTTTATTTCGATTGGTCGGCTCTTGCTGATCCTTCGGTTTTATTTTGTGAGACATCATTCTTGCGCAGCGAGCTTGGCGCGCAGACGAGCGCTGTTGAGGGCGGTTTCCAGAGTGATGGTGTCTAGAACCGCCTTGGTGAGATCGTCGATCTCCCGGGTAATGCTCTGCAGCTCTTCGATAACCGCTTCACCTGCCTGACCCTTGGGGGTTGGGATGTCGAGCTCGGATTCCAGCGTTTCGAACAGCTCTATGATGTCGAGCAATGTGGTGCGATTGACGACCCCGGTAAAACGATAGCCGCCGCCGGCACCACGCACGGCCTGTACCAGTCCCGAGCGGACCAGCGTACGCAATATTTTTGCCAGGTGATGGGTGGAAATACCGTATTTATCTGCGATGTCGGTGGCCGAGAGTTGACGCTCGGGGTCGCTGGCCAGTTCGAGTACGGCATAGAGTGCAAACAGGCTGGCTTTATGCATTTTCATGTCGGAATTCCTGGTTAAATGTCGTTCAGCGTTTTTTCCAGTTCGATATAGCGCCCGGTCCGCAAACCCTGGCTGCGGAAAAACGACAGCGTCAGTTTGTTCTCTCGATCGACCATTGTCCGTACGGTGGTGACCCCCGTCTTTTTCAGCCGTTGGCAGATCTCATTCAACATCAGTTGACCGACCCCCGTCTCCCGGGCTTCTGGTGATACGCTTAAGGCGAAGACCCAGCCGCAGGGGGGGGAGCCAAACTCCCAGGCGCGTACTTCACCGACGATGAAACCGATGACCTCGCCACTTTTTTCGGCGACGAGAAAAAAACCGCCATCCCTGCCGATCGTTACGTAGCGGTCAAAGATCCCGCGCCAATAAGCAGGTTTTTCCTCAGGATCGCCGACAAAATCCAATCCGGTCACGGCATCAAAATCAGCCGGTACGGCATTGCGGATGGTGACTTGCTCTGTCATATCAATTCCCAATCGGCCGTAAATTCTCTACAGAAGTTCATGGATCGGTAAACTTGGTATTGTGGTACCATAAACACTTCTTGCGCCGCAAGTTATTTTGAAATTCAGGTCGCAAGCGGTGTGGGTGAAAAGATGAAAAAGGGTGAGGCTGCATGGAGATATCGGAATATCAGCAGTCAGCAGCTTGCTGTTCAATAGCACAAAACACCTGAGTTGAGTTGCTGAAATCAGCTGTTGTAGATGTTTCAACCTGCCCTTCTTGCTTGCATAGTGTTGAAATCGAGTGTTAAAATAACACCGTTCTAAAAAAACTGAGTTTTATCCTCCGGTCGATACGGATTTCGTCAATTTACAGCAAGGTTTTAAAGAACGATTCAGGAGAATGGGCTGAGGTCCATCCGTCAGCTAGACTGTAAAGTACTGCTTTGATGTAAATGATCAGGAAGAGGGAGCCCATGACCAAACGAAGCAGCCGGCAGCGAAATGGCGATGACGGGGCCAGCGACGATCTACGCTCTCAAGTGCAATTTTGTGCCGAAAGCGGTCAGATCTGGCTTCATGAGCACCGCATGCTTCTGGTCCATGCCGAGTCGCAGGCGACCCTGCGCGTAGAATTGATCGAAACCCTCGGCATGGACCGGGCCCGGGGACTGCTGACCCGCATGGGCTACGCCTCCGGGGTGCGCGATGCCGAACTCATCCGCACCCGCGCCCCGAGTGCCAGTGATATCGAAGTTTTTATGACCGGCCCGAAGCTGCATATGCTGGAAGGAAAGGTCAAAGTTACTCCGATAAAGCTTGAATTCGACCGTGCCGCCGGTGAATTTTACGGTGAGTTTCTCTGGGAAAACTCTTGGGAAGCCCAATGGCACCGTCGTCACTACGGCATCCATGACGAATCGGTCTGCTGGAGCCAGATCGGCTATGCCTGCGGCTATACCTCAGCCTTCATGGGGCGGGCGGTTTTGTACAAGGAGGTTGAATGTTACGGCAAGGGGGACAACAACTGCCGCATTATCGGCCAGCCGGTCGAGAAATGGGCGGATGCCGCCGAACTGGTGCGTTTCATTAATCGTGAATCGATTGCTGAACAGCTGATCGATCTGCAAACCCAAGTGGTACAATTGCGTTCAGCCATCGGTAAGAAGAAAAATCTCCCTGCCGATATCGTCGGGGATGCCCCGGCTTTTCAGGCCGCCTATGAGCTGCTGAAACAGGCGGCCAACAGCCAGATCACGGTGCTGTTGCTGGGCGAAACGGGCGTCGGCAAGGAAGTTTTTGCTCGTTCTTTGCATGATCTTGGCCCTCGCAGCGGTAAGTCATTTGTCGCGATCAATTGCGCTGCCATCCCTCATGATCTGGTGGAATCGGAACTGTTCGGTGTTGAAAAGGGTGCCTATACGGGAGCCCTTGCGTCCCGACCGGGGCGCTTCGAGCGAGCCAGCGGCGGAACACTCTTTCTCGACGAAATCGGGGATCTGCCGCTTTCGACCCAGGCCAAGCTGCTGCGGGTGCTTCAGGAAGGGGAGATCGAACGGCTCGGTGACGAGAAAACCCGCAAGATTGATGTGCGACTGGTTGCAGCGACCAATGTTGATCTGAAACTTCTGGTCAAGGAAGGTAAATTCCGCTCTGATCTCTATTATCGGCTCAACGCCTACCAGATCAATATTCCGCCGCTCAGGGAGCGTAAGGAAGACATTTCGCCCCTTGCCAAAAGCTTTTTGGAAAAATATTCAGCGATTCATGGTAAGAAGCTGCGCGGGTTCACCGACAAAGCCAAACGGGCGCTGCTGAACTACTCGTGGCCAGGGAATATCCGCGAACTGCAGAACATGGTCGACCGCGGTGTTCTGCTTGCTCCCAGCGGCAGTCGGATTGAGGTTAACCACATGTTTTCATCCTGCAGCAACGACCAGTCCCTGGAATTTGGCCTTGACCACAGCGGCAGTCTCAACATTAACTCGCGGGAGGCCGAAACTGATCTTTGCGAGGCCGTTTTCAACGGTGCCATGACCCTGGGGCAGATCGATGCCATGCTGGTTGAAACCGCCGTCGACAGGGCGCGCGGCAACCTTTCCGCCGCCGCCAGAATGCTCGGTCTGACCCGACCCCAGCTGGCCTACCGTTTGGGACGCCTCAAGGACAACCATCCTGCCGGGAACAATGTGGCCCACGCCAGCGACCCGCCGATCGATCCGCACCGATGAAAAATACGCTGGACGCACGCGTGCAGGAGTACCTGCAAGAGCATCGGGTTGCTACTCTGGCCAGCAACAGCGGCGATGATCTCTGGGCTGCAGCGGTCTTCTACGTCAATTCCGGCTACACCCTTTATTACCTTTCTGCGCCGACCAGTCGACACTGCCTGAACCTGGCCCATAACCCTCGCGTTGCCGTGACTATTCAGGAGGATTACGCCGACTGGCTGGACATCAAGGGGATCCAGATCGAAGGGGTTGTCAGTGAACTCTCCGGGGTGGAGGAAGGGGAGGCCCGCAAACTCTACGGTCAGAAGTATCCGGTCATCGGTAAACTGGCCCAGGCTCCTGCGGCGATCGTCAAGGCCCTGGCCAAGGTACGTTGGTACAAGGTTGTCCCGCAGCGTCTCTATTTCATCGACAACTCGGTCGGTCTCGGCCACCGCGACGAGGTCGATCTGAGCGATTACTTGGATGGCTGACGCTTAGGAGGGCAACATCAGGGCTGGCAGTTGAGTATGCGATGAAACCAGTCGATCCGGCCCATGCCGCGACAGCATGGCGCTGTCTCCGGCCCCGCTGAGTACGCCGACCACACGCACTCCGGCGGCGTGGCTGGCCTGAATATCTACAGGGGTATCGCCGATATAGATGGTTTCAGCGGGCGCGACATCTAACTGACGAAGACACTTGAGGATACCCTCCGGGTCGGGTTTTCCCTTTGCCACGTCGCTGCCGAGAACGATGGACTCGAATCGGTCCAGAATTCCCGCTACGCGAAGTAACTCCAGCACCTCGCTCCTTGCGCCGCTCACGATGCCGAGCCTGATCCCGAGAGCCTTCAGCGCGTCGAGTGTTTCTGCCAGCCCTTCGAACACCTTTGCATGCTCTTGCAATACCCGCGGCCATTCTCGAATGGCGTGCGCCGACAATTCTTTTACAGTGGTATCTCTATCGCGCTGATCCTGCGGCACCACGTCTTTCAAGAAGTTCCTCCCTGTGGCGAGCGCCCGGCGAACCTGCTCTGTGGACACTTTGAGTCCGAAGGCCTCGGCCGCACCCTGGGCCACCTCGACGTAGGCCGCTACCGAATCGACCAGGGTTCCGTCGATATCGAACAACATCGCCTTTGCCGTCAGCGGCCGACACAAATCGACCCTGATCCGCGCATTTTCATCCAGGGATAACTGCTTTCGTAGCGGCACTGCCGCAACGAGTTCGACCTTGTTCTCGGGATAGTCTTCGCTTTGCGGCAAGAGGACTACGGCCGGGATGCGGCCGGAGATGCGCACGGGATAGCAGCGAGCCCGGCAGAAGTTTATCTCGGCAGGTTCAATGGTTGCGGCAGGCAGGTCTCGCCACTGTCGCCAGCGTCTGCGGTTAGCCTCATCTTCCAGGGCAAGATTGAGTGTCCCCGGATGAGGATCGATCCCGGCGAGTTCGATGAGCTGCCGGCGAACCCAGTCGATCTGAGTGAAATCGGCAGCCCGTCCCAGGCCGTGGACCAGCGATCCCTCTATGAAGACCTTCACCTCTATAGCACCAGTGCGTCAGGCGGGTAGGGTTGCCAGACTTCGGGCGTGGTTGATCCGGGAGTACAGAGTTCAATCCGCTCCGGGGTGATGACAACGATGCCGTAGTTCGGGTCATCCGGCCCGTTGAAGTAAGCAGTGAGCGATTCCTTCCAGAAGCCGTGCCGCTCAGCCCGGTCGCTGACGAACTCAGCCCGCCCTTGAATCTGCAGGTATGGCCTCATCTCAGCCGGATCGGAAATCCCACAGGTCAGGTGGACCTCCGGATTCTGCTTGATCTGGGCGACCTTGCGGGAGTTGGTAAAGGTCGCAAAGCGGATGCTCATGTCTGCCTGACCCAGACAGAAAACGTAGCGTACCCATGGTTTTCCGCTGCCGCTAATGGTTGCAAAGCTGGCTAGTTGCGACTGTTGCAGAATTTCGCCAATGCGTTGTTTCAGCTCGGGCATCTCGCGGTCCTTCTTGCTGGACGGAACGGTTACTGTTCAGCTCCTCAGTTTTGCTCTCGAGCGGCCCATTCCAAGAGAACAGTCTACTCCAGTTTTATTGTTCCATCACGCTGTAAAAACCATGGACTTCAGTCCCGGCTTTTCAGTTGCACTCATATTTCGTCATTCCCGCGCAGGCGGGAATCCAGAGATTATCGTGGGGTCTGGATCCCCGCATTCGCGAGGATGACGATTGATGCGGGTTGTGACTTTGCTTGTAAGGGGACTTTTAGTCCCGACTCAACCTCTGCACTTTCAGTACAGGGTGGTTTAGTGTTCCATCACGTTAGTCAAAACTATGGACTTCAGTCCAGGCCTTTCAGTTGTACTCATATTTCGTCATTCCCGCGCAGGCGGGAATCCAGGGTTTGTCGTGGGGCTGGCTCCCCGCATTCGCGAGGATGACGATTGATGCGGGTTTTAACTTTGCTTGTAAGGGGACTTTTAGTCGGAAATATAGGTGGCCAGAGCCACCGACAGCAGCTTGGTCTCGGTGGAATCGGCGCGCGAGAGCATGACGATCGGCGCGGTGGTGCCCATGATCGCTGCGGCAATCTTTTTGCCGGCGAGAAAGGTCAACGCCTTGTGCAGCGGGTTGCCGACCTGCAGGTTCGGCACCAGAATGATATCCGCCCTTCCCGCCACCTCCCCGCCGATCTTCTTCTGCCGGGCCGCCTGCACCGAGATGGCGTTATCCAGGGCAAAAGGGCCGTCGACCAGGGCGTTCTTGATCTGTCCCCGGTCCGCCATCTTGCTCAGGATCGCCGCATCCAGGGTGTCGGGCATCGCCGGGTTGACCAGCTCGATAGCCGCCAGAACGGCCACTCGCGGTTTTTGATAGCCAAGTTTTCGCGCCAGCAGGACGGCATTTTCGATGATCTGCCGTTTTTCATCGAGGCTTGGGTTGATGTTCATGGCGCAGTCGGTGAGCATCTGCAGCCCTTCGCCTTCAACCTTTTCGTAGAGGGTGATCTGGCTGACCAGATTCCCCGTGCGCAGCCCTTTCTCCTTGTCCAGCAATGCCTTCAAAAAGGTCGCCGTATGCAGCTCCCCTTTCATCAGCACGTCGGCCTGGCCTGCGACGACCAGGCTGACCGCTGTTTCTGCCGCCAGCCGGTGGTCCCGCTGGTCGTGGATGGACAGGCTCCATTTGTCGAGCCCTTCGGCCTTGAGCAAGTCAGCGATCTGCTCCGCGTTACCGACCAGGATAAATTCGGCCAGCCCGTCCGCCAGCGATTGCTTGACCAGCTTGATGATGCCGGCTTCTTCGGGGACGGCGATGACGATCCGCTTCTTGTCCCGCTTTTTGACCGCGCCGAATAGATCATCGAGACACTCGATCATAGTGCTTACTCCCTTTAGTAGGTGGACAGGGCCTCTTCCTGGTTGACGTAACGCATCACCCCCTCGGCCAGGGCCTCCATCTCGTTCTCGCCGGGATTCAGATAGATCGGGGCGAGAAAGGAGATCTTCTTCTGTAGGCTCGCCATCAAAGTTTTCGAGTAGACCAGACTGCCGGTCAGCGCGATGGCGTCGATCGCTCCTTCCAGCACCGCAGCGCAGGCCCCGACCTCCTTGGCGACCCCGTAGGCCATCGCCTCGAAGACCTCGGCGGCCTGCTGATCTCCGGCGGTGATCCGTTGCTCGATCTCAATCCCGTCGGTTGTCCCCAGGTAGGCCATCAGTCCGCCGCCGCCGGTCAGAAGTCGGGTGATCTGCTCCTGGCTGTACTGGCCGGAGAAACACAATTTGACCAGATCCCCAGCCGGCAGCGACCCCGCGCGTTCGGGGGAGAAGGGGCCGTCCCCGTCGAGAGCATTGTTGACATCGATAATTTTTCCTTTGCGGTGGGCTCCCACGGAGATGCCGCCGCCCAGGTGCACGACGATCAGATTGATCTCCTGGTATTTCTTGCCCAGTTCGGCAGCGATCTTTCTGGCGGTTGCTTTCTGGTTCAAGGCGTGAAAGCTGCTCTGTCGTTCTATTTGCGGGATCCCCGAGTATCTGGCGGACGAGCACAGCTCATCGGTCATCGGCGGGTCGAGGGTGAAGACGGGAATATCAAACTCCTTGCCGAGGTCGAAAGCGACCAGTCCGCCGACGTTGGTCGGGTGCTTGCCGTAAACGCCACTTTTCATATCCTCAATCATGCGTGGGCAGACTTCATAAATTCCGCCCGGGATCGGTCTGACGTTTCCACCCCGGCAGGCGATGAGATCGATATCGCGGATCGACAGCCGGTTGTCTGCCAGCACCTTGTGGACCGCCGCTTTACGAAAGTCGTACTGATCCCAGATGGTCTTGAACGCCTTCAGCTCTTCGGCACTGTGGCTTACCGAGCTGTTTACCTGCATTTCCCCCGACTGGTAGAGACCGACTTTAGTGGAGGTGGAGCCCAGATTGATGATCAAAACCTTCTCATTCCCCATGAATTTCTCTCTCCCGGCATTCGTTGTTTTTTGTCACGTATATTGTTTCATCACGGTAATTATTCAGCACAATTCTAGAACTCTTGGCAAAAACGCCCGTCATCCCCGAATGATTCTATCGGGGATCCAGGGGGTTAGGTCTGGATTCCCGATTACACCCTCGGGAATGACGGATTACTTATTGTGCTGAAATAGTTACCCAACACGTTAGTAAAAACTATGGACCTTAGTCCAAGACTTTCAGTTGCACCTCATCTTTTGTCATTCCCGCGTAGGCGGGAACCCAGAGGTTATCGTGTGCCCTGGATCCCCGCATTCGCGAGGATGACGATTGAAGCGGGTTGCGACTTTGCTTGTACGGGGACTTTCAGTCCCGACTAAAAGGCGTAGGCAATCTTGAACTGGGTCTGTGGGCCGGTTGCGATGTTGCGAGCACTGTATTCCCAGTACTGCTTCAAGGTCATACTGAAGGGGCCTTGCTTCGGCCAGTACTTGACGCCGACACCGATCCCGCCGACGCGGCTGCGGTTGTCCTGGACCTCAATACCCGCGACCTCATCATCCGTGGTCTGCCAGTAGTTGTAGCCGACCACGCCGAAACGCAGGCCGGTTTTCACCGCATAGCCGATCGCCCAGTCGACGTGGAACTCCTGACCAGGATCGAGATCAACGGTATTGCCGGAAGCAGGATTGAGGTAATCGTCGTTGGTGGTGTTGAAGTCGTACATGAATTTGCCGGAAAAATCGAAGCCCTTCCAGAGGTAGGTGACGGCCAGGACCGGCTCGAAGGTCCAGTGGTTTTTGGAGAGGATCTGGGTGGCGGGCCGATTCTTATCGTAGTCACCGGTCGGCGCCCAGATATCAAGGGCTGCGACCACATGGAAGTTGGGGCTGAAGTGCCAGCCGAGGATAAAGGGGCTGAAGATGATGTCGCCGAGCCCCGCTTCATCAGAATCGACGATGTTATTCGGCGTGCTGCTGGAGGTGCCGATTTCCAGATCGGCGCTGTAATAGGGGAGAAAGAGATGGGCCGCCCAGCTGGCACCGAACAGCGTATAGGGACTGACGTAGATAAAGCGCGGAACCTCGACCAGCACATCAGCCGAAAATTCGACCGGGGCGCTGTTGCCGGAATTGTCCTTCAGACTGTCTTTCTGGGCGAAGACCAGGTAGTTGACCAGATAGGTTCCGGGTGGCGGCAGGGCACCGACGACAAAATCTTCGACCCCGTTGGGATAATGCTGCCCGCCGCCCGCCCAGACCTGGGAGACGCTGAGGATGGATAAGAGCAAGGCAACAAGAAGGATGTGAAAAACTCGACGGAATAAAAGGTCAATCATTTTAACACTCCTGTTGGTATCTGCAGGGTTTTACCTGAATCCGTGAGTACCCGCCGGCAAATAGCACAAGTCATTGAATTGCCTAAGCGTCCCAAAAATCACCGCTTAACCTTTGGGTGAAGCTAAGAATTTTTGAAACACTTATTCAATCCAAGCACTTGCACACTTTATCCACCGTTTACTCACGGATCCAGGCTTTACCGAAAGGAGGGGCCACGTCCGCAGACCGTGAAAGGAACCCCGTAACGCCCTCCCGGCTTATGTTGCAACGCGCAACGAATCCTTCTCCGGTATAGTGCTGTCGTGGCTGCTCCAGCGCTTGAACAGGTTGTGCTCGATGCCGACCTGGTCGAGCGCCTTGCCGACGCTCTGGTGAATAATGTCCATAATCGATTCGGGCTTATGATAGAAGGCCGGCATCGGCGGCAGCAGGATTGCACCGTAATCGGCGGCCCGCGACATCAGGTCAAGGTGCCCTTTGTGCAGCGGTGTCTCGCGTACCATCAGCACCAGCTTGCGCCGTTCTTTCAGGGTGACATCGGCGGCGCGCACCACCAGGTTGTAGGTGAACGAGTTGGCGATTGAAGAGAGGGTTTTGATGGTGCAGGGGGCGACGATCATGCCGCGGGTGCGGAACGAGCCGCTGGCGACCGAAGCCGCGATATTTTTGTTGTCGTAGACCACATCGGCCAATGCCTTGACCTCAGCCAAGGAGTAATCGGTCTCGATCGAGATATTCAGACAGGCGGCTTCGCTGAGAATGAGGTGGGTTTCCTGCCCCGATTCCTTCAGCACGCGCAGCATCTCTATCCCATAGATCACGCCGGTCGCACCGGTGATTGCTACTACTAATGGAAGGCTCATCTTTGCACTCCTCTCGCGGTGTTATGCAACCTGCTTCGGTTTCTGTGCCCCGATCTCGCTGACCGGAAAGCCTGCCGCTTCGAGCGCGGCAACAACATCAGCGACCTCCTCGGCCTGAAAACGCAGGATGACCTTTTTCTCCGGGTAGCCCTCATGCGACTCTTTATCGTGTCGCCGATGCGGGTAGATTGCCTGCAGTACCGCGCCGGTGGCTTCCACGACATCGGCGATTTTACCCAGTACGCCGGGGCCGAGTTTCACCGGTGCCAGGGTCACGCCGGTGCGGCGCTCCCAGGCGCCCAGCAGATGCGCGGCAAGATGGAACATCTCGGCACCCGAGATGATGCCCACCACCTGCTCCCCTTCCATGACTGGAAACTGGCCGACTTGCAGCTCCCGTCCCAGTTGCAGGCAATATTCCACGCTGTCCCCGCCCTGCACCGTGGCCGGATTGCGAACCATAATGTCGCGCACCTTGAGCCGGTTGACGAAGAAGCTGAATTCATCCGGATTCTGGGTGCGCAAAACAAAGTGGCCCATGCGCAGCATATTGGCTCGCGTCACCAGCCCGCGCAGCTGCCCATTATCGACCACGGCCAGTGCATGCAGATTGTGTTCGCTAAGAAGACGTTTTGCTTCCGAGGCCAGCGTATCGCTCGGGATGGTCATTGGACTGGTTTGCATCCAGTTGCGCACGATCATAATATTCGTTCCTTCCTTTAGTCGCCTGCCGGTGTCACCGAAAGTGTGGCGAGTTCTCATGCGACCGCCGAAGCCTTTGCTTTTTTGTACAGCTGGACGAATTCGTCGACGGCAACCTGAGCAAACTCTGCGGTATAGAGATGCAGGTCGACCTCTTTAACCCGACTTGGATCCGTCAGCTTTTCTTTCAGCCGTGCCACAAAGGCAGCGTCGGCAACCGGGTCGTAGAGGAGTCTGCCTTCCATGTCCTGAGTGGACCATCCCTTAAGCGGAACCAGGAAGCTCCAAGGTCCTTTGGCCTCATTGAGCCGCTCGGCAATGACCTCGGCGGCCAGGCAAAGTTCCTCGGCGGAGGTGCGGACCTGAGTGCGCAGCGAGTCCTGTACGTATTGGGGGCGTTCCTTGGTCTTTTCGAGCATGTCGGGACGCCCACCGTAGGAGAGCATGTCGAGACCGCAAGTCGACACGACCATGGGGATACCGGCTGTGATGGCTGCTTTCAGACGATCCGGGCCCGCGTCGCGATTGCCCTTGAACAGATTCTCGACGATGCCGCCGGTGCAGATATCGAGAACTCCCTGGAAAGCTCCGGTACGGATCATGTCCTCCATCGCCTTGTCGCCCTTGCCTTGGGCGTGACAAACAACCGGAATCATCCCGGCAGTTTCAAGCATGCCAAGCGCAGACTGAACCGCCATCTCGCCGAACCCGAAGGAGCTGATAGCGATGACCGGTTTTTCAAAGACAAAATCGGTCCCCAGGGTGAGCTCGACCATGCCGCAGATGGCGCCTACCGCATTGGTGATCTGCGCTTTTAGCAGCGGATTCATTTTGACAATATCGAGGACCGTGTGATGCATGGTGATGTCGCTGGTGCCGACATACTCACCGACATAACGGGGATGGGCGGCCATCGGCGATGCCATGAGCTTGGGCATGCCAAAAGGCAACCCCCTCATGACGCTGGTGCCGACCAGTGACGATGTTCCGCCACCAACCCCGAAGACACCCTGAACTTTCCCTTCTTTCATCATGTCGTCGACGATTGCGCGGGCACCGCTGATCTGGTTTTTCATCGCCCGATCGCGGTCAGAGCGGTAACATTCGCGAACCTCTTCGATCGTCATGCCGCCGCGTTGCGCGACCTGTTCACAGGTAATATCGCCCGCGAATGGAGGCGGTTCCTCCATGCTGAAATCGAGGAAATACGCGTTGTGCCCGCGTTGCTCGATCAACTCCTTGACGAAAATGATATCCTCGCCGCGCGTATCCAGATTGCAGATAATAACGATGCCCTTTTTTGGGGACATTTCAGGACTCCCTCTTTATCGTCTGAGTCATGGCAGGCGGCAGAAGCCGCCTGCCATCTTCCATTTACTTGGCCTTATTAACCACGACTGGTTTGGACAGCCGATCAATCATATCCGCCACGGGACTTGCCCCCGAAAAGCCGTACTCGTTCCAGCGATCGGAAACCTTCTGCAACACCGTACGGTCCATGAAGATCTCGTTCGGCTTGTTTTTCCACTCGTAAGGTGTGGTGGCATCCATAATAATACGACTGACAATATCGCGGGCTTCGATCGGCAGGCCTGGATCGAGCGGGGTGGAGCGGCCACGATTAATGATCTGGGTCGAGCGTTTCGGATCGTAGCGGGTGGCCAGCGCCCACCAGACACGGTCCATGTCGTCCGCCTCGATATCATGATCAACGATGATGATCCCCTTGACGCCGTAATGCCCGGTGGTACTCCCCATCACCGCGTCGGCGACGTGGTTTGCGTGGCCTGGATACATCTGCTTTACAGAGACGATAACCCAGAAGCGACCGGTGGCCGCGGCCGGGAAGTAGACGCTCTGAATGCCCGGTACCTTCGCGGTTTCCAGATCGTGCCATAGCGTGGCGGTGCGGTTAATCGACTGGACCATGTGGGTGTCGTTGATCGGCTTGCCGACCGTGGTTGACCAGAAGACCGGGTTGGTGCGGTGGATGATGCGCTCCACGCGTATCACCGGTTTTGGATAGTCTTTCATCTTGTTGCCCGAGTAATAACCGGTGTATTCGCCAAACGGCCCTTCCTCCATCAGCTCGTTCGGATCCATCCACCCCTCGACAATGATCTCGGCGTTAGCCGGAAGCGTCAACCCGGTAAGCTCCGATTTGAATACTTCGATCGGACGACCGCGCAGCGCGCCGCCCACGTCATACTCGTCTGTTTGGGCACTGACCAGGGTGGACCCGGCCAGGAACAGGATCGGATCGCCCCCCACCACATAGGCGACGGGCATCTTCTCGCCGCGTTCCTGATACTTCTTCATGTGAAAATCGCCGTGCTTGCCGCTGATTATCTGCGAGCCGAGAATTTTCTTACCCAGAACCTGTGAGCGATAGGTGCCGCAGTTTGTCCAACCGGTATCCGGATCCTGGGTAACCAGGTAGCCGGAGGTACCGAAAAAACGGCCGCCGTCATCCGGATAAAACCAAGGTGCGGGAAAGTTGTCCAGGTCAACATCTTTCTCTGGAATGATGTTTTCCATGACCGCCGGATTGTCTATGAATGTGGGTTTGATCATCTGCTTGGTGGTCAGCTCCATCCATTTCCTGGAAAGCTGACACATGGTAAGGGATGGGTCTTGCTCCAGGCAGATGGCGATGCGTTCGGGTGTGGTGAAGGCGCTGGTGAAGACCGGAATCGTATGCCCTTTTATGTTCTCATAGAGCATCGCCGGGCCTTTCTGTTCTTCGTTAACCTTGGATATGTGGGCGAGCTCATACTTCGAGTCCACCTCGGCTTCGACGCGATGTAATAAACCGTGGGCATCCAGTGCTGCGATGTAGCCGCGGATGTCGTTTATGGGTTTGGTTTCGATGGCCTTTGGTTTCGATTGTTCGCTCATTGTGTCTCCTTGTTCATTACGTGTTGGAAACTGACTCCAGTCTTCTTTGCCTGAAGCCACTAACCTGGATCCGTGAGTAAGCGGTGGAGAAAGAGTGCAAGTGCTTGGATTGAATAAGTGTTTCAAAAATTCTTAGCTTCACCCAAAGGTTAAGCGGTGATTTTTGGGGCGCTTAGACAATTCAATGAATTGTGCTATTTGCCAGCGGGTACTCACGGATTCAGGACTAAGATAATTTCTTGCCTTCCAGCATGCTGGCGAGAATGTAATCCATCGCTGAGGTCCCCTTGCCGGCGGTGTTCGTTTTTCGTTTTTCGCTCCAGACCGTTTCCGGCCGGGCCTGCAAAATAAAGATGTTGCCGCCGAACGGCAGGTCCTTGTCGACCGCCCATTCGATGTCCATCGGTCGGCCGTAATGCTTTTCGATCTGTTTGCCCATCCAGGCCAGGGCGGTGATTTCATCGTCCATCAGCGATTGCACCTTCTGCCGCTCGGGAGGGACGTCGATGACCTGGTTGGTCTGATTCTTGGTGTCGACGGTGTAGTAGATATCCTTCTGTGAGATGGTCCGCTCCAGAATGTCGAGGGTGACCTTGTTGACGATAAAGTTGTCGGGTGTGACCTCGCCCGAAACCACCGATTCGCCGAAACCGTAGTTGGAATCGATAACGATCACCGAGCGGTCGCCATTGCCCGGATGCAGGGTGAACATCACCCCGGCGGTGAAGGAGTTGGCCATCTTCTGCACGCCGACGCTGATCGCCAGCAGTGCGTCATCAAACTTCTGGTTGGCCCGATAGGCAATCGCCCGCCCGGTATACAGGCTGGAGATGCAGCGACGAATGTGATGCAGCACCTCATCCGCACCGCGGATCCAGAGATAAGTATCCTGCTGCCCGGCAAAACTTGCCCCGACCAGATCTTCGGCTGTTGCACTGGAACGTACCGCCACCGGCGCGGCCGGCAGACAGCAACGTAGCGACAGCTTGCGGTAGTATTCGGCGATCAGATCTTCCAGCTCCGTGGATAACGGTTGCGCCTCGATCATGCCGCGAATCGTTTCGCTGGTCTTTTCCAGGGCATCCATATCCTGGGTATCGAGACCGGCCAGCAGCGATTGGATCTCCCGGCCGATCCCGGCCCCGGCCATGAAGCGCCGGTAGCCTTCGGTGGTCAGGGCAAAGCCTGGTGGTACCCGGATTCCGGCATTGATCATTTCGCCAAGGGAGGAGCATTTCCCTCCGACCAGGGGGGTCGAATCCTTTCGACAGTCCTCAAGCCAGCAAACCAATGGCAGCTCAGTGTTTGCGCCCTTCATGGCACCTCTCCTTTTTACTCAGCGCTCGATGGAAACGATGCCGGTCGTGCCGTCGATGCGCAGCAGCATGCCGGTTTTGATGATCTTGGTTGCGTGACCGGTGCCGACCACGGCTGGCATCCCGTATTCACGACAGACGATAGCCGCATGGCTCATGATCCCGCCGACGTCGGTGACGCAGGCATTGATCTTGGCAAAAGCCGGCGCCCAGGATGGCGAGGTGGTCGGTGACACCAGAATCTCACCTTCCTGCAACTCACGGATTTCCTTGGCACTGTGGCAGACTCGCGCCCGGCCTTCGACGATGCCGGGGCTGCCGGCGAAGCCTTTCAGCTCGGTGATGCTGTCCGGATCATCGATATTCTGAACCTCCGACCAGTCGGCCAGGGAGCTGTTGGTCACTCCCCAGAGCACGATGGTAAAGGGTTCCTGGATCACTTCTGGTGCGGTGCCGATGGCGGCCGGCGCATCCCAGGCGCGGAACTTTTCCATCACCCCTTTACGCCACTCAATCTCGGGCGGCCAGACAGCTCCGCCGCGCGGCTTGACCCCGGTGGCCCAAGCGGTGACAACGTCCCAGAGTCCCTGTTTGATCTCATCGCGGCGCAGCAGCCAGATGTCATCGATCTCCTTGATCAGGCCATGTTCTTTCATGATCGCCGCCACTTCGCGGATTTTCCCCCAGAAGACCGAATGGAACCAATGCTCGACGTAGAAGAGATGGTTTTCGACATAAGGGAAGACCGTTTTGGCGGTACCGAGCAGCTCGTCGAAGGTTTTGCGATCCTCCTCGGATTCGATCAGGGCGCGATACTCTTCGGTAATCCGATCGCGCTCGGCCCGCACCTTGGTCAGCGGCCGTTCGATGTCGGCACCCTCCTTGATTTTTTTGATGTAGGTGGTGATCCCCATCAACGGGATGCTCAGGTCGTCGTTCCAGCAACAGTCATTGTGTGACCAGCCGGTTCCCGAAGAGATGTAGAACCAGGGGTAGCGGGCCTCTTCGAGGGCTGCGAGCCATTCCTGACCCTTGGGCAGCTTGTTCAGCGCCGCTTCAACCGGAGCCCACTCCTGACTGCAAGTGATGGCTTGCTCAACCCCCAGGTCGATCGCTTTTTTGGCCAGCTTTTTCAGCTCGTCGTCAGAGCGGAACATGATTACGTCGATCCCCGAGATCATCTGCGTCACCCGTTGCAGCGGAATACTCGGGAACTGCTTCTGCATGAAATCGAGAAAGAAGACGTAAGCGGCGTAGCCGAGGTTGAGAAATTCGAAATGGTACTGCCAGCACTTGATGCCGAGGTTGATCAGGTCGTCATACGCCTTGATCAGGTGGAAGCCCTTCGATTCTCCGACCGCGTCGGTGACCACGCTGATGTCCTCGAGCTCTGGCAGGCCGGGGATCTGCAACTCCTCAAGCTCCTTGATGGTGGCCTCAATCTTCACCTTCCACTTGGCTTCAAGCTCATCCCAGTTCTGGTAGTAGTAGCCGGCCCGCTCGGTGAAATTCGGCACTCGGCGGCCGATCTCCTCCGGATCCTCTACCGGGACCGGAGAGATATAGACGTGGCCGTTGATGATCCGATGGTCGACGCCGCGCACCGGCGGAACCTGGAAAATCCGGTTATTATATTGAGATAGGGCCAGATACCAGGCTTCATCCCAGATCGTGTCAAAGGGATAGATCGGCTCCGGGTAGTGCAAGCCATCGTAAAACCAGAAGGTCTTCTCTTCGTACTCTTTGCGTTCCGGGTCATCGGTGGTGAACTGGTACTGGTACGGATACATCCGTTCCCAGCCTTCGGTTCCGGGAATGTCTTTGACATCGTGAGGGTTTGGAAATTTCATTTCATGTCCCCTTCTGATTGGTGAGAGTTACCGGTTATAAGGATGGTCTTCTTCGCCTCTGTCCGACCTGGAATCTGCAATCAAATACTGTGTTGAAACGCCCCTGAGATCAGCGAAATTTTATCTTGCTGACCCTTGGATCTCTCCTTCATTAGAAGCACTAGGCGTGCCAAACAGCGTTCTCTTTTTCTTGCAGCGGGATTTATCGACACGACAGAGGTTCTGAATTGACAGCGTTCTCCGGGCTGCCGAGCTGCTCAGTCGCCCTGGAAAATATTGCAGGCCGATTTGCGCTTGTCGTGATCTGGCGAGCGCCGCTTGATCATTTGATGATTTTACTGTGGAACGGGGCTGCGAATTTGATCATTTGATGAAATGTCATGGGGGGATAACCGGCGCTGCTTTCACGGCAGGAGAGCAGGCCAAGCCGCTAAAAGCCCCTTGCTTCACGCTCTTTCAGAGGCTAGTCTGTGCCTCACCGATGAGGCGTCCGTTTGCGGAAGATTTTTCCGGCGAAGGAGGCCGTTTGCTTCTTCATGGCGCTGATCGCCTGGTCTATAATCGATGAAAAATCTGATCATCCGCTGGTTCAAGGTTTATGAAGACGAGATCGAGCTGTTTGTCTGGATGGCTCTGTTGCTGCTGTTTATCCGCAGCTCCAACATCGTTCTGAACAATTTTGTTGAGACAGCATTTTTAAAGCGCTACGGGGTGCAGTACCTTCCGGTGATCACGGCAATCAACGCCGTGGCAACCTTCTTTCTGCTCAGCTCCTTGGGCGGCATCATCGCGCGGGTGCGCAGCGACCGGATGATTGCCCGCAGCCTGATCGCCTGCGGTCTGGTCGTCGGACTGCTCCGTTTTGCGATCCCGCTCGGTCTGGATCTGATCTACCCGGTTCTGTATGTCCTGAAAACCCAACTCGATGTGCTGTTGACCTTCATCTTCTGGAATCTGGCCAACGACCTGTTCAGTACCCGGCAATCGAAGCGGCTCTTTCCGCTGATTACCGCCGGAGGAATTGTCGGCGGAATCATCGGCAGCTTCGGCACCCCCTGGATAGCCAGCCTGGTTTCTCTGGATAACCTGCTGCTGGTGTTTCCATTGCTAACCCTGGCGGCAGCACTGAGTGCCTGGCGCCTGGGGCTTGTCGCTCCCGGTGGTTCACTGTGGGAGCAGCAGGAAAAGGGCGGTGAGAAAAAATCGATTTTGCAGGAGATCAGCAAAGTCGGCCCGCTGATCAAATCCTCGACCCTGGCTCAGGTGCTGCTGCTGTTGGCGTTGTTGCCGAATATCGTGATCCCGGTGCTGAATTATCAGTTTAATTTTGTGGTTGATCAGACCTTCGGCACTGAAGCCGGGATGCTGGGGTTCTACAGCTATTTTCGCGGGGCGCAAAATACCATCTCGCTCGTTCTGATTCTGTTTGTCGGCCGCATCTTCGGTCGTTTCGGTTTGCCGATGGCGTTGATGTTTCATCCTTTCAACTATCTGTTGGCGTTTACCGCCTATCTGCTCCAGTTTAATATTTTTTCGGCAATCTATGCCGGAACCTCGGTGGGGGTGATCCGCAGAACGATCAACGGTCCGGCGACTGCAGCGCTGTACGGCTTGCTGTTGCCGAAGGACCGAAATATTCTGCGTCCTTTTCTGCTCGGGACGGTGGTCCGCTGCGGCATCCTGATCGGCTCGGGGATCGTCTGGCTGGGAGCTGCCGCTATGCATCCGCGTTACCTCTCGTTGCTGGCGATCGGCTTTGTGGTGCTCTGGCTGGCGGCGACCCTGTTGCTGAAAAGGCGCTACTCCCTGATTCTGCTCAATCTGATTCGCGGCGGCCTTCCCGATTTTTACCGGATGAACCGGAAGGAACTCCAAAAGCTGTTTCGTGGGGTCAATGTGGGTCCGGTTTTGCTCGAACGGTTGCGGGGCAGCAGCGGTGAAGAAGCGGCCTGGTATGCCGATGTTTTGCGCTCGAATCGGATCGCCGGGCTGGATGCGGTGATTCTGGAGAAACTGCCGCAATCGGATGATGATACGCGGATCCGGTTGCTTCCCTACCTCTCTGAGCAGAGCGGGGAACGCAGCCTGACGGTTTTCAGGACGCTGATCGATTCCACCCGGCCGGAACTGCTGGTCGCGCTGGCCAAGGCGGCAAAGCGGATGACCGCGCAGCTGCCGACGGCAATGGAGCAGGAGATGTTTGCCGCTGCCGCCGATCCCGAAGTGCAGGCCTGTTTTCTCGGCTGGAAGCGGGCCGGCGATCCGGCCGGTCTGTTACGTTTGATCGACGGCTGGCTGCAATCGGAGCTGCTTGCCGAACGGCGGGCCGCGGTGCTGGCGATCAGCGAACAGGGGCTGGTTGAGTACACGCAGAGGGTTTGTCAGCTGCTCGAGGTCGAGAGCGACCCGGCGCTCCTCTGTCTGGTGCTGCGGGTTCTGCCGACACTGAAGGTTGCGGACCGGGGGGGACGGGTTCGGCGCTTTCTTCGCCATGCCGAATGGAAAGTCCGCCTGGCCGCGGTGGATGTTTTTCCGCTGGCGACCGAGGCGGCAGTGACCGCTCTGATCCCGCTGCTTGGAGATCCGATCAATCAGGTTCGTCAGCAGGCGATACAGCGGCTGGGAACCGTTGCCAGACCGCTGTACCCGGTACAGGTCGCGGCGATGGGGAATTGCAGCCGTCGGGTTCTGGATGGTTTGTTTCAGGTTGCCCGGATCCTGGAGATCGAGGAGATCGACATGGTCCGTTTCTGTCGCCGTCAGCTCAAGGTTGCCTGTCGAGTGGTGGATCTGTCGAATTGGCTGGTCGATGCGCCGCCCGGCGCCAGCCGTGAGCTGCTGCTGATCCATCTAGAAGAGGTTCGCCGGCAGCGGGTCGACAATGTTGTCCGGGGGTTGGCCGCGCGCGACAAAAGTGGCCGGCTGGAGACCATCTTGCGCGGTTTGAATTCCGCAGGAGCCCGCGAACAGGGAGACAGCGTTGAGGCTCTTGATGCCTTGCTTGATCAACGACTGTCGCGCATTCTGCTGCCGCAGCTGGAAAATCAATCATCGGCTGAACAGCTTGCGGTCGGTCGCCGCTATCTGCGGCATCTCCAGCTGGCGACCAGCCAGCGCGATGCTATCGATAAGCTGCTGCAGGATGAGAATGACGTCAGTGTAATTTTGACTCTTGAACTGCTGATCGACTGGGGGCGTATCAACGAATTCCGTTGCCGGATTGAAGAATTGACTCGTGCCGAAAGCCCGTTCGTAGCGACCATGGCTGTCGGTGCTCTGCAGGAAGTGAAGGAGAATGATATGGACGCAGAAGAAGAACTGGTCCGACTCCCCGAGCGGATGTTGCATCTGCGTAAGATCGACCTGTTTCAGGACCTCTCGGTCAATGAATTGAGTGCGATTGCGCTGGTTGCCGATGAGGTATTCCTGCCGTCTGATACCCAGGTCACCGGTGGCAAGATGGCTTGTCGAAGCGGGGCCGGAACCTGTGAGTGCCTGCATGTTCTGATCAGCGGCGAGGTCGTGGTTGAGCATGACCTGAGCAATCGTAGCGTACCGGTTGCTCGTTGGGGAGCCGGGCAGTCCTTCGGGATCTCCGCCCTGTTCGGCATGAACCAGGTCACCATGAGTGTGCGGACCGTGCAGGAGTCGGTTATTCTCCGGATTTATCAGCAGGATTTTTCCGCACTGCTCAAAGAATATCCGGAAATTGCCTTGCGCATGTGTCAGGTTCTGGCCGGACGTCTGGGCGGAGTGGTGGATGAATTGAGCCGGGTGACGCAGGAATTCGGGGGTGAGATCAAGCATGGAGAGCCATGCTGTGGGGAACCTCCGGCTATTGACAGCCAGAAAAATCAGGAGGCCGGATGAGACAGGAGGTTGTCTATCAGTTCACTGCTCCGGACCAGCTGTCAGCTGACCTGCTGGAAAAAGTCTGCCGATTGGTCGAGGCTGGCGGCGGGGTTCAGGGCCGCTGGGTCAGGTACAATTTGGCCAGGGCGTTTCTGATCGGCCGGGCAGAAGTCGCCGGAACCCTGATCGGTGTCTCCAGTCTGAAGCATCCCCGGCCGGAATATGTCCAGCGGATTCGCGAAAAGCTGGGGCTTGATATCGAGGGTTTTCTGGAGCGCGGCTATACCTCGATCCGGCCAGAATATCGAGGGCTCGGTATCGGCACGACGCTGCTCGGTGGTTTGACCCGTCGAGCTGCCGGCCAGCGGATCTATTCGTTGATCCGCGAAGATGACCAGGCCACCCAAACGATTGCACGACGTAATCAGACGGTAAAAATTGCGACCTTTTTCAGTGAAATTAACGGTAAAGAACTTGGTTTGTGGATGCCGATGACAACCGCCGCAGAATTGAATCTGCCGCCGCTTGAAGGAGAGGACGTACCATGAAGATCACCAATCTGCGGCGAGAGCAGAGTAACGATCGGCTGCGGGTTTCCGCCCGGGTCGAATGGGAAGACTGCAGTGAGCCTGTTCGGGAGGTTTTTCTGGAAACCATGGCAGACTACGCTCAGGCGTTGACGGTCAACCCGGACAGCTTTCTGATCGGCTGCCTGTTGCCGGCCATGCACCGCGGGGAGCGGCGCATCTTGATCGACGGAGCGATCTGCCCGGAATTGTTAGAGAGCCTCGAAACGGCTATGGCTTTGTTCCATTCCTGGTACGGCCACCGCTATCGCCCGATCCTGCTGGAAACCAGCGGGGCGCGGATGCCGTCTTTGCCGGTTGCTGAGCGGCGGACGGCGATCTTTCTGTCCGGCGGGGTTGATTCTCTCGCGGCGTTGCGGCGGAATCTGCTGCGCTATCCGCTCGGTCACCCGTCCCGGGCTCGGGATGCTTTTCTGGTGCACGGCTTCGATATCGGCGGGGTGGTTGAAAAAGGGCTCAAATACCCGGTCTTCGATCGTGCCCTGCAGGCGATGGAGGCGGTTGCCGAAGAGGCACAGCTGGAATTGATCCCGGTCTATACCAACCTGCGCCATCTTTGTGATGAACGGGAGCTGTGGCTGAAGAAATTTCACGGCGCGGTGCTGGCCGCGGTCGCCCATGGCTTTACCTGCCGGATTCAGCGGGCGGAACTTGCGTCGACCTGGGATCTGCAGAGTCTGGCCCCGAGCGGGTCGCATCCCATGCTGGATCCCCTGTACGGCAGCCACGAGCTGCGGATTTACCACCGTGATGTCGAGCTGCAGCGGATCGACAAACTGCGGATCATCTCGACCTGGGAGGTCGCTTTCCAGAACTTTCGCGTCTGTCTGCAGAATGTCCCGGACCGGCTCAACTGCGGCTGGTGTGAGAAGTGTGTGCGCACCATGACCGGTCTGGTGGCGCTGGGCAGGTTGGCTGCAACCCGGGCCTTCGTCGAAAATGATGTCAGTGTCGAGCTGCTGGAACGGACGAAGATGGCGATCAATCACCGGCAGCCTTTTTATGCCGAACTGATCAAGCCGCTGCGTGAACAGCAGCGGGACGATCTGGCGGACGTCATTGTCGCAAAGCTGGCGGTTAACGCAGAGCAGCTGCCGCCACCGGGGGGCGAACCGCGACCTGCTGTTCAATGAAATCGATCACCTGTTTCTCCAGTTGCACCTGGTCGAGGCGGTTGATCCGCGGGATGCCGCCCGGACTGACGCAGTTGACCTCCACCAGTTTGCCGCCGATGACGTCGATGCCGACGAAGTGCAGGCCGTCCTTGATCAGACGGGGCCGGATAACTTCGCAGATGTGCCGTTCCGCCGGGGTCAGCCGGTGGGCGTGCTCCTGACCTCCCGCGCGGATATTGGCGCGAAAGTCGGTGCCGTGCGGCATGCGGCGCATGGCACCGAGGATTTCACCGTTGAGCAGCATAATGCGAACATCCCCCTCGCTGCGCACCGCTTCCAGGTATTCCTGCACCATGACCGGCTCTCGACGGTTGTAGGGCTCGTAGATGCGGACGTAATAGTTGAGCAGCGAGTTGAGATTTTCCGGATCCTGAGCGCTGACCTTGATTACCCCCTGACCGCCGAAGCTGCGCAGCGGCTTCATGACCATGGTGCCGCCGAAATCATCAATCACCTTGCGCAGCCGGGCCGGGTCGCGTGAGACATGAGTTTCCGGGATGATCTCGGGAAAATTGAGCGTATAGAGCTTGCTGTTGCCGAGCAGTTGACCGGCAATGCTGTTGAGCACGAAGACCCGCTCCTCAACCGAGGCGAGCAGCTCCATCACTTCGTGGAGTAACGGCGGATTCTTGCGCAGAAAGAGCGCGTCAAGCTCGGCGACCTCTTCGAAAATCCGTTGCTCCTTATCGACACTGGCGACCGCTGCCTGCCAGTAGTTGCGCAGGCTCAGTCCGGGAGCCGCAACGATCTCCTTCATCCGGCCGACCACCGCGTTGCCCCGCACATAAAGATCGAACGGTTGCAGCACCAGCACCTGATGGCCGCGGCGGTAACATTCGTACATCAACAGGATGCTGGTTTCGGTGTCGGGGTCGATATGCCCCAGGGCTCCCCGGAGAAAGGCGATTCGCATGGCGGTGATCCTCGGTCGGTGAAACGAGCAGGGGGAAGGAGGCGGCAGATCTCTCTCTCCGATAATCCTCATAGAGATTGTGGATGACCTTTTTCAGCCCGTTCTGCAGCGGCCGAAAAATATCCGGGTCGAGCTGCCCGCTGTGTTCGTGGCAGTAGACTTTTTTTACTTCAAGGCAGAGGGGCAGGGCCTCGGGAAAGGTTCTGCGTACCCAGTTGACAAAGAATCCGCGGCCCTGAAAGACTTCATTCTCGGCGACATGACCGGTAATTCCCGGTAGTTCGATACCGCTCAGTCGGTGCAGAAAATTATCCAGCAGTGACCGGTGTCTGCCGACATCGACACCGGCAGTGCCGAGGTTGAACAGCGGCGCGTCACGGTCGATCTTCGAACCGTTGTAGGAGTGCAGGTCGATCAGTACGCAGAACCCATGACGGCTGATCAGTTGCGCGATCAGGGTTCCGGCCAGGTGATAGAAACTTGCATGTCTGCTCAGCGCTCTGCGCTGCGCCGGATGTGTCCCTGCCCGCCAGATGTTGCGGCCGAAAACAAAGCTGTTGAGTGCCTGCTCGGGGGCGCGGTTCAGGTCGTAATGGTAGCGTGATTCCGAGCCCGCCAGCACGATCGGCAGCGGTTCAAGCAATTGCCGCGTGTGCGGATCTTCTTCAAAGCGGCGCTCTGCCGGGGAGAGCAAACAGTGCTCTTCCAGTTGACGGGGGAAGGTCGAACCGTCATGCAGGGCAGTGCAGACCAGCGGCAGGTATTCGCTGATACTGACTGCGCAGATCCCGTCGGCAAAGGCCCGGAACGGCGTCCGATTGTGGATGCGGCGCACCGCCTCCTTGATTCGGAGCTGTGAGTTCGTCCCTGTCCCGCTTTTTTCAACGAGACTCAGGTCCGGGCACCCGATCTGAATCAAGCTGTCGGACGCGGCACTGAAATCCATGATTTTCCCTCGGTAAACGGCAATAAATTCCCCCGCCGCAAGCAGCAGGCAATAGATAATTCAGCTGTGACGAAAGACTCCGCCGACAGCCGTTTGAATGGGCTGTTGGTGTCACCTTTTCTCCGGCACAAGACTATGCGGCATCCTGCCGATCTGTCAACCGTTTCCCGGTCGATGAGAGGATGAGGAGACGGCGTAAAGAACGCCGTTATATTCTCTTGACGACAAAGCAGTATTGCGGTACCTTTTTACACGAATCCACATTTGGTATCTGTCGATCCAGGGAAAGACGACAGCAGGGCCGACCGTACGGGTCACTTAAAAGGGGTAAGAAATGAGGTACGCAGAGACAGGATTTAACTTGGAGATTGATCTCTCCCGCGGAAACATTGAGAAGGTTGCCACGGATCCGAGAGATACTGAACTTTATCTCGGCGGCTTGGGGACCAACGCCAAGATTCTCTGGGATCGGGTTCCCCCGGAGGTTGAGCCTTTTTCCCCGGAAAATCTGTTGATCTTCGGTGCCGGTCTGCTCTGTGGAACACCGGCGACCGGCTGTAACCGGACCATCGTCTCGACCATCTCCCCGCAGACCAAGCTGTTGGCTTTTTCGATGATGGGCGGTTTCTGGGCACCGGAATTGAAGTATGCCGGTTATGACAAGGTGGTGCTGCGCGGCAAGTCGCCCGAGCTGGTCTATCTGTGGATTCACGATGACAAGGTAGAAATTCGCGATGCCGCCCATTTGCGCGGCAAGGGCGCGATTGAAACCGCCGAGCTGATTAAAGCGGAATTGAACGAGCCGAAAGCCCAGGTGGCGGCGATCGGCATGGCCGGGGAGAACCGGGTTTTTTATGCTTCGGTCGAGCAGGGCCGCTCAAGTGCCAGCCGCGGCGGCATCGGCGCGGTGATGGGCGACAAGGGGCTGAAGGCGATCGTGGTGCGCGGCACCAAGGATCTCAATGTTGCCCAGCCGGCGGAGTATATGGAGCTGTGCAACGAGGTGCTGGAATATATCAAGCACCGCGAAGACAATCCGATCCCGGGCGTGATGCCGATTCTGGCCGGGCTCGGTTCACCGCAAGAGATGAAAGTTCACGATGAAAAATGGCACACCGAAAACTTCATGTGGGGCAACTCGCGGGAGCGCAAAAGAGATTTCTGGAATGATGAGGTCGCAAAAGAGTGGACGGAGACGATGGAGAAGGCCCGGACGCGGCTGATCAGTTGCTTCAACTGTCCGATGAAATGCGGCGCCACCATCTCGATGCCGGGGTTGCCGACCTACATGATGAAATGCTTCACCAAGCTGACCTATACCATGGGCGCTTTTTCAGACCTGGATTTCGGTTTGAGGATTGCCCAGAAAGCCACTGAATATGGTGTGGATGGCTTTTCTGCTCCGCAGGTGATGGCCTTTGCCCTGGAGCTGCTGGAGAACGGCATTCTGACCGACGAGGACTTTCCTGAAATGCCGGAGGACAGTGAAGGCAGATTTTTCTATCTGCTCGACAAGATTGTCCGCCGCGAAGGGATCGGCGATATCCTGGCTGACGGCACTCATTGGGCGGCCGAGCGGATCGGAAAGGGTGCTGCTGCCTATGCGCATAACAATATCAAGAAGACCGAGCAGCTGCCGCTGAAACTGTCGATGCTGAATCCGGTCTATTTCCTGATGTACGCGACCGGCGAAAAAATGAATATCACCCAGATTGAGGGGCAATTTCCGCAAGCGCCGTTTGCGACCAAAGAGGAACGGGAAGCCTTTGTTTCCGATTGGATTCAGGTTCCCGACGAAAAGTTCAAGCAGTATCTGCTCGACTGGGAATTCCGCGGCGAGAACTCGAACCCCTACTATCCAACCGTCCAAATGTCCTGCGATATCGTCGATTGGCAGGAGACGATGCACTATATTGATGACGCTCTGGGTCAGTGTGCCGGGTTGTCATCCTTCCCCCTCAAGCCGCCCTACCATATCCACAACTACCCCAAATTTATCTCGGCGGGGGCCGGTATCGAGATGGACGAAGAGAAGCTCAAGCAAGCTGCCAAGCGCTATCGGACCCTGGTTCGGGCCCTTAATACCCGCAGAGGGATGCGGCGTAAAGATGAGAAGCCGCCAGCAAACCATTGGAAGAAGCGATTCCCCGAACTCGAAGAAGAGCTGCTGGATACTTACTACAAGTTCAAGGGCTGGAATAAAGAGGGTATCCCGACCATAGAGTCCCTGCATGAATTGGGTCTGGGTTATGTGAGTGACGACTTTATCGAGCGCGGTATCCTGGTCGAGGGTGAAGAGGACTTTCCCCAAGAGGTTTCGGCGGCGACAGAAGAGTCTTAGAGAAAAACCAGAGTGGAGGGCGTGAGCCTTGAAGAAGACTAAAATAATTAAAAACATAATCATCGATGTCGACAAGTGCAACGGTTGCCGTGCCTGTGAGGTTATCTGCTCCTCCTTTCACGCGATGCCGAAATACAGCAACAACAACCCGGAGAGATCTCGGATCAGGGTGATCCACGAGCCGCTTCGAGACGTCTATGTCCCGATCTACGCGGGTGAGTATGCGGTTGCTGAGTGTGCAGGCCGGGACAAGTATATTATCGACGGCAAGGAATATGACGAGTGTGCTTTCTGTCGAGCTTCTTGCCCGTCGAGAGACTTGTTCAAGGAACCGGATTCCGGTCTGCCGCTGAAATGTGACATGTGTGAAGGCGAAGATGAGCCGCTCTGTGTCAAGTGGTGCCTGGCCGAGGCCCTGATCTATGAAGAAAGAGAAGTCGAAATCGAAGAGGATGAAGAGGCGCCGGACGAGATTGCCATCGGCCTGGAATCTCTGGCCAACAAGCATGGGATGGAAAAGGTCATCGATACGATCGCACAGCTTTCCAAGACATTGAAGAGCTAAACAGTTGCCAAAATAGAATCAATAGGACAGGTGAAATTGTGGAAACTGTAGCCCCCGAAAAAGAAATCATCGAGGTCATAAAAGAGAACGGCGGCGACTCGTTCAAGTACTGCTACCAGTGTGGCAAGTGCGACGTGGTTTGTCCCTGGAACCGGGTGCGGGATTTCAGTATGCGTAAGCTGATCCGCCAGGCAACCTTCGGTTTGACCGAGATCGACCAGGAAGAGATGTGGCGCTGTACCACCTGTAAGACCTGCGTCGACAACTGCCCGCGCGGCGTCGATCAGATTACCGCCGGGGTTGCCCTGCGCAAGCTCGGCGCCGAGTATGACGTCTATCCCGGGAATATCGGTCCCATCCAGTCGGTGGTTGCCAGTCTGACCTCCGAGGGCAACTCCTTAAGCGGCGAACGCGACAAGCGGGCGGAATGGGCCCAGGGGCTGGCGGTCAAGACCTACGCCGAAGGAATGGAGGTGCTCTATTTCACCGGCTGCTACCTCAGCTACGACCCGCGCATGCGCGAGGTGGCTGCTGCGACTGCCGGCATCCTCAACAAGGCCGGCGTCGATTTCGGTATCCTCGGCAGCAAGGAGAGCTGTTGCGGTGAAAGTATCCGCAAGGCCGGCAACGAAGATCTCTTCAAGCGCCTGGCCAGGGAGAACATCAAGGCGTTTATCGAGAACGGCGTCAAGAAAGTCGTGGTCTCTTCACCCCATTGCTACCACAGCTTTAAGAACGAATATCCGGAATTCATGGTCAACTTCGAGGTGGTCTTCATCTCGCAATATGTCGCCGAACTGGTGAACGATGGCCGGCTCGAGCTCAACAAAGAATTCGCCAAAAAAGTCACCTATCACGACCCCTGCTACCTGGGCCGGCATAACGATATCTACGACGAGCCCCGCAAACTTCTGCAGCAGGTCTCCGGACTGGAACTGAGCGAGATGGCCGATAACCGCGAAAAAAGTCTCTGTTGCGGCGGTGGTGGCGGGCGCATCTGGGTTGAGACCCCCAAGGAGGACAGATTCTCCGATCTGCGCGTGAGGCAGGCCGTTGATGTCGGTGCCGAGGTTCTGGTGACTTCCTGCCCCTATTGCATCACTAATTTTACCGACAGCTGCCTCGGCTTGAACGAGGATGAGTCCCTGAAGATCATGGATATTACGGAAATCATTCAGGCCGTGCTGTAACGGCGGCAGCACCTCCTCCCGCTGAAGCAGTTACGGCACGGCCTTTGGTAAAGGACAAATATTGTGGATAACAGTCTCGTCGAAAGACAACTTATGGATACTTCCGTAGACAGAAATTTGGGTGATGTGCTGATTGTCGGTGGCGGGATCAGCGGAATTCAGGCCTCTCTCGACATGGCTAATTCTGGTTTCCGGGTCTATCTGGTCGACAAAGCACCGTCGCTCGGCGGCAAAATGTCGCAGCTGGACAAGACCTTTCCCAGCAATGACTGCTCGATGTGCATCGAGTCACCCAAGTTCATTGAGTGCTCGCGGCACCCCAATATTGAGATCATTACCTATGCCGAGGTCGACGAGGTGGCTGGCGAAGCCGGCGATTTCAAAGTAAAGGTGACTAAAAAACCGCGCTATATTCTCGAAGACAAATGTACCGGTTGTAACATCTGCGTCGATTACTGCCCGGTCAAGATACCCGACCCCTTCAACCAGGGGCTGTCGGAGTCAAAGTCGGTTCATATCTACTTTTCACAGGCCGAACCCCTAGTGACTTACGTCGACCCCGAGACCTGCCTCTACCTCAAAGAGGGGAAGTGCCAGATCTGTGTCGGCGTCTGCAAGCCGAATGCGATTGACCTCCACCAGAAGCCGGAGCAGATCGAGCTGGAGGTCGGGGCGATTCTGCTGGCACCCGGTTATGATACCTTCGATCCCAAGCTGCGGACCGACTTCGGCTATGGCGTCATGGAAAACGTCGTCACCAGCCTTGATTTCGAACGGATCCTGTGTTCCACCGGGCCTTACGATGGCAATTTGTTGCGCCCCTCCGACAAAACACATCCGCAAAAGATCGCCTGGATTCAGTGTGTCGGCTCCCGCCAGGTGATCCCCGGCGGCAACAGCTACTGTTCGGCCGTCTGCTGTACCTACACGCAAAAACAGGTGATCCTGGCCAAAGACCATGATAATGGTCTCGATGCCACCATCTTTCATAATGATATCCGCGCTCACGGCAAGGATTTCGAGCGCTTCTATCAGCGTGCTGAAAAGCTCGATGACGTCCGTTTCATCAGAAGTTATGTCACTATCGGGCGAGAAATCCCCGAGAACAAGAACGTCACTATCCGTTACTCCACGCTGGACGAGGGGGTCAAGGAAGAGGAATTCGATCTGGTCGTACTGTCGGTCGGACTCAATCCGCCGAAAGATGTCGAGAGGCTGGCGACTACCTTCGACATCGAACTGAACGAGCACGGTTTCTGCAAGACCGACCCGCGCAACCCGATCCTGACCACCCGCGCAGGGGTGTTCGTCAGCGGTGCCTTCCAGGGCCCGGCCGACATCCCCGAGGCGGTCGTCAGCGCAAGTGCTGCCGATGCCCAGATCGGTGAACTGCTCAACAAACGGCGGGACAGGTTGAGCCGGGAACGGGTCTACCCTGAAGAACGGGACACCTCAGAAGAAGAATTGAAGATCGGGGTGGTGGTCTGTCACTGCGGTGCGAATATCGGCCGGGTGGTTGATATTCCTGCGCTGGTTGAATACTCCGCAACCCTGCCGAACGTTTCCTGGGCCGGTGAGAACCTGTTCGCCTGCTCCACCGAAAACGCCAATCAGATCTCCAAGCAGATCGTCGAAAAAGGCCTCAACCGGCTGGTGCTGGCGGCCTGTACTCCACGAACCCACGAACCCTTGTTCCGGGACACCTGCCGTGAAGCGGGGATCAACCAGTATTTCTTCGAATTCGCCAATATCCGCGAGCATTGCTCCTGGGTTCACTCCAAGGAGAAGGAAAAAGCCACGGAAAAGGCCAAGGACATCGTCCGGATGTCGGTGGCCCGCGCCGCCCATCTGCAGCCGTTGAAGGAATTTGACCTGCCGGTCAACAAGACAGCGTTGGTGATCGGCGGCGGACCGGCCGGGATGACCAGTGCCCTGAGCATGGCCGAGCAGGGGTTCGAGGTCTATCTGCTCGAAAAAGAATCCGAGCTTGGCGGGATGGCCAGAAACATCCACTACACCCTGGATGGGATGGATGTTCAGGAATACCTGAAGGGGTTGACCCGCAAGGTCTACCAGCACTCCTCGCTACGGGTGCTGACCGATTGCCGCATCGATGACGTCAGCGGTTATGTTGGTAATTTTCTCACCTCTGTCACCGCTGAGGGACGCGTGCGGGAGATCGCTCACGGCATCGTCATCATCGCCACCGGGGCCGAGGAGCATCGGCCGACCGAATACCTTTACGGTGAGAGCGATCAGGTTGTCACCCAGCTGACACTCGAAGCTGAAATCGTCCAGCAGAGCGACAGGGTGCAGAAGGCCAAGAACCTGGTGATGATCCAGTGTGTCGGTTGTCGGCAGGAAGACAAGAATTACTGCAGCCGCGTCTGTTGCGGCCAGGCGGTCAAGAATGCCCTGAAACTTAAAGAGATCAACCCGGAGATGGAGATCAGCATCCTCTTCCGTGACATGCGCACCTACGGTTTCAAGGAAGATTATTACCGCGAGGCGGCAGATAAAGACATCAAGTTCATCCGCTTCGAACCGGACAACAAGCCGGTCGTCGAAGTTGCTGGGGACGGTCTGCAAGTGACGGTGCCCGATCTGGTGCTGGGACAGAAGCTTGAGTTGGAAGCTGATCTGGTCGTGCTGTCGGCGGCGGTCAACCCGTCCGATTCCGGCCCGGATATGGCCCGCTTTTACAAGTGTTCGATGAACCCGGACGGCTTCTTCCAGGAAGCCCACGTCAAGCTGCGACCGGTCGACTTTGGTTCTGACGGGGTGTTCTTGTGCGGCACCGCGCATTATCCGAAGCATATCAGCGAGACGATCAGCCAGGCTTACGGCGCGGCTGGCCGTGCCGTCACGATCCTCTCGGGGGAGACGGTCACCGCCTCCGGGTCGGTCTGCGATGTCAACGTGCATGACTGTATCTCTTGCGGGGCCTGTATCACCTGTTGTAACTACGACGCCATCGAATTTGTTGAAACTCCGTACGGCAAGAAAGCCAAGGTCAAGGAGATCCTCTGTAAGGGGGATGGCCTGTGCAATGCCAAGTGCCCGACCGGGGCGATTTATCTGAAACACTACACGGATGATGAGATCTTCGCCCAGATAGATCAGGCGATACGCGAGGAAGTAACCTCGTAGGTGTACCGTCCAGCCCTTCTCCCTCAGGGAGAGGGGAATAGACTCAAAACAAAAATGAATTACCAACCACGAAAGGAGGTACACATGTCAGCCGGATTCGAATACACACCCAACGTCATCGGTTTTTTGTGCACCTGGTGAGCATACGGGGCTGCGGACCTGTCTGGAGTTTCCAGGCAACAATATACAACTGAAACAAAGATTATCCGGGTCATGTGTACCGGCCGGGTTGATATCGCCTTTGTCCTGCGCGCCTTCTCCAACGGGGCGGACGGTGTCTTTGTCGGCGGCTGCTGGCCGGGCGAGTGTCACTATGTGACCGAGGGCAATTACGACACCCTGTTCAATATGCTGTTCACCAAAAAACTCCTTGAACAGGTCGGCATCAACCCCGACCGGCTGCGGCTGGAATGGATCGCGGCCTCAGAGGGTAGCCGCTATGCCGAAGTGATGAATAATTTCGGCAAGCAGCTCAAGGGACTGGGCCCACTTGGCTCAAGCGAAGAGCTGGACGCAAAGACCTTGAAGCTCAACTTGCAAGCGCTCACCAAGCTGATCCCTTATGCCAAACTGGTGGAACGGGAGCGGCTGCGGGTGCGATTCAAGACCGAGCAGGAGTATCTGGAGTATTTCGCCAGCGACGAGTTCAACCGCCTCTTCGAAGAATTACTGGTGGACAAGCTGGCCATCAGCCAGATCATGTTGCTGCTGCGCGAGCATCCCCTGTCCGCCCGAGATATCGCCAAAAATCTTGGCATCAATCCGGCGGCTGTTTCGAAACATCTCAGCAGTTCTTCGCGGCTCGGATTGGTCAGCTTCGATGAAGAGCAGAAGTGCTACGCGCTGGCTGCTGGTGCATAAACCTTCTCTCTGGGAGAGGGGATGTTGTTTCGGTGCAACTGAAGGTTGATCCAGGAAGATAAGGACGACGACAATGGATATCGGTAAAATCGATCAGATTATTGAAAAACATGACAGCGAAGCCAGTTTGTTGATTCAGATATTGCTCGACATTCAGAGCACCAATAATTGGCTGCCCAAGGAGGCACTGACCCGCGTCAGCGAGAAGCTGGCCGTGCCCATGAGCCGTATCCAGCATATCACCACCTTCTACAAAACCTTCAGCCTCACACCCAAGGGTCGTCATGAGATCCACGTCTGTGTCGGCACGGCCTGTCATGTCCGTGGTGCCCAGGATATTCTCGCCACGGTCGAAGCGGTGACCGGCGTTAAACCGGGCGAAACCGACCCGGACCTGCAGTTCAGCGTCGAGACGGTCAGCTGTCTGGGCTGTTGCGCCCTGGGCCCGGTCATGGTTGTTGATGGCGAATATCACGGCAACGTGGTGCAGGCCGAAACGGCAGAAGTCTTGGAAAAGTTGAAACTGGCTGAGACGGCTGAAACCTTGGAAAAATTGAAGCAGTCCGAGACCGCAGAGGTCGTGAACCTCTGCGCCTGTCAATAAGGAAAGACTATGTCCAGGATAAATTCACCTGCTGAACTGGAAAGCTTCCGCAAGGAGATCCTCTCCCAAAGAGATCCGGATAAACCTTGTATCACGCTCTGCTCCGGCAGCGCCTGCCTGGCGACCGGCAGTGGCAAGGTTTTCGCCGCGCTTGAGCAGGAAATCGAAAAACAGGGTATCACAGCAGAGGTCAGTTTTCGCACAACCGGTTGCCACGGCTTCTGCGAGCAGGGTCCGATTGTGGTTATTTATCCGCAAGGGATCTGTTACCTCAAGGTTCAACCTGAGGACATCGCCGAGATCATCTCCGCAACGATCAAAGAGCAGAAGATTGTCGAACGCCTGCTCTACGTCGACCCGAACACTGGCGAAAAATCCTCCCTCGAAGAGGATATCCCCTTCTATAAGCATCAGCAACGGCTGGTACTCGGGGCCAATCGCAAGATCGACCCTAAAAGTCTGGAAGACTATCTCGCTGTCGAAGGTTATCAGGCTCTGGCCAAAACCCTCTTCGAGATGACCCCCGAACAGGTGGTCGGCGAAGTGAAAGATGCCAAGTTACGCGGACGCGGCGGGGCCGGTTTTCCCTCGGGAGTGAAGTGGGATTTCGCCCGCAATGCTCCCGGCGACCAGAAGTATGTCGTAGTGAACTGCGATGAGGGCGATCCGGGCGCCTACATGGATCGTTCGGTGATGGAAGGCAACCCCTTTGCGGTGCTTGAGGGCTTGATGATCGGTGCCTACGCGATCGGTGCGAACGAAGGCTATGTTTACGTTCGCCAGGAGTACCCGCTGGCGGTTTCCAATCTGGCGATCGCCATCGAAAAGGCCGAGAAGTACGGTCTGCTCGGCAAGGATATTCTCGGTTCCGGATTCGATTTCACGGTCAAGGTTCATCGCGGCGCCGGGGCCTTTATCTGTGGCGAGGAAACCTCGCTGCTCAATTCTCTGGAAGGCAAGCCGGGGGAGCCAAATGCCAGACCACCCTTCCCGGCAACCAAGGGCCTCTGGGGCAAACCGACCAATATCAATAACGTCGAGACCTGGGCGAACATCCCGCTGGTGATCAATAAAGGCGCTGATTTTTTCAGTGCAATCGGCACCGAAAACAGCAAAGGCACCAAGATCTTTTCACTGGTCGGCAAGGTCAACAACACCGGTCTGGTCGAAGTGCCGATGGGCGCAAGCCTGCGCGACATCATCTTCAAGATTGGTGGCGGGGTTCCCGATGGCAAGCAGTTCAAGGCGGTACAGACCGGTGGCCCGTCGGGCGGTTGTCTGCCGGAAAATCTGCTCGATACCAAGGTCGACTTCGATGAGCTGACCAAGGCCGGCGCCATGATGGGTTCCGGCGGGATGATCGTCATGGATGAGGATACCTGCCTGGTCGATATCGCCCGCTACTTCCTCGAATTCCTCAGCGACGAATCGTGCGGCAAATGTACTCCCTGTCGCGAAGGTATCCGCCAGATGCTGAAGATTCTGACCAATATGACCAACGGGCTTGGTCAGGAGGGGGATATCGAACTGTTGCAGGAGTTAGCCGAAACGACCAAGGGCTCTTCCATGTGCGCGCTGGGTAAGACTGCCCCCAATCCGGTCTTGAGTACCCTGAAACATTTTCGGCACGAGTACGAGGCACACATCAATCACCAGAAGTGCCCGGCGCTCGCCTGTAAGGAGCTGATTGCTTTTTATATCGACCCGGACAAGTGCAAGGGCTGCGGAGCCTGCCTCAGGAAATGCCCGGCAGATGCGATCACCGGTGAAAAGAAAAAGATTCACGTCGTTGATCAGGGGAAATGCACCAGATGCAAGGGCTGCTTTGAGGCTTGTCCGGCCGCGTTTGATGCGGTGAGGATTCTTTCAGGTGAACCGGTGCCGGTCGCTGTCCCTGAAGAAGTATAGGATGAAAATATGAGTGAAATCAGTTTGCAGGTCGATGGAAAACAGGTGACCGTCGAAGAAGGCATGACCATTCTGCAGGCGGCGCGCAGCGTCGGGGTTGCCATCCCCACCCTCTGTGACCATGAGAAACTGGCGCCTTACGGGGCTTGCCGGCTTTGCACGGTTGAGGCGGATGCTCACGGCAGGACAAATCTCATCGCGGCCTGTCAGCACCCGGTCGAAAAAGACCTGGTGATCAGAACCAGAACCGAACAGCTGGACAGGATTCGCAAAGTCCTGCTGGAGCAGATGCTCGCGCATGCACCCGACTCTGAGCAAATTGTGGCCCTGGCTCAGATCTACGGCGCCGACCCGAATCGTTTTGAAAAGGACGCTAACTTCTGTATCCTCTGTGGTCTCTGCGTAAGGTATTGCGCCGAGATCAAACAGAAGCACGCCGTTGGTTTTTTCGACCGGGGTGCGAAGCGCGAAATAAATTTCATTCCAGAGATCGCAGTCAGGGAATGCTGGGACTGTAAAGAATGTTTTCCGCTCTGCCCAACTTCAGCGCTACAGGCTGCATACGTTTTAACCGAAGCGCTGATGTCTCCCCCGGAACCCGTTGCAAAGGGTTGCGGCGGCTGCGGAGGATAAATCCCCCTCAATCCCCCTTTGCCAAAGGGGGAGGCCAGTACATTGCGCTCAATTCCCCCCTTTGAAAAAGGGGGGCGAGGGGGGATTTAAAGAAGGGCGAGTGATGGCAGAGCAATCCAGCCGAAAAATAGTCCGGGTCATCAAGGGGCAGAGCGAGCAGGTCGAGCGTAAAGTGGTCGAGGAGTATCCGTTGCGCCTGCGGGTCAACGGCCGCGAACTGGCGACCCTGGTCTGCTCACCGCACCAGCTCAATTTTCTGCTGGTCGGGTTTTTTCGCCTGCAGGGTTTTATCGACAGCCTTGACGATATCCTCTCAATGGGGGTGTGCAGCGAATACGGTCTGGCCGAACTGCGCCTCCGCACCGAATTGCCGGAACGTCTGCAACCGACCCTGACCTCCGGGTGCGGCAGCGGGATCACCTACAATCTGCCGCAAAACCTGCTCGATCTTTCCCACCGACAGCCTCGCAGCTACCGCAGCGAAGAGCTGTTTGGCCTGATGAGCTCCCTGCAAAGCCTGACCAAACAATACAGCAGTCACGGCGGCATCCATTCTGCGGCGATCGGTGGCGACCAAGGTCTGCTGCTGCATGCCGAGGATCTCGGCCGGCATAACACCTTTGACCGGCTGGCTGGTGAAGCACTGTTTAAGGGGATCGAACTGCAGAACAAAATGCTGGTCACTTCCGGGCGGGTCTCCACCGAGATGGTCGCCAAGGCGGCACGACTCGGGATCGGCCTGATCGCCTCACTCACCTCACCGACCGATAAAGCGATCGAACTCTGTGAACAGGCCGGAATCACGCTGGTCGGTTACCTGCGCGGCAGCAGCATGGAAATCTACAGCCACCCGCAACAGCTGCAATTCCTCCTCGATTAGACTTCCGCAACCTCTCAGGTTGGATGAATCGGCAGGTCGATGGTAAATCTTGTTCCTTTGCTCGGAGCAGAAGTGACATCGATAGCACCCTGATGGTTCTGGGTGATAATGAAGTAAGAAATCGACAGGCCCAGACCGGTTCCGACGCCCTCAGCTTTGGTGGTATAAAAGGGTTCAAAGATCCGCTTCCGCACCGTCTCCGGCATACCAGGACCATTATCCTCAATGATAATCCGAACCGATTCTCCGCTTGTTTGGGTATGAATTGTGAGTTTCTGCGGTTGATTCATCTGCTGCCAGTCCGCCATCGCTTCGGCGCCATTTTTGATGATGTTGAGTAACACCTGCTGTATCTGTGTTGCTGAGCAGTTGACCGGCGGAAGTTCTCCATAGATCTTTCGCACATCGATCTGCTTGAAATCGTATGAGCTGTGCTCTTTCTCAGCGAATTTGATCGCCAGGTCGACCAGTTCATGGATATCGATCGATCGCTTCTCGGTGTTTTCCCGGCGGCTGAATCTCAGCATATCCTGGATGATATCTGCCGCTCTGCTGCCCGATTTCAGGACCGTTTCAAGCATTGCCGGAATCTTTCGCTGTTCCAGATATTCTGCGATATTTTCAAAAGGCAGTCCCACCAGCTCTGCAGCCTGGATGTTTGCCGGCAGGTCGGGGGACATCCTGCGCAAGGCAACTTGCACGGTTTGTATGATCGCGGCAAGCGGGTTGTTGATTTCGTGGGCCATCCCGGCCGCCAATCCGCCGATGGTCATCATCTTTTCCGTCTGCACCATCACCTGCTCTATCTGGATCTGTTCCGTCACGTCGTCCAGATGCAGAATGGCACTGTCCATTGCCTTGAGTGACAGTGGATAAACCAGGATGTCCCAAAACCGCTCTTCGCCGGAAAGATCTCTTGGGGCCCGTTTTTCAGACAGGGTTTGCTGATGTGCCAAGGCCTGGACGACCTTTTCCTGTTCACCAGCCAGGGCAGGCAGCAGCTCGGCCAGGAGTTTCCCATGCGCCTCCTCTGAAGTGATGCCGGTCGTTTTTGCTGCCTGATTATTCCAGAGGGAGACATAACCCAGGCCGTCGGTACCGATCAAAATGCTCGGCATCAGGTTGACCACATTTTGCAGATAGAGACGTACCAGCAGCGCATCCTGTTCCGCCCGGCGGATGTCGCTGATGTCGATCAGGCTGCCGCGCAAGCCGCTGCCGCCTGTTGTCAACTTGGATGACCGCGAGTAGACCAGAACCGGGACCACCGAACCATCCTTTTTGATGAAGCGATATTCGTTGCCTTGTGAGCTGTTTTCATCATGAGTGCGGGCAATATTTTTCTGCAGACGGTTGTGGTCATCCGGATGGAAAATGTCAAGAACTGACAGCCTGTCATGCAGGTCATCGTGGCTGTAGCCGCTCCAGTCCAGCCCGAATTGATTCGTGTAGTTTAACTGCCCCTGTTCATCCGTTTCAAAAATGGTCTGCGGCAGCATTTCCGTCAGCCCTCGGTAGTGTGCCTCGCTTTCCTGAAGCTGTTTTTCGGCATGGATTCTGCGCCGCGTATTAATCGCAAGGTAGATGGTGCTCGCTAAAAGAATCATAACTACCGTGGCAACAAAGAAGATCAGCGCGCGGTATTCTTCAAAAGGATTCTGGACGTGATTGATAATAATGGAGTCTACGGGGAGGTCGCTGCGGTTGATCTTGAACCGTGACAGGGCCGTTTCGTCAAACATGTAATGATTGGGGCTTTGCCATTGGAGGGGAAGAGCTGTCGTCGGTTCGCCGTTGATAATTCTGACCGCATATTCTCCGGCGGCACTCCCCTGATAGTACCCGCTGGCGAGTTTTCCGCCGACTATCCCGGATCCCAGATCGTAGTCCCAGCCGCCATAAACCGGCACCGGGGAGGTGCGACTGATTTCACGGGCAATTTTGTCAAATTTAAAGGTTTTGCCGAGACGGTCACAAAAGAACGACGTGAACAGAACGACATCTGCGGCCGCCAGGCTTGCGAGCCGCTGCATCAGTTCAGCGTGTGAGAGATCGTACCAGTGATCAAATTTGACCTGGGTGAAATAGAAGGGTTCGAAAGAGTTGATTCGGGTGCGATTGATCTTGCCTGATAGGGTCAGGTCGCTGATCGCAACGATCCGTTTGGCCTTCGGATGTAATTCGAGGATCAAGTCGATGTTGGCCCGATGGTCGACGGTTTCATTGATGCCGGTATAGTTCTCCAGGCCCAGGAGTTTTGCTTTGCTGAGAAAATTCACCCCGCAAAAAACCAGTGGTGTTTTGTTGCAGATCCGCGACCGGTAGGTTTTTATGAAGTTGAAGGCGCTATCATCAGCGGTAATGATGACATCCAGGGGGAGTTTTTTGTATTTGTCGGCAAAGGTTTTTGCCAGCCGGTCCAGATCCTGATCCGGGTAACGTTTGCTATCTAGATGCTCGATATGAATATTGACGTTCTCGAAGGCTGCCAGCAACGGTTGCCTGAGCCCTTCGATAATCTCATCCGACCATTTAAAGCCTTGATGGTAGGAATTCAGAACCAGGACGTGATGTGTCGTCGTCGTCGGCTGGTCAGCAAACGCTGACAGAACCCCGCTGAACAGACAATAGATCAATAATACTATCCTGCAGAAAAAGCGAATCATACGACCTGAGAGTGGGTTAAAGGGAGTCAGTAGCGAAAGCAGAAGGCCATACTATCAACACTTGTAAGTTGATTCAAATTAAATACAAATAATTATAGGTGTGATTTTTACTCTCTGCGCACCTTTTAGCAAAACCGGTATTCTGCCCGGTGCAATATGGAGAAGTGTTTGATGCATAAAGGATAGTCAGTTGCTTGCCCGCTTGCGACAAGGCTATTTCGGGATATGATTGTATTTTTAATTAGCGGTGTGGCCAGAGGGGCAAGGAGACCGTCGAGCGGACTTGCATCGATCCTGAATCGCTGGATCATTTGACGTTGACAGGAAAGAGGTATTGAGGTACTCTTTTACCGTAATGAGGAATCGCAGGATTGATTTCTAAAAAATTGTGCCAGGGTCTGATATTGGGTTTCAGAAGCTGAAGAACCGTTTGTCAGGACGTTTTCCCTCAGTCAGGAGAACTTTTATGCGTAGTAAATCGGTCAAGGAGATCGTCGATTTCTGCCAGGAAATCTTCGAGGACATTTCTTTCAGCAAGGCGCGGCAGTGGAAAGCCGCCCAGCCGGGGCGCAAGGTGATCGGTTATATGCCGGTCTATGTACCGCGCGAAATCATCCACGCCGCCGGTATGCTGCCGCTGGGAGTTCTCGGCGGCGGCGCTGACATGGAAGTAATCCACGGCGACGCCTACTACCAGAGTTACATCTGCCGGATCCCTCGTTCGACCATCGAACTGGCGATCACCGGAAAACTCGACTTCGTCGACGGCATGATGTTCCCCTCGATCTGTGATGTCATCCGCAACCTGTCCGGTATCTGGCAGATCATGTTCAAGGACAAGTACGTTCGTTACTTCGATACGCCGCAGAACTTCAAGGACGAGGTCGGCGGGGTGTTCTACGGCAACGAGCTGCGCGAGCTGAAAGCGGGCCTCGAAAAGTTGGCGGGGCGTGAAATCACCGCTGCACAGATCAACCGCTCGATCGCCGTTTACAATGAGAATCGCGCCTGGGTCAACAAGGTCTACGACTACCGGGCGGAAACCCCCTGGAATGCTCCGGCTGCCGAGGTCTACCTGTTGATGCGCGCCGGTATGGTGCTGCCGGTCGAGGAGCATACCCGGCTGATGAAGGAGTACCTGCTTGCCGCAGGTGCCGAACAGCGGCCGATGCGCGATAACTGCCGGGTTACGTTAATCGGCACCTTCTGCGAGCAGCCGCCGCTCAACCTGATCAAGTCGCTGGAGATGGCCGGCTGCTACATCGTCGATGATGACAGCATGCTGGTCACCCGCTGGTTGCTCGAAGATGTGCCGAGCGATGGCGATCCGATCGAAAATCTCTCACATGCCTTTCTGCATCACAGCGCTGAAACCGCCGCCAAGTACGAGCCCAATCTCGAAGAGAAGGGTAACTACATGCTCGAATCGATCCGCAAGCGGGGTGCCGACGGGGTGATTTTTGCCGCTCCGAGCTTCTGCGATCCGGCCCTGCTCGATCAGCCGATGATGGTGCAGCGCCTGGAAAAGGCGGGAATCCCCTACATCACCATGCAGTATGCCGAGAACTCGGGACAGATGCAGCCGATCCGCGAACAGGCCGGCACCTTTGCCGATTCGATCAAATTATGGAGTGCCTCATGAGTCATCAAGATGTCGTTAAGTCTCAATCGCAATTGCTGCAGAAAGAGATGATCAGCCGCAATTATGATCGGATCACTAGCGGCGAATCCAAGGTTTCTTCGACCTTTGTTCCGGGCAATCTGAACGAACTGTTGATGTGTTTCGATATCGCCAACAACCTGCCCGAGATCAACGCCATCCAGAACGCCATGCGCAAGAAATCGGGTGAGATGATCGCCAGCGCTGAACGCTCCGGCCATTCGGAAGATGTCTGCACCTACGTCAAAGCGGATATCGGCATGATGGAGAAGGGCAACATCGCGCCTAACGGCAAACCTTTTCCTAACCCCGATATGCTGCTGCTCTCCTACACCGGCTGTTTCACGTTTCTCAAGTGGTTCGAGCTGCTGCGCGAACAGTACCGGTGCCCGACGGTGATGCTGCATGTGCCCTATGCCGCCGACGGCAAGCCGACACAAAACATGCGTGACTACATCGTCAAGCAGCTCAAGGAAGAGGTCATCCCGTTGATGGAGCAGGTCTCCGGGATCAAGTTCGATATCGACCGGCTGCGAGAGTATCTGCGCAAGTCGGCTTTGGCCGAGGATGATCTGGTCTGGATGCTGGAGCAGTCGAAGCGCAAACCCTCGCCGATCGACTGCTATTTCGGCGGCGTCTACTACATGGGGCCGATCTTTACCGCTTTTCGCGGTACCGACGAAGCGATCGACTACTATAAAATGCTGCGCGCCGAAATCGAGCAGCGGATCGAACTCGGCCTCGGCGCCCAGACCCCGGAAGGGGAGATGCCGGAGGAGAAATATCGACTGGTGGTCGAAGGGCCGCCCAACTGGACATCGTTTCGCGAATTCTGGAAGATGTTCTACGAGATGGGTGCGGTGGTGGTTGCCAGCAGCTACACCAAGGTCGGCGGTGTCTACGATTACGACAACTTTCGCCACGACCCGGAGCATCCGCTGGAGTCGCTGGCCGATTACTGTCTGGGTGTCTACACCAACCGCAACCTGCCGACCCGGGTCGATATGCTGGCCCGCAACGTCAAGGAATATGAAGCTGACGGTCTGCTGATCAACTCGATCAAGAGCTGCAACAGCTTTTCAGCCGGACAGCTGGTGATGATGCGCGAAGTCGAGAAACTGACCGGCAAGCCGGGCGCCTTCATAGAAACCGATCTGGTCGACCCGCGCTATTTCTCAGCCGCCAACGTCAAGAACCGCTTGGAGAGCTACTTCCAGATGATCGATCAGAAACGCCGGGCCGGCGCCTAGGGGGACACAATTTTAACTTAGTCATCTGGTGGGGAATTAGCCATCAAATATACAGGTCGAGGAAAGGTTATGAGATGAAGACATTTATCGGCATTGATTTAGGCTCGACGACCACTAAGGCGGTGTTGATGGATGAGAACCGTCAGGTTCTCGGCCGGGGGATCACCAACTCGCGCTCCAACTACGACGTTGCCGCCCGGGTTTCCAAGCAGGAAGCGAAGATCGCTGCCCGTTTTACCCTGTTCCAAAATGCCCTCGGCAGCGGTGGCGGCGCCGACCTGCTGCTGGCTGATCTGGAGCGCAACTTTCGGCTTGAACAGTTTCTATCCGAGCTTAATCAGCTCGAAGAAACTTGCAACGGCTATCTGGATCATGAGCGGTTCAAGGATCTCAAGGGGCCGCTGCGCGAAGCGCTCGACTCGGTGTTCAAGGCGATCACGGCCGAAGCGCCGACGATCTACGCTCCCGGTGCCGAGCGCAAATCGGATTTTTTCCGTGACATTGCCGGTTCACGTTTTATGAGTCTTGCCGAAACGGTCGGTAAACAAGCGGGAATCAGCTTTGATGTGCTGCTCAATGTTTACGATAAATCGATCATCGATATCGAAAGCCTGGTGTCGAGCGACGAGACCGTTTCAAGGCAGCTGCTCAACGGCCTGTCACGGGCCCTGCGTGAGGTGGCTGGGGTGAAAGTCAGTGAAGCGGCCGCACAGCAAGCGCTTGAATCTGTCCTCGCTCAGGAGCTGGAAGAGACCTACGTGGTCGGCACCGGTTACGGCCGGGTGCGGCTGCCCTTTCCCAAGGAGCATATCCGCTCGGAAATCCTCTGTCACGGGCTGGGCGCGCATATGATGTTTCCGGGGACCCGCACCGTGCTCGATATCGGCGGTCAGGACACCAAAGGGATTCAGGTCGACGAGAACGGTATCGTTGTCAACTTTCAGATGAACGACCGCTGCGCCGCCGGTTGCGGCCGTTACCTGGGGTACATCGCCGACGAAATGAATATCGGGCTGCACGAGCTCGGCCCGATCGCCATGAAGGCGACCAAGGCGACGCGGATCAATTCCACCTGTACTGTCTTTGCAGGCGCCGAACTGCGCGACCGGATGGCGATGGGCGAGAACCGCGCCGATATTCTGGCCGGCCTGCACCGGGCGATCATGCTGCGGGCGATGTCGATCCTCTCCCGTTCCGGCGGAGTGGACGAAGAATTCACCTTTACCGGCGGCGTCGCCAAGAACGAAGCTGCCGTCAAGGAGTTGCGCCAGTTGATCTTCGAGAACTACGGCGAGAAGACCATCAACATCAGCGCCGAATCGATCTACACTGGCGCCCTCGGCGGTGCCAGCTTCGCGCATAGCGCGGTGGTGTTGTAGGGGCGATCCTTGTGATCGCCCTTGTCCATCAATAACCGGAATGCGGGCGATCGGAATGCGGGCGAATACAAGATTCGCCCCTACGTTGGGTTAAATAGCGATGCATCAAGTTCACATAGGAGAATCGATATGACAACTGCAATCGGTATTGACGTCGGCTCCGGCGTGATAAAAACCGCTCTGTTTCGGATCGCTGGTGATAATGTCGAGTGGCTGGCCCGTTGGAATGCGCGGATCCGCCAGCGCGATGCGCATACTCTGGTTGAGGAGTCGATCGGAGCGGTGCTCGAACAGAGCGGCCTGAAGCGGCAGCAGATCAGCTATATCGCCAGCACCGGCGAAGGGGAGACCCTCAAAGGGACCACCGGGCATTTCTATTCGATGACCACTCATGCTCGTGGCGCTATCTACCTGAACCCCGATGCCCGTGCGGTGCTCGATATCGGTGCTCTGAACGGTCGCGCGATCAGTATCGATGAAAAAAGCAAGGTGCTGACCTATCGGATGACCAGTCAGTGCGCTTCTGGATCGGGCCAGTTTTTGGAGAATATCGCCCGCTACCTGGGGATTGGCCAGGACGAGATCGGCAGTCTCTCGCTGCAGTCGACCACGCCGGAGAAAGTCAGCGGCATCTGTGCGGTGCTGGCCGAGACCGATGTCATCAACATGGTCTCCCGTTCGATTGCACCCTGCGACATCCTGCGCGGCATCCATGAATCGATGGCTGACCGGCTGATCAAGCTGCTTAAATCGATCGGCGTCAATCAGGGGGTGGTGCTGATGACCGGCGGTTTAGCGCTCGATGTCGGGCTGGTCAAGGCGATTCAGGACGGTATGGACAAGCAGAATATGGGCACCCAGGTTGCCGCTCATCCCGATTCGATGTTTGCCGGAGCCATCGGTGCCGCATTGTGGGGTGCTTTTCGTTATCAAAAATTGAAAGAACGCGGACAGTTACCGAAAGCATCTTGAGCTGCTGTTTTTTCCTTTAATGACATGGGAGTTCCCGCAATGAGTCATTTAACTTTCAGATCACTTTGTCCAGAAGATCTTGAGCAGGTTTCGGCCATCGACAGTCGTATTCTCGGCACGCCGCGCCGGGGATTTTTCGAGAAGCGCCTGACGGTCGCCGTGGCTGCACCTGAGGCGTTTATCACCTGTGCCGCCTGTGCCGGTGATAAAATTCAGGGCTACGCGTTTGCCCGGGTGCAGGATGGGGATTTCGGTTCTGCGCAGAAGGTTGCCGTGCTCGATGTCCTAGGCGTTGATTCTGCTGCCCAGGGACAGGGGGTCGGGAAAGCGCTGCTGAGCGGTATTGAAGAGCGGCTGACCAAGAAAAATATCACCACTCTGCGTACTGAGATCGACTGGGCGAACCACGCCATGACCGGTTTCTTCGCGGCGAGCGATTTCAAACTGGCGCCGATCCAGATCGTTGCCCGCGATACCTCAACGCTGCCGGAAAAGGTTGAAGAGATATCGACCGTGAAAATGGATGGTTACTGGCAGGTTCATGGCGCCGGGGGTAACGATTTCGATACCCTCTGTCGCGACCGGGTGCTGATTCGCTCGCTCCGGGAAGAGGATCTGGATACCGTGGTCCGCCTCGACCAAAAACTCTCCGGTCGGGACCGGACCGGCTATTATCGCAGCAAGTTTCAGGAAATGCTGGTAGAATCGGGAATTCGCGTTTCGTTGGTGGCGCAGAAAAAAGATCTGGTCGCTGGATTTATCATGGCCCGCGTCGATTACGGCGAGTTCGGCAAGCCGATTCAGACCGCCGTGATCGATACTATCGGTGTCCACCCGGCGGAAAAAGCTACCGGTGTCGGCCGGGCGCTGCTTGCGCAGCTGCTGATCAACCTTTCGATCCTGCAAGTCGAATCATTGCACACCCAGGTTCAGTGGGATCAGGCCGAATTGCACAAGTTTCTGCAGGGGTGCAGTTTTGCTCCTTCGCAGCGGCTGGTGCTGTGCAAAGACGTTTTGCCGTAGCGGGTTCTACAGGTATTTACTCCGTGGCAAAAAATGATCTACAAACAACGGAAACCTCTTAACCAGACAGGAGTATCCCCTTGAAAGATCGAAAAATCCTGGTCCCCCTTGATCGGTCACCGCTTTCAGTCGAAACCATCAAGGGGCTGATCGCCTTGAAGGAGAATATCACCGTCCCTTTGACTTTGCTGCATGTGCTGGATATAGATGCCATCTCCTATCGCGGTTTTGCGCAGAAAAGTTTCAGTGAGATTGAGGAGCAAGTCAGGGAGGAGGCAAGGCAGTTTGTCACCAAACAGCAGGAACTGTTTGCCGCGGAAGGGATGGAGGTCAATGTCCTGGTCAAGGAGGGCCGGCCCCGCGAAACCATCTGCGCTCTCGCCGACAGTGGTGACTATGATCTGTTGGTGATCGGCAGAAATCCTGACAGCGATTTGCGTAATCTGCTTTTCGATCAGGTTTCCAATCATGTTATTCATGAAGTGAAGTGTCCGGTACTGATTGTTTGATGGCATAGCCATCTAATTCGTTTTTGCGAGACTGGTCGATAAAGGATTGAGCTGACATGATTGTGAAGAACCTGCCGAAAGGCGGTGAATTTCTCCTGACCGAGGCGCTCGGTACCAGCCTGTTTGTGCCGGAGGATTTCAGTTCGGAACAGCGCCAGATTGCCGAGACCACCGAGGCTTTTGTCAATAACGAAATCCTGCCCGATCTGCAGCGGCTGGAGGAGCCGGACTTCGACCTGCTGGTCGAAAAACTGCGCAGCTGCGCCGAACTGGGTCTGTTCCTGGTCGATATCCCCGAAGAGTACGGTGGGCTGGAACTCGACAAGGCGACCAGCATGCTGGTCGCGGAAAAGATCGGTCCGACCGGCTCCTTTGCCATCACCTCTAGCGGCCAGACCGGGATCGGTTCCCTGCCGCTGGTCTATTACGGCACTGCGGAGCAGAAAAAAAACTACCTCGATAAACTCACCACCGGCGAGTGGATCGGCGCTTACTGTCTGACCGAGCCGGATTGCGGTAGCGATCCCTTAAGCGCCCGGACCACCGCGACCCTGTCTGAAGACGGTTCCTGTTACATCCTCAACGGCGTCAAACAATTTATCACCAACGCCGCTTTTGCCGACCTGTTTACTGTATTTGCCAAGATTGACGGCCAAAAGTTCAGCGCCTTTCTGGTCGAGCGAACGATGCCCGGTCTCTCGATCGGCAACGAAGAAAAAAAGCTGGGGCTCAAGGGGACTTCGACCGCCCAGGTGGTGCTGGAGAATGTCCGCGTGCCGGTGGCAAACCTGCTCGGCGAGGCGGGCAAAGGACATAAAATCGCCTTCAATGTCCTCAATATCGGCCGCTTGAAATTGTCCGCCACGGTGACCGGTGCGGCCAAGGCAGCGTTTGCCGAGGCGGCAGGTTATGCTACGGAGCGCAAACAGTTCGGCCAGCAGCTGGCTGACTTCGGCGCCATCCGCGAGAAACTTGCCGATATGAGCGCGGCGATCTTTGCCGCCGAGTCGCTTCTCTACCGGGTTGCCGGGTTGCTGGATGCGCGGCTCGCAACCCTCGACCGGAGCGGCGACGATTATTACCAGCGTTACCAGCAGGCGATTGAGGAGTATGCCGGAGAGTGTGCCATCGCCAAGGTCTTCTGTAGTAATACGCTGGCTAAAGTGGCCGATGAAGCGCTGCAGATTCACGGCGGCTACGGTTACATCAAGGACTATCCGGTCGAGCGTTTCTACCGCGATGAGCGGATCAACCGGATCTTCGAAGGGACCAATGAAATTAATCGGCTGCTGATCCCGACGCTGCTGTTCCGGCGTGCCGACACCGGCGGGCTGGATCTCTGGGGGCAGGTTCGGGCTGCCGCAGAGGAACTTCATGCGCAAGGGATTGAAGAGGCTGGCGGGAGTACCGCTTTCGGCGGCGAATTTTACCTGCTGGGCCGACTGAAAAAACTCTTTCTGCTGCTGCTTGGCAGCGTTGCAGCGCGGCGGCAGGAGCAGGAGGTTCTGCTGGCGCTGGGAGATCTGGTCATCGGTATCTTTGCCCTGGAGAGCAGCCTGTTACGTGTCGATAAAATATTTGCTGCTGCCAGTGAGCGGAAAAAAACTCTACTGCAGTCGCTGGTGAAAAGCGTCGCTTTCGATCTGCTCGTACAGATTCAGGCGGCCGCCGTCCGCTGCGCAGCCTACGGGGTTCAGGATAAGGAGCTTGCTGTCGTACAGAAAGCTATCGCCCGACTGACAGCCTATCCGGTCAGCGGACTTTTGGTCGCCAAACAGCAACTGGCCGCTGCCGCCAGTGAGTCGGGAGTCTACCCGTTTTGAACTGAGTATTTTGTATTTCTATTGCAATCAGGAGGTGTTCCGTGGATTCCAGCGAATTTGCCGCTATCGATTTTGCCCCGCCCCATGTCTCGCTTGTAGGTTCTGCTGAAAGCGGGTATCTCTTTACCTCGACACTCCCTCTGCAGCCTTATCGGGAAAATCTCGGCCAGATGTTGCGGCATTGGGCGGAGCAGACCCCCGAACGCATTTTCCTCGCTGAACGACAGGCCGCCGGCGACTGGCAGCGCTTGACTTACGCTGAGGTCAAGCGGCAGGCGGATGCTGTTGCTCAGTCGCTGCTCGACCGAAAGCTGGGGCCCTATCGGCCGGTGATGATCCTCTCCGGCAATTCAATCGACCATGCGCTGCTGATGCTTGGCTGCTTCATTGCCGGCGTGCCGGTGGTGCCGGTCTCGGTTCCCTATTCGCTGCTGAGCAAGGATTTTCTCAAGCTCCGCTTTATCTTTGCTGAAATCTGTCCGGGGATGATCTATGTCGCCGATAGTGATCTGTTTGCCGCACCGCTGGCCAGCCTTAATCTGTCCGGGATTGAAGTGGTGGTCGGACAGGGTGGGCCGACAGAATTCCCGACCACCCCCTTTGCCGAGCTGCTCGAAACCGAAGTGAGCGCTGCTGTCGACCGGGCACTGTTGCAGGTCGGCGCAGATACGGTGGCAAAAATCCTCTACACTTCCGGCTCGACCGGGCAGCCCAAAGGGGTGATCAACAGCCACGGAATGCTCTGCGCCAACCAGCAGATGCTGGCGCAGATCTGGCCGTTCACCGATCAGACCCCGCCGGTGCTGGTTGACTGGCTGCCTTGGAACCATACCTTCGGCGGTAACCACAATTTCAACCTGGTCCTCAATCAGGGCGGCACCCTTCATATCGATGGCGGCAAACCGGCACCCGGATTGGTGGAACAGACGGTGAAAAATCTGGCCGAGATCTCGCCGACCATTTATTTTAACGTGCCGGTCGGTTACGCCATGTTGTTGCCGTACCTCGAGCAGGATGAGGCGCTGCGCAACAACTTCTTTAAAAATCTGCAGCTGATCTTTTATGCCGGAGCGGCCCTGCCGCAGGATCTGTGGGAGCGGTTGGAAAAGGTCGCGATTCAGGCGACCGGCAAGAAGGTGGTGATGACTTCCTCCTGGGGCTCGACCGAGACCTCACCTTTGGCGACCGCCGCCCACTTTACTCTGGAGAAGGCCGGGGTGATCGGCATCCCCTGTCCCGGCGTCTCGCTGAAAATGCTGCCGAACGGTGATAGCTATGAGCTGCGCGTCAAGGGGCCGAACGTTACCCCCGGATATTTCCGCCGGCCCGATCTGACCGCCGCTGCCTTCGATGAGGACGGCTATTATCTGATCGGCGATGCCGGTCGTTTCGTCGATCCCGCTGACCCGAGCAAGGGGATCTCTTTCGATGGCCGGGTGGCGGAAGATTTCAAGCTGACCAGCGGCACCTGGGTGCGGGTCGGTCTGCTGCGGGTCGCTGTGTTGGCGGCGGTTGCGCCGGTACTGCAGTTCGCACTGGTGACCGGCCACGACCGGGAAACGATCGGTATCCTCGGCTGGCCGAACCTCGCGGCTTGCAACGGGCTGTGCAAAGATTTAAATGAGGATATCGCCGCAGAGGAGCTGATCCGTCGTCCCGAAGTCGAAACCTTCCTGCGTAGAGCACTGGAAACATTCAACGCCGAACAGCAGGGTTCCTCGACCCGCATCGCCCGGATCATGCTGATGAGCGAACCACCGGACAGCGACGCAGGCGAGATTACCGACAAGGGTTATATCAATCAGCGGGCGGCATTGCAGCGGCGCAAGGAGCTGGTTGAACAACTCTACGCGGAGTCGCCGGGGGCGGGAGTGATCGTGCTTTGAAAAAAGGCAGATTATCCATTGTTTGCATCTGAGGGCTTTTTTAATGTCGATGGGACAGCGCTGGAATATCAGCTGCTCAAACCATCGCAACCTACTGACCTGACGCTGGTTTTTCTGCACGAGGGGCTTGGCTGTGTTGCCATGTGGAAAGATTTTCCGCGCCGGGTTGCGCAGTTGACCGGTTGCCGGGTTCTGACGTACAGCCGGGCGGGCTACGGCCGATCGGCTCCTTGCCCCCTGCCACGTCCGCTTTCCTTTATGCACGATGAAGCGCTGCGAGTCCTGCCGAAAATTCTTGATCAAGCAGAAATTCAAAAGGCCGTTCTGGTCGGGCACAGCGACGGTGCCTCTATCGCCCTGATCAACGCCGGTGGTATCGACGATACACGCCTTCAGGGGCTGGTCCTGATGGCTCCGCACCTGTTTGTCGAAGAACTCACCCTGTCCAGCATCCGCACGGCCAGAACCGCCTACGAAACAACCGATCTGCGTGAGCGGCTGGCCCGCTATCATGGTGACAATGTCGACTGTGCTTTTTGGGGCTGGAACCAGGTCTGGCTGGACCCCGATTTTCTGGACTGGAACCTGGAAGCCTATCTGCCGAAGATTAACGTTCCGGTTCTGCTGCTGCAGGGCGAAGAGGATAACTATGGAACCATCCGGCAACTGGAAACGATCAGCGAGCAGCTTCCGCAAACGGAAACGATCCTGCTGCCCGAATGTGGCCACTCACCTTTTCGCGATAAAGCCGCTGAGACCCTGCAATCGATCGCTCAATTTTGCAGTGCGAAATTGAGTTTCGAATAACACCGTTTTATTTATTGACATCCCCGCTCTTTTCTAGTGATATTGGTTGTCAGCAACCAGCCAACGAAATATTCAAAGGCACAGATTTCCTGTATCCCAGCATGACTTCAGCGGCTGGGATGAAGCAAGCAAGATCATCTACAGAACACCCGGTATCCATAAGGAGAAAGTATCATGAAGAACCATAGCGTTGAGGTCGATGTCTCTGGTGACGAAGAGGCGCTAAATTTTGCCCCGGTCTTCAATGTTGCGGTCCCTTTTATCGATCGCCATCTTCAGGAAGGTCGGGCAGATAAGGTCGTGATCCGGACCAACCGGGGCGTCGAGGTTACTTATGCCGGGTTGGCCGAAAACGTCAACCGCTGCGGTAACGCTCTGCTCGATCTGGGCATCGAACCTGGTGAGCGAGTGATCATGATCGTCAAGGATTGCGCCGAGTTCTTCTACTGTTTCTGGGGGGCGATCAAGGTGGGCCTGATCCCGGTGCCGGTCAATACCCTGCTGCGGGCCAAGGATTACGCTTATATCATCGGCGATTCAGGTTGTGCGGCGGTTGTCTACTCCCCGGAGTTCGCTGTTGAGGTCGAAGCAGCGCTGGGTCAGCTTGAGGTACGTCCGAGCCATTGTCTTTCCATTGAAGGGGAGGGCAGCAGTTTGCAGTCACTGATCTCCGCCGCTGCCGTCGACCTGGAACCGGTAGCGACAACGGCCGAGGATGACTGCTTCTGGCTGTACTCCTCAGGCTCGACCGGCAGTCCCAAAGGAGCCGTACATCGCCACCGGGATATGGTAGTGGCCAGCCAGTTTTACGGGGTCCAGGTGCTCGGCATTCAGGAGAACGATGTCTGCTTCTCCGCTGCCAAGCTCTTCTTTGCCTACGGACTTGGTAACGGCATGACCTTTCCGCTGTGGGTCGGCGCCAGCACGGTTCTCTACGATGCGCGGCCGACGCCCCAATCCACCTTCGAGACGATCGAGCAGTTTAAACCTAGCTTGTACTTCGGTGTCCCGACCCTCTACGCGGCCCAGCTGCAGGCGCTCGAAAGCGAAACCTGTGATCTCTCTTCGGTCAGGGTCTGTGTCTCGGCCGGTGAAGCCCTGCCGGCGGATATCTTTAATCGCTGGCAGCAAAAGACCGGTTTGACTATCCTCGACGGCATCGGCTCTACCGAGCTGTTGCATATCTTTATCTCCAATCGGCTTGATGATCTCAAACCGGGCACCAGCGGTCGGCTGGTGCCCGGCTATCAGGCAAAAATTCTCAACGATGCGGCAGAGCAGGTGGTCGCGGGTGAGAGCGGTCAACTCTGGATCAAGGGCGATTCCACGGCGCGCTGCTACTGGAACAATCCTGAAAAATCGGCGCGGACCATGGTCGATGGCTGGCTCGATACTGGAGATACCTATTTGCAAGATCAGGATGGCTATTTTCACTATTGCGGGCGCAACGACGACATGCTGAAAGTGGGCGGCATCTGGTGCTCGCCCTTCGAGATCGAGGCCAAGCTGATCGAACACCCCAAGGTGCTGGAGGTGGCTATCGTCGGCAGGGAGGATGCTGCGGGTCTGATCAAGCCCGAGGCGCATATCCTGTTGCAGGATCCGGCCGAAGCGGGTGAACCCCTGGCTGCCGAACTGCTGACCCATTGCAAAAAAGGTTTGGCGCCCTACAAATACCCACGCTGGTTCCAGTTTGTCACCGAACTGCCCAAAACCGCTACCGGCAAGATCCAGCGTTTCAAGCTGCGCTCAAAAACCTCGTCAGCCTGACTACGATGAAGCTTTCAACGACCGGATCTGCAGCCTGTCAGCCTGTCAGCCTGTGAAACCGGATCGATAACCTTTGGAGGACTCAATCATGACCGAAAAAAACCAGAACGGGATCTCAAGGCGCGATTTAATCATCAAGGGCGCGGTTGTTACCGCCGGGTTGGCCGCATCGTCGGTGCTGGTTCCGGCCCGCTTTGCCATCGGCGGCCAGGCCAAGGTCAAGGTCGGCATTCTGCTGCCTTACACCGGCACCTATGCCAAATTGGGGACTCATATCCGGGACGCCATGCTGATGCGCTTCGCCGAGGCGAACAATATGCTCGGCGGCCGGCCGATCGAGTTTGTCGATATCGACAGTGAGGCCAAACCGGCCAAGGCGCAGCAGCTGACCGACAAACTGATCAAGAAGGAGAATGTTGATTTTCTGGTCGGCCCGGTGCATTCAGTGGTCGGCATGGCGATGGTCAAGATGGCCAGAGGCAATGGCCCGATTACCGTTATCCCCAACGCCGGTGCCGATCAGTTGACTGGTGTGTTATGCGCCCCTAACGTTTTCCGCACCTCTTTCTCCAGTCACCAGATGGGCTACCCCGGCGGACCGGCGATGCTCGAGGATGGCCACAAGCGGGTGGTGTTGATGTACTGGAACTACGGCTTCGGCAAGCAGGTCGCGGCGGCGTTCAAGAAATCCTTTCTGCCCGCCGGGGGGACCATCGTCAAGGAGATCCCCACGCCCTTCCCGAAAGTCGATTTCCAGGCCTACCTGACCGAACTGGCAGCACTCAAGCCGGATGCGGTCTACACCTTTTACGCCGGGGGCGGTGCCGTCAAGTTCGTCAAGGACTTCGCTGCGGCAGGTCTGAAGAAATCGATCAAGCTCTATGGTGCGGGTTTTCTGACCGAGGGTTTGGGGGCGGCGCAGGGTGATGCTGCCGAAGGGGTACGCACCATCCTGCATTATGCCGATACCCTGGATAATCCAGCCAATCAGCGTTTCCGTGCCGCCTTCAAGGCAGCCACAGGAGCTTCGGCCGATGTTTATGCGGTGCAGGGCTATGATGCCGGCGAGCTGATCCTGCGCGGAATGAACGCGGTCAAGGGGGATACCGGCGCCCGCGCCGAGATGATCGCGGCGATGGAGAATGCTGTAATCGACAGCCCGCGCGGCCAGCTGCGTTTTTCCAAGTCGCACAACCCGATTCACGATATCTACCTGCGCGAAGTGGTCAAGGGAGAAAATCGCGTCGTTCGGGTGGCCGCCAAAGATCAGGACGATCCGGCCACCGGCTGCTCCATGGCGTAACGTCCTGCTCCAGTTCGGCGCAGCAGTCTGCGCCGAACTGGACAAATCTTCCGAACAGGCTGACAATGGAACTCTCTTTCTACCTGGTCCAACTTCTCAATGCCATCCAGTACGGATTCCTGCTGTTTCTGGTCGCCAGCGGTTTGACCCTGCTGTTCGGGATTATGGGGATCATCAACCTGGCTCACGGCTCCTTTTACATGATCGGTGCTTATCTGGCCTACTGGTTGACCGGTGTGACCGGCAACCTCTGGCTCGGCATTCTGCTGGGGCTGCCGATTGCGCTGCTGGTCGGCTATCTGGTCGAGCGTTTCGCCATCTCCTTTCTCTACCAGCGGGACCATCTCTATCAGGTTCTGCTGACCTTCGCCATGATCCTGATCTTCAATGAGCTGCAGCAGATCCTCTGGGGGACCGATGTCCACGGGGTGGCGATCCCAGAGATTCTGGCCGGATCGATCCCCTTGACCGAGAACCAGAGTTATCCGATTTATCGTCTGTTTATCTCGGCCGTCTGCATCGCTATCGCCTGCGGTATGTCCTGGGTGATCCAGAAGACCCGTCTGGGGATGATGATCCGCGCCGGAGCGAGTAATCGCGAAATGGTCCAGTCGCTCGGCATCGATGTGAACCGGCTGTTCGCTCTGGTTTTCAGTTGCGGGGTGGCGCTGGCGGCGTTCGCCGGGATGTTGGCCTCACCGGTCGATTCGGTTTATCCGGGGATGGGGGAGAATGTCCTGATCATCTCCTTCGTGGTGGTAGTGATCGGTGGCACCGGCTCAATCAAGGGGGCCTTCGTCGGCGCCATGCTGATCGGGCTGGTGAGTACCTTCGGCAAGGTTCTGTTGCCGGAAATGGCCAGTATCATGGTCTACGCGCTGATGGCGGCGATTTTACTCTGGCGGCCGCAGGGGCTGTTCGGGAGGGCTGCCTGAGATGTCGGCGCTCTCCCGTTTTCTGCCGCTGTCGGCACTGTTGGTGCTGCTGCTGTTTCCGTTGCTCGGCTCCGAGTACTATGTCGGATTGCTGAGTCGCATCATCATTCTGGCTATTTTCGCCATGAGTCTCGATCTGTTGATCGGTTATACCGGCTTGGTCAGCTTCGGCCACGCGGCTTTTTTCGGTATCGGCGGCTATGCGCTGGCGATCGCATTTCAGGATGCTAGCGTGATTCATCTCTGGCAGGCGCTGCCGCTGTCGCTGGCGGCAGCGGCGCTGGCCGCCCTGCTGGTCGGCTGGATCAGTATCCGCACCAGCGGTATCTATTTCATCATGATCACCCTGGCTTTTGCTCAGATGTTTTTCTACTACTTCTTCGAGTCGCCCAGCTATGGCGGTGATGACGGGATCTTCCTGTTTTTAAAGCCGGTGCTGATGATCGGCTCAGAGGATATTCTCAAGCTTGAGCAGGAGAATAACTTCTACTATTTTGCCCTGAGCTGTCTGGTCGCCGGTTATCTGTTGTTGACGATGATTCTGCGCGCGCCCTTCGGCAAGGTGATCACCGCGATCAAGGCCAACGAACACCGGGTCTGCGCTCTGGGCTATTCGGTGAACCGTTACAAACTGGTCAGTTTTGTGATCGCCGGAACCCTGGCGGGGCTGGCCGGTTTTCTCGAAGGGGCACATAGCGGCTATATCAATCCGTCCTACATGAGCTGGCACGAGTCGGGGATTGCCATCGCTATTGTTGTCCTCGGCGGCATGGGAACCCTTTACGGTCCGGTCGTCGGCGCTTTCATCGTTGTCCTGCTGCAGGATTTTCTGCCTTCACTGACCGAACACTGGCAACTGCTGTTCGGTAGTATTATCATCTCAGTGGCGCTGTTTCTGCCCCGTGGGGCAACCAGCCTACTGCCGCGCATCCTCGCTCTGCTGCGCAGGGAGAAGAGCGAAGATGCGTCGTCGGAAGAAGATCCGCTGGAGAAAACCGATGGCTGATACCATTCTGCGTACCGATCGGTTAAGCAAGAGCTTCGGCGGCCTGATTGCGACCAACGGCGTCTCGCTCGATTTCGAGCGCGGTCAGGTACACGCCATCATCGGCCCCAACGGTGCCGGGAAAACCACCCTGATCAACCTGCTGTCGGGGGATCTGTTGCCCAATGACGGCAGCATTCTGTTCAATGGCAAGGAGATTACCAACCTGCCGCCCAACAAGATTTCGCAGCTGGGCATCGGCCGCAGCTATCAGAAGACCAATATCTTCGCCGAGTTCAGCTGTTATGAAAACTGCTGGGTCGCTGCCCAGTCGCGGCTGAACAGTTCGATGCGGTTTTTTCGGCCGGCCAGCCATTTGAAAGCGGTACGTGAGCGGGCCGAACGGGCGCTGGAACTCTGTGGCCTCAGCCGACGGCACAACAGTCGGGCTGCGGAGATGAGCTACGGTGAGCAGCGGCAACTGGAGATCGGTATGATGCTGGCGACCGAGCCGGAGCTGCTGTTGCTGGATGAACCCCTGGCGGGGATGGGCAGCGAGGAGTCGATCCAGGTTATCGAACTGTTGAAACGTCTGGCCGAAGAGCATACCTTGATCCTGATCGAGCATGATATGGATGCGGTATTTTCGATTGCCGAACAGCTTACGGTGATGGTCAACGGCCGGGTGTTGGCAACCGGGACGGTCGAGCAGATCCGTAACAACCAGGCGGTGCAGGAGGTTTATCTGGGTGAGGACGAGGAGGAGCTGTGACGGCACAAGCGACGAAGGTTCCGATTATTGAGGCCGAGCAGCTGCATACCTATTACGGCGCCAGTCATATTCTGCACGGCATCAGCCTCAGTGTCGCCCCCGGAGAGACCCTGAGTTTGATGGGTCGCAACGGCATGGGCAAGACCACCCTGCTGCGCTCGTTGCTGGGCTTGACCCCGCCACGGCGGGGGACGGTGAAGATCTATGGCCGGGAGATGACTGGGGCAGCAACACAAAAAATCATTCGGCAGGGGATCGCCTTCGTGCCGGAGGATCGCGGTATTTTCCCCAATCTGACCGTCAGGGAGAATCTGATCATGGCTGCCCGCTCCGGACTTGATGGCCGCAAGGACTGGGATCTGACCCGAGTGCTCGAAACTTTTCCCCGGCTGGCGCAGCGTCTGAGCCACATGGGCAACCACCTGTCCGGCGGTGAGCAGCAGATGCTCACCGTCGGCCGGGCGCTGATGACCAATCCCGAGCTGCTGATTCTCGACGAGGCCACCGAAGGTCTGGCCCCGCTGATCCGCAAGGAGATCTGGTCGGTGGTGCGAACAATCAAGCAGAGCGGCATCGCCACGGTGATCGTCGATAAGGATATCAAGGCGCTGCTGGAACTGGCCGACCGGAACCTCATCATCAGCAAGGGACGGATTGTCTATCAGGGAAGTTCAGCGGAGTTGGCTGCTGATCCCGAGATTCATGCCCGCTATCTGGGCGTTTAGGAGGCTGACATGGAAAACGGGACAGAGAAAAAAGTCGGTTCTGCTGAATGGGTGGAACAGCTGATCCATGAATATTGGGCAACCAGCCCGCAGAATACCCTGGAAAACGGCAGCGGAGAAAGGCCTGGGATGAGCCATTGGTCGGTTATGTAAGGGCCGTCCATCCGCTCTTTCGGCAACTTGCCGCCGATCTGTCGCCCTTCTACTGGACGCCGGAGCAGGCTTTTCAGTTGGCCTTTCCGCAAGCCCCGGTGCCGGCCGAAGAGCTGAGTATCATCAGTTGGGTGCTGCCGCAAACCGCCGCGACCCGAGCGGATCAGAACCGGGAGACCGATCTTCCCGCCGAGCGCTGGGCCCGTTCACGGGACTTCGGCGAACGTTTCAACTGTGCGCTGCGTCTGCACCTTGCCGCCGCTTTAACCAGCGCTGGCTATCCGGCCGTTGCCCCGGAGCGTCTCCCCGAGTTCGCTATCCAGCGTTCGGAACGTTTCGGTTTTGCCTCGAACTGGTCAGAGCGGCACACCGCTCACGCTGCCGGACTCGGTACCTTCGGCTTAAGTGACGGGCTGATCACTCCACGCGGCAAAGCGGTGCGTGTCGGCTCGGTCATCGCCCGCATCGACCTGCCGGGCACCCCGCAGGCCTACGCCGATCACCAGGCCTGGTGCCTGTGGTACGCCAAAGGGACTTGCGGGGTCTGCGCGCAACGCTGCCCGGTGGATGCGATCAGCGATGCCGGGCACGACAAGGACAAGTGTTTCGAATATATCCAGCAGGTCACCGCCCCCTATGCACAAAAAGAATTCGGTACCGAAGCAACCCCCTGCGGTCTGTGCCAGGTCGGTATCCCCTGTGAGGCTCGGATTCCGCTCTGAATCTTACGGGTGGATCAGGATCGCCCGGTCGTCTTTGTTGAAGATCAGTAGCTGCTCCTTTTCGTCGGGCTACCGACCGGCTATTGTTCTTCTGCGGTTGAAGCCAGCTCCGCAGCCATCTGCGTAACGATCTCGATATCCTCTTCCTTGAACTCTTCAACCCAGAGCGCTGTTGCCAGGTAGAGTTTGATCCATGGCGAATCCTTGTAGCTGTGCGCAAGTTGCGCATAAATCTTCAGCTTGGTCTCCGACTCTTCATTCCCGGCACTCTCAAGCTTCGCGAGATATTGGTCATTAATCTCCGGGGCCAGTTCGGTGAAGTAGGCAACCAGCAGGTCGGAAGCCAGCTGCCCCTCTTCGGCTTTGAACAGCATCGCGTCAAGGCGTGACCCCGAGCCCGCTTTACGTTTGACCAGCGATTCGTGGCGAAACGTTTTCAGCCCGGCGGCTTCGATCCAGCGGCTGAAGATGAGCGGCTGTTGTTTGGCGCATAAACGACACATGGCCGTTTTTTTATTCTCTGCAAGTTCTGTCCAGGCGTCACTGACTGTCTTGGGAACCATCATCCGGTACCTTTCGTGTGAAATGAAGAATCGAATATTTCGAGCACTATGACATCATCAAATAAGGAGAACAAGCCGGGATTGAGGTCGGAAGAGAAACATCTTTGCATTGATCGAATTCCATTCTACGGAATGCGATTTCAAAAAACTGTTGACTGGTGATTTTTCCTCCTGTAAATTTACGCACAGATAGAGTTGAACATCAGCTAGGGAGAGATTCCCGCCAAAGATCGGCAGAGCATGAGTGCCCCCAATGAAACGGTCATAAAAGAAAATAACCCCCAGATCGTCACTGCGCTGGCACGGGGCTTAAGCCTGCTGCGTTGTTTTCGGCAGGGCGACCGTTTTCTCGGTAACCAGGAGCTCGCTGAACGTACCGGACTGCCCAAGGCGACCGTCTCGCGGTTGACCCATACCCTGACCGAGCTGGGGTATCTGAACCGTTCCAAGCGCTTCAACCAGTACAGTTTGGGGGCTGCCGTTCTTTCCCTGGGCTATTCGATGCTCGGCAATACCGACATTCTTAAATCCGCCCGACCGCTGATGCAGGAGCTGGCCGACAGTGCAGAAGCCTCGGTATCTTTGGCGGCCCGCGACGGCCTGCACATGGTCTATCTGGAAAACTGCGTTGCTCGCGCCAACATGATTACTCTGCGTATCGACGTGGGGGCTCGTACCCGGATCGCCAACACCGCTATGGGGCGGGCGTTGCTCTGTGGACTTCCCGAAGAAGAGCGGGTCGATCTTATTGCCCTGATCCGTAAAACTACACCGAAAGGGGAGTGGCTACAGATCAAGGCAGGGATCGAGCAGGGCGCGATCGACTACCGGGAGAGAGGGTTCTGCTTTTCCCTCGGGGACTGGCGCGAAAATGTCAACTCGATCGCCGTTCCGCTGATCTCCGCCGACGGGTCTGTACAGGCGATCAACTGCGGCGGGCCGGCCTGGCAACTCAGCGCCGAAAAGCTTGAGAAGGATATCGGACCGCGGCTGGTTGAGATCGGTCGTCGACTAGAAAATTTTTAGAACGATGATGAAACCCAAAAACATATTTCTCAGGAGGTAAGAGATGCAGTTTGCATTAACGGATGAACAACGGATGATGCAGGAAATGGCCAAGGATTTCGCCGCAAAGGAGATCCTTCCCAACCTCAAGGATGATGAGGCGAATCACCGCTATCGCCCTGAACTGGTCAAGCATATGGCCGAACTTGGCTTCTTCGGCTGCGCCCTGCCGGAGGAATATGGCGGCAACGGCTTCGGCTTTCTTGAGTCGGTGCTGCTCGCTGAGCAGATCGCCAAGGTCAGCGGTTCCTGGCGGTTACCGTTCAATATGCAGAATATCGGCCCGGCGGTCACCGTCAACAAGTTCGGCTCCAAGGAGCAGAAAGAGCGCTTCATTCCCGCCTGGGTCAATGCCGATTCCTGTGGCTTTTTCGCCATCACCGAGCCCAACTCCGGCTCCGATGTTGCCGGCATGGGAACTACGGCCACCGATTGCGGTGACCACTGGGAGCTGAACGGCCAGAAGATGTGGATTTCCAATGCCCATGTCGGTGACTGGGGCCTGGTCTACGCTTTTACCGACAAGAGCAAAAAATACAAGGGGATGACCTGTTTCGTCGTCAATCTCAAGGACAACGAGGGGATCGTCACCGCGCCGATCGAGACCAAACTTGGACTGCACTGCGCGCCGACCGGCGAAATTGCCTTCAGCAAAGCGAAGATTCCCAAAGATTCCGTTCTCGGCGAGGTCGGCCAGGGCTTTCAAATCTGCATGTGGCAGCTCAACAACACCCGGATCAGTTGCTCTGCCGGAGCTCTCGGCATCGCCGGCGGTGCCATTGATGCCGCGATCGACTACGCCAACGAACGGACTCAGTTCGGCAAAAAAATAGGCTCATACCAGATGATTCAGGCCCAGATCGCCGACATGGTCGCCGAGCATGAGGCTGCTAAATTGTTGGTCTACCGGGCGGCCTGGCTCAAGGATCAGGGCTTGCCGAACCAGCAGCAGACCTCTATCGCTAAGCTGTTCGCCTCAGAGGCCGCCGTTCACGCTGCCAGCGATACGATGAAAATTTTCGGCAGTTACGGCTTCTCGACCGAGTACCCGGCTGAGCGTTTCCTGCGCGATGCTCAGTCGCTGCGGGTGGTTGAAGGGACCAGCAACATCCAGAAGACCATCATCGCCGGTATCGCCATGGGCGACGTGGCCAACCGTTAAGGGAAACAGCCGCGGCAGTTATTTGCAAATCCCCCTCAATCCCCCTTTGCTAAAGGGGGAGGCAAGGAATCCCCCCTTTGACAAAGGGGGGTTGAGGGGGATCCTTTACTGAAAGAGGAGTAAGGCATGGAGACCGACTGGTCCAAAGTATTTGAAGTCTTCGGTAGCGGTATCATCGGCGTTTTTCTGGTCATGATCCTGCTACAGCTTCTGACCCAACTTAGCACCAGGATCATCGACACCATCGAGAACTGGAATAAGGGTGAGGAAGCAGAAGCCACACCGAAAAAGTAAGTTATTAAAGTGACAAACTAAGGGAATCCAAGATGTTTGACATACTCAAAGAGCTAATTTTCTCAAGTGGGGCGGTCAGCTTGACCGGCGGAAATCTGGTGATGTGGCTGGTTTCCTTTGTGTTGCTCTATCTGGCGATCAAGAAACAGTATGAGCCTCTTTTGCTGTTGCCGATCGCCTTCGGAATTCTGATCGTCAACCTGCCGCTGACTTTTCTGATGGAGCCTGAGCATGGTCTGATCTGGTTCTTTTATCATTACGGGATTGAGATGGATATCATTCCGCCACTGATCTTCTTAGGTCTTGGCGCGATGATCGATTTTGGGCCGTTGATAGCCAACCCCAAGACCATGCTTTTGGGAGCGGGAGCTCAAGCAGGGCTCTATGTCACCTTTTTTGCCGCGGTCCTGTTCGGTTTCGATCTTCAGGAAGCTGGCTCGATTGCCATCATTGGCGGCGCCGATGGTCCGACCACCATCTACCTGACCTCCAAACTTGCACCGCATTTACTTGGGGCTACGGCGGTATCAGCCTATGCATACATGGCCCTGGTGCCGATCATTCAGCCGCCGATGATGAAGCTGCTGACCAGCGAGCATGAGCGGAAGATCGTCATGACCAAACTGCGCCCGGTGAGCAGATTGCAGAAAATCTGTTTTCCGATTGTCACCGGAATGACCATTATGCTGGTGGTTCCTCCGGCTGCGCCGTTGATCTCGATGCTGATGCTCGGTAATCTGTTCAAGGAATCTGGCGTCGTCGAGCGCTTGACCAATGCCTCTGCCAACGAGTTGATGAATATCGTCACCATCTTTCTCGGACTGTCGATCGGCGCGACCATGACCGCCACAACCTTTTTGAACCCCAAGGTGCTGTTCATCTTCTTCCTCGGTCTGTTCGCCTTTGTAATCAGTACCGCTGCCGGACTGCTGATGGCCAAGTTTATGAACCTGTTCCTGAAAAACAAGATCAACCCGCTGATCGGTGCTGCCGGGGTATCCGCGGTGCCGATGGCGGCCCGTTGCGTACACAAGGTCGGCTCAGAAGCCAACCGACGCAACTATCTGCTGATGCATGCCATGGGCCCGAATGTGGCCGGCGTGATCGGAACCGTGGTGGCCGCAGCCATCCTGTTGAAAAATCTTGGGTAGAATTGTTTGAGTAAAGTAGCTATGCAACCATCCATAACAAAGGAGAAAACCGATGCCTGAACTGCTTGCACCTATCGCTGGAAATGTCTGGAAAATCCTTGTTGCTGTTGGTGATAAAGTCGAGTTGGATGATGAATTGGTCATCCTCGAAGCACTGAAGATGGAAACTCCCATCTACTGCGACGACGCTGGTACCGTCACCGAAATCAAGGTCAAGGAAGGCGATGCGGTCAATGAAGATGATGTTCTGATCGTTATCGACTGATTTTGACCCGTAGGGGCGCCGCTTGCTGCGCCCTTCTTGAGGTCGCCCTTCTCGGGATCGCTCTCGCCGGGGCTCGGCTGTGGGCGCGGCAAGCAGCGCCCCTACCACGAAAGGATTTACCCATGTCACGCAAGCAAACACCATTACGACCCTATTTTGAGAAGATGCCAGACATCGGCAAGGAACTCAGAGCAGGGGAGGTGCGCCGTTCTCAAGCCAACGTTGAACTGGTCCGGGAGCAGGAAGAGATCATCGCTCAGGAGCTCCTGCGGGTGAAAAATGCCGGAATCCCCGCCGAGAAGGTTCACAGCCGCGGAGGGATGACTATTTACGACCGTCTCGACTACCTGGTCGACGCGGGAACCTGGAACCCTCTGCACAGCCTCTACAACCCGACCGACAACGAAGAGGGCTGTACCGGAGTGGTCAACGGTATCGGTAAAATCGAGGGTAAATGGGCGGTGATTATCGGTTTTGACAACAAGGTGATGGCCGGGGCCTGGATCGCCGGGCAAGCCGAAAACATCCTGATGGTCACCGATATGGCCAAGCGCCTCAACGTGCCGCTGGTCTGGCTGACCAACTGCAGCGGCGTCAAACTGATGGAGCAGGAGACGGTTTACGCCGGTCGTCGCTCCAGCGGCGCACCCTTTTACCGTCACGCCGATCTCAACCATCTGGGCATCCCGATCCTCAACGGCATCTACGGCACCAATCCGGCCGGTGGCGGTTATCAGGGGATCAGCCCGACCATTCTGCTGGCCCATGACGGCGCCAACATCGCTGTCGGCGGTGCCGGTATCGTCGGCGGCATGAATCCCAAGGGCTATATCGATGAAGAGGCCGCCCAGGCCTTGATCGAAGGGACCAAAAACTTCAAGGGTAAGGCACCGGGCCGGGTCGAAACCCACTTTGATCAGACCGCCTACTTCCGCGAAGCCCATGACACTGAGCAGGGTGTGCTCGACGGCATCAAGGACTACATGAAGATGATGCCCGCTTACGATCCGACCATGTTCCGGGTCGCGGCACCTGCTGAGCCTAAGCTTCCGGCCAGTGATCTCAACCTGCTTTTGCCCGCCAACCAGAAGCGGCCCTACGATGCGATTCAGATCCTGGCGCGGCTCACCGATAACAGCGAGTTTATGGAATACCGCCCCGACTACGGACGCGAGGTCTTTTGCGGCATCGCCAAGATAGATGGTTTTCCGGTCGCCTTTGTCGGTAACCAGCAGGGCGTCTTCCCCGGTTATCCCGACTACGCCAATGGTGAATATCCCGGCGTCGGCGGCAAGCACTATCGTCAAGGACTGATCAAGCAGGGCGAGTTTGTCACCCTTTGCGGGCGTGACAATCTGCCGATCGTCTGGCTGCAGGATACTACCGGTATCGATGTCGGCGATCTCGCCGAAGAGGCAGAACTGCTGGCGCTGGGGCAGTCGCTGGTCTATTCGATTGAGCAGACCGAGCTGTCGATGATGTGTATCGTCCTGCGCAAGGGAACCGCTGCTGCCCACTACATCATGTGTGGTCCCCAGGCCAACAATAACAATGCGTTTACCCTCGGGACTCCGCTGACCGAGATCTATGTCATGCACGGCGAAACTGCCGCTGCGGCCTCTTATGCCCGGCGTCTGGTCAAGGAAGACGCGGCCGGTAACGATCTGACGCCGACGTTGGACAAGATGAATCAGATGATCAAGGATTATCAGGAGAAATCACAGCCGGCCTACTGCGCCAAGACTGGTTTTGTCGACGAGATCGTCTCGCTGCCGAAGCTGCGTAGCTATATCAAAGCCTTCACCGGGGCTAACTACCAGAATCCGAAATCGATCACCCCGGTACACCAGATGCTGCTGCCGCGTATCATCAAAGGATGATGGCGTCGCAAAAAGTCCGCCCGACTGCGTTGCAGCGCTTTTTCAGGACCTCGACCTACAATATGTAGGCCTTTGCCCCTGAAAAATCACTACGCCTTGTGGTGCGAAATTTTTGCTTAGCCATCTCAGGAGGATTTGCGAGTCCATCAAGGATAGGTGGTCTGGCACACTTCCCCCACTCCCTGCTCCTCTCTCGCGGGGAGTGGGAGAAGTTTAAATCAGTGCTGAATCGTTACACTAATCAGAAGGGGGAGGCCTGCATGAGTTCAGTTGACGGCAGTGTCAAGGCACACTACGCCCATCAGAACCTTGAAAACGCAATTCTGACCGCTCTGGTCGAAGCCGGGGTCGACCTGAATCATCTCAAGGCCGAAGATCTGGCACCGATTGATGAATTTCATATCGGCGGTCGCAAGGCCACGCTGGACCTGGCTCGCCAGTTGGGCCTTAATGAACAGCTGCAGGTTCTGGATGTCGGCAGCGGTATTGGCGGTGCTTCCCGCTGTTTGGCCCAGGAGTTTGGTTGTCAGGTCACCGGGGTCGACCTTTCGGAAGAGTATTGCCGGGTCGCCGCCATGCTTGCCCAGCGTCTCGGGCTTGACTCCCGCGTTTCCTACCGGCAGGCTGACGCCCTCGCTCTGCCCTTCGATGCCGGCAGCTTCGATCTTCTCTGGACCCAGCACGCGGCGATGAACATTGCCGACAAAACCAAGCTTTACGCAGAAATGTGGCGCGTGTTGAAGCCCGGTGGCAAACTGGCCATCTATGATCTCCTCGCCGGGGAGGGCGGTCCGATCCATTTCCCGGTACCCTGGGCGCGCGCGCCTGCCATCAGTCACCTGATCCGACCGCAGCAGTTGCGGGATATTCTTGAGGCCGTCGGCTTTGAGGTCCTAAACTGGCAGGATACCACGGAAAAAGGTCGTTCCTGGTTTCGCCGCATGGGGGAGCGAATCAAAAAAAGCGGTTTGCCGCGCCTCGGAATTCATCTATTGTTGGGAGCCGATTTTCGTCTGATGGCACAAAATCAGGTGCGCAATCTGGAAGAGGATCGTATCGCCCTGATTGAAACTATCGTCCGGCGTCCGCTATAATCACTCCATTCAACAGGTCTCAACTTCCGATCTTAAAATAGCCAACAGGATAAGCATGAAATTCACCGGAACCGATTCTTACGTAGCAACCGATGATCTGAACCTGGCGGTCAACGCCGCTATCACTCTGGGGCGGCCGTTGCTGATCAAAGGCGAGCCGGGCACCGGCAAGACGATGCTGGCCGAGGAAGTGGCGCGCAGTCTGGATATGCCGTTGTTCCAGTGGCATGTCAAATCGACCACCAAAGCCAATCAGGGACTCTACGAGTATGACGCCGTCTCGCGGCTGCGTGATTCACAGCTCGGTGATGAGCGGGTACACGACATCGGCAACTATATTGTCAAAGGCAAATTGTGGGAAGCCTTCGACTCGGAAGAACGATCAGTGCTGTTGATCGACGAGATCGACAAGGCCGATATCGAGTTCCCCAACGACCTGCTGCAGGAACTCGACCGGATGGAGTTCTACGTCTACGAAACCCGGCAGCTGATCAAAGCCAAAAACCGGCCGGTGATCATCATCACCAGCAACAACGAGAAGGAGCTGCCCGATGCCTTTTTGCGCCGCTGCTTCTTCCACTACATCCGCTTCCCCGAAGCCGAAACCATGGCGCAGATCGTCGATGTTCACTATCCGGGCATCAAGCAGTCGCTGCTCAAGGCGGCCCTGGAAACCTTCTTCGGCATGCGCGAGGTGCCCGGCCTGAAGAAAAAACCCTCCACCTCTGAGCTGCTCGACTGGCTCAAACTGCTGGTCGCCGAGGAAATCCCGGCGGAAGTGCTGCAGAGTAAGCAGGCTAGCAATGCAATCCCGCCGCTGCACGGCGCACTGCTGAAGAACGAGCAGGATCTGGGGTTGTTTGAGCGGTTGGTCGGAATGACCCGGCGCGGACGTTGAATTCGCCTATATTCCTCACGCTCATTCTCACAATTTCTTTCAAAAAAAACAGAACCCCGGTTCCGGACGTATCTTTGGTGAAAGGCTGGGTATGTCCGTAATTGCGCGGGTTGTTTCCTCTGATTTGTTTGGCGCTTTCCATAACAGATGCTATGTTTTGCCGCATGGATTTGAATAGAATTTTGCGAACAAAAAGCAGGGGGGAATTGGCCGATGATTTTCAGTGAAGACTCCAGGGTCAAAATGTGCAGGTATCTCGAGTGCTATCGACCTCTGATGATAACGCATCCTGCTTGTCTATTCAGTTACATGCAATAGGAACCATTTCAATGCAGCTCAAACTTGAAGAACTACCCTACCAACAGCAGGCGATCAATTCGGTTATCCGACTGTTTGAAGGGCAGGAGCGCAATTCCTTCGACAATGCTACGGATGAGGGGATTCGTTTCAACTATCTGCGGTTGTCTCCAGAGCATCTGGCCGACAACACGCGCACCGTCGCGGCAGCTAACGGTGTCAGCAACGAAAACTTCAAGGCGCATTCCGAGCCTGATTTCTGTATTGAGATGGAGACCGGCACCGGCAAAACGTTGGTCTATCTGAAAACCATCTTTGAGCTGTACAAAGAGTACGGGTTTACCAAGTTCATCATCCTGGTCCCTTCTGTCGCTATTCGTGAAGGGGTGCTGAGCAGTTTTGCCACATTTGGTGACCAGCTCGAAGCGCTTTACGGCTTCCGGCCGGACTGTTTTGAATACGACAGTGCCCGGTTGCACAAGGTTTCGACCTTTATCGAAGCCCAGCACCCGCAAATCATGGTCATGACGCTGCAATCCTTCAACAGCGAGGACCGTATCCTCAATCAGGCCCAGCGTGAAGATCTGTTCGCCAATCTGCCGTTTATCGAGGCTCTGGGGCGAACCCGGCCGATCATCCTCATGGATGAACCGCAAGAGGGGATGGATACTCCCAACGCCGTCGCCCGGATCGCCAAGCTTACCCCGCTGTGCAAACTACGCTTCTCGGCGACTCACAAGGTGATGCGCAACCTCATCTATCGCCTGACCCCTTTTGACAGTTACCAACAAGGTCTGGTGAAGAAGATCGAGGTACTGTCGGTCGCCGAAAAAAATGACGAAGCCACTCTGAAGATTGAAGTCGAAGAGGTTCGGACCTTCAAGGACGGTCGTGATCCGCAGGTCAAGCTGCTTGCCTGGCGTTATTCGACCACCAAAAACGCCTATGAGTACAAAGCGACGCCTTGGCTTAAGGTCGGTGATGATCTGGAAGCAAAGTCCGGCAATGTCAGTTACCGTGGCTTTCGCATTGCCCGTATCGGTAAGGGACTGCGCGACCGTAATTTCAAGGTTCATTTCGACAACGGCACGGAACTGGTCGAAAAAGAACGGTCACGCGATTTTGCCGGAATCTTCGGCGAGCAGCTGCACTGGCTGATCGATACCCACTTCCGCAAACGGATAAAACTGCGGGCCAAGGGGATCAAGTGCTTGTCGCTGATCTTCATTGATCGGGTGGATAACTACGTGCGTGAGGATGGCCTGATTCGCACTCTGTTCACCGAGAAGTACCGACTGCTGCACCAGGAGCACTGCGGACGCCTGCCGTCGGATGAGGAACTGAGTGCCGCTCAGGGGTACTACTTCGCCCAGACCGGCAAGGGGGAATACACCGACAGAGAGCGCTCGATGATCGGCAATAAAGAGCTATTCGACCTGATCCTGCGTGACAAGCAAAAGCTGCTGGATCTCGATAATCCGGTAGAATTCATCTTTTCACATTCGGCCCTCGGCGTCGGTTGGGACAACCCGAACATCTTCAATATTGCCACCCTCAATAACTCCTACAGCGAGATCAAAAAGCGCCAGGAGATCGGCCGCGGACTGCGCATCTGCGTCAACCAGCACGGCACGCGCGTCTACGATCCGCCCGAGGTTGACGAAGAGGATGAGGTCAACCTGCTGACTGTCATCCCCAACGAAACCTACGAAACTTTCGTCACCCAGTATCAGCAGGAGATTGTCGATATCTACGGCACTGCTGCAGCCGGGGCCGAAACCCGTCACAAGCACAAGGGGCAGGATCGTTCGCGCAAGACACTTAAACGTAACGAAGCCCATTTCAACAGTCCGGCCTTCCGTGAATTCTGGCGGCGTCTCAGTCGGCGAACCGATTATACCGTAGCATTTGATGAAGATGCTCTGGTTGACCGGGCAGCGGAGGCGCTTAACGGCATCGCAATTCGTGAATACGAGGCTGAAATCACACTCGACCGGATTATCGGTCTGGAACTGGACGGTGTACAGCGCGAGCGGATCGGTAGCGAGACCGCCCAGCTTAAAGCCCATTTTGCACCGCTTGATCTGGTCGAAGAGTTAAGCGAGAATACCGCGCTGGCCTACCAGACAGTGTTCCGTATCGTTTCACGGTTGACCAACTTCGACGCCCTGGTGCGCAATCCACCACTCTTTCTGCAAGAGGCGACCATCGCCATCCGCCGGATTGAGCTCGACGAGATGCTGCGTAAGCTCACCTATACCCCCAGCGGTCAGGATTTTGCGCTGGCTGATTTCGAAGCCCAATTGGTCCGTCACAGCGACCGTATTCAACCGACCCCGAAGCGCGGGCTTTACGGCGGAATCGTTTTTGACAGCAATATCGAAAAAGCCTTTGCCGCCACTGCCGACGGCGACCCCGAAGTAGTCTGTTTTCTCAAATTACCGGCCTTCTACAGCATTGCGACCCCCATCGGGCCGTACAACCCCGACTTTGGCGTGGTACTCAAAAAAGGCGGCATTCGTGGCGAGTCGGACGACTACTATTTTGTCATCGAAACCAAGGGAACCAATGATATCGGTGACATCAAGGCGCTGACCGACAGTGAGATCTACAAGATCAAGTGCGCCATCTGCCACTTTGCTGCCCTCGGCGTCGAAGCGCGGGTCAATTACCAGGCACCGATCAAAGATTATCTGACCTTCAAGAAACAAGCAGAGTCGGAGTGGCTTCAGCTGCGACAAGCGAAAGAATCGCCCCTGAAGGGGCTCCTACAAAGGGAAGACGATCGGGAAATCGATGCAAAAAGACAAACCCCATAGTCAGGATTTACGAAAAGGTCGATTTTCAGCTACCAATCAGATCTATGTGGTGACGAGTGTAACCCTCAACCGACAACCGATTTTTACCGACATGAGAATGGGGCGGATTCTGGTCAATGTCATGCGAGACCATGCCGAGAGGGGTAATGTGGAGAGTCTGGCATTTGTCGTTATGCCGGATCATTTTCACTGGTTGTTTACGCTGTGTGGAGAATATTCCCTGTCAAAGTTAATCGGGCAGGTCAAAGGCGCGTCGGCATATCAGATCGGTCAGATTATCGCCTCTGTAGGAGCGGCTTCAGCCGCGATTAATCAATCGCCCCTGAAAGGGGCTCCTACGGTGAGCAATGATTGTGGGTGCGGTTTAAGCCGCGATAAACGCATCTGGCAAAAAGGCTTTCACGACCATGCTCTGCGATGTGATGAAGATGTTCGTGCCGTTGCCCGTTACCTAGTGATGAACCCGGTTCGAGCTGGAATTGTCTCGAAAATTTGGGATTATCCCCTATGGGATGCCGTGTGGGTAGACGATTCGAGGTTTGATCCTGCATGAATCAACGAATCGCTTTAAATTATTGTAGGAGCGGCTTCAGCCGCGATAAAGCAATCGCCCCTGAAGGGGCTCCTACAGAACGTGTAGGAGCCCCTTCAGGGGCGATTATAAATATGAAAAGGATCCTCCCTATGCCCGACATAAGCGACCTGATGCCCAATACCCCCGATCTCAACCATGAGCGGCTCGAACAGCTCAAACGGCTGATGCCCGACCTGTTCACCGCCGACGGTCGCCTCGACCCTGAAGAGCTGAAACGGCTGGTCGACCCGAGCATGGTTGTCGACAGTGAAAAGTTCGAATTCCGCTGGTTCGGTAAGGCCGCCGCCAAGCGCAAGGCCTTTACCCCGACCACCGCCGCGCTGCAGTACGACGCTGATCGCTCGGTTAACCCCGAAGTCGCCGATGGCAACATGATCATCGAAGGGGAAAACCTCGAAGTGCTCAAGTGCCTGCTCTCGGCCTATCGCGAAAAGGTCAAGTGCATCTACATCGATCCGCCCTACAACACCGGCAACGATTTCGTTTACAGCGACAACTACAGCGAGCAGCGCAAGGCCTATTGGGAACAGACCGGCGTCACCGAAGAAGGAGTCAAGAAGGGTGTTGAAAAGATTGCACAAATGCTAAACAATATTAGTTACTTAAGCATGAAAAGCCTCTATAATGGCAGGTATCCCTTCCAGAGGAAATACCAACCAAAACAAAGGCTTCTCATGCATCACAAAAATATCAAGCGA
>JAJRQI010000004.1 GCA_024280335.1 Deltaproteobacteria bacterium
CGCCTGCATGTCGTCATCCTCGCGGATGCGGGGATCCAGCGACCTTAAACCTTCTGGATTCCCGCCTGCGCGGGAATGACGAGTAGTGGTGCATTTTTATTTATCGACCTCAACGCCTGCATGTCGTCATCCTCGCGGATGCGGGGATCCAGCGACCTTAAACCTTCTGGATTCCCGCCTGCGCGGGAATCCAGGTTCTTTCCTAACGCTCATGCCACGGCCTCTGCAACTGTTGTTTCGGGTTGGGCGGTCAGTTCACCGGCGAAGGCTTTTTGCAGGATTGATTGTTTGAGTTCGGCGAGGGCGGTGAGTTTTTGTTGGTAGTTGGTTTCGAGGCGCATTGTCTCACCAAATAGCTCATCGAATTTCGCCGCAAACTGTTTCTGTTTGGAAACCTCAGGGAGGTAAACGCGATACTTGAAAAGGTGGTCTCTATTGACCTTTGGCATGCCAGCGCGACCGGAGCCTGCTATTGCATAAGCGGTGAAGTGCTGGCTCATGAGCAAATGGAATAGATAACTTCGATCTATGCTTCCATCGACAGGTGATAGTGGATAAACGTCTGCACTACAAAGGCCTTTGAAGTCTGGCATGCATGCCTTCATCAAATATGGGCGGATTTTGCTATAGAGAACCATCTTCTCATCAAATAAGAATTTGCCCGATATTAGGCCCTCTTCCCGAGCAGTTTGAACCTCTATGAGTTCACCAGTTCTCGAAATCATATTCCCAGCCCCAAGGTGCGGCAGATCAATAAACTCTGGCTCTCGCGGGTCCACCAATTTCGAGTTAATACTACACACTTCGGACAACGTCTTCTCCACCCACCCATCACCCTTGCGGGTGAAAACACCATTCAGATAGCTTTCAAACAGCTCACGGGCATTGGCGAGGTTCTTCTCGGTATTGGCGGCCGCCGCATCGATTGCCGCAAAGGCTTTATCGAGAATGGCGACAATGCGCTTTTGTTCGGGGAGGGGTGGGAGAGGGATCGCAACGCCAGACAGCGCTCCTTTTGAAAGCTCTTTAAATGTAGCGCCAGTACCAAGATCATTCAGCAAGTCAACGCTCATGCGAAGAAAGTAAAACAGATATTTCGTGTCTAGTTCTTCGGTGGTGACAAGACCTCGGCAACCTTGGTTGGTCGCCATAGGCAACTCGTTAATTGCTAAATGCCCAATTGGCGCCCTAGTTGAAAGGATAACTGAGTTTGCAGGTATTAGTTTCGCCGATGATTTAGCCAGACCTTTTTCGGTAATTTTTCTACTGGTGTTTGCAACGTATTCACTGGTGAGCTTCCCCATATCCTTGGGGGTAATCCAAGGCACATTGCCTTTCCAGTATTCAGCTACACCACTTTTTGGCGTACCTCCATTAACGATGGTAGTGACTTCTCCGATGGATTTTATTGACCAAGTATTGTTCATACCATCTCACCCCTCTCGTCATTCCCGCGCAGGCGGGAATCCAGTTCTTTACAAACCGCTGGGTCCCCGCATTCGCGAGGACGACGGGCGAAGGGCAAAACCTTCTGGGTCCCCGCCTGCGCGAGGACGACGGGCGAAAGGCAACCCTCTGGGTCCCCGCCTACGCGAGGACGACGGGCGAAGGGCAAAACCTTCTGGATCCCCGCATTCGCGAGGATGACGGACTTACAACTGAAATCGGTCTGGTTTCTCACACCATCCCCCGAATCCCAGCCAAAATCTCCGCACTCTCCACATCCAGCGCCGCAATCTCATCCAGAATCGCCTGCGGATCACGCAGCGGAGCTTCCTCCTCTTTATTCGGGTTCTTCACCGACAGATCAAAACCGGCCTGATCGACATCCTGCACAGCGACCGACCACGATTTATCCGAATCGGTAAAACTGGCCTGCAACGCGACAAACTCTTTCAAATCCCCATCATTCAGCGCATTGGTCTTGCCCATCTTACGGCCCGGATCAAGCTGGTAATGCCAGGTGTTGCGGGTCGGTGCGCCCTTCTCAAAAAACAGCACCACGGTCTTGACCCCGGCACCCAAGAAGGTGCCGCCGGGGCAATCGAGCACCGTATGCAGGTTGCAGCTCTGCAGCAGCTCTTGGCGCAGGGCTTTGGAGGCGTTATCGGAGTTGGAGAGGAAGGTGTTTTTGATCACCACCGCCGCCCGGCCACCGGCCTTGAGCGATTTGATGAAATGCTGCAAAAACAGAAAAGCGGTCTCGCCGGTTTTGATCGGAAAGTTCTGCTGCACCTCTTTGCGCTCTTTGCCGCCGAAAGGCGGATTGGCCAGGATAACGTCGAAGCGATCCTTCTCCTGAATATCGCTGATATTCTCGGCCAACGTGTTGGTGTGGATAATGTTGGGCGTGTCGATGCCGTGCAGAATCATGTTCATGATCGCAATGACATAGGCGAGGCTCTTCTTCTCCTTGCCGTAAAAGGTCTTGGTTTGCAGGGTTTCCAGCTGGCTGGTGGTCAGCTTGCTGCCATCTTTTGGGTGGCGCAGGTAATCGTGCGCTTCACACAAAAAGCCCGCCGAGCCGACCGCGCCATCATAAATCCGTTCGCCGATCTGCGGCTTGGTCACCGCAATCATCGCCCGGATCAACGGCCGGGGGGTGTAATACTCGCCGCCGTTGCGGCCAGCGTTGCCCATGTTTTTGATCTTCTCTTCGTACAACGCCGACAGCTCGTGCTTCTGCACCTGCGAGCGGAACTGGAGGCTGTCGATCAACTCCAGCGCGTCGCGCAGAGAGTAACCGCTGCGGAACTTGTTTTTTATCTCGCCGAAGATTTCGCCGATCTTGTATTCGATGCTGTCGGGACTCGGTGCCCGCAGCTTGAAGCCTTTCAGGTACGGGAACAGCTGATTATCAACAAACTCGATCAGATCATCACCGGTCAGGGCGTTGTCGTGATCGAATGCGCCATTCTTTTTCGGTGCCGCCCAGCGCGACCACTGGTGCTGTTGGTCGATGATAAACTGATAAGGCTTGCCGACCAGCTCCGCCGCCAGCGCCCGTTCGCGCTCCAGATCATCCAGATATTTGAGGAACAACATCCACGACGACTGCTCGGTGTAATCCAGCTCAGAAGAACAGCCGGCCTCTTTCCAGAGGACATCATCGATATTTTTAAAGGTTTGCGCGAACATGGATTTCCTTACTTATGTGGAAATAGAGGGGCGAAATAGAAAAACCGCCCAAACAACTCTTGGCCAGCTGCTGCGCGGTATCGCTCTGCTTCAGTCGGTATCCCCTTAGAAAATGTCATCCATTCTGACAAAAGATGAGCTGCTGAATCTTAGGCGATTTTTTTCAATATTTCTATCTGTTTCTTGTTTCGTGGCGGGGCAGCTGTCGACCGGCTCAGCCCGGTTTTTTCGGATAATCGTAGACAAGTATTTCGGCGCAGTTCTCTGCGCTCTGGCTCCAGCTGTCGATCGGTAATTCCAGCTTCAGCAGACCGCAGGTCGGCAGCCAGGCGGGTGCGTCGCCGGTCAGCCATTGTCCCAGTTCGGAAAAACCGGGGTTGTGGCCGACCAGGATGACCGAATCGGCTTCATTATCAAGGTTGTTTAGTAGGTCGATCAAGGTTTCCAGCGTGGCCTCGTAGATCTCATCACAGAAAATGATTTGCGGCTCCGGGTAGTCCAGCGCTGTGGCAATCAGCCGGGCGGTTTTGCGGGCGCGTTTAGCCGGACTGCTGACCAGCTGATCGGGGATGTGACCGGCAGCGGCCAGCCGTTCTCCCATGGTGACCGCTGCTTTTTTCCCGCGACCGTTCAAGGGACGATCGAAATCGCTGTCAGCCGCACTCTGCCAGTCCGATTTGCCGTGTCTAATCAGGGTCAGGCTTTTCATGATTGCTCCAACGCAGAAGTTTGAATCCGATAGCCGAAGGCGGCTTCGAACAGGTCAGCTTTGGTCTGAGCGCCGTACAGTTCTACCGACAGATCCCCCTTGCCGATCAGTTGCAGGTGCAGGATACCTTTTTGTAACCGACAGTCGATATCGCTGATCTGCCGATTGCGGCGGCGGTCCAAACCGTCCGCCAGGCGTAGAATTCCGCCCAGCTTGCAGACCAACTGCTGGTCTTCGGGATTCAGGGGGGCAAAGTTCTCATGCAGCTTTTTCGGTTTGGCTTTGCGATGGTAGCGGGCCAGGTTGGCAATAATCTCCCGCTCGCGCGGCGTGAAGCCGAACAGGTCGGCATGGCGGATCAGGTGGTAGCTGTGTTTGTGGTGCTGGTGATAGCTGATGAAATAGCCGATATCGTGCAGCAGGGCGGCGGCTTCCAGTAGCTCTTTGCTGCGCTGGTCAAGGTTGTTCTGCTTGGCAACGCCGGCAAAAATTTTCAGCGCCAGTCGGTTGACCTGTTCGGAGTGCTGTTCATCAAAGCGGCAGGAGCGGGCAAAGGTAAGCACCGAATCCCGCCAATCGCGCGGCTGGCTGTTGATCGGCAGCAGACCGCGCTTCTGCAGGCTCTGCAGGATCAGTCCTTCACGAATCCCTTTGGCGTTGATGCGCAGCAGATTGGTGTGGGTGCGGCGCAACAGTTCGTCGGCCAGGACCATCCCGGCGAGAATAATATCGGCCCGTTCCGGATTCAGCCCTGGGGTGTTCTGCCGCTCTTTGGTGGTTTGGCGGGCCAGCATCGCCAGCAGGTGGACCACCTCGGAGTGGAGCACTTCATAGCGATGGATCGACTGGTACTGCTCGCCGCGCATCGCCATCACCATGCTGCCGATATTGGTGATGGTGCCGCCCGAGCCGATCAGGCAGTTGACCGGCAGGCCGTCGCCGATCCCCTCCTCTTTCAGCGCATTGCGGATATATTTGCGCAGTTTTTTCAACTCCTTCTCGCGGGGGGGATCACTGTGAAGAAATTTTTCGCTGAGAAAAACCGCCCCCAACTCCAGGGAGGTGACAATTTCACTGTGCTGTCCGGAGGCGATCAGGATTTCGACGCTGCCGCCGCCGATGTCGGCCATGGCGAAGCGCTGCTGTCCCATGGCAAAATTATGCTGGACACTCAGCGCCGCCAGGGCGGCTTCCGCTTTGCCGTCGATGACGTTGATGTCGAGACCGGTAGCGGCCTTGATCTCCCGAAGGAAAGCCTCACGATTGTCTGCTTTGCGTACCGCACTGGTGGCGACCACTTCGACCATCTCGGCACCTAAGCCGGTGATGATTTTATTCATCCGCTGCAAGGCGTCGATCGCCCGGTCGCGGGCCGCTGGACTGATTTTGCCGGTCTGGTTGAGCCCTTCACCGAGCCGGACCGTGGCTTTTTCATCGTCCAGCACGCGAAAACCTTCCAGCGGATTGACTTCGACGACAATACAGCGGAACGAATTGGTGCCGATATCGATGGCAGCCAGGCGCGGAAACGGAGCGCCGATGGTCAGGCGGGTTTTTTCTGGAAGGTCTTTCATCGGTTCTCGTCGTGGTTGCTTGCTAAATATTACCGATATGGTTATTATTCTGTTTGGCATATTACAATAGTTAATAGTAACGCACAAAGGTGTTTTTCGCGGGAGAAAATGAAATGGGGTGTCGCAAGGGTGAATCCGAAGTGAAAAAGAAGGCTGCCAAATTCGAATGCGGCAAATGTGGGGCCAGGGTGGAAAAAAAGTCGCACGCCTGCAAGCCGGTGAAGGTGAAGGGAGAAAAGAAGGACGGAAAGAAGAAGGACTGATTCGACCTGGGCTATTGCCCGCTGAAAAAAAGCTGCACCCCGTCTTGTTTGTTCCTCGCTAAGCTCTGCAAATCTGCTAAAATTTAGCGTTACCGTTTCCCGGAGATAGCCAGTGGTGTCCGGTTTGGTTCCTGCTGGTGATTTAAGACGATCAAATCCCCCTCAATCCCCCTTTGTTAAAGGGGGAGGCAAGTACATTGTGCTCAAATCCCCCTTTGAAAAAGGGGGGCTAGGGGGGGCGTTTTCGTGAAATGGATCGGTGCGGCTGGTACAGGCCGTTGCGCAGATGAATGAAACCCCTTGCAGAAGATGTGTGCTGATGTCGAGTGAAAATACCGGTGGGGCAAGTGCCCCGTTTGATCTGGATGATCCAAGCCTTTATTTCAACCGTGAGCTGAGCTGGCTGGAATTCAACCGGCGGGTTTTGTCGCAGGCGGATGATCGCCGCAAACCGCTGCTGGAGCGGGTGAAATTTCTCGCCATTGCCGGATCGAACATGGATGAGTTCTTCATGAAACGGATCGGCGGTTTCAAGCAACTGGTGGCGGCGAATGTTCAGGAGCCGGTGGTTGACGGGCGTACGCCGCAACAACAGATCGATGCTTGCTGTGCCGTGGTGCGTGACTATCTGCGAAAGAAAGAGCAGGTGGTGGCTGACATCTTCAGCGAGCTGAAAAAAATCAACATCGATATCCTGGCGTATTCCGAGCTGACAGAGATTGAACGGACGGAGCTGCGCGAATATTTTTACGACAATATCTTTCCGCTGGTCACTCCCCAGTCGGTCGATCCGACCCACCCGTTTCCCTTTGTTTCCAATCTGTCACTCAATCTGCTGGTGACCCTGCGTTATCCGGACGAAAAGGAGGTGTCGCTGGCGCGGGTCAAGGTTCCGGTCGGCGCTGGAGCCAATCGTTTTCAACGGGTCGGCAGCGACAACCGTTTTGTGCTGCTGGAAGAGTTGCTGGAGGAGAATCTGGATCTACTCTTTCCGGGGATGGAGATCCTCAGTTGCGAACTGTTCCGGGTCACCCGCAATGCCAACACCAGCAAAGAGGAAGAGCATGCCGATGACCTGATGGAGATGATCGAAACCGCACTGCAGCATCGCAAGTTTGCGCCGATCGTTCGTTTGCAGGTCAAGCCGGGGATTGCTCCGCAGCACCGCGGCCGCCTGGCGGCCGAGCTGGGCCTGGACGAGGAGCAGGATGTCTTTGCCGCCGACGGCATGATGGGATTGTGTGATCTTTGGGAAATCTATCGTCTGGAATTGCCGGAGCACAAGGAGCCGCCCCACCATCCGATCGATCATCCGCTGCTGCCCAAGGAGCGGAATATCTTCCACACCATCCGCGAGCACCGGGAGATCCTGCTGCAGCATCCCTACGAATCCTTCTCCTCGTCCGTCGAGCGGTTTCTCTACGAAGCGGCCACCGACTCGAAGGTGCGCGGCATCAAGATGACCCTCTATCGCACCGATCCGGACAGCGAGATCATCAAGTATCTGATCCGCGCGGCACGCAACGGCAAGCAGGTGGCGGTGGTGGTTGAGCTGAAAGCCAGCTTCGATGAACAGGCCAATATCAACCTGGCCAGTCGCATGGAGGAGGCGGGGATTCACGTCACCTACGGGGTGGTCGGCCTGAAGACTCACGCCAAGGTGATTCTGGTTATCCGCCAGGATTTTAAAGGGTTGCGGCGTTATGTCCATGTCGGTACCGGCAACTATCATCCGGTCACGGCCAGGCTCTATGCGGACCTGGGGATGCTCCTTTACGACAAGCAGGTCGGCCGTGACGCCACCGAGCTGTTCAATTACCTGACCACCGGCTTTACCCCCAAGCGCAGCTATACGCAGATGTTACCGGCGCCGAAGATTCTCAAGCAGGCGTTGCAGGATAAGATCGAGCGGGAAATCGCTCGGCACACAGCAGAATCTCCTGGGCTGATCCGCTTCAAAATGAACGCTCTGGAGGATATCGATATTGCCAAGGCGCTCTACCGGGCTTCCCAGGCCGGGGTGCAGGTGGAACTGTTGGTGCGCGACAGTTGCCGGGTGCGGCCGGGCATCCCTGGTCTTTCGGAGAATATTCGCGTGGTCTCCATCGTCGGTCGATTTCTGGAGCATGCGCGGGTCTTTTATTTTCGCAACGGCGGTCAGGAGGAGTTCCTGATCGGTTCGGCTGATGCCATGCAGCGCAATCTGGAGCACCGGGTTGAGGTGCTGGTCCCGGTTCCTGGTGGCGTTCTTCAGGAGCAGATCCGGGAAATTCTCGATCTGCAACTACAGGACCGGGTCAGTGCCTGGGAGTTGCAGTCGGACGGAAAGTATCAATTGGTGAATCCGCAGGCGCGTAAAGGGGCCGACGGCTGTCAGGAAAAACAGATCAAGCTGGCCGAAAAGCGGCTGCATGAGGTGCAACGCTTGCGCAAGCGCAAATCGCGTCAGGCCGGTGAGCGCAGTGTGGAAAAGCGCTGAAGGAGGCCATTTCGGTAAGCATTGATCGTTCCGTTCGCTTCAGCGCCCAGGGGGATTCCCGGCCGGATAGTCAGACCGGACGTTTTGTCAAGATAAATAAGTTGACACTGTTCGATGCTGCCGTTATAGTTCGCCGTTGCAGCGCAATCCCTGCGCTGTAGTTTTTCAGTTATCGTAGATAGGAGAAGCAACATGTATGCGGTGATCAAGACCGGAGGCAAACAGTACAAAGTTTCCGAAGGCGACCTGTTGAAGGTCGAAAAGATCGATGGCGCAGTCGGTGAGACTGTTGAAATTGATCAGGTCCTCATGGTCGGTGGCGCAGAGGTTAAAATCGGAACACCTCTCGTACCAGGTGCCAAGGTTAAGGCACAGATCGTTGCCCAGGAGAAGGACAAGAAGATTCTTGTTTTCAAATCCAAGCGGCGCAAAGGGTACCGAAAAAAATTCGGCCACCGTCAACCTGTTACCCGACTTAAAGTCGCGGCAATCGAAGCTTAAGGAGGCGATCTCATGGCACATAAGAAAGCTGCCGGTAGTTCCAGAAACGGCCGCGATAGCGCTGGTAAGCGCCTCGGGGTCAAACGTTATGGTGGTCAGGAAGTGACCGCCGGTTCCATTCTGGTTCGCCAGCGTGGTACCACCTTCCATCCCGGCAACAATGTCGGTTGCGGCAAGGATTACACTCTGTTTGCTCTGGTCGACGGCGTCGTCAAGTTTGAGACCAAAGCCAAGGGGCGTAAACATATCAGCGTTTACGCTGACTAAGCAAGTCCGTACGAAGCAACCAGAAAAACCCGGTACCGCAATGGCAGTATCGGGTTTTTCTATTCAAAGAGAAATTTATGAAGTTTGTTGATCAGGTTAAAATCGAAGTGAAGGCCGGAGATGGCGGGCGCGGTTGCCTGTCGTTTCGGCGCGAAAAGTTTATCCCCAGGGGCGGTCCCGACGGCGGCGACGGCGGCAAGGGGGGAGATGTCTACTTTGTTGTCGATCCGGCCCTGACGACCTTGCTCGATTACCGCTATATGCACCACTGCAAGGCAAAAAACGGTGCCCCCGGTCTGGGCAAGCACATGCACGGCAAAAACGGTGAGTCGTTGGAGCTGCGGGTGCCGGCCGGTACGCTGGTCTATGATGATGAAAGCGGTGAACTGCTGGCTGATTTGACCGCTGGCGACGAGCCGATCCGGTTTATCGCCGGCGGCCAGGGCGGTCGCGGCAATGCCCGTTTTGCCACCAGTACCAACCGGGCGCCGCGACATACGCAACCGGGAGTTCCCGGGGAACATAAATCGTTGCGGCTGGAGCTGAAACTGCTCGCCGATGTCGGTCTGGTCGGCCTGCCGAATGCCGGGAAATCGACCCTGATCTCCTCGGTTTCTGCGGCCCGGCCGAAGGTCGCCGATTATCCCTTCACCACCCTGGTGCCGAACCTCGGCGTGGTTCCTTACGGCGGCTTTAAGACCATGGTGATGGCTGATATCCCCGGGCTGATCGAAGGGGCCAGCGAGGGTCACGGTCTCGGCACCCGCTTTTTGCGGCATGTCGAGCGGACCGATCTGTTTCTGCATCTGGTCGATCTCTCCTGCATGCAGGAAGGTGACCCGTTCGACAACTTTAAGATGCTCAACGACGAACTGTGCAGATATGATGAAGCTTTGGCAAAGAAACCGCAAATGGTGGTTTTGACCAAGGCCGATATTACCGAAGTAGGCGAACAGGCGGAAACGTTGCGCGGCCAGTTTGAAGCGCTCGGCTATCCGGTCTTCCTGATTTCGGCGGTGACCGGTCAGGGGTTGAAGGAGTTGGTGCGAGCGGTCGGTGATGAGTTGGACCGTCGCCGCGAAAAGTCAGCCGAGCCGCTGGATCTGGGAATTCCACCGCACCTTGCCGAGGATGAGGATGAATAATAATGCAAAAATGCAGCCTGGTTATCCTCTCTCCCGATGAGGTTTAGCGGTCCAAGGCAGGGGGACACAGATTTACACGGATGGCCACGGATTTAGATTCAAAGCGAGGAGCAATCTTATCGGTTTCGACTTGATCCGTGGTAATCAGATTTCATCCGTGTTCAGGGTTTTGAAGCGATTTTTTTGAGTGAGGATTTGTCGGGATGCGCAACGCATTGTTTGCACATGTAAAACGGGTCGTTGTCAAGATCGGCAGCAGGGTGATCTCGACCGATGAGGGACTTGACGAAGCGCGCCTGGCGGCGATTGCAGCAGATGTCTGCGGACTGCTCAATCGCGGTCTAGAGGTGGTCGTGGTCTCCTCCGGTGCGGTTGCCGCGGGCAAGGGTCAGCTCGGGATCAGCGGACGGCCGCAGACCATTCCGCAGAAACAGGCCGCCGCAGCGATCGGTCAGACCCGGATCATCCGTGAATACAAGGAAACCTTTCAGTCTCACAATTACAATGTCGCCCAGGTATTGTTGACCCGTGATGATCTGTCGAACCGCCGCCGCTATCTGAATGCCCGCAACACCATGATGACCCTGTTCGAGTACGGGGTGACGCCGATCGTCAACGAAAACGACACGGTGGTGGTCGAGGAGATCCGTTTTGGCGATAACGACAATCTGTCGGCACTGGTCACCAGTTTAGTTGAAGCTGATATGTTGATCATTCTCTCTGATGTGGATGGTTTCTACGATAGTAATCCGGCTGAAAATCCGCAGGCGCAGCTGATTCCGATTGTCGAGCGGGTCACGCCGAAGATTGAAGAGATGGGCAGAAGCAGCGTGGGAACACTTGGTACCGGCGGTATGGTCACCAAGTTGAAAGCGGCAAAGAAGGCCTCGTTGACCGGCGTCGGCACCCTGATCGTCAACGGTCGCAGCCCGAAGATTCTCAGCCGGATTTTTTCCGGAGAGGATGTCGGCACCTATTTTCTGCCGGCGCAATCGAAGCTGACCGCCAAGAAACACTGGATCGCCTTTTCGAAAAAACCGCGCGGCAAACTGCTGATCGATGCCGGTGGTCAACAGGCGCTGATCAAACGCGGCAAAAGTTTGTTGCCGTCGGGAATCTGCGGAGTGGAAGGCGGTTTCGAACGGGGCGATGCGGTACGCATCTGTGATCTGCACGGCAATGAATTCGCGCGCGGGGTGGTCAGCTATTCTCTAGCGGAAACCCTGCAGATTATGGGCAAGCAGAGTAACGAAATCGAAACCACGCTCGGTTATAAATATCGTGATGAGGTGGTCTGCCGGGACGATCTGGTGCTGACCATTGAAGGGGAAGAGGAGGACGAGTGATGGAGATCCGTGAGGAGATGCTGAAACTGGCGGTCGCCGCGCAAAAAGCGTCGCGGCAGATGGCGCTGCTGTCGTCGGCAGTGAAGAATGAATTGCTGCTGAAGATGGCTGCTGCGCTGGAAGTTGCGCAAGACGAACTGCAGCAGGAGAATGCCAAGGATCTGCAGGCCGCGCGTGACAAGGGGATGGCCCCGGCGATGGTCGACCGGTTGAGCTTGACGCCGGAGCGGATCAAGGCGATGGCCGACGGCTTGCGCGAAGTGGCTGCGCTGCCCGACCCGGTCGGTGAAGTGACCGGGATGTGGCTGCGGCCCAACGGGATTCAGGTCGGCCGCCGGCGGATTCCCCTCGGCGTTATCGGCATTATCTACGAATCGCGCCCCAACGTTACCGCCGATGCCGCCGGACTCTGCTTGAAGAGTGGTAACGCCGTGGTGCTGCGTGGCGGCTCCGAGGCGATCCATTCGAACCGGGCGATCGGTTCCGTCCTGCAGCAGACGATCGCCCGGATGGGCCTGCCGCAGGCGGCACTGCAGGTGGTGACGACCCGTGACAGAAATGCGGTGAGCGAACTGCTCAAGCTGGAAGAACAGATCGATCTGATTATCCCGCGCGGCGGCGAAGGGTTGATCCGTTTTGTTTCAGAGAATTCCCGCATCCCGGTCATCAAGCATTACAAGGGGGTCTGCCACACTTACGTCGATGCTGCCGCTGATCTGCAGATGGCGGAAGAGATCTGCCTCAACGCCAAGGTGCAGCGTCCCGGTGTTTGTAATGCCATGGAGACGCTGCTGATCCATCAGGATGTGGCGGACATCTTCCTGCCGCAGATTACTGCGGCGCTGCGCAAGGAAGGTGTTGAGCTGCGCGGTTGCGAGAAGTCCCGACAGATTGTTGCCGATCTGATTCCGGCCGGCGAAGAAGACTGGCATACTGAATATCTGGAGCTGATTCTGGCCGTACGGGTGGTAGAAGATTATCCGCAGGCCAAGGAGCATATCGAGACTTACGGTTCGCTGCATACCGAGGTGATCGTTACCAACGACTACCAGCTCTCGCAGCAGTTTCTGCGCGAGATCAATTCAAGCGTGGTGATGGTCAACACCTCTTCGCGCTTCTCCGACGGCAACCAGCTGGGGTTGGGGGCCGAGATCGGTATCTCGACTTCCAAGCTGCACTCCTTCGGGCCGATGGGCCTGGAAGATCTGACCACCCGTAAATTTGTGGTGCTGGGTAACGGGCAGATCAGGGACTGACGAATAGTTTACAATGGATGGAGTCTATGCGTATCGGGATTCTCGGCGGCACCTTTAATCCGATCCACTTCGGGCACCTGCATATCGCCGAGGAGGTGCAGAAAAGTTGCGCACTCGATCAGGTCTGGTTTCTGCCGACCTGCCGGCCGCCGCACAAGCAGCTTGCCGCCGACATCCCCTTTGCCCAGCGCCTGGCGATGGTTGATGTTGCGCTGGTCGATTATCCCGATTTTCAGGCCGATGATAGCGAGGGGCGCCGTGGCGGTACCAGCTATTCTGTCGAAACCCTTGAACAGTTGCGCCAGGAGTATCCGCAACACCAGTTTTTCTTCATCATGGGACTCGATTCGTTTCAGGACATATCCTCCTGGAAAGACTATCCTCGCCTGTTTGAACTAAGCCATCTGGTCGTTACTGCTCGACCCGGTTTTTCCGGGACATTACAACAACTTCTGCCGGTTGCTATCGCAGATCGCTTCTGCTATGATGCCGTCTTCAAAAAACTGACGCATGATGCGGGGTTTACGCTGTTTGCGGTGACCGATACCTGCCGCGATATCTCCTCAACGCAGATTCGTCAGAAGTTGCTCGCCGGGGAGTCGGTCGCTGATCTGGTCCCGGCCGCTGTTATCGCGTACATACAAAAGCATCGGCTTTACCTGGACAGCCGTACCGATCCGGGCGGCGCTGATAAAAGGGAATCATCTTGCAAGCAAAAAAGTTCGCCCTGCAGGCGGTTGAATTAGCTCTCGATAAAAAAGGTTTCAACCTCAAACTGCTTGAGGTGACAGAGCTTTCGTCGCTGACCGATTACCTGTTGCTGATTTCCGGTCGCTCTGACCGTCAAGTTCAGGCGATTGCCGAAAATATCAAGATTGAGTTCAAGAACCAGCATCAGGAGTTGCCGTTGGCGATCGAGGGGATGAATCAGGGCCGCTGGGTGTTGCTCGATTACGGCAGTGTCATGGTGCATGTGTTTCAGGAACAGGTTCGGCAATTCTACGACCTTGAGGGTTTGTGGAGCGAAGCCCCTGAGGTCGAATTAGAACGGGTTGACGCCGAGTGAAACTGCGCCTGGTCTGTGTCGGCAAGCTGGCCGAAGCCTGGCAGCGGGAAGCTGTCGGAGATTATGCCGACCGGCTGCAACACTATTTTCCGTTCGATATCTGCGAATTAAAAGAAGAAAAAGGGGGGCGCAAAGGGGATATCCCCGGTCTGCTGAAGCGTGAAGGGGCGCGGATTCTGGAGAAGGTTCCGCCGCAATCCTTTCTGATCGTGCTTGATGAGCGGGGGCGCAATCTTGCTACGGAGCAGTTTGCGGAGCAGTTGGCCGCAGAGATGTTACATGCCGGTCGAGACTGGTGCCTGGTGATCGGTGGCCCCTACGGTCTGGACGCCGCAGTCAAGCAACGTGCTGATCTGCTCCTCTCCCTGTCGAAGATGACCTTTACTCACCAAATGGCGCGGCTGTTCCTGCTGGAGCAGCTCTATCGATGCAGTACCATTCTGCGCAACGAACCATATCACAACCGCTAAATGCAAAAGCAACATGAGGAGGCAGTCGTAAGATGGACGAAGAACAGTTGCAGGAAATCAGAGACAACCTGTTGAAAATGCGCGAAGAAGTGCTCGAAGAGTCGGAAAAAGCTTATGCCGCATCGCAATCGTTAGGAAAAGATGGTGTGCCCGATATTGGCGATATGTCGTCGAACAGCTATAATCAAGAGGTGCTGATGAACCTGAGCGCAACACAGCGCAGTCGGGTGCGTGATATTGATGCAGCACTGGAGCGGATGGATCAAGGGGTTTATGGTCTCTGTGCCGGCTGCGAGGAAGAAATTCCGCAGCGCCGGATGGAAGTGCGTCCCTTCTCTCGCTATTGTGTTGATTGTAAGTCTGAAGTTGAAAAGTTCGGTGAATAAATAATTTCTCAACGCCCCTTAAGCGGGCCAGCCTGGAGATGACCATGATCGTTGTTGCCCTGTTCATGTTCGTGTTTATCGTATTTGCCGTTGGATTTCTGGTGTTCTGGGGAAATAATCCGGGCGAAATTACGGTTTTTTTGACCAGTGAACAGAGCTTTACCCTGCCGACCGCGATCATGCTGGTCTGTGCCGTGCTGCTCGGCCTGTTGTTCGGCAATGGTGTTCATATCTTCAGCGCGCTGGCGAATTCGTTCGGCACCTGGCGCGGCGGCCGCAAACAGAAAAAGGCGGCAGAGATCAGTGTCGTCTACCGCAGCGGTGTCGGTCGGTTGTTGTCCGGTGATTTGAAAAAAGCCCGCACCTTGTTGCGAAAAGCCCTCGATCGTGATCCGCAACGGATCGACAGTCATCTGGCTTTGGCGAGTGTCGCCGAGCAGGAAGGGAACAGCCAGGAAGCGATCGATCTGTTGCAGACCGCCCGCAAGATCGATCCCAAGGGGTTGGAAATTCTTTTTAAACTGGCGGTAACCTTTCAGCATGCCGGTCGCAGCGAAGAGGCGCTGGTGGTTTACAAGGAGCTGCTCGCCAACGATGCAGACAATCGTAAGGCGATGCGCGCGCTACGTGATATTCAGATTGAGCAGGGCAGTTGGCAGGATGCTTTGGCCTTGCAGAAGCGGATCAGCAAGGCCACCTCATCCGGGCCGAAAGCCGAGGCAGAGAAACAGCAACTGCTGCAACTTCGCTACGAGGTTGCCCGAAACGCTCTGCTCAATGGTGAAGCGGAGCAGGCCGTTGATGCCTGCAAAGATCTGATCAAGCAAAATGCCGGTTTCACCCCGGCCCGGGTCACCCTGGGGGATGCTCATCGAGAGCTGAAGCGCGACGCCGATGCGATCCGCGTCTATCAGGAAGGCTACAAGGCGCTGCAGAAGAGTATCTTTCTGGCCCGTCTGGAAGACCTTTATATCGGTGCCGAGGATCCGGCAGCGCTGCTCTCTTTTTATCGCAGCCGGATGCAGGAGGACAGCGAAGATCTGCTGCTCAAGCTCTATCTCGGTCGCCTTTGCCTGCGCCTGGAAATGGTTGATGAAGCCCTGCAGCACCTGACCGATCTGGAGGCCACCGGGATCGAATTTTCGCAATTGCATCTGTTGCTGGCGGAAGCCCATCGCCGTCGCCACAAGGTGGACGAGGCGGTCGTCGAGTACCAGCGGGCGCTCGGTATCGACAATCATCTCAGTCTGGGGTTTGTCTGTGAAGACTGTGGTGCCAAGCATTTTGAGTGGCTTAGCCGCTGCACGGACTGCAAGGCCTGGGATACCCTGGTTCTGCCCGAGCGCAAGCAGATTCAGGACGCCAAGCTGATTGAAGGACCGAAGGCGATCCCGCACGGCCAGCGAGTCTATTAATCATGCCGAGCGGGCCGGTCGCACTGGTGATTCTGGATGGCTGGGGGATCAGCGAACGCTGTGACAATAACGCCGCCTGCCAGGCAAAAACACCGCTGATGGATCGGTTGCGGCGTGATTGGCCGAACAGCCGACTGGTGGCTTCCGGGCGTGACGTCGGTCTGCCGGATGGACAGATGGGCAACTCAGAGGTTGGTCACCTGAATATCGGTGCCGGGCGGATTGTCTATCAGAATCTGAGCCGCATCAGTCTGGCTTGTGAAGATGGCAGCCTGCTCGAAATCCCGGCCCTGCAAAGGGTCTGTCAACGCCTGATTAAGTCTGGCGGCAAGTTGCATCTACTCGGCCTGCTCTCCGACGGCGGAGTTCATTCCCACAACAGTCACCTTTATGCCCTGATCCGCATGGCCAAGCAGCTTGGTGTCAGCGATGTCTGTGTCCATGCTTTTATGGATGGTCGTGACACGCCGCCGAGCAGCGGTATCGATTATCTCCAGCAGCTCGAAGCTGAACTGGCGGCAATCGGTCTCGGCCGGGTGACGACGATTACCGGACGTTACTGGGCGATGGACCGTGACAATCGTTGGGACCGGGTCGAGAAGGCCTATCAGGCCTTGATCGCTGGGCGCGGCAGCGTCGCCGCCGACTCCGTTGCTGCGATCGAAGCTGCCTATGCCGCCGGTCAGACGGATGAGTTTGTCGAGCCGTACCTGGTCGGTCGGTCAGGGACCATCGATGACGGTGACGGCGTGATCTTTTTCAATTTTCGCGCCGACCGGGCGCGCGAGATCACCCGTGCTCTGACCGAAGAGAGCTTCGCCGGTTTCGCCCGTGGCAGTGCCCCGCAACTGGTCGATTATGTCTGCCTGACAGAATACGATGAGAACTTCGATCTGCCGGTCGCCTTTGCGCCGGAAAGCTACCCCGATATTCTCGCAGAGGTTGTTTCCAGGGCCGGTCTGAAACAGTTGCGGATTGCGGAAACGGAAAAATACGCCCATGTTACCTTCTTCTTTAACGGCGGTATCGAGCAGGCCTGGGCGGGGGAAGAGCGGGTCCTGATTCCATCGCCGCAGGATGTCGCCACCTATGACCTAAAGCCGGCCATGAGTGCGGTCGAGGTGACGGACGAAGTGGTCAAACGGGTTGAGTCCAACGACTACCAGATGATTATCCTCAACTACGCCAATCCCGACATGGTCGGTCATACCGGTGTCCTCTCTGCGGCGATCGAAGCGGTGGAGACAGTTGACCGCTGCCTCGGCCGGGTGGTCGATGCGGTCACTGCTGCCGGTGGTTGCCTGCTGATTACCGCCGATCATGGAAATTGCGAGCAGATGACCGACGCCGGCGGCGGCGCTCATACCGCTCACACCAGCAACCCGGTGCCGCTGATCTTTGTCGATCCGCAACAGCCGCAGCGGCAACTGCGTGCCGGAATCCTCGCCGACCTGGCCCCGACCATTCTCGAATTACTCGATGTTTCGTCGCCTGCGGCGATGACCGGCCGCTCCCTGTTGGGCGGCTGACCGATCCGGCGGGAGGGGGATTTGCCGGATCTGCGCCGCACTCTTATCTGGCTGGCTGACCAGCTTTTTCCCGCCGCTTGTCCTTTATGCCGTTGCACCTTTCCCGCCGGGTGGAGGGACCCTTTCTGCGCTAACTGTCAGGCTGGATTTAAACCGCTCCCTCCTGCTCATTGCCCTCGCTGTGCTTTGCCGTTCCAGGCGGTGAACAGCAGTTCGCATCTCTGTGGTCGCTGTTCCCTGCTGCGCCCGCCGTTCAGCAAGGTCCATTGTGTCGGGCTTTACGATCTTGCGCTGCGAAAAGCGATCCACCAGTTTAAATTCAATCAGCGGGTCGGTCTGGACCGACCCTTGGCGATACTTCTGGACCGGGTGATTGCCGACGACGGACAGTTCGACCTGATTATTCCGCTGCCGTTGCATCCGCGACGCTTGCGGCAGCGGAGCTACAATCAATCCTTGTTATTGGCGAAGGAGATCGGCAAACTACGCGGTCTTCCGGTTGCCTCGCGACTGCTGTTGAAGCAACGAGACACCCTTCCCCAGCAGGGCCTTTCTGCGCGTGACCGGGAGATGAATTTACGCAGTGCATTCGGCATGTCCCGCTGTTTGAGCGGCGAACGAATACTGCTGGTGGACGATGTAATGACCACCGGCGCGACGGCTTCGGCCGCCAGCCGTGTCTTGTTGCAGAACGGTGCCGGCGAGGTGCAGGTCGCCGTTGTCGGTCGGGCGCCGAGTGAATCCCCACAGTCAGTACGCTGAAGAATAATCCCTTTGGTCGATTTTTGTTGGGTGTTATAGTTTCTGTGACGACTGCTGTCAGGAGGATAGTGGGAATGGCTGCGAATCTTGATCGTTTTTTTGTTGGATATCCGCTGGAAACGCTGTTACAGACGATTCCGACCGGCCTGTTTCTGGTCGATGTCGATCGGAATATCGCTTACTGGAACGCTGAGGCAGAGCGGATTACCGGCTACAGCGCTGCTGATGCGGTCGGTCGTCACTGCTCTTTTCTTGAGGGAATCCCCTGTACCAGAATCTGTGGTCTGTTTCTCGACACGGTCGAAAAACCGGTGATCGGCGTCAGTTGTTCGGTGCGACACAAGGCTGGCCATCGCGTTGAATTAAGCAAGAATTTTGATCTGCTACGGGATGATCAGGGACAGGTGATCGGTGGAATTGAAGCCTTTGTCGATGTCTCCCGGCAGAAGGAGCTGGAGACCCGTCTGCGTTCGGCAGTCGACGAGCGGACCCAAGAGCTGGAGTTGGAAAAGGCCAGCCTGCGCTCGGTCCTCGACGGTATGGCCGACCCGGTCTATATCTGCGACTCAGCCTACCTGATCACCTTTATTAACCGCGCTATGCACGATCTTTTCGATGGGATCGAAGGGCAACTTTGCTACCAGGCTTTGCATCAGGAGGAATCGATCTGCAGCGATTGTCCCCTGCCGGCAGTCCTGCGCGGCGAGGTGATCCAGCGGGACCGTTATCTGGCAATCAACGGTTGTGACTATGAAATTATGCATTCCCCCTATCCGACACGTGAAAAACCGACCCACAAGTTGGGAGTTTTTCGCGATATCACCAAGCGCAAGGAAGTGGAGCTGCGACTCAAACAGGTGAATCGCGAGCTGGATGCTTTTGTTTCGACCGTTTCGCACGATCTGCGCTCGCCATTGACGCCGTTAATCGGTTTTGCCGATCTTCTGGACGAGCGTTATCGGGACCAGCTGGATGCCGTTGGTCGAGAGTGTTTGCGAGAAATAAAGCAGACCGCCAGTCGCATGACGATGCTGCTGGAGGATCTGCTGACCCTGGCCCGGGTCGGGCAGCTGAAACTGCCCGAGCAGCAGCAGGACGTCACCCGGATTGCTGAAGATGCGTTGCTGGAGTTGGCGGACAAAGTACTTGCACATCGGGCGCAGGTCCGGATCGAGCCGTTGCCGAAGATAAAGATTCCTGAGTCGCTGCTTTTCGATCTGTTTCGCAACCTGATCGGCAATGCCCTGAAATATGCAGCTGGCGAGAATCCGCAAATCGAGGTTCAGGGACAGCAGTTTTCCGACCGGGCTCGTTATCTGGTGATCGATCACGGCTCCGGCATCCCGGAAGAAGAGCGGCAGCTGATTTTTGAACCCTTCAAACGGGGCAGCAGCAGCGAAGGGGTGCCCGGGACCGGAATCGGTCTGGCGACCGTGGCGAGGATCGCCCGAGTCTATAACGGTGACGCCTGGGTGGAAGTGACTCCCGGTGGCGGCGCCACCTTTGTCGTCGAGATTCGCGATCCCTCCGGTTGAGCTTTCAGCGCAGAGCTGATTGGTATGGACATATGTTTGTTTGAATAAATTGAAAACATGAGCTATGGTAACACTGTTTTTATTCCTTTACCCCTTTCCAACAGGAGGAGATTCATGGACAGAAGAGGGTTTATCAAGAAAGCAGGTGTTGGAGCGTTGGCCGCAGGAACAGTTTTAGCCGGTGCTCCAGCGGTTCATGCCGCAAAAACAATCCGCTGGAAGATGGTCACAACCTGGCCGAAGAATTTCCCCGGGTTAGGAACAGGGGCAAACAACTTGGCAAAATACATCACTGAGATGTCCGGGGGGCGGCTAACGGTTAAGGTGTACGGTGCCGGTGAACTGGTCCCTGCTTTTGAATCATTTGACGCCGTTTCTCGCGGTACGGCCCAAATGGGCCATGGGGCTGCCTACTATTGGAAAGGCAAGTCCGAAGCCACTCAGTTTTTCGCTGCCGTTCCTTTTGGCTTGAATGCGGATGAGATGGCCGGCTGGATAAATCATGGTGGTGGCCAGCAGCTTTGGGATGAACTCTACGGGCAGTTTGGCCTCAAAGCCTTTGCTGCAGGAAATACCGGCGTTCAAATGGGCGGCTGGTTTAACAAAGAAATCAACTCGATCAGTGATTATAAAGGCCTCAAAATGCGCATGCCCGGTTTGGGCGGTGAGGTGATCAAGCGGGCCGGGGCAACACCGGTGTCTCTTCCCGGTGGTGAGATCTTTACCTCATTGCAATCAGGCGCGATTGATGCGACTGAGTGGGTTGGTCCCTACAACGATTTAGCGTTCGGTTTTTACAAGGCAGCCAAATACTATTATTGGCCAGGCTGGCACGAGCCGGGAACAGTTCTGGAGTGTTTTGTGAACAAGAAAGCCTATGAAGGGCTGCCAACCGATCTGCGAGCGATTGTCGATCACGCTATGAAGGCCGCTTACGTGGATATGTTATCCGAATTCACCACCAAAAATAACGCCGCTTTAATGCAACTGGTTAATAAGCATGGCGTGAAATTGAAGCGATTCTCCGATGATGTCTTGAAAAAAATGGGACAATTGAGCCAGGATGTTGTGGAAGAAGTTGCGGCCAAGGATAAGATGTCGGGCGAGGTTTACAAGTCTTTCAATGAGTATCGAAAACAATCACTCAATTGGAATAAAATTGGCGAAGCAGGCTACAGTCTGGCTCGAAGCTTAACGTTTAAATAATCGGCCGGCGATCAATCAATCTTGTTGATTTTCTGCTCACATGGTAGTACCCAGGGGACATGTAACAGTTACATGTCCCTTGGTTTTATTTTCATACTTTGAACAGTGCCAAACGCCTGTTTATAACTTTTAAGGGTAATTTTTATGCTTCGCAAAATTGCCGATGCAATTGATGCCACGAATGACTGGATTGGAAATAAAGTCGCATGGTTATCGTTGGCGATGGCGGTGGTGATGTTTCTGACCGTCATCTTAAGGTATGTGTTTGATATGGGCTGGATCTGGATGCAGGAGTCCGTTATCTTTATGCATGGCGCACTATTCATGATTGCCGGCGGCTTTACGCTTAAGCATGAGCAGCATGTAAGGATTGACGTAATTTATGATCCGATGTCACAACGAAAAAAAGCGATCGTAAACTTGCTGGGAACCATTTTTCTGCTTTTCCCAACCTGCTTTGTCATTTTTTATTATGCCTTTCCCTATGTTCAGAATTCCTGGGCGGTTCTTGAAGGCTCCATGGAGGCGGGGGGATTACCGGGTATTTATCTGCTGAAAACCATCATCCTTATATTCCCGATTTTATTAGCTCTACAAGGGCTCGCCAAATCGCTACGAGCCATTCTCATCTTGACCAATTCAGACGAATCACCAACCACTACATAGATTGAATCTTATGCCATACGAAATTTATCCATTGTTAATGTTTGCACTCGCTGTTGCTATCTTGCTGATGGGGTATCCGGTTGCGTTCAGCTTGTCCGGGTCTGCTATCATATTTGCGCTGTTCGGCGTCTATATGGATGTGTTCGACCTTACTTTTCTAGGCGCCTTCCCCGAACGTATTTTCGGTGTCATGCGCAACCAGACATTGATTGCCATTCCCCTGTTTGTCTTTATGGGAGTCATGCTGGAACGCGCAAAAATATCTGAAGAACTGCTGGACACCATGGGGATGTTGTTTGGAAAAGTGCGTGGTGGCCTAGGGATTTCCGTCTGCCTTGTTGGCGCACTTTTAGCGGCTTCGACAGGAATTGTCGGTGCAACGGTCGTGACCATGGGCCTGATCTCATTGCCGGCAATGTTGAAATACAATTACTCTCCTTCGCTTGCGGCCGGGATTGTGACTGCTTCAGGAACTTTGGGACAAATCATTCCTCCCAGTATTATTCTGATTATCCTCGGAGATGTCATCAGCTCTGCCCATCAGCAGGCACAATTGGCGATGGGGAATTTTTCGCCCTCCTCAGTATCTGTCGGGGACCTGTTTGTCGGTGCGATCTTCCCCGGCTTAATTTTGGTTGGACTCTATATTGTCTATATTGGAATTATTGCCGCCCTGAAGCCTGAAGTGGCCCCGGCGATTCCACCCGAGCGCCTGAAAGAGCTGGCAATAGATGGCGTCTGGGTTAAAATTTTTAAAGTCATGGTCCCACCGTTGATCCTGATCATTGGTGTTTTGGGTTCAATTTTGACCGGGCTTGCAACACCAACGGAAGCTGCGTCTGTCGGCTGTATTGGTGGAATCCTGCTCACCGCCTTGAAAAAGAAATTGAGCATGAAGATACTCAAGGAGGTGGTCGTCACCACCGCGCACGTGAACTGCATGGTGTTCGTCATTCTTCTGGGAGCCAGTTTGTTTTCATTGGTCTTCCGCGGATTCGAAGGAGACGAGGTCATTCATGAGCTGTTGACCAACCTGCCGGGTGGGACGGCGGGGGCATTCCTGGCCGTGATGATATTAATGTTCGTGATGGGTTTTTTCCTCGATTTTTTTGAAATCACCTTTGTTGTGGTGCCTATTGTCGGACCGGTTTTACTGATGATGGGCCTGGACCCGGTCTGGCTGGGGGTGATGATCGCGTTGAACCTGCAAACCTCCTTCCTGACGCCACCTTTTGGTTTTGCACTGTTTTATCTGCGTGGCGTCGCACCACCAGAGGTGACAACCATGCAGATTTACAAGGGCGTTATCCCTTTTATCGGCCTGCAGATGGTCATGTTGGTTATTTTGTGGTTTTGGCCTGGCTTGGCAACCTGGTTGCCGGAGGTAATCTACGGGAGATAAGACTCAACTGCAGAGAACTGTTGGCAAAAACGTCTGTCATCTGCGAATGATTCTATCGGGGATCCATGGTTTTGGGTCTGGATTCCCGATTACACCCTCGGGAATGACGGATTACTTATTGTGCCTGAATAGTTACGAACCGCAGAGCCGTTCTTTTGAGCGGCCCTGCGGTTCTTTTAGTTGCGGCTGTTAACGTCACCTATTCGCGAACGAAAGTATCGATATCGGTCTCGTGAACCATCCCCATCAAGCGGGCGTACTCAGACTCGATGATCACGTAATGGTTGTGGGTCGATTTGGCGTTCTCTTCAAAAATGGCGCGAACCTCGGGATCTTCAATTTTGGCCGCCATCTCGCGCAAGCTCTCTTCGAGGCGTTTCTCTTTCTCCAGTGCCAGTTCCATCGCCTTGCGGTCGTCGAAGTTGGCCAGCAGGGCCTTGTCCAGATCGGAGAGCCATGTCCCCTCTTGATCGGGAGCAGCAGTGATGAATTCTTCAAAAGAGGCTAATTCATCCCCTTCATATTTGTCGAAAAAGTGCTTGGCGTGCTCGCGCTCTTCGCGGGCCAGCAGCTCAAAGGTTTTGATCGCGTCAGCATTTTTCATCTGCTTGGCAGCAATTTGATAGAAGTTCATCGCGTTCTTTTCGGTCTGGACCGAACGGATCAGGGCTTTTTCGATTTCAGCAGCATTCAGCATCGGGTAATTTCTCCTTGTTTCTTGCACGTTGGATTTCAGTGTTACACCGTCGGGACGAAGACCCGCCCGGCCAGCTCCTGATCGATCATCAGCAGGCCACGACCATCCCCCTCGACCATCTTCAGTTTTTTGATAATCAGCCCGGCGTTGGCCTCTTCTTCAATCTGCTCAGTTATAAACCATTGCAGACAGATCTGCGCGGCGTGGTCCTTTACTTCTTGCGCCAACTCCATCAGCCTGTCGATTCTCCCGGTGACGATCTGCTCATGGGCCAAGGCCGCTTCAAAGACTTCGAGCGGCGAGCTGTAGTCGTTACAGGGCTCGTCCATCGCCAGCATTTTAGCTCTGCCGCCTGCTTCGCAGAGATAGCTGAATAGTTTTTCAGCGTGGGACAGCTCTTCCTGGTATTGGATATTCATCCAGTTGGCCATGCCGGGAAAATCTTCAGCCTCAAAGTAGGCCTGCATCGCTTTGTAGATCAACGCAGAGTGGATCTCAAACTGGATCTGCCCGTTAAAGGCATCAACAAGTTTTTTGCTTTTCATCGCTCAAACCTCCTGGAGAGAAAAACCGTTGTGGTTTAGATAGGTGACAATTATACTCTTGAATTGGCGGGGATCGCATATCGAATTATATATCCTAGCAGAAAGTTCCTTTCAGGATCAGTAAAAATCATCAATTTGTAAATCTTTCACATTACCGGAACCGGGCACTCTCGACAGTTGCAATGGCGCTTTTGCTGGGATATGCTCCAGTGTCAGGATTTCGTTCCTTTTTACTGTGGATTGTTTATGAAGATCTCTTCAGCCGTTTTTACGAAAAGTGCCACCAAACCGAGCAATTATCCGCCAGTGGAGCTTCCGGAAATCGCCTTCGCCGGGCGTAGTAACGTCGGTAAAAGTTCACTGATCAATGTCCTGGTCAACCGGAAGAGCCTGGTACGTACCTCCTCTACCCCGGGGCGTACCCAGCTGCTCAATTTTTTTGATATTAACTCGCAGTTTTCTTTGGTCGACCTGCCCGGATACGGCTTTGCCAAGGTTCCGTTGGCCGTAAAAAACGCCTGGGGGCCGATGCTGCGCACCTATCTGGGCAAGCGTGAATCGCTGAAGGGGGTGGTGTTTATCTTCGATATCCGCCGTGTCCCCCGGGAAGAGGATATCCAGCTGCTCGATTGGTTGGAAGAGTTCGCGGTGCCGACCATTCCGGTGATTACCAAGATAGATAAACTCAAGCGTAGCCAGCGGGATAAACAGATTGAGCAGATCGCTGAAGCAACCGGTTTGCCGCGTGAAGCCTTCAGCCTTTTTTCCGCTCATACCCGCGACGGGAAGGATGAAATCTGGGAGCGGATTGAGGATGCGATCGTCGCCTGAACTGCGACTGAATTGCTTTTTTTTGCCGTCTCATGCTACAACCGCAGGACAATTTTTAGTAAACTGTTTGGGTGTCCGCCGAAGCTTCAGCACCGGCGGAAGAATAGGGAAGAGGGTGCAAATCCCTCGCTGCCCCGCAACTGTAAGTGGTGATGACCGTCAGCAGGCCACTGGCTCTACCGAGCCGGGAAGGGCTGACCAGTAAACCGACCCACGAGCCAGGAGACCTGCCCGGATATTTTGCCGTTGCCCTTTCGCGGGAAAGGTGTCGGAGTCGCGTAATTAAAGACCCCGGTGCTTGCTGTGCCGGGGTTTTGCGTTGTGGAGAAACGATGGAGAAGGCGCTTATCCAGGTTTACACCGGCCCGGGCAAGGGGAAGACAACCGCTGCAATCGGCTTGATTGTCCGCGCTCTGGGGCAGGGGTTTCAGGTGTTGCTGGTGCGTTTTCTCAAACCGTCTGTGCCGCCCGGCAACGAGCTGCAGGTTCTGGAAAAACTACCCGGTCTGGATGTCGTTACCGCCGGGCTCGGCGGAGTCGAGGCGCGAAATCGTCCCGAGGAACTGGCACAGAATGTCCGTGCGACCTTCGCCCAAATCAGACCGATGATCTTCGGCGGCTATTACGATCTGGTTGTACTCGATGAGTTTAACGGCGTGCTACACAAAGGCTATCTGCCGCTGGAAGAGGGTCTGCAACTGCTGGATCAGCGGCCGCCACAGATCGAACTGGTCTTAACCGGTCGCAATGCCCCACCAGCAGTGATCGAACGGGCCGATCTGGTAACGCGGATGGAGGCGGATAAACACCCCTTTCAGCAAGGCATAGCGGCCCGGCCGGGAATTGAATTCTGACAGGATAATCTATGGCACGGATGATTTACATCACCGGCGGAGCGCGGTCGGGTAAAAGCAGTTATGCGCAGCAGTTAGTTGAGCAACACCAGGGAGACCTGCTCTACATCGCTCCGGCTCGGGTTGAGGGTGACGAAATGGCGACCCGGATCGAGTTGCACCGGCAGGCGCGCGGTGAGCGTTGGCAGTTGCTGGAGGAGCAACTCTGGCTAGCGGAACGACTTCCCGATGCCGCCGCAGGGAAGGGCGCATTGTTGCTCGACTGTGTCACCCTGTGGGTCACCAATCTGTTCTTCCACTTCGATGAGCAGTCGGGACCGGTGCTGGCTGAAGTCGACCGTTTGATTGAATTGGCCTGGCAGCTCGACGAACCCCTCTATCTGGTTTCCAACGAACTGGGCAGCGGTATCGTCCCTGAAAATCGCCTGGCGCGCAAATTTCGCGATCTGGCGGGAATTGTCAACCAGCGCTTGGCCGCTGCCGCCGATGAAGCCTGGTTGGTGGTCTCGGGTTTGCCGGTGAAATTGAAATAACTCGATTACGGTTAACCGGTAAATTAATTGCTTGCCGGGGCGAGACGTTCAGGCGACCCGGCGGGTCGCCCCTACGGTGTTTTACGAGCGTTGTTGTTTTCTTGTTAGCGGAGCTATCATGCCAAATTTCGATCTGCAAGCTACCCTCGATCGCATCCAACCGGTTTCTGCACAGCGCCTGAGCGAGATCCAGGCGCGGATCGATCGACAGGCCAAGCCGGTCGGTTCCTTGGGGCGTCTGGAAGAGTTCGCGCGCCGTTATGTTGCTATCAGCGGGCGCGAAGATATCCGTGCCAAGCGGGTCTACACCTTTGCCGGAGATCACGGTGTGGTGGCCGAGGGAGTCAGTGCTTTCCCGCAGGAAGTGACCCCGCAGATGGTTTACAATTTTGTCGATGGCGGTGCTTCTATTAACGCCTTGGCACGGCATGCCGGGGCCGAGGTGCTGGTCGTCGACATGGGGGTGGCTTGTGAGTTTGACGAGCTGCCTGGTTTGCTCCGGCGCAAGGTCGCCAAAGGGACCGCCAACTTTACCCGAGGTCCGGCAATGACCGGCGAGCAAGCGTTACAGTCACTGCAGACCGGAATTGAACTGGCAGCGCAGGCGAAAAAGGAGCAGATTGATCTGCTCGGCACCGGTGATATGGGGATCGGCAATACCACGCCGTCGGCGGCAATTGCCGCCAGTTTCTGCGATCTGTTGCCGGCCCAGGTTACTCATCGTGGCACCGGAATTGATGACGAGACTCTGCAGCGGAAAATCTCTGCAGTTGCCGCAGGGTTGATGATCAACAAGCCTGACCCCTCTGATCCTCTTGATGTGCTGACCAAGGTGGGTGGGTTCGAAATCGGTGGCATCGCCGGGCTGGTGCTCGGTTGTGCTGCGGAGGGGATTCCGGTGGTGATCGATGGTTTCATCTCAACGGCCGGTGCCTTGCTCGCTTCCGAGTTGCATCCCAACGTCCGTGATTACATCTTTGCCGGCCATCAGTCGGTGGAGATCGGCCATCAACACATGCTGGCCCGGATCGGTCAGCAGCCGATGCTTGATCTCGGCTTGCGCCTTGGTGAAGGAACCGGTGGCGCCTTGGCGATGACTCTGCTCGAAGCAAGTTTGCAGGTGCTGCGCGAAGTACTGACCTTTGCCGAAGCGGGTGTCTCTGCCGGGGAGGATCAGTGAGGAAGTCCTGGGAGGATTTTCGGGTTGCCTGCGCTTTTCTGACGGTATTCCCGGTGGCCGGCTCGCTGTCGATTGATGATCAACGGCTCGGTCGCAGTATGGGGCTGTTCCCCGCTGTCGGTCTGGCGCTCGGACTCCTGTTGGTGGTTTGTAATTGGCTGCTGGCGCCGTTGCTGCCGCGAGCGGTGCTCGACTGCCTGTTGCTGCTGCTGCTGATCCTGGCGACGGGCGCTCTGCATCTGGATGGTATCGCCGATATGATCGATGGTCTGGCTGGCGGACGTGACCGCGAGAGCAGCTTGCGGATCATGAAAGACAGTCGTGTCGGGGCGATGGGCGTGGTCGGATTGGTGATGGTTTTGCTGCTCAAATACCTGAGCCTTTACCATCTGCCGTTGGCGCAGAAGGCTGGTGCATTGATTTTTATGCCTGCCGCCGGTCGCTGGTGCCAGGTTTTTCTCGCGAGCTGTTCCAGTTATGTCCGCAATGAAGGGGGGACAGGCTCGGTATTCGTTGATCAAGTCGGCCGAGCCGAATTGCTTCTCGGCTCGCTGACTCTGCTGCTGGCCGGGCTGGTGCTGTTTTCCTATCAGGGCCTGTTGCTGTTGGTGCTGGTGTTGGTGTTCGCCGCATTGCTGTTACATTATTTTGAACGGCGAATCGGCGGAGTGACCGGTGATATTCTTGGTGCCGGCACTGAATTTGTTGAAGTTTTCAGCCTGTTGGCAATCTTAGCTCTTTATTGAGGTCGATATGAAAGCAACCCGCATCCATCTCCTGCGTCACGGCCAGGTCGAAGGCTTTGAGCAGAAGCGTTATAACGGCCAGGCAGATATCGCTTTGACCGCTCTCGGGCGCAAGCAATCGGCGGCTTTTGCCGGGCGCTTGCAGCATAAGCAGCTGGCCGCGATCTATTCCAGCGATCTGCTCCGCTGCCGCGTTGCTGCGGATCAGATCGCTATCTTGCAGCAGCCCTCGCCACAGTACAAAGAGCAGTTGCGCGAACTGCATATCGGTGACTGGGAGGGGAAGAGTTGGCAACAATTGCAGCGCGACTCTCCCGAACTCTGGCAGGCGCGGCTCGATGACATTGTCAACGTTGCCCCGCCGAACGGCGAGACCCTGCAGCAGATGGCAGAACGGGTCCGCGTTGTGCTGCGGGAAATTATTGCTGCACACCCGGGCGGGGAGCTGGTCATCGTCGCGCATGGCGGTGTCAATCGGGTGATTCTGCTCGATGCCATCGGCGCGCCTCTGGACCGGCTGTTCCATATTGAACAGGATTTCGCTTGCCATAATATCATCGATTATTTTACCGATGGTATTGCGGTTGTTAAACAGCTCAACGGCTGATGGCGGCCCTGACAGAACCCCCAGGACTGCTGATAGCGGCCCCTTCAAGTGGTAGCGGAAAGACAAGCCTGACCCTCGGATTGATGGCCTCGTTGAGGAGAAGAGGTATTGCCGTTGCCCCCTTCAAGGTCGGCCCGGATTATATTGATCCGGGCCATCATGCTGCTGTTTGCGGCCGTCCTTCACACAACCTGGACAGTTGGTTCTGCAACAAAAGCCAGCTTCGTACCATCTATCAGCGCGGCTGCGCGGGCGCAGAGTTCGTCATCGTCGAAGGGGTGATGGGTCTGTTCGACGGTGTCAGCGGTGAAAGCGAAGAGGGCAGCAGCGCTCAGATTGCCAAGTGGCTCGGCCTGCCGGTTCTACTGGTGGTCGACGCGCGGGCTCAGGCGCGCAGCTTTGCCGCTCTGGTAAAAGGGTTCTGTGAGTTTGATCCTCAGTTGAAAATTGCCGGGGTTATTGCCAACCGGGTCGGCAGTGAGCGCCATCAGCAACTTCTGCGGGAAGCCCTTGAGTCGACCCCCGGTTTGCCGCCATTGCTTGGCTGCTTGCCGCGCTGCGAAGATATTGTTCTACCCGAAAGGCATCTGGGACTGGTCGCTGCTGATGATCTTCAAGGGGATCATACCGAAAAACTGGCTGATTGGGCTGAAGAGCACCTCGATATTGAAATGCTTCTGTCGCTCCCCCCGTTATCAAAGGGGGGCCGGGGGGGATTGGTTTTACACGAAGAAACCACCGGAATTCCCCTCGATCCCCCTTTGATAACGGGGGAAGATAAAAAGGTGCGGATCGGGATCGCGCGTGACCGGGCTTTCTGCTTTTACTACCCGGAAAATCTGCGTCTGCTTGAAGCGGCCGGTGCCGAACTGATCGAGTTCTCACCGCTGACAGATGAGCAATTGCCGAAGAATCTTGCCGGACTCTATCTGGGGGGTGGGTATCCGGAGTTGCATGCAGGGCAGTTAGCGAAGAATGCACTGCTTCGCGAGCAGATCAGACAGTCGGCAGAGAACGGTTTGCCGATTTATGCAGAATGCGGCGGCTTCATGTATCTCTGTCAGACCATCGACAAGTACCGCATGTGCGGGGTATTCCCGGCTCAGGCACAGATGCTGTCGCGCCGCAAAGCGCTCGGCTATCGGCAGCTCAAATTGACTGAAGATACGCCACTGGGGCCGATCGGCAGTCAGGTCAGAGGCCATGAGTTTCATTATTCTGAAGTCGAGATGCCGGAATCGATTGAGCGTTGTTACTCTTTAAGCCGGCGCGGTGGTGAAGCACTTGGGACTGAAGGCTATCGGTATAAAAACTGCCTTGGCTCTTACGTGCATCTGCATTTCGCCAGCAATCCACAGCTGGCGAAATACTTTGTTGGATTTTGTCGACACAATAACATAGGTCCTCAGGATTTCTGAGGTTCGATGATGATCAAGCCAGGAGGAAGTCAGTGAAAACCCAGATTGAATTTGCCCGTGACGGCGTTGTCACCCCGCAAATGGAGACGGTTGCCGAGCGGGAAAAAGTCAGCCAAGAATACATCCGGGAGCAGGTCGCTCTCGGCACCATCGTGATTCCCTGGAATCATAATCGCAAGCCGAAAGCGGTCGGTATCGGCAAGGGGCTTACGACCAAGGTGAATGCATCGATCGGCACCAGCAGCGATATTGTTGATTATGCTGCCGAAATCCGCAAGGCCAAGGCGGCGGAAATTGCCGGTGCCGACACCCTGATGGAACTTTCGGTCGGCGGTGACCTTGACCGGGTGCGTCGCGAGGTGCTCGCTGCCGTCGACCTGCCGGTCGGCAACGTGCCGCTCTATCAGGCCTTCTGCGAGGCGGCCCGCAAATATGGTAACCCGAACAAGCTTGACGAAGAGCTGCTCTTCGATATTATCGAACAGCAGTGCGCTGACGGCATGGCCTTTATGGCGGTGCACTGCGGGATCAACCTGTACACCATCGAGCGACTGCGTAATCAGGGCTATCGTTATGGCGGGCTGGTCAGCAAGGGTGGCGTGTCGATGGTCGCCTGGATGATGGCCAACGGCAAAGAGAACCCCCTCTACGAGAAGTTCGATCGGGTGATCGATATTTTGAAAAAGTACGATACGGTCCTCTCGCTCGGCAACGGTTTGCGCGCCGGGTCAATTCACGATTCCCACGACCGGGCGATGGTGCAGGAGCTGCTGATCAACTGCGAACTGTCTGAACTAGGACGTGAGATGGGCTGTCAGATGCTGGTTGAAGGTCCGGGGCATATGCCGCTGGATGAGATCGAGACCAACGTCAAGCTGCAAAAACGGATGAGCGGTGATGCACCATATTACATGCTTGGCCCCATCTCGTCCGATATCGCTCCAGGTTACGATCATATCACTGCCGCTATCGGTTCTGCCCAGTCGAGCCGTTTCGGTGCCGACCTGATCTGCTACATCACCCCGGCGGAACACTTGGCATTGCCGAACGAGCAGGATGTCATCGATGGTGTCAAGGCGGCCAAAGTTGCTGCTTATGTTGGCGATATGAACAAGTATCCAGAGAAAGGACGTGAACGCGACAAGCAGATGAGTAAAGCGCGGCGTGATTTGAACTGGCAGAAGCAGTTTGATCTGGCCCTGTTTCCCAAGGATGCAGAAGCGATCCGCGCCAGTCGGGTGCCGGAAGATGAAGATACCTGTACCATGTGCGGCGATTTTTGTGCGTCACGGGGTGCGGCAGAGTTGTTCCAGAATGATCTTCGCGGAGATAAAATCTGAATCCGGGTAGGGGCGAACCTTGTGTTCGCCCTGCTCTCAAAAAAAGGGCGAACACAAGGTTCGCCCCTACGATAAAAGGTTGTCGAATGTCCGAAGGACCAATAATTCTGAAACCGGAAGCGATCGAAGCGGAAAGTTTCCGCATCATCGACAGTGAAATCGGTCCGCACCAGTACGATGCGCAACAGTGGGCAGTGGTGCGGCGGATGATTCATACCACGGCAGATTTTGAACTGGTACAAACGACAGAGTTTGCCCCTGCTGTTATCGAGCGAGCCCTGGTCGCCTTGCGCGGCGGGGCGAAGATTCTCTGCGATACCAACATGGTGCTCTCTGGCGTTAATAAACAGAGGTTAGCCAACTTGCGTGGCAGCATCGCTTGTCATGTTGCTGATCCGCAGGTCGCAATCGATGCTAAAATTGCAGGCCTGACCCGATCAACCTATGCTCTTCGCAAGGGTGTAGCAGATGGCTGTCGCGTTTTTCTAATCGGAAATGCTCCAACCGCCCTGTTCGAATTGCTCCGACTGGTCGAGACCGGAGCGGTGCAACCTGAGCTGATCATCGGCGTGCCGGTCGGCTTTGTCGGTGCCGCAGAATCGAAGGATGCGCTGCTGGCGACTGACCTGCCCTACATCGCCATCAAGGGGCGCAAGGGGGGGTCGGCGATCGCTGCTGCGATCCTCAATGCATTGCTGATTCAGGCCGAAGGCTGATGGCAAAACGGCAACTGCGCAGTGGCTTTACCACCGGTGCCTGTGCGGCAGCGGCAGCCAAAGGAGCGGCACTGCTGCTGCGTGATGCGACTCCGCTGGCGTCGGCAGAGATCGATCTGCCGGCCGGTTTTGCTGCCAGCTTTGAATTGTACGGACAAATGTCAACCACCGAACGAGCCAGTTGTTTTGTCATCAAGGATGCTGGTGATGATCCCGATGTGACAAATGGTATTGAGCTGCACGCCGAAGTAATAAAGACTGATGGTGCCGGGCTTGAAATCCTTGCTGGGGCAGGCATCGGTCAGGTGACCAAGCCGGGGCTGGCGGTTGCGGTCGGTTTGCCGGCAATCAACCCGGTGCCGCGACAGATGATTGTGCAGGCGGTTGCCGAGGTGTTTCCTGTCACTGAAGGATTGCAGTTAACCCTGTCGATTCCCGATGGGGAGCGTCGAGCGGAAAAGACCCTCAACGCCCGCCTCGGGATTATCGGCGGATTGTCGCTGCTCGGCACCACCGGGGTGGTCAAGCCGATCTCCCATAAGGCCTGGACCGATACCCTTGAGGTGGCACTCGACGTGGCGCTGGCCGCGGGCAGGGGGCCGGTGGTTTTATCGACCGGCCGTACTAGCGAAGCAGCCGCCCAGCATAATTTCGATCTGCCCGAAGAGTGCTTCGTGATGATGGGCGATCACCTCGGCTATACCTTGCAGGCCTGTCACCGTAAAGGTCTGCCGGCAGTGGCCCTGTCGGCGCAATTTGCCAAGCTGTTAAAGATCGCCTGCGGCCATCCGCAGACCCACGTTCGTCATTCTCAGCTCGATCTGGGGCAGCTGCTCATCTGGGCTGAGGAGAACGATCTTGACGCTGTCGATCGGCAAAAGCTAGAGTTAGCGAATACGGCTCGTCAGGTGTTTGAAAGCTTCGGTGTCGAATCACCGCTGATTGAGCGGGTTGCTAAAGAAGCATTGCTTATTTGTCAGCAGCAGATTCCTGGTACAGAATTATCTATCCTGCTGGTTGATTATCAGGGGCGGCTCGCCAAGCTATATCGCTGAATGATTTTTCTCCTCCCTGCTTGCAGGGGCGGCGGAAGTTCCTTGCTAGAAGTCGGTCCCCCCAAGGGAGGCAAAAAGATGAAATCGATTCATGTTATCGGCGCCGGAATCGCCGGGCAGGAAGGCTTCACGCCACAGGCGTTGGATCTGATCGGTCAGGCGGAACTGCTGCTCGGTGCTGAGCGCCTGTTGCAGCTCTTTCCTGAATTCACCGGTGAAAAATTGACCCTCGGCAATAATCTGGCGGAGGTTGTTTCACGGGTGCAAAAAGCCGATTGTCGCGTTGTGGTGCTTGCTTCAGGCGACCCGCTGTTTTTCGGTATCGGCCGCTACCTGCTGCGCAATCTGCCTGATGAGTTGATTGAGTTTCTGCCGAATGTCACTTCGGTTCAGTATGCTTTCGCCAAGATTCGCGAGCCTTGGGACGACGCAGTGTTCATTTCTGCCCACGGTCGTGAACTCAAGGATGCTGTCGACCGGATTGTTGCCAACGACAAGGCAGCAGTGCTCACGGATGAGATCAATACGCCTGGCGCTATCGCCCGTGAACTGCTCAGCCGCCGCCGGGGTGGCTACAAGGCCTATCTCTGTGAAAACCTAGGTACCGACGTGGAACGGATTCGAGTGACCGATATCAAGGGGCTGCTTGAATTTGAGGTAGCGCCGCTCAATGTGTTGCTGCTGATCAAGGAGTACGAGGATGACGCCCACCAGTATGTGCCGACCCTCGGCATCCCCGACGACGAATTTGTTACCGTCAAAAAGCTGATCACCAAGGAGGAGATCCGCGTGGTCACTTTGGCCAAACTCAAATTGCGCCACGACATGTGTCTCTGGGATATCGGTGCCGGTTCAGGCTCGATATGTATCGAAGCGGATCACCTGTTACCGAATGGTCGTATCTTTGCCATCGAGCGGAACGAAGAGTGTCGCCAGTTCATCAAGGAGAATCTGCGCAAGTTCAACACCCGCAATGTTTCACTGATCGAAGGGCTGGCTCCCGATTGTCTCGAAGGGTTGCCCGATCCCGACCGGGTGTTTATCGGCGGCAGCGGCGGCAAACTTTGGGAAATCCTTGATACGGTCGATCAGCGACTGGCGACCGGCGGGCGGATTGTTCTCAATGCGATCACACTGGATACCCTGACTGCTGCCAACGAATATTTCGGCAATGCCGGCTATGCGGTTGAGGTGGTCACGGTTAATATCTCCCGCACCCGGCCACTTTCCGACTACAAGATGTTCGAGGCTTACAATCCGGTCTATATCCTCACGGCCGTGAAGGAATAGGCGGTGGCAACGATGAGACCCAAGGCGGGACAGGTGCTGTTTGTCGGTGCCGGTCCCGGCGACCCGGAGTTGATCACCGTTAAGGGCTTAAAGGCGCTGCAGCAGGCCGAGGTTGTGGTCTATGCCGGCTCACTGGTCAACCCTGCGCTGCTGGAAGAGTGCCCGGCCGGTTGCCAGATTCATGACAGCGCACCGCTCAATCTGGATCAGGTGCTGGAGCTGCTGATTGCCGGTGGTCGGGCGAATAAAAAGGTGGTGCGGCTGCATACCGGCGACCCGACTCTTTATGGGGCGATCCAGGAACAGATGGAAGCACTCGACGCGGTCGGAATCGACTATGCGGTGATCCCCGGAGTGACCGCCACTTTTGCTGCTGCCGCCAGCCTGAAGCAGGAGCTGACCCTTCCAGGGGTATCTCAAACCTTAACCCTGACCCGCCTCGCTGGCCGAACGCCAGTGCCTGACAGGGAACAGCTACAACGTATTGCTGCTAACGCCGGCACTGTTGCACTCTATCTATCGGTCGGGATGATGGACAATCTGGTTGCGGAACTGTTGGCCGGTGGAGCCTTCACTGAACAGACGCCAGCCGCGGTAGTCAGTCGTGCCAGCTGGCCGGACGAGAAGATTGTTGAGGGAACGTTGGCAGAGATCAGCGCAAAGGTTGCAGCGGCCGGGATCACCCGGCAGGCATTGATATTGGTCGGTGAAGTGCTCAGTGCTCGCCGTAAGGGGGTGCCGGAGAAGTCAAAGTTGTACGATCCGCAATTTGCCCACGGTTATCGGAAGACAACCTGACGGCAGCGTTGCAAGTAGAGGCAGATTATGAAGCTCGCTATCGTTGCCATCACTTCGGGAGGGGTTCAACTGGCGCGTCGTCTTGGCAGTCAACTGCCGGAGGCGCGGGTTTATCTCCCGGAGAAGTTCCGGGGCCGTGATGACTGCGATTACTTTGACAAGCCGCTGGCGATTTTCTTTCCGCAACTGTTTGCAGAGGTTGAGCAGCTGATCTGTATTATGGCGACCGGGATTGTCGTGCGGATCCTGGGATCTGAACTGCAGGGCAAAGATAAAGATCCGGCGATCGTGGTGATGGATGAGGCGGGGCAGTTTGCCATCAGTCTGCTCTCCGGGCATCTCGGCGGCGCTAACGATCTGGCCAGACGCTTGGCCCAAGTAGCCGGCGCGACAGCTGTCATTACCACGGCGACCGATGTCAACAACCTTCCGGCTTGGGATCAGGCGGCTCGAGATGCCGGTTTGCAGGTCGAGCCGGTGGCTCATTTGAAGACCCTCAACCGGCTGCTGCTCGATGGTAGCAAGATCGCACTGGTTGATCGACGCAGGCGTATCGCCGGAACTTTTTCCGCAGTGCCGGGTGTCACACTTTACGACAATTTTTCTGCCGCCATCCGTTCAAACGCCGACGGCCTGGTGTTTGTCACCCACCGTTTTTTACCCCACCTGCAGGATCAGCCGGAGATGCTTGCCCTGCGACCGCTCGATCTGGTCGTCGGGATCGGTTGTAATCGCGGCACCAGTGCCGAGGAGATCGAACAGGCGGTCCGTAGCAAGTTGAAGCAATCATTTCTTGCCTTTGCCAGTATCGGTTGCGTGGCCAGCATTGACGCCAAACAGGATGAAGTCGGTTTGCTGGAATTCGCCAAGCGGAACAAATTACCGCTGCAATTCCATTCGGCAGAGCAGTTAAATAAAGTTGAAATGCAAAGCCCGATATCATTCCATGCGCAAAAGGCAGTAGGCGCCAAAGGGGTTTGTGAGCCGGCAGCACTGCTCTCCGCCGGTTTGGGCGACCTGCTGATCCGCAAGCAAAAAATCGGTAATTTGACTTTGGCGGTGGCAGAAATACAGGCCTGAAGGATGCTGGGGACACATGCGGCATCATCTTACAACGATTAAATAACAACGGGCGAGCCAGTGGTTTTTCCCGGCCTACAGGTAAAGAGAGAGTTGTGTTGAAAAAGTTGCCAGGTAAACTTTGGGTCGTCGGGCTGGGCCCCGGCGACGTTTTGCATTTGACCCCAGCAGCACGTCTGGCAATCGAACAGGCGGATGTCATTGCCGGGTATAAAACCTACCTTGATTTAATTCCCGAACTGATTGCCGGTAAAGAGCTGCTTTCCAGCGGCATGCGTCAGGAGGTGGAACGCTGCCGATTGGCGTTGGAACGGGCCGAGGCGGGCACTACGGTAGCACTGGTCTGTTCCGGGGACGCCGGGGTTTACGGTATGGCCGGGCTGATTCTGGAACTGCTCGACGGTCGTGAACTGGATGTCGAGATGGTTCCCGGCGTGTCGGCAGTACAGGCGGCCGCGGCTCGTCTCGGTGCGCCGCTGATGCACGATTTTGCGGTGATCTCACTCTCCGATCTGCTCACCCCCTGGCCGCTGATTCGACAGCGGCTGAATGCCGCCGGTGGGGCTGATTTTGTTGTCGCCCTCTACAATCCGAAAAGTCGCGGCCGCACCACCCAGATCGGCACAGCGCGTGAGATTCTGTTGCGCCATCGCGGTCCAGAAACTCCGGTGGGGATTGTGCGCAATGCTTGCCGTGCCGGGGAGGAGGTTGTCGTTACCACTCTCACCGAGATGCTGTCTTGTGAGATCGACATGTTTTCGCTGGTGATAATCGGCAACAGTTCTACCTATATCGATGCTGCCGGGCGGTTGGTGACTCCGCGCGGTTACGCCGGGAAATATTTATCCAGAGAGGAAGAGACGCCAGCGACCGGTAAATCGAAGGCCCTGTTTATCGGTGGCACCGGCAGTGATGTCGGCAAGAGCATTATCACTGCCGGACTCTGTCGGATCTTTGCCCGTCGCGGTTGGCGGGTGGCGCCGTTTAAAGCACAAAATATGGCGTTGAATTCCGCAGTAACCCAGGATGGAGGCGAGATTGGACGCGCTCAGGCTTTGCAATCAGCTGCCTGTGGTTTGGAGCCGCACGTCGATATGAACCCGGTGTTGCTCAAGCCTAACTCTGATCTGGGCTCCCAGGTAATTATTCAGGGTCGGCCGATTGGCAATATGGATGTCAGTGAGTATCACCGCTATAAACCTGAGGCTTTCGTCAAAGTTACAGAGTCTTTTCAGCGGCTGGCAGCCCAGGTCGATCTGGTGGTGCTGGAAGGGGCGGGCAGTATCGCCGAAATCAACCTGATGCAGCACGACATCACCAATCTGAAGGCGGCAGCACTGGCCGATGCGCCGGTGATTTTGGTTGCCGATATCGATCGGGGCGGGGTGTTTGCCAGTATTGTCGGGACCCATGAATTGCTGTCGCCGTTACAACGGTCCCAGCTCAAGGGGATCATCATCAACAAGTTCCGTGGTGATGCCGGATTATTGAAGTCCGGGATTGAGGCGATTGAAGATCGCACCGGCGTACCGGTACTTGGGGTGGTGCCGATGCTTGATCTGCAACTGCCAGAAGAGGACTCGGTGGCTCTCGACAGAAAACGTCCGGCGGTAAAAAACGGTCTGCAGATCGGAATCGTACGCCTGCCGAGAATTTCCAACTACACAGATTTCGATCCGCTGGAGCAGGAGCCGGATGTCGCTTTGCACTACATCGATATGCCGGAGCAGATCGACGGTCTCGACCTGCTGATTCTCCCCGGAACCAAGAGCACCCTGGCCGATCTGGAATTTTTACGCGAGTCGGGTTTGTTGCAGATCATCCGCAATTATCAGACTGCCGGTGGGCGGGTGGTTGGCATTTGCGGTGGTTTTCAGTTGCTGGGGATGAAAATCAGTGATCCGCAAGGGGTGGAGTCGGTGCGTTCTGATGCGACCGGGTTGGGCCTGCTGGATGTGGAGACAGTTCTCAGGCCGGGGAAACAGACCCATCAGGTTGTGGCGCGTTTTCAGCAGGCGGCTTGCGCTGCCGGGTTTGCCGGCTTGGAGGATGTCAAGGGCTATGAGATTCACGCCGGAGAAACCGAGTACGGCATCAGGAGCCGTCCACTGCTGCAACTGCTCAGTCGTTCCGGTGAGCCGGTCAACATCAATGATGGTGCGGTCTCTGCCGATGGTCGGGTTTGGGGAACTTACCTGCATGGATTCTTTGACGATGACCGGGTTCGTGCTGCAGTGCTTGCACCGTTGCGGGCCGAGCGGGGTTGTGCCCCAACAGTTCATGCATGGCAGCGGAAGCAGGAGGATGAATTAAATCGCTTGGCCGATCATCTTGAAGCCCATCTCGATCTGGAACAGATCTGTTCCTGGCTGCAGGCTCCCGGAGGGGACAAATGACGCCCGGCCTGTTGCTTGCCATCCTGTTGCTAGACCTGCTGCTGGGTGATCCGCACGGCTGGCCGCATCCGATCATCTGGATCGGTAAGCTGATCGAGAAAATCGAAGACTGGATACGTGAAATTCACTTACAGAAAAAGATTGCGGGTGTCGTGCTGGTGATATGCGTAGTAAGTATAACGGCGATCGCAATGACTTTAGCTCTGCAAATTGCGGCTGGTTTTGGTGGCTGGCTGGCCTGGTTGCTGACACTCTGGGCTGGTTGGAGTTGTCTGGCTCTGCGTTCGTTGCACCGGGAGAGTCAGCTGGTAATCGATGAGCTTGAGCGGGGCGACCTGGATGCTGCCCGACAGTCGCTGTCAATGATTGTCGGCCGTGAAACCGCACAGCTGGATGAGGGGGGAATTCTCAAGGCGACCCTGGAGACGGTCGCGGAAAACAGTTCGGATGGAGTCATCGCACCGCTCTTTTACCTGCTGCTCGGCGGTCCAGTGTTCGGCATGGTCTACAAGGCGGTCAGTACCCTCGATTCGATGGTCGGCTATAAAAATGACAAATACCGTGATTTCGGCTGGGCCGGCGCGCGGCTTGATGACCTGCTTAACTATATTCCGGCGCGCTTGACCGGTTTCCTGTTCGTTGCCGCCGCCTTCCCGTTAAAATTAAATGGCTTCGGCGCATTGCAAGTGATGTTACGCGATGCCGGGAAACATGCCAGCCCCAATGCCGGTTGGCCGGAAGCCGCTGCCGCCGGCGCGCTCAATCTGCAACTTGGCGGTCCGGCAGTCTATTTCGGCCGGACAAGCGAAAAGCCGTACTTCGGTGATCCGGGCTTGCGGGTGACGTGCAAGCACTATCGACAACTGATCAAACTCCTCTATCTGTCAACATTGTTTGCGGTGCTGCTCGGGTTGCTGCTGCTGGGGGGGCTATGAGCAAGCCGATTCACGGTGGCGGTGTTGATCGGGCAATGGCTGATTTAGGCAGGTCCCGTGATGAAATCGCTGATTTTTCCGCCAGTATCAATCCCCTAGGTGTTCCGCCGCAGGTCCGCTCTGCACTGAATGAGGCCGTAGCGCGGATCGGTGATTACCCGGAGATCGATGCTGAGTCGTTGCGTCAGGATCTGGCCGCCTTTCACCATCTGCCCGCGGAGAACTTGCTTCCCGGCAGCGGCTCTACCGAACTGATCTATCTGCTGCCGCGGGTTTTCAGGCCGCGCACCACCCTGCTGGTCAAGCCCTGCTTCGGTGAATATGCCCCTGCGTTGACTCGCAGTGGTTCACAAATCAACAGCCTGTCCCTGTCTGATGGTGACAACTTCAAGTTTTCCGTCGATCGAATTCTTTCAGCTGTTGATGCTTCTACCGACTTGGTGTTGCTGGCGAATCCCGGTAATCCGAGCGGTATCGGTATCGACCCCCGGCAGTTAATCGAGTTGGCCGAGAAACTGGGGCCGTGCCGCTTACTGGTCGACGAGGCTTTTGCTGATTTCTGTCCCGAGCGCTCGTTGCTTGCCGTGGTGCCGCGGTCAGAAAATCTGTTGATTCTGCGTTCCCTGACGAAGTTCTATGCGATTCCCGGTCTGCGCGCCGGTTACCTTGCCGGACCGGCGACGGATATTTCTCTGTTGCTTGCCGCCCGTGAGCCTTGGTCGATCTCCAATCTGGCGATCGCCGCCGCCAGGGCGTGCCTGACCGCTGCCGATTATCAGGCCGAGACGCTGCGGCTGATCCCGCAACTGCGAGAAGAATTAGCAGCGGGGTTGACCGGACTGGGGCTGAAGGTCTTTCCCAGCGAAGCCAACTATCTGCTCTGTCAGTTGCCGGAAACGGCTCCGCCTGCTGAACGGGTCGCGGAACTGCTGCGTCAACACGGCATATTGATTCGCAACTGTGCCGATTTCTTGCCGCTTGACAGCCGGTTCTTGCGCGTTGCGGTACTTGGCAAAGTGACAAATGACCGTTTACTGAGGGAGTTGCAGTTGATCTTTGAATAAAATTCCAGGCAGTTCTGCCTTCCTCACAATCGAGGATATCAACCACGATCACACTGATATTGTCGTGTCCACCCTGGTTATTCGCTTGCCGTACCAGTTGTTCGCAGGTTTCTCCAGGGGGGTCTGATTGAATGAGTATCCGGCGGATTTCGTTGTCGGAAAGCATATTGTTCAGGCCGTCAGTACAGAGTAGCAGTCGGTCGCCCGGCTGGAGCGCAAATTGTTGCTGATATAGATCGGGCGGCTGATCCAGCCCGATTGCTTGGGTGAGGATGTTGGAGAGCCTCTGTATTTTACCGTCGAACAAGGCGGCACCTATTGGGTTGTGATCCTTGCTGCATTGTCTCAAGGAGCCGTTCTGTAACCGGTAGATACGGCTGTCGCCAATATTTGTAGTAAAAGCCCGACCCCCAGAAACGATTGCAACTGAGGCCGTAGTTCCCATATTGTGCCATTGCGAATTACTTCGACCGGCCGAAATGACGACTTGGTTGGTTCGTTGAAAGGCATGCTCCAAGCGCTGCGGGATCTCCTCCGGCTTGGCGAAAGCTTCGCGCACCTCAAGAGTTTTTCGCAAGGTTTCTACCGCCAGTCGGCTGGCAACATCACCGGCTGGGTGGCCACCCATGCCGTCGGCAATGATAAACAAGCCAAGTTGCGAATTGCTGTAACAGTAGTCCTCGTTGCGCTTGCGTATTCGGCCGACATCGCTTCGTTGATCGCTCTTTAGCCACATATATTCCCTTTGCCTTCCACTTGGAATCCCTGCTATTTTAGCCGCTGTTACACGACAGGCAATCAATTACTGTGGATTATTTGATGCAGCACGACACGATTATCGAGCGCTTTCGTGAGAATGAGCAACTTGCAGAGAAGTTTCATCTGCTGGAAACGCGGATTCTCGGGGTCCTTAACTTTCAGGACTTCTTTCAGGTTCTGCTGGAGCAGATCGGTGATATCTTTGTGGTGCCGCATGTTTGGCTCAGCCTGATCAAAGATGAACCGGCGGCCGAGCCGATTCGTAGAGCGGCAGCATCGGCGCGGTTGCGGGTACGACTCAATCAGGTCGAGGCAGATACCTTTCGCAAGCTGTTTGGGCGAGATGACAAGCCGTTGCTGGAAAATGAGCAGTTGGAGCGCTATCACACGCTGCTCCCGGAAGCAGACAGGTTTCATTTTAGATCGCTGGCGATGGTGCCGGTGACGTTGGACGGCAAACTGGTCGGCAGCCTGAATCTGGCCGATCCGACGGCCAATCGCTATCGGCCCGGCTACAACACCATCCTGCTGGAGCGGCTGGCCGTCAAGGTCTCGCTCTGCTTGTCGAATGTCACTGCCCACGAAAATCTGCAACACTTGGCCTTTCACGACCCGCTGACCGACCTGCATAACCGGCGCGCCATGGAACAGGCGCTGGAGCGTGAATTCTCGCGTGCCCAGCGTTATCGTTCCCACCTGTCACTGGTTTTTGTCGATCTTGACCTGTTCAAGCAGGTCAACGATACCCACGGCCATGATTGCGGAGATGCACTGCTGCAGCACTTGGCAGAGGGGATGCTGCAGATGTGCCGACAATCCGATCTGGTGACGCGTTTGGCCGGCGATGAATTTGTGCTGCTGCTGCCGGAAACCGTACTAGAGCAGGCGCAGGGGCTGCTGGAGCGGATCACCGCTAAATTTGTCGAGCAACCGATGAGTTGGATGGAGGAGAAGATCTCCATTCAGCTCAGTTTCGGAATTTCCTCGGTGCTAGAGGATAAGGTTGAGTCGGCGCAAGCATTGCTCAAACTGGCTGATGACCGGCTCTATCAAAAAAAGCAGCAGCGCAAGATCGATGTCTGAAACCTTGCAGCCCGATCCGCAAGCATTACGTAAATTGGCGGTCACCCGCATGCCGTTCGGTAAGTATGCCGGACGCTACCTGGTAGATCTGCCGGAGCCTTATGTTGTCTGGCTGGTCGCTAATCAGTTGCCGCAGGGGTTGCTGGGCAGGCAGTTGCTGGAGATCTATGAGATCAAAGTCAACGGCCTGGAAGCCCTTTTACAACCATTCATACCCAAATCCTGACCCCGAATAACTAGAATTTAGGCTGCTTTATAATTTATGCGTAAAATACCCTGGTCTGCTGACCATCCCGCTTTGATGCTGGCCCCGATGCAGGGGTTGACCAATACTGTCCTGCGGAGCTGGTTTATCCGGCAGGTGACCCCTGATCTGGTTTTTACCGAATTTTTCCGGGTGCAACAGCAGTCACGTAAGCGGATCGCCAAAGCCGATCTGGCCGAAATCGTTGCTCACAATGCGGTGGTCCCTTTGGTTGTGCAGTTGATCGGTCACAATGCCGTAGCGTTGGCGGCTGCTGCCGTGCGGGTTCAGGAGGCCGGCTGTCGGCATCTCAATCTGAATCTCGGTTGTCCCTACGGGCGGATGACTACAGGTGCGACCGGCGGTGAACTGCTGCGTGAGCCGGGAAAGTTGGTGGAATTACTCAGTTCGCTACGCCAGGCGATCAGTGGGACGCTTTCGGTGAAATGCCGCGCCGGTTACGACGATCCCCGACAAATCTTTCAGCTGTTACCAATTTACGAAGACTGCAGCATCGATTATCTGATTCTGCATCCGCGGACTGTTGTGCAAAAGTACGGTGGTCATGCCGATCACCATTTAACGGCTGAAGTGGTAGAGAAGACCGATCTGCCGGTAATTGCCAACGGCGATATCAACGACGCTGAAACCGGTCGACGGCTGCTGGCCGAAACCGGCGCTGCAGGTTTGATGCTCGGCCGCGGTGCGCTGGCCGATCCATGGTTGTTTTCGCGGATTCGAGGAATTGCGCCATTGCAGGTTGGTGAGGCGCAGCGGCGCAGGGAATTGGCGGACTATATCGGCGAGCTGCTGCCGCTCTATCTGGAAAAGTTCTGCGGTGAGCGGCAGGCGCTGATGAAAATGAAAGATCTGCTTAACTTTATCCCCGACGAAAAATTGCAGAGGGAACTTGGTAAGTTGAAACGAGCGACGACGGTTGCTGCTTTTCGCCCCCTTCTCGAACGCTTTTGTAACTTCAGCATAGACGAATGACGCCAGTTCAAGCTTTTTTTGCCGGAGGAACGTAGTAAACTCGGGACTGTCCCCAGGGTTATCGGGGGCTGTCCCAGATGTTTGCGGGCTATGAAATTCTGGTGTAGAGCGCCGCAAAATCCTGGGACAGCCCCCTCTAAAACAAAAGAGCGCGGGGACAGTCCCGGTTTTGCTGAACATCTTCCCCCAGTTAAACAGCGTATTCCGCGTTGTTACCGCAGATTCTGCCCGGTTGTTGTCGCGACCAGTTTCCCATGTTTGACCCCTTTGGTGCCGATCAGCTCATCGGCAATCCGTTTGACCCGGCTGGCTTGCCCTTTGATCACCACGACTTCCAGGCAGTGCTGGAGGTCAAGATGGATGTGCAGGGTGGAGATGATCTCTTCATGGTGCGAGTGCTGGTGCTCAGTCAGTTTGTCCGCCAGATCACGGGTGTGATGGTCGTAGACCAGGGTCACTGTCGCGACCGTCTCCTGATTTGCATCCCCCCACTCTTCTTCGACCAGCGCAGCACGGATCAGGTCGCGGATCGCTTCCGAGCGATTGACGTAACCCTTGTTGTTGATCATCTCATCAAACCGGGTCAGCAGGCGTTCGTCGATGGAGATTCCGAAGCGGGTTAAGTCGGTCATTTTTTGCGTCCTTGATCTAGATAAAAGAACTAATAATTGCATGAGAACCAGGATTAGAAACTGGTTTAACACATGCCATAAAACAGGGCAAGAAAGATAGAAGGATTGCTTGAACTTAGCGGTTTTGTCCACAGGTTGCTCACAGTGCTTCCAACAAGATATTGTGTTTAATGAGAAGCGGAACTACAAGATGTAGTGTTTTTCTGTTTTGATATCACGACAGGTTGTGGTAGCCTTTGCGCCAATGAGAATTGCATGTATGAGCTTGTTGAAAATGTTATCAGCAATGTTTGGTTGGTGTTTTTTTATTAAATGAAGTGGTTCAATCCGGGAGGCACGGCATGATTGAGTTTATCCGCAAGCGTGACGGTCGTTTGCTACCGTACGAAGAGGAAAAGATCGCCCAGGCGATCATCAAGGCGGTTCAGGCTGTCGGTGGGACCGACCTGCATAAGGCTGCGGATATCACCCGCCAGGTCGGCGGTATCCTGTCGGTTCTCTATAAGGATGGTCGGGTGCCGACGGTCGAAAATGTTCAGGATCTGGTCGAGAAGATTCTGATCGAAAATGGCCACGCCCAGACCGCCAAAGCCTATATTCTCTATCGTAAGCAGCACGAAAGCCTGCGCCAGACCAAAGAGTTTATGAAGGAGTCGATCGAGGCGATCGATTCCTATCTGGTACGTGAAGACTGGCGTGTCAACGAAAACGCCAATATGGGCTATTCACTGCAAGGGCTGAACAATCATATCGCCGCCAATATCACCAGCAATTACTGGTTGAATAAAATTTATCCGGATGATGTCGCCAATGCCCATCGTGATGGCGAGTTTCATATCCACGATCTGGGGATGCTTTCGGTCTATTGCTGCGGCTGGGATCTGAAGGATCTGCTGCTGAAAGGTTTTACCGGCGCCTATGGCAAGGTGCAGAGCGCTCCGCCGAAACATTTTCGGGCGGCACTCGGGCAAGCGGTCAACTTTTTCTACACCCTGCAAGGCGAGGCGGCCGGGGCGCAGGCGTTTGCCAATTTCGATACCCTGATGGCACCCTTTATCGCTTACGATCAGCTCGATTACGCGGCAGTCAAGCAGTGCCTGCAGGAGTTTGTTTTCAATATGAATGTGCCGACCCGGGTCGGCTTTCAGACGCCCTTCACCAATATCACCATGGATATGATGGTGCCGACGACTATGGCGAACGAAGCGGTGGTGATCGGCGGCGAACTGCAGGATCGCGGTTACGGGGAGTTTCAGGTTGAGATGGATATGCTCAACCGGGCCTTCTGTGAAGTGATGATGGCGGGTGATTCCTCGGGACGGATTTTCTCATTTCCGATCCCGACCTACAATATTACCAAGGAGCTTGACTGGGACAGTGACCGCTTGCAACCGGTCTGGGAGATGACCGCCAAGTACGGCATCCCTTACTTCAGCAATTTCGTCAATTCTGATATGGACCCGGAAGATGCCCGCTCCATGTGCTGCCGTTTGCGACTCGACAATCGTGAATTGCGCCGCCGGGGCGGCGGCCTGTTCGGCTCCAATCCGCTGACCGGTTCCATCGGTGTGGTGACCATCAATCTGCCGCGCGCCGCCTATCAAACCGCTAGCCAGGGCGATTTTTTTATTCGCATCGGTCGGCTGATGACGTTGGCTTTTGCCTCGTTGGAGCTCAAACGCAAACAGCTTGAGCGGCTGACAGAAGAGGGACTTTATCCCTACAGCAAGTTCTATCTTGCGGCGATTCGTGAGCGTAGCGGCAAATTCTGGGATAACCATTTTTCCACCATCGGCCTGATCGGCATGAACGAGGCATGTCTCAACCTCAACGGCAGCGGTATCGACAGCCCCGAGGGGCAGTCGTTGGCCAAGGCGACCCTCGATTTTATGCGCCAGCAGCTGGAGGCTTTTCAGGAGGAGACCGGCCACCTCTACAATCTCGAAGCGACCCCGGCCGAAGGAACCAGCTACCGGCTTGCCAATCGTGATCGGCAGCATTATCCTGACATCATCACTGCCGGAACCGATGAGCCTTACTACACCAACTCGACCCAGTTACCGGTCGGTAGCACCGAGGATATTTACCAGGCGCTTGAACATCAGGACGGCTTGCAGACGCTGTACACCGGCGGCACGGTTTTTCACGGCTTCCTCGGTGAGCGACTCGACGACTGGCGTAGCGCCCGGTTGTTGGTACAACGAATTTCCGAGAATTTCCACCTGCCCTACTTTACCATCAGCCCGACCTTTACCATCTGTCCGGTCCACGGTTATATTTCCGGCGAACACTTTGCTTGTCCGCACCATCAGGAGGGTCAGGCGGCATAGTAACCATGTTTGTAACTATTTAGCACATCCCCCCCTTGTCCCTGTTGCAACCGGGGAGCGAAGGGGATTTCTGAAAAATGAGAAGCGAGGAGAGTTATATGGCAACCAAGTGTGATTCAAAAACAGAAGTTTATTCACGTGTCTGCGGTTTCTTCCGACCGGTTCAACAGTGGAATCGCGGTAAAAAGGAAGAGTTCAAGGACCGTTCTGAGTATCAGGTGACGAGCAAGGAGCAAAACCGCTGAACTCTATCCGCATCAAGGGGGTTCAAGGGACCAGCCTGCTCGACTTTCCTGGGCGGGTTGCGACGCTGCTGTTTACCGGCGGCTGTAACCTGACCTGCCCGTTTTGTCACAACCCGGGACTGGTCATGAGTCCGGATGATTTTCCCGATATCCCGATCGACGAGTTGCTGGCAGACCTGAAAAAGCGCAAGCGGTTTATCGACGGGGTTGTTATATCGGGCGGAGAACCGACCCTCGATACAGGTCTGCCGGCTTTTTTACGCCAGCTCAAACAGCTGAATCTGCAGGTGAAACTGGACAGTAACGGTCTGCTGCCGCAGGTAATTGAAGGATTGCTCGATGAGCGTTTACTCGATTACCTGGCAATCGATATCAAAACGGTTCCGCAGCGCTATTCCGAACTGCATACGCAGCCGGTGGCGACTGCCGGTCTGTTACGAACGATCGAACTGGCCAAAACAGCGTCGATTGAGGTTGAATTTCGCACCACCTGTGTACCGCAACTGATCGACAGACAGGAAATTGCCGAGATCGGCAGTCTGCTGCGGGGGGCACCGCTCTGGGTGCTGCAGCAGTTTGTCCCCGAGCACTCACTGGTTGTCGACTGGCAACAATCGCCGACTTATGCAGCGACCCGACTGGAGGAGTTTTCTCAGTTGGCGGAAGAATATGTCGGACGGGTCGTGACGCGGGGGATCTGATCGGTCGGTTATCAAAACAAAAAAGCCACGACATCTCGGTGTCGTGGCTTTTTTGTTGAAGGCTTGTCTGTCACAGTTGCATTTTGTGGCAGAGCAGGCAGCGTCTTTTCGGCGGATGTTCCGGCGGGAAGGGCACCCCCGCCTTGTTGTGGCATTCCTCACAGAGTTTGCCGGTCGCTTTTTTGCCATTTTTCTGGAAACTGTCATACATCAATTGGTGGGTTTCATCCTTCGGCACCCGGGTGGTTGTCTCTTCCGGGGCCATCCAAAGGACGCCGAGGATTGCCAGCGCTCCCAGCAGTAACAGAATATCCCGTTTTTTCATTTTATCTTCTCCGGACAATGGTCGCAGCGGCGGTTGCTGCACGATACGAAAATGATAGTGCAATAGATCGGCGGTTGGGGTCAATCGATGCGGGAGGCATTTTGAGTAACTATTCCGATTTGATAAACAGCATATAGATAAACAGACCGATCGCGACGGCCCCGCCGCCGAGAATGACATAGAGTCCACCACCCTCGATCCCTTCGGTGCCGGTTCCTCGACCGACAGTCCAGGTGAGAGCCAAGGTGAAACCGCCGATCCCGACGATGCAGGCTGAGATGGCACGCATGCCGAGGAAGTAGGTCAGCAGAACCGTTGCGGCAAAGCCGCCGAGAAACCATGGGTTGGAGCTCAGTTCGCCGACATTCCAGGTTTGCAGCGTCTGCAGGATCTGATCGGTCCGAAAATTGTCGATAAACGCTTTAATGTCGGCCCAACTCATCTTTTCTCCCCGGCATCTGGCAGTGTTATGAAATACCAGGAGGCTGTCCGAGAATATGGGCCGAAGCGAAAATCCAGAAGTTTGAGGCCAGATTTTGGCTCGTTTGAAGAGCTCATAGCCTTGGCTATGGGCCGATAAGGAGCTGAAATATGGGCCAAACAGCTGGGTTTGCAGCCGGTCAGATATTCTCGGACAGCCTCCCAAGACACATTATCGGTACCTTAGCAGAATTATCTCCAGAGACAAAGCTGTAAAAGGTTGTAAATCTTGACTTTAGCCAAGGGCTTAACTAGGATATCGGCCACATTTCGGTCATTTTTCTACAGATTCAGATCGACTCTTTCAGTCTTTTTTTCGGATGATTTGGTGACTTTGTGCTGCATCGTGCAATCGGTATTTTTGATTCCGGGGTCGGTGGCCTGACGGTCCTTAAGGAAATCAGCGAACAATTGCCCGGCGAGGATCTTCTCTATCTGGGTGATACTGCACGGGTCCCCTACGGGACAAAGAGTGCTGCGACTGTTCAGCAGTATGCTTTGGAATCTGCATCTTTTCTCGTTGACCGCGGGGTCAAGCTTTTGGTTGTTGCATGCAATACCGCCTCGGCGGTGGCCCTGCCGGCTTTGCGTGGACGGTTTCAGCTGCCGGTGATCGGTGTGATTGAGCCGGGTGCCCGGCGTGCCGTCAGCAGTCGTAACCGGCGGATCGGCGTCATCGGCACGGAAGGGACGATCAACAGCGGTCGTTACGAGCGCGCCATCCACGCATTGCTGCCGGATGCTCAGGTCTTCTCAGCAGCCTGTCCGCTGTTTGTGCCGCTGGCCGAAGAGGGCTGGGCAGAGCATGAAGTGGCCCGACTGACCGCCGCTGAATATTTGCAGCCGATGATCGAGGCGCAGATCGATACCCTGGTGCTCGGTTGCACCCACTACCCCTTGTTGCGTCGAACCCTGCAGCAGGTGCTCGGCCCGCAGGTGACCCTGGTCGATTCTGCGGCGGAAACGGCCTGCACGGTTGCCGCGCTGTTTCGGGAACAGGGGCTGGCCCGGCCTGAGCATGGTGGCCGGCGGTCGGTTTTTGTCACCGATGTGCCGACTCGCTTTGAACGGGTCGGATGGGGGTTTCTCGGTTGTGAGTTGGGCAAGGTCGAGCAGGTTCGGATCGGTTGAGGGTTCGCCCTCTAGATGGAGCAATGAACAGAATGAAAAAGCTACTGCTAGGCCTGGCGGGATTGTTGGTTCTCGGAATTCTGGCCGGGTACGGAATCGGCTGGTATGTTCAGCAAGGCAAGCAATCGGTCGAGCGGATCCCGATTGTGGCGGCGGTCGCATTGCCGCCGCAGGCGGTTCAGCTTTATTTTGCCGCTCCGCAAGGCACCTATCTGCAGTCGGAGATGCGTCAAATTCCCGGCTGTGACGAGGACCGGGACTGCATCGGTTCGTTGCTGCAAGAATTGATCAGCGGTTCGCAGCAGGGTAGTTTGCCGGTCTTGCCGGAATCGCTTCGGGTGCTCGGCATCGAACTGGAGAACGATCTGGTGCGGATCAATTTTTCTCGCCAATTGGTCGATTATCATCCCGGGGGCAGCCTCTCGGAACTGTTGACGGTCTACAGCATTGTCAACAGCCTGGTAGAGAACTTTTCCTATTTACGCCAACTGCAGATCCTCATCGATGGCCAATCACAACAGACTCTCAAAGGACATGTGCGGATTGATCAGCCGGTTTATGCCGATTTCAGTTTCAGTCATCCACCGTTGCCCGGTCCTGAAATTGTCGATGAAACGGAAATTCAAGAGGGACAGGATTTAAACAATGAATGATTTTTTGCAGGCCTTAAATGAGCGGGTGCTGGTGCTCGACGGAGCCATGGGCACCATGCTGCAGGCCCGCGGTCTGGCATCCGGGGCTTCCCCGGAAGGGATGAATCTTGAGCAGGCGGAGATCGTCGCAGCGGTTCACCGTGAATACGTCGATGCCGGTGCCGATATTATCGTCACCAATACCTTCGGCGGCAATGCGCCGAAGCTGGCGAACTACGGGCTGGAAAATCGCGTTCGGGAAATTAATATTGCTGGGGTTGAAATTGCCCGTCGGTCCGCCGGACCGAACACCTTTGTTGCCGCCTCGGTCGGCCCGACCGGCCGTTTTCTAGAGCCGGTCGGTGATGCCGAGTTCGATGAGATTGTTGCGGTCTATCGGGAGCAGATCGAAGCTTTTGTCGCCGCCGGAGCCGACCTGATCACCTTTGAAACCTATCTTGATATCCGCGAGTTGCGCGCTGCGGTGATTGCTGCCAGGCAGTACAGCGATCTGCCGATCATGGCGCAGATGACCTTCGATGATGGTGGCCGTAGCGTGCTCGGCACCCCACCGGAGTCGGCTGCGGTCACCCTTGATGCGCTTGGTGTTGATGTCATCGGTTCGAACTGCGGACTGGGGATCGACGGGATCTATACGATTCTGGCAAAGATGCGTACCGTCACCAGCCTGCCGCTGATTGCTCAGGCCAACGCCGGTTTGCCGGAGTTGCGCAATGGCGAAACGGTGTTCCCCGGCAGCCCGGACGAGATGATCGCCTATCATCAGCGTTTGATCGAGATCGGCGTGCGGGTTATCGGCGGCTGTTGCGGTACTACCCCGGCGCATATCGGCGCAATGCAGCAGGCGCTGGGCAATTATCCGCAAACCTGGCAGGCGCCGGCCCGGCGTTGCTTTCTTTCCAGCCGGACCCAGGTGGTTGAGATCGGCGGCGCGGCCGGTTGCAGGGTGATCGGCGAGCGGATCAATCCGACCGGAAAAAAAGCCTACAGTGCCGAACTGCGCGAAGGCAAAACCGCCTATATTCGTCGCGAGGCGCAACAGCAGGTGGCGGTCGGTGCTGATCTGCTCGATGTCAACTGCGGTGCCCCCGGCGTTGACGAGCCGCTGGCTCTGGAGCAGGCAGTGTTTGCCGTCAGTGGTGTCACCGGTGCTCCGCTGGTGCTCGATTCCTCCAATCCGGAAGCGCTTGAGCGGGGTCTTAAAGCGGCCGACGGCAAGGTGTTGATCAACTCGGTTTCCGCCGAAGAGAAGAGCCTGCGGGTAGTTCTTCCGCTGGCCAAAAAATATGGCGCCGCGATCATCGGTCTGGCCCTGGATGGCCAGGGGATTCCAGCAACTGCCCAGGATCGCTTGCAGGTCGCCCGGGCGATTCTGGCTGCGGCGCGGGCACTTGATTTGCCACGCGAGGATTTGATCATCGATTGTCTGACCCTGACTGTCTCTGCCGAGCAAAAACGGGCAAGTGAAACCTTGCAGACCCTGCGGCTGGTCCGTGATGAGCTGGGGTTGGCGACGGTTCTCGGCGTTAGCAATATCTCTTTTGGTTTGCCGAGCCGACCGGTCCTTTCTGCCGGCTTCTTCAGCATGGCGCTCGAGGCAGGCTTGAAGGCAGCAATTATCAATCCGAAGGAAGAGCGGATGATGGATGCCCTGCGCGCCGCTAAAGTTCTGTTGGGGCAGGACCTGCGGGCCGAAAAATATATTGCTCATTACGCACATCAGGTTGAAACCCTGACCCCGACGGGAAGCGATCCTGAAGGATCCGTTACGATTCGTGAACGGCTGTTCCGAGCAATTGTCGAAGGGGATAAGGATGGCGTGGTTGCTCTGGTCGAGAGTGCCTTTGCCGAAGGCCTGGAGTCGCTGCAGATCAGCAACGAGGGGCTGCTGCCCGGCCTGGAAGAGGTTGGCAAGCGCTTCGGCAAGAACCAGGTTTTCCTGCCGCAGGTAATGCTTTCCGCCGAAACCATGCAAACTGCTTTTGCCCGGTTAAAAGAGGAGACCTGTGGGCAGGAGATGGCAAGCCTCGGCAAAATCCTGATGGCCACCGTCGAGGGGGACATCCATGACATCGGCAAGAATATTGTCTGTACCTTGCTGGAGAACCACGGCTTCGAGGTGATAGATCTGGGCAAGAACGTTCCGGCGGCAAAAATTATCGAGCAAGCCAAGGCCCGGCAGGTTGATGCTGTCGGCCTTTCGGCACTGATGACCACCACCCTGGAGCAGATGCAGGTCTCTATCGATGCCTTGCGCGCTGCCGGGGTCAAGGTCTTTACCATGGTTGGTGGTGCCGTCGTGACTCAGTCTTATGCTGATGAAATCGGCGCCGATCTCTATGCCGAAGATGCTCTGGAGGCAGTGGCGAAGATCAAACAGTTGCTGGTTAAATAAAGTCGCCCTGCCGGTTCAGAGTGTTGTGAGTTCCGCGAAATAACCGCTTCAGCCTGTTGCCCGAAGCGGTTTTGTTATTTCACGGGCGAAGAAAACCCTTGATTTTAGCTAGATAAGTGACTCATTGCGCCATTTCGCGGAGTATGATATCTTCGCCATAATTTTTCAGAGGGAAAGCAATGATCGTCGGATTTAATCACAACGTCAGCTATCGGGGGAGCGGGTTTCATGTCCAGACCGAAGATAGTGGTGTCAAGAAACCGCAGTTAGTGACCCTGCTCTATCACGGCGGCACGATCATCGCTTCGCAAAAGACGGTTTATGCCGATATCCTCAAGGTCGACAACCTCAATCGGGTGGTTGAGGATCTGGCCAAAGAACAGCATAAAGGGATGTTGCGCAGATTGACTAAAGGGGAGTTTGATCAACGGATTGTCGATTCAGGCATCCCGCTGGCGCCTGCTCCTGTTCCGGCGGATACGGTTGGAAATGAGCCGGTGGAAACGCCCGCCCCGCCTGTCGATATGTCGGCAAGTGCGGTGGACCTGCCTGAGGCGCTGCCGGTGGCGATGTCTACCGTTGCCGAACCGGTACAGATTGTTGAGGAACCGATAGTTGACAGGTTTCGTAAGTCGCCACCTGCGCAGAACCTGGATGCACTGATTTTTGCCTATCTCTCCGGGGCTGACCGGCTGTAGTTTCTCGCAAGTAACTGGCGTCCAGATCTTTGGCCCTGAAAGGTTTTCTCCTTGTTCACTAGCCTGATCAGTCGAATTATCCTGCTTATCATTATTCTGCTTACCATCGGGGTGAGCGGCTTTACCCTGTTTCATCTGCAGCGTGAGAAGGTCCACCTGATCGATGGTACTCGGCAGAGCGCGCAGTTGCTGCTCAATACGATTGAGAAATCAATCTTTCACTCGATGCGGCTGGGGAATTCTGCAGAAGTCCAGGCGGTTCTGGAGATGGTCGGTGACAGCAAAGGGTTCGCGGGAGTGCGCATTTTCGGCACGGATGGCTTGATCCTCAAGTCGCACCATCCTGAAGAGATCGGCCAGATGGTCGATAAACGCAGCTTTAACCTCTATGTTCAGCAACAGGATGAGGCAATCTTTGATAACCCTGACGGGGAGCAGGTGATGTCGTTGATTCGGCCGATTGTCGCTGATGAACGCTGCTTTCGCTGTCATGGTTCGGGGCAAAAGGTGGTTGGGATTCTGAACCTTGATTTTTCTCTGGCACAGATGTCTCAACAGTTGCGAGAAACCACCGAAATGTTTGGTTTTTCAACGCTGTTTATCCTGCTGTTTCTGGCTCCGGGAATTGCCCTGGTGATGATCCGGCTGTTACGGCGGCCGTTGCAACGTATTACCGATTGCATGGGACAGGTTGAGGCGGGAAATCTGAGTGTGCGGATGGAGCCACGTACCGACGACGAGGTCGGTCGGCTGATGCAGGGGTTCAATTCGATGGTCGGCAACCTCGATCGAACCCAAAACGAGTTGAAACAATATCACTATCGGCAAATGGAACGTGCCGACCGGTTGGCATCAGTGGGGGAAATGGCGGCCGGATTGGCGCATGAAATCAAGAACCCCTTGGCCGGGATCTGCGGTGCTATCGATGTCTTGGCCGATGATTATCCGGAAGATGATCAGCGCCGTGAGGTCATGAGGCAGATCCAGGTTCAGGTCGGTCGATTGAACAACACGGTCAATGATCTGCTCTTTTTCGGGAAACCGGGCCAGCCTGTTTTTACCTACTGCGACATCAACAACCTGATCAAACAGACCCTGATGTTTGTCGTACAGCATCCGGAAGCGAAAAATATTAATCAGGTCGAGGAGTTTACTCGAGGGTTGCCGCCGGTCTGGGTCGACCAGAAGCAGATCCAGCAGGTCCTGCTCAATGTGGTTGTCAATGCTCTGCAGGCCATGGTGGCTGGCGGCGTATTGACCGTGATAACGGACAAGGTTGAGCGCGGGGGGCAGGATTGGGTGCAGATTGAGATTTGTGATACGGGGCCGGGGATTTCGGCCGACGAGTTGAAGAAGATATTTAACCCGTTTTATACCACGAAAAGCCAGGGTACCGGACTGGGACTGCCGATCTGTCGACAGCTGATGGAGAGCAACGGCGGAACCCTGCGTGTAGATAGCGGGCGGAGCAGTGGCGCTTGCTTTATTCTGGATTTGCCGGCGGTTAAGGTCGGCGAGGGGCCGGTACCTGAATAGTTGACTTGATGGATAGAATTTGCTGAGGAGAGAACCCGTGCAAAAAAACAAGATTCTGGTTGTTGATGATGAGCACTTGATCCGCTGGTCTTTGGAGCAGAACCTGAAAAAGCAGGGCTACGATGTCGCCACTGCCGGTTCCGGTGAAGACGCGCTGCGCTTGTTGCAGGAGGAATCGCCCGATTTGGTGTTACTCGATGTGCAGTTGCCGGGAATGAACGGCATGGAAGTGCTGGAGCGGATCAAGGAGATGGAAGAGGAGGTCATCGTTATCATGGTGACCGCGCTCGGCGTTTTGGAAACTGCGGTTATGGCAATGCGCTTGGGGGCTTACGATTACATCAACAAGCCGTTTAATCTTGATGAGTTGGCGATTGTTATCTGCAAAGCCCTTGAGACTCAGGAGCTGAAGCGTGAGGTCGCTCAGCTGCGCTCAACCCAGCCGAAAAAGTTCAGTATTGACGAAATCATCGGTGAGAGCGAAGACTTGAAACATGTGCTTGGCATGGTCCTCAAAATTGCCCAGAGTGACGCAGGCACCGTGCTGGTGCAGGGGGAGAGCGGGACCGGCAAGGAGTTGATCGCCAAGGCGATCCATTATGAAAGTGCTCGGGCCGACAAGCCCTTTATGGCGATTAACTGCGCCGCAGTGCCGGAGACCCTGCTTGAAAGTGAGCTGATGGGGCATGAAAAGGGCGCTTTTACCGATGCCAAGAGTCTGAAGAAGGGGCTGTTCGAAATGGCCCACGGCGGCACCGTGTTTCTTGACGAAATCGGTGATATGCCGCAGGGGATTCAGGCCAAGTTGCTGCGGGTACTTGAAGATCGTTCCTTCCGGCGGGTCGGTGGAACCAAGGATATCCATGTCGATGTGCGGATTGTCTCGGCGACCAACAAGGATTTGCTGGCGGCGATCGAAGACAAGAGCTTTCGCAATGACCTCTATTACCGGTTGCAGGTCATCCCGATCTTTTTAACCCCGCTGCGGGAGCGGCGCAGCGATATTCTGATCTTGGCACACAGCTTTATCGAATCGTTCAATAAGGAGTTCGGCAAGTCGGTCCAGGGGATTTCCGCAGCTGCGGAGAAGTTTCTCATGGAATACGATTGGCCGGGCAATGTCCGCGAGCTGCGCAATGTGATTGAGCGGGCGATTATTCTGGAAGATGAGGAAATCATGCGACTTGAGCATCTGCCGCGCGAACTGGTGTCGCGATCCGGCGGAACCGAGTCCGGGCCGTTGGAGTTTATTCTGCCGCCGGAAGGGATCGATATTGAAGATGTTGAACGTGAATTGATCCGTCAGTCCCTGGAGATGGCAGAAGGAAATCAATCAAAAGCGGCCAAAAAATTAAACCTGGGAATCGACGCTTTCAGATATAGAATGAAGAAATTCAAATTCTTATAGACAGCTTATTAGCTTTTATATACAATGTGACGATTCTAGAACTGCGGGAATTTTGTAACTTATGAAGATTCCCGCTTTTTTTATCTTTTACAGCCCGATGAGAGACGGCTAACCTTTGGTATTCTCCTTGCAATCTTAGATGGCAGGAAAGCACCGAAACAGTCTCCCGGTAGCTACTGCTCTGGGGTTCAGGCTCTCGAAGGGGAGGTTTTTATGGCCCGTGTATGGATAAACATCTGCTTTTTGGTGGCGTTATCGCTGCTCTCTGGCGTGATATGGCCTGATTGTGTTGCTGCCGTACCGGCACCGCAGCTTGAACGACTTGGTCAGATCAAGGCTGGACTGCGGGTTCCTTCGCGGATCGACGTGGATGCAGCAGGCAATCTTTATGTTGCCGATTCCCGTTTGCAGCAGGTCGTCAAGTTCGATCGCTTCGGTCGTCAGGTGGCCCTGTTTACCCAGGTCGAGGCCTCAGGCGCCGGTCTGGCGGTCAGCGCCGACGGCAGCCGGATCTATGTTGCCGCTAACGACAAGGTTGCTGTGTATGCCGCAGGCGGTGAGCTGGTTGGCTATCTCGGAAGTGGGGCTGGTGAATTCAGCACCGCAGGTTCCATCGATCTCGACAGTGACGGCAATATCTATGTGGCCGACCTGGGCCGACGCAAGATCAACGTTTATACTCCCCGATTGAGCTTCAGCGGAAACTTGGGCTCAGTCTCCTTCGTCGCCAGCTCCGCTTTAGCTATCGATCCGAATACCGACCAGATCTATATTGCAGAATCTGCAACTGCCGAGACTTCCGGCTTGGTCCCGCAGGTTCGCGTTTTTGACCGTCTCGGCAACCAACTGCGTAGCATCAATGCCGAAACCGGTTTCGGCGCTACCGCGATGCTGTTTTTCGGCGGCATGACTTTTGACCGTGCCGGCCGTTTTTTTATCGGCGATGTCGCCGGCAAGAGTGTCCGTATTCTGGAGGCTTCTTCCGCAACCGCATTAGTCAACTATGCTGAGTACAGCATCTCCCGGCCCGCTTCGTTGGCCTACGATGAGGTGACCGGTCGCTTGTTTGTGCTGCGCTCCGATCGGCAGATCGACATCTATGGCGTTAATGGCGGCAGCAACCCTCTGCAGCTTAACAGCGCACCGAATGTTCCGGTTCTAACCGCCCCTGTCGCTGGTAGCGAAGTGGCAACCCTGACCCCTTCTGTGGCCTTTGTAAACGCGATTGATCCAGATGGGTTCGATGAGATCAGCTATACGGTTCGGCTCTTTGATGCGGCGCAGAACCTGGTCAGCAGTTTCGACCTGGCCGAGCTGCCGGTTGTAACTTCAGGCCGTGTTGCTGTCTCCCTGCAGGAAGATGCTCTTTACCGCTGGCAGGTACAGGCGTTTGACGGTCAGGATATCTCTGCCTGGTCCGATCTGCAGAGTTTCTATGTAAACACTGTCAATAGTGCACCCAGTATGCCGCTGTTGCTGGCACCGCTGGCTGGTGCTGAAGTCTATAGCGATGGACTGCTGCGCTGGCAGGTTTCAGTCGACAGCGATCCCTTCGATCAGGTTCACTATCTGGTTGAGGTTGCCAGTGATTCAGGTTTTCACTACAAGGTTATCAGCGAACTGGTGAGCGGCAGTGAATTGCCGCTGATCGATTTCAGCGCGGTTCTGGAGCCGGGGCATAGCTATTATTGGCAGGTGTCTGCGATAGATAGAGATGCGGCGACCCGGGTTTCAAACGCGGACGGTCGCTTCAGCTATCAGGCTTCGGCGCTGATCGTTGCGGCCAATATGCCGGACGCCCGGGTTTATCTCGGAGGGCACCAGAATTACGCCGGTCAGTTTGTCGGGGTTGCGCCGCTAGAATTGCGCGACCTGCCGCCGGGTCGTTATCAGCTTGTGGTTGAACGGGCCGGATTCGAACCGTTTCTGCTGCCGGTCGAGGTCAGCCCGGGCAGCACCAGCGATATTTATGCGCTGCTGCAGCCGGCCCTGATTCCTACAGGGTTGTCTTTCGCTCCTCTGCCGGTTGCCGGTCAGCAACTCGCAAGTTCCGCAACGCTTACGCCGCTGGTGGCAGATCTCGATATGGACGGGGTTGAGGATCTGTTGCTGACCGATGCCGATGGGGTCATCCATCTCTATCCGGGTGCTTTACGCAACGAACCGGAGCTGTCAGGCGGCAAGAGCGAAAAGCGTCAGCTCGAATTCACCAGCGAGCAGCCACTCAACCTGCCGCAAATTATTGGTGCCAGCCCTTGTCTGATCGACTGGAATAACGATTTTCAGCAGGATCTGCTGATCGGTTCTGCCGACGGCAGCGTGCGTCTTTATCTGAATCAAGGCAATTTCAGTTTTACTGCCGAAGGTCAGTGGCTGGTCGGTGTGATCGGTCAGGCAGTGCCGACCGTTGCAGATATCGATCAAGATGGAGCCAAAGATCTGGTCGTCGGCAGCGGGATCGGCGAGCTGCTGCTGTACCGCAACCTCGGCAGCGATGCCGCGCCGCAACTGTCAGAACCTCAATTGCTGGTGACTTTTGCTGAAGCTGCCGCGCCGAGCTTTGTTGATTGGGATGCTGACGGTGTCCGTGAATTGTTGATCGCGACCGAAGGTCAGGTTTATCGTGCCACCTATACGGCCGGTGCGCTGAGCAGTTTGACACTGATCGATACTGCCGGCATTCAGGTTGAACGTTTAAGTGCCATGGATCTGGACGCGGTTGCCGGTAAAGACCTGTTGGCCGGGACCGCTGACGGCCGGCTGCTGCTGGCGACGGCTGAAGGTAGCGAGTATGTCGATCAGTTTTACGTCGCGCTTGAAGCTAAATTGTTACAGATTAAAGCTCCGCTGGTCGAAGAGCAACCGGTACATCTGCCCCTTATCGATCTGATGTCCGCCAGTCTGGCCGAACGGAAACTCGCCGACGTACTGCTTTTGATTGAAGAATTAATTTTTCGGCTGCCGGCAGATGCCGCAGCGACAGTGGTGGCCAGCGAATTGGCGGTCATTCTGCAATAAGCTACATATGTAATTAAAAAATGAAATCAGGGTACTGCAGGAGTGAGGGCAAATCGATGAAGAAATTGACATTAATGCTGATCGGGATATTGCTGGTTGCCGGACCGGTCTGGGCGGCCAAGGTTTCGGATGTGTTCAACACCAAACACAATCTCGCCAGCACTCAGCCGAACGCTTTCTGGAATGCTGCCTACTCCGCAACCAATGTCGATGAAGTCTGCATTTTCTGCCATACCCCGCATGGCGGCTCCCTCGACGGACCGCTCTGGAACCGAGATGTGTCAGCGATTACCGGCGCCGGGATTTTCACCCATTACACCAGCGAAACCCTCTCGACCACCGTCGGGGCTTCCAACCGGGCTGTCAACAAGCAATCGTTGCTCTGCCTCTCCTGTCACGACGGCAGTATCGGTGTCGGCGATAATCTGATCAACAATGCCGGGACCGCCCCGGATAACACCGGAGCCGGGTTCAAAATCATTATCAATGCCGATGGTGTCAATCCGGCCAAGCGTACCGGCGCCGCACGCGGCAACCTTGGCAGCACCACCGACCTGTCGGACGACCATCCGATCTCTTTCAATTATCCAGATGTCCTGGCCGATGCGACCAACGCCGGTGCGCTGCAGACTGTGGCTGTCGTTGAAGCCGCAGATCTGGTTCTTTATAACGGCGCCAGCAAGACCGTTGAATGCGTGACCTGCCACGATCCTCATGTCGACTCTTCGGTTGACGCTGATTACAAGCCGTTTTTGAGGATTCCGAACACTGGTAGCGCAATGTGTCTGGCCTGTCATATCAAGTAGCCTGACAGGTCGTAGGACCGCCTTAACATTGGGGAGTATGCTGATGAGACGTAATATTCTGATACCTTTATTTGTGATGGTTGTGCTGTTGAGCCTCCCAGCTCTGGCGACCGCGCGGATGGTGCACGATTTCGATTGTGCCAACTGTCACAAACCGGGTTCAGGTCTCAAGTCTTTGTCAAACGTCTGTGTCGATTGTCACTCTACGGCGATGGTCGGCAGCACCTTTCCGTTTCGGCGCGGCGGTGGCAATACCAATCCGATCCCCAACAAAACCTTTGCCATCGGTGACGCCAGCGATGCTTTCGGTTCGGTGACCGCCACCGGTGAAATCCCCGGTGATCAGACCTCGCATAACTGGGCAGCGCTCGATGCCAATCCTGCCGCCGGTGCCAGCGCTCCGAGTGACCCGCTCTTTTATGGTTCTGATAACTATTCCGGCAACTATGTTACCTGCGGTCGTTGTCATGATCCGCATGGTTTCGAGACCAATCCCAAGCTGTTGAAACTGGGTGTCGGCAGCGAAAGTGCCCTGTGTAACGATTGTCATGTCGACTGGGCATCAGATACCGCCCTTTTTGAAGGGGGCAGCGCCGCGACCAACGTCCACCCGATGGTCAGCAACTATGCCGCCATCGCTGCCGCCAAACCGGGCCAGTACAATGACGTTGCCAGCCTCAATGCCGCTCCCGGTGAAATTGCCCTGAACGCCACCGGCGGCATCGACTGCTTGAGTTGCCACGGGGTTCACTGGACTGATTCCGACGCCAGTACCACCGATGGTGCTGCCCAGGCTTTGAATGTTGGTGATGGCAGAATCCTCCATGCCGACGGTGGCCAGAGCGACGGGTCCAACGTTTGTCAGACCTGCCACAAATACGAAGAGCATGGTTTGAATCGCAGCGGCGGAGCCAATGCCATCGGTTGTTTGATCTGCCACGCGGCTCACGTTGAAGATCAGGGCGGGCTGATCAACAACTATATGCTGCGCAAGCAGATCACCACCTACCTGCCGAAAGATTCTGCCAGCGGGACCGTCACCGGTTTGCTGCTCGATGTCAGTAACGTCCAGAAACAGCGTCTGTGGGATTACTGCTTCACCTGCCACGACTCGGCTGCTGCGGTTGCCGGGCATAACTCGTCCTGGAACTGTGTCGATTGTCACGGTCACGACAATGCTACCGGCAGCTGGACTGCCGCAGGTGGTTGCAACACCTGCCACGGCTATCCGCCGAGCGAAAATGTCGTTTCCGATGGCGCCGGTGGTAACGCCGGTTATGCCTCGGGTTATGACAGCAGCGGACATTTTAAGAATGAGTTGAACACCCAACACAGCGCCCACGCCGGTGGCGGCAGTGATTATTCCTTTTCTTGCGCTACCTGTCATGCCAACAATAATCACATGGCCGGCGATTATGCCGATGTCTTTTTCGCGCCGATGAACAGCTTGGTCGATGCCGGCGGCCAGTTGGCAGCAACCTATGCCGCCGCCGGCGGAACCTGTTCGGCAGTCTATTGCCACAGTAACGGCGGCCCGCGCGGCGCAGTGCCGACCGTCAACAATCCCGGCGTTTGGGAAGGCGGTGCCGCGATCAACAGCTGTGATGCCTGCCATGGTAATGATGCGACCGATATGGCGACCCGCAGTAATTCAGCGACCCATATCGCTCACCTGAACAAGGGCTACAGTTGTCAGGTTTGCCATGCCGATACCGCAGACAGTGCCACCACCCTGGCTGCCGGTGCCATCGGCGGTACTCACGTTAACGGCGCTGCGGATGTCACTTTCGACGCAACTTCACTCAGTTTTGGCCTGGGGGCAACCTCTTACGGAACTAACGGCAGCTGTTCGGTTTATTGCCACAGTAACGGCACCACCAACGTGTCTCCGGACTGGGACGATAACACCAGCGGTGCCTGCGGAACTTGCCACCAGTACAACAATGCCGGTGTCGCAACCGGCAGCGGAACCGCGCTGGGGAATGCCCATGCCGTGCACCTGTTTGCAGCAAATGGCCCCAAAATCGCGACCTGCTCTACCTGCCATACGCACGACGGTGCCGGCGGTGTGGCGAACAGCGACCACGTCAACGGTGCCAAGGATCTGGTAGCTGGTGCCTGCGATGCCTGTCACGGTACCGATGGTATTTCCGCTACCGGTACTGACCGGATGCCGGTCTGGAGCGATGCAACTTCTGTCGATTGTGAAACCTGCCACAGCGGTAGTAATATCGCCGTTATCGGTGGCAACACCGCTCCGGCAAAAACAAATTTTACCAGCCTGGGTCATGGTGATGCCGGTTTGACCGCTGCTCCTGCCTGTGCTGACTGTCACGATGCAGCCGATGTCGGCCACTTTGACGGCGATCAGCTTGACAAGCGTTTGAAGGTCGATCCGCAGGCCGACGGCGGTGCAGAAGATTATGCTGTTTCTGCTACAGGTTGGTGCCAGGATTGCCACACCGAGAATGCCCACTTCGACAACACCAATACCGCCAGCGGGACCAGTAGCGACGGCGACAGCTGTATTCTCTGCCACGAGCCGCACGGCGACGGCATGGGCAGCAATACTGATGCCATGGTTATCGTCGGCGCCGGTTTTACCGATCGCACCGCTGCCGCCAGCTATTTCAACGTCGGCAACAACGGCGTCTGTCAGGTCTGTCACGATCCGGCTGAAGTCAGCCATTACAACACTGCCGGTAACGATGGTCACAACGCTGCCACCGCCTGTTATAGCTGTCACAGCCACAGCAGTTCTCCGCAAGCCTTTCAGGGCGGCGAATGCTATGCCTGTCACGGTGATGGTATCAGTGAATACTGGCCGCAGAATACCGGGAACAATCGTACCACCGATGCCGTTGGCGATTTTAACGATGCCGGTCGTCATCAGAAGCATATGGAGCTTCTGGCGAGCAAACTCGGTTACACCCTACCGGGCAGTGACGCCGAGCAAAAGGCGATGTGTACTTACTGTCATGTCGTCAGTGACGGTGACCATGCCGGCCTGAACAACGGCTTTGCTGATGTATTCGCCAGCGGCGCCCAGAAATACTGGGATGCCAGCAACGATGCCGATGCCACTTGGAACACCACCAACGACAACACCTGCTCGAACATCGACTGCCACAACAGTAAAGAGACCCTCGACGGTAGCTACGGCTGGTACGATGCCGGAACCGCCGACTGCATCATGTGTCACGCCGATGTCACCGACGGCAGCACCCCGAACAGCACCGGCGGCACTCACGTCGCCCATACCGGCGCCAGCACCGCTTACGGCGTGACGATTAATTGTGCCAGCTGCCACGAAGCCGCCACCGACTGGGCGAGCAGCACTAAACCGGCCAGCGGGCACTGGAACGGCAGCTGGGATATCAGCGGCAGCGTCACCCTGACCTACGCTGGAAACTGGGGCACCGGAACTAAGGGCTCCTGCGGCACCAACGCCTGTCATGAAGATGGCAAAGGCGGCGCCCCGGTCCGCACGATTGCCGCCGGAGACGCCAGCGATTACACCTGGGCCGGCGCCGAAGCCAGCGCCTGCGGCATCTGCCATGCGGATACCCCAGCGAGCGACGACCACACGGTTCACTTAAGCGGCGTCTACGGTCCGGCGATCGGTAGCGCCTGTAACGCCTGTCACCAGGCCAACGGTAACAACAGCAGCATGGCCGGGATGAGCAGCCATATAGATGACAGCGTCACCTTTAAAAATGTCGCCACTCCCGGCTCCCCCTATGCCGTTACCAGCGGTCAGATTGCCCAGGCGGCCAACGATGCCGTCGACAGTTGCGATCTGTGCCACGGCGGCAACGTCGCCGCCAATCTCGCCAAGGATGAGTGGACCACCTTAAACCGCGTCAGTTGTGAATCCTGTCACGGCGATTACACTCCAGCCGTCATCGGCGGCATTACCGCCCCGAGCCGCGCCGGCGCCAACTATGACGCCGTCGGTCACGGTCGCACCAGCGGTGCCAACCCGAACCAGCTCTGCAGCAACTGCCACAATGAGACCAGCGCCCATATCAGCGGTGTCCTGACCGATGCCAACCGACTTGATCTGGTCGGCGGCTTCGACTACGACACCCTGGGGCAGCGCAACAGCTTCTGTAAC
>JAJRQI010000070.1 GCA_024280335.1 Deltaproteobacteria bacterium
ACCTCAAGGTTCGCCAAGATGTGAGACAAACGCCGGAACAAACACGGGGGGAGACGTGCGCGAAAAAACAGCTGGTGTTTTCAACCTATTGATTTATAAAAGATAAATATTTTTCTTGACGGGGGCAATATAGAATGTCCCACTTCTGCCCTATTATCATTTCAGAGATTAAAGCAATAACGCAGCTCCGTCCCTAATGATGATCCGTCCCTAATGATGATCAGAGAATGGGACAACGCCGTTATGCTGCCTCGGGATATTGTCGGAAATCATTACACGAACTCCACCAAAGAGACAAAGAGCAATCAGAACAGACAGATAAGAATAGGCACGACTTCTGCAGCTGACCAGTGGAACTAACAAGGAGGATTCAAATTATGAAAAAAGTGCTGGTTTTGTTTGCTTTATCTGTATTTGCCCTTTGCAGCAATGCAACCGCCAACATGATTCAAAATGGCAGCTTTGAAATACCTGACATCACCGACGACAACCTGAACGGCACTCACTGGTCACTCTACGACATCATAGATGGCTGGGAAAATCTCACCACTAATTCAGCGAAGCTTGAGCTCCAGGAGAACGGTCTTTATGGCGGCGGTTTCGTAGCAGCTGATGGAGATCAGTGGATAGAGCTGGCAGCTAGCCAACCGACAGCTATTGGCCAGACCATAAGCACCACTATCGGCAAGACCTACACCCTTGATTTCGCCTTTGCCGCTCGCCCTGGTGAAGCCCTTATGTATAATGTTCTGAATGTCTGGATAACTGATAATCTGCTTAACGAAACGATTGTTGCGTCCACCTCGGGCTGGAATTATTTCAGCTTCAGCTTCGTCGCCAATCTAGCAGAAACCTTCATCGGTTTTGCTGATGTCCACAATGGTGGTCGATCAACATACGGTACCTTTGTTGATGATGTCTCTGTCGCCCCAGTGCCCGAGCCAGGCACCCTGCTGCTCCTCGGCTCCGGCCTTGCAGGCTTAGCATTTTATCGCCGAAAGAAAACCACTAAGTAATTTATTGTAAAGCTCGATTAGTCAAAAAGCCCGGCACAGCGTGTCGGGCTTTTTGACTTCCGGGGGCATTGATTTCTTGATTTCCGGGGACATAATAGCTATTGCCACTTCCGAAAAACTAGGGAAAAACTAGGAAAAATTAGGGACACTTCCCGTAGTTCTTTGATCCTAAAAGCCAGATGGGACGTTCTTGCTTTAGTGCTTTAACTTTGTTATTCTCTCAATATGCCAAGACAACCTCGTATCGACAGCCCCAATCTTCTTCATCACGTCATTGTCCGTGGCATTGAACGAAGCAAGATTTTCCGAGATGATGATGACCGGGATAGCTTTGTTGAACGGCTGCATAAATTGTTGCTGGAAACTAACACCGAATGTTACGCTTGGGCGCTGATTCCCAATCACTTCCATCTGCTGCTGCGCCCCCGCACCATCGAGCTGTCGCGCTTCATGCGCCGCCTGCTGACAGGTTACGCCGTTACTTTTAATCGTCGCCATAAACGCAGCGGCCACCTGTTTCAGAATCGATATAAATCAATCGTTTGTGAAGAAGAGAGCTACCTGCTGGAACTGATCCGCTATATACACCTGAATCCATTGCGCGCACGACAAGTTGCTGATTTCGAAGAACTCAGGTCCCACCCTTGGTGCGGTCACACTGAAATCCTCGGCAACAGTCAGGGTTGCGGGCTGGCAACAGACTGGGTGCTATCGCTCTTTTCCAGACAGAGACAAGCAGCACAACTACAATACCAGCAATTTGTCGCCGATGGCGTCACACAGGGGAAACGCCCGGAGCTGGTCGGTGGCGGATTGCAGCGCAGCCGAATTGGACAGCCCGATCAGGATATCCCGCAATATTATGATGAACGGGTTCTCGGCAGCAGCGATTTTGTTCAGCAACTGCAAGAAGAAGGTAAGCTGAATGGTTCGGTGCAGGCACAGATCGATCTGAGTGAGTTGCAGACTCTTGTTGCAGATAAATACTCGTTATCGCGAGAGCAGATGCTGCGACGCTCCCGAACTGGAGCTGCTGCAGAAGCCCGACTCATTTTTTGCTACTGTGCGGTGCGACAGTATTCACATCCAGGGGTTTCCGTGGCAAAATATCTGGGGATCGGCTCCTCATCTGTCAGCCGGGCAGTACAAAAAGGGGAGTGTCTGGTGCGAGTTGATAAGGAACTCTCAGCCTGGCTAATGAAGTTAAAGCACTAAGGCAACAACGTCCCCCTTGCCCCTTAAAAAAAACCTGCTCGCACAACGAAACAGTCGCTGTGCAAACAGGCTTTTCAGATAAAAATAATCAGAACAGAGGTCAGGCTTTGATGTCGATATTCTGACCTTTGCCGGTCTGTTCAGCAATCTGGGCCCGTTGTAATGAATTATCCGGTTGCTGCTGTTCTGTTTTAGTCATGGTTTTGGTTAAAACATCAAGCCCGGCCTGGGCTTTGTTCGTTGCAACCTCTTGGCCGACCGTGGTCGAACTGGCAATCTCCATCGACATAAGCTGCTCCTTTCCAACATATTCCATGCAAGCAAAGGCATGGAAAAGTACCATCAACTTTATTTGCTTCTCATAGATACCACCAGCAAGCAAACAAAATCAAGATATTTTTGAATTCCCTAATAATATTCTTCTCATCAATCAGCACTTTATCCATTCTTGTGTTATTGCGATAGCCCGTCGGCTACTCTATACTTTACAGGTTTCATGCCAGCGATTCCGACGCTTTTGTTATTTGCCGCACAGGATGGTGACCAATCTATGAACCCTGCAGACAATATCAGTCCCCAGTGGATCGAGTCCCAATATCAGCTCTACAAAGAAAACCCGGAACAGCTCCCATCGGAATGGCGCATTTTTTTTCAAGGTTTCGAACTCGGGCAGAAGAACGGTTCTGATTCAGCCCCCGATCATCAACCTGCGGCGGTACAATCCCTAATCCGTCGTTACCGGGAGATCGGCCATATCTACGCCTGCGTTGACCCGCTGACCCCTTGCGAACTGAACCATCCCCGGCTGCAACTATCCGAATTCCGGTTGGATGAAAATGACCTGCAGCGTGAATTTGCTGTTGATAATTTCATTTTGCCGCAAGCGCCGTTGGCTGAAATTGTTGCCATTCTGCAGCAGACCTACTGTCGTTCGCTCGGCAGCGAGTTCATGCATATCCCGATCCCCGAAGAGCGCAAGTGGTTGCAGGACCGGATGGAAGCGTCGCGCAATCAGCCGGCTCTGTCGCGCAGCAAAAAACTGCTGACCCTGAAAATGCTGCAGCAGGCCAGTAAATTCGAAACCTTTCTCCATCGAAAGTTTGTCGGTCAGAAACGCTTCTCCCTCGAAGGCGCCGAGTCGGTCATCCCGCTGCTCGATCATATTATCGAACAATCAGCAGGTCTGTCGCTGGAACATGTCATTATCGGCATGGCTCACCGTGGCCGCCTGAATATTCTGGCCAACATCTTCCAGAAACCGCTGGAAAATATTTTTTCCGAATTTGCCGACAACGAAACCTTCAACATTGTCGGTGAAGGGGATGTCAAATATCACAAAGGCTTTTCCACCAACCGCTATTTTGAGAAAGGCTGCGTACACATCTCACTGGCCTCGAATCCCAGCCATCTGGAAGCTGTCGATCCGGTGGTCGAAGGCAAATGCCGCGCCCGTCAGGACCATCTGGAAGGTGATGGGGAACAGCAGGTTTTGCCACTGCTGATCCACGGTGATGCCGCTTTTGCCGGTCAGGGGATTGTCGCTGAGACCCTCAACCTGTCGCAGCTCGACGGTTACAAAACCGGCGGCACCCTGCATATTGTCATCAACAACCAGATCGGCTTTACCACCTCGCCGGTCGATGCGCGCTCCACCTGCTATCCGACCGATATTGCCAAAATGCTGATGTCGCCGATTTTCCATGTGCACGGTGACGACCCGGAAGCCCTCTTGCAGGCAGCGGACCTGGCCCTGCAGTTTCGCCAGCAGTTCCGTAAAGATGTGGTCATTGAAGTGATCTGCTATCGTCGTCACGGGCACAATGAAGGGGACGAGCCGTTCTTCACCCAGCCGCTGATGTACGACAAAATCCGCAACCAGACGCCGACCGCCGCCATCTACCGAAACCAGTTAGCCGGTGAAGGGTTCAGTGCTACGGAACTCGATGCAATTGCCAATCAGGTCGATCATGCCCTAGAAACCGCCCTGGAGCTGCCGCCACAGACGCTGGAGGAAGGCTTTCTGAAAAAATGGGCGGAGATCTCGCGTGATTTCAACTTCACCTCGACTGAAACCGGCATCCCGCAACCGGTCCTGAAGCAGCTGATCGAAGCGGCAACCGAACTGCCTGCAGGATTTACTCCGCACCGCAAGATTGCGACCTTGCTGAAAAAACGCCGCGCGGCGGTCAGTACCGGCAAAAGGATCGATTGGGGAACCGGCGAAACGCTGGCGTTTGCCAGTCTGGTTCATGAAGGAACCTCGATCCGCATTTCCGGGCAGGACTCACGACGTGGCACCTTCAACCACCGCCATGCGACCCTGACCGACAACCTCAGCGGAAATCCGCATACGCCACTGGCCGACCTGGCCCGTAAATCTGACTGTCGGTTCAGCGTTTACAACAGTATGCTCTCCGAGGCTGCAGTGCTCGGCTTTGAGTATGGCTATTCGGTGGAGACCCCAGACGACCTGACCGTCTGGGAAGCCCAGTTCGGTGATTTTGCCAACGGTGCTCAGGTGATCATCGATCAATTCATTGCCAGCAGCATGGCCAAATGGGATCGCTCCAGCGGCATCACCATGTTCCTGCCGCACGGTTACGAGGGGCAGGGGCCGGAGCATTCCAGCGCCCGCATCGAACGCTACCTGCAACTTTGCGCCGACAATAATCTGCTGGTCGCCAACCCCAGCAGTCCGGCGCAACTGTTTCACCTGCTGCGCCGTCAGCTGCGAACCGACTACCGCCGCCCGCTGATTGTCTTTACCCCGAAAGCGCTGCTGCGCCATCCGGCCTGCACCTCGCAACTCTCCGAGTTCAGCGACGGCAGTTTTCAGGAGATCATCCCCGATCGCCAGCCGCACAACGACTGCAGAAGAGTGCTGCTCTGTTCCGGAAAGATCTATTACGACCTGCTCCAGCAACGGCAGGAGAGCGGACGGCAGGATATCGCCATCATCCGCATCGAACAGCTGTTCCCGCTGCACATCGAACGCCTAAAAGCTACCCTCGCCCCCTACCCTGCAGAGGTTGAATACTTCTGGGTGCAGGAAGAGATCGGCAACGCCGGTGCCTGGGATCATCTGCGTCCGCAACTGACCGCGCTGCTCGGCTTCGAGCCCGGCTATATCGGCCGGGCTCGCTCCGCCAGCACCGCGGTCGGCTCACACCGCATCCATAAACTGCAGCAACAGCGGATTCTCGATCAAGCATTCTCAGACAGCCAAGTGAGGTCATCATAAATGGATATTATCATCCCCCAGGTCGGCGAATCGATCGTCGAAGCGGAAATCGGTGAGTGGTTCAAAAAAGATGGCGAGCAGGTGACAAAAGACGATCTGCTGCTGGAAATTGAAACAGAAAAGGTCAACGTCGAACTCAACGCCGACGCCTCCGGCAAGCTGACGATTCTGGCCGCAGCTGGCGAAACAGTAAAGATCGGTGCGATCATCGGACAGATCGATGAAACCGCAGCCGTCACGACAGCACCGACAACCGAACAACCGGCGACCGCCGAAGTTGCGACAACCACCGAACCGGCGGCCGAACCACCAGCGGCAAACCCGGCCGTGGCCAAGCTGGCCGCCGAACGAAACATCGACCTGCGGACCGTCAAAGGGAGCGGCCGCAACGGCCGGATCCTGGTCGACGACCTGCCTGCGGCAACGACAGCAGAAACCGAGCCACCGATCAAAAAGGCCGCTGCGCCTCCCACTCCGGCGCCGGTTGCCGCACCGCAGAAAAAACCGCTCGACGACCCGCGCAGCGAACGGGTGCCGATGACCCAGATCCGCAAAAAAATTGCCGAGCGGCTGCTGATGGCGCGGCAGCAGACGGCGATGCTGACCACCTTCAACGAAATCGACATGAACCGGGTGATCGCCCTGCGCAGCAGCCACAAGGAGGTTTTCGAGAAGAAACACGGCGTCCCCCTCGGCTTCATGTCCTTCTTCGTCAAAGCCTGCGCCGAAGCCCTGAAGGAATTTACCGCAGTCAACGCCCGGATCGACGGCAACGATATTGTCTATCAGCATTTTTACGACATCGGCATCGCCGTCGGCAGCAAGCGGGGACTGGTCGTGCCGATTATCCGCGATGCCGACCGCTTGCATTTTGATCAGATCGAAACCATCATCCGTGACTATGCCCTCCGGGCCGGCAACGGCAAACTGACCCTCGACGAGTTGACCGGCGGCACCTTTACCATCAGCAACGGCGGCATCTACGGATCGGTACTCTCGACGCCGCTGCTCAACCCGCCGCAGAGCGCAATTTTGGGCATGCACGCCATTCAGGACCGCGCCGTTGTCAGGGATGGAGAGGTCGTCGTGCGACCGATCATGAACATTGCGCTCAGCTATGACCATCGGATTATCGACGGCAAAGAAGCGGTCAACTTTCTCATGCGGGTCAAGAACTACATCGAAGACCCGGAAGAGATGCTGCTGGAAATGTGATCAACCAATAAAATGACTGCAATAAACGCAGACAGATTAAACCTTAGCCACCAAGGTACCAAGAGGTCTAAAATCCTTAGGGTCAGATTTCTTGGTGACTTGGTGGCAACACAGCCTTTGCTATCCATGTGTAATCTAAAGGAGGAAACCAGATGCCTGAACAGAGTTACGATCTGATTGTCATAGGCGCAGGTCCCGGCGGCTATGTCGCGGCGATCCGCGCATCACAGTTAGGACTCAAGGTCGCCGTGGTGGAAAAACGTGCCAGCCTCGGCGGCGTCTGCCTGAACGAGGGCTGCATCCCGAGCAAGGCGTTGCTGGAATCGAGCGAGCACTATTCGCGGGTCAACCACGAGCTGGTGGAGCACGGCATCGACATCAGCGGCGCAAGTCTCAATCTGGCGCAGATGATGACCCGCAAACAGCAGATCATCGACAATCTGACCGGCGGCATCAGTGGGCTTTTCAAGAAGAACGGCATCGACGCGTTCACCGGACAGGCGAAACTGAGCGGTTCACAAACCGGGCGGCAAACCATCAGAATTGTCGACGATACAGAGAGCAGAGAGCTGTCAGCGAAAACTCTGCTGCTGGCGACCGGCAGCGAGGCGATCGAACTGCCGCACCTGCCCTTCGATGGGGAAACCGTCATCAACGCCCGCGATGCATTGAGCCTGAATAAAGTGCCGGAGCGGCTGCTGGTGGTCGGCGGCGGCGTCATCGGTCTTGAATTGGGATCGGTCTGGAGTCGGCTCGGCGCGCAGGTGACGGTGGTCGAAATGTTGCCGCAGATCCTGCCGCAAAGCGACCCGCAACTGGCGCAGATGCTCCAACGCAGCCTGAAAAAGCAGGGGCTGCAGATCTTGACCAAAACCCGGCTGGATAAATTTGACCTCACCGACGCGGGACTGGTCGCGACTCTGACCACCGCCAAAGGAGAGCAGCAGCTCAGCTGCGACAAGATTCTTGTCGCCACCGGACGCCGGGCCCAGAGCGCCGGTCTGGGGCTGGAAGCAGTCGGCCTGCAGGTCAACAAAGCGGGACAGCTGGAGGTCGATGAAAATTACCAGACTAAGGTTCCCGGGATCTACGCCATCGGCGATCTGGCGCCGGGACCGATGCTGGCCCACAAAGCCAGTGAAGAAGGGGTGGTCTTTGCCGAACGGCTCTGCGGCCAGAAATCGACGCTGAACTATGGCGCGATTCCGGCGGTCACCTACACCTGGCCGGAGGTGGCTTCGGTCGGCCGCAGCGAAGCGGGGCTGAAGCGAGAGCAGATCGACTACAAAGCCGGCAAGTTTTTCTTCGCTGCCAGCGGTCGAGCGCTCTGCAACGGGACCAGTGACGGCTTTGTCAAGGTTCTGGCCGCAGCGGAAACCGGCCGGATCCTCGGTATTCACATTGTCGGCCCGCATGCATCGGAACTGATTGCCGAAGCAACAACGCTGATCTCTTTCGGCGGCAGTGTCCAGGATGTGGCGGCAATCTGTCACGCCCATCCGACCCTGGCCGAGGCATTAAAAGAAGCAGCTCTGGCGGTCAATAAAGAGGCGATTCACAGCTGATTTTCACGCCTGATTCCCTTGACAAATTTCGGCATGAAGCCGACAATCGCGACCATCGTGACAAGTGCCAAACTGTCACGATGGTTTTTTTCTTCCACTTTTTGTAACTATTCAGCCGAATGGCCTCGGGCTGCCCACGTCAAGGGTGTCTGTCGCCTGGATGGCGACAGTCAAGCCCCAAGGATGGGTTCATGCGACCCTTGGAGTGGGCAGCGCGAGGCTATCCATCGCGGTGCTGGATGGTTTCCGCATTTTAATTGACTAAAACCTGCGAGGTTACTCTTTGAAATCGATCAAAAAATTCTTCACCCTGCTCATCCTGGTCGGCTTGATCGCCTGTATTATCTTCTATTTTCGTGACACCGAAGGACCGCTGATCAGCCTGAGCCCGGCAACCGGTCCGGTTTCGTCCAAGACCCCGCTCTCCCTCACCTTTACCGATGAAGCGACCGGTCTTAACGATGTCATGGTCACCATTATTCAGGGCACCACGCATATGCCGCTGGTCAACCAGACGATCCCGCGGCAGACCAAGGAGATCAGCCTCGCTCTGAACCTCGGCTCGCTCAAACTCAAGGATGGGCAGATCCAGATTGAGGTCGTGGCGACCGACCAGTCGATCTACCATCTGGGCAAGGGCAACTCAAGTCGACAACTATTTGAAATCACCTATGACACCCGACCACCGATCATCTCCATCCTGAGTAAAGCGCATAATCTGACCAAGGGCGGCAGTGGTTTGGTGACCTATCGCCTGAATGAAGAGGCAGAAAAAACCGGGGTGCAGGTCGGTGAACACTTTTTCCCCGGTTTTCTGCAGGAGTCCGGTAACTACGCCTGCCTGTTCGCCTACCCTTATGACATGCCGGAGAGCGATTTTGTTCCGCGGGTTTACGCCAGCGATCTGGCGGACAATGAGCGACAGACCGGCATCTACTACCGGGCGAACAAGAAGAAATTCCGCAAACGTAAAATCAACCTGAGCAAAAGTTTCATCCAGCAAAAGGCTCCGGAGTTTGAGCCGATGGTACCTGAAGTCGGTGACCCACTCGATACCTTCCTTTACGTCAATGGTGAAATCCGTCGCCAGAACCGGGAAAAGATGGCGGAGCTGGCGCAACAAACCTCCTCCGTTCCGCTCTGGCAGGACCGTTTCATCCGCCTGCGGGGAGCGGCCGAACTGGCGCTGTTTGCCGACCATCGCGATTACTATTACCAGGGCAAGCCGGTCGATAAAGCGGTACATCTCGGCTATGACCTGGCCTCGGTGGCCCAGGCTGAAATCCCGGCGGCCAATGACGGCGAAGTGGTCTGGGCGGATTATCTCGGCATCTACGGCCTCTGTATCGTCATCGATCATGGCCTTGGACTGCAGACGCTCTATGCCCACATGAGCCAACTGGATGTACAACCCGGTGATATGGTGGTAAAAAATCAGGTTCTCGGCCGCAGCGGGGCCACCGGCATGGCTGGCGGTGACCACCTGCACTTCGGCGTGTTCGTCTCCGGCATCGCCGTACAGCCGCTGGAGTGGTGGGATAAAAACTGGCTGAAAAATAATATTGACGGTAAATTACAGGCCAATTGATCACATCGCGATAAATTCAGCATCAGGCCGCTTGACAGAAGTCCGGTGCTGATCTAAACAATATTGTTTCGAATCAATACCCCTTCACACACCAAAGGTGATCCGATGAAAAAAACATTCCTGTTGTTACTGCTTCTGCTTAGCGTCTGCCTGTGCAGCAGCGGTTTCGCTGCCCAGCCAGAAAAAGAAATCAAGGCGGGCTTCATCTATGTCGGCCCGGTCGGTGATGCCGGTTGGACCTACGCCCACGACCAAGGCCGTCAGGAGATGGAAAAGCTGCCGTTCGTCAAGCCGTCGACCTTTATCGAATCGGTCCCGGAAGGGGCTGAATCGGCCCGGGTCATCAACGGCCTGGTGCGCAAAGGCGCCAACCTGGTATTTACCACCAGCTTCGGTTACATGGATGCCACCATCGACATTGCCCGCCGCAACAAAGATGTGGTCTTCATGCACTGCTCCGGCTTCAAGACCGCTGTGAATGTCGGCACCTACTTCGGCCGCATGTACGAACCGCGCTACCTCTCCGGGATCGTCGCCGGCAAAATGACCGAAAAGAACATCATCGGCTATGTCGCCGCCTTCCCGATCCCAGAAGTGATCCGCGGGATCAACGCCTTCACCCTCGGCGTCCGCAGTGTGAATCCTCAGGCTGAGGTCAAGGTGGTCTGGACCCAGACCTGGTTCGATCCGGGCATCGAGCGTGATGCCGCCGACAGTTTGCTCGATGTCGGCGCCGACGTGCTGACCATGCACCAGGATGCACCAGCCACCATGCAGGCGGCGGAAGCGCGGGGCGCCTATGTTATCGGCTACAACTCCGACATGCGTCATTTTGCTCCCAACGCCTTTTTGACCGCACCGATCTGGAACTGGGGCGCGCTCTACACCAAGGTTGCCGAAGAAGTCAAAACCGGCACCTGGAAATCTGAGCAGATCTGGTGGGGGATGAAGGAAAACCTGGTACAGCTGGCCGACTTCAGCAGCAAGGTTCCGGCCGAGGTTCAGGCGCTGGTCGGTGAAAAAGCGGCAGAGATCAAAGCGGGCAGCCTGCATCCCTTTGCCGGGCCGCTCAAAGACCAGAGCGGAAAAGTGGTCGTTGCTGCCGGTCAGATTCCGGCCGACGGCGACCTGCTCGGCATGAGCTATTTTGTTCAGGGGGTGCAGGGGACCATCCCCAAATAACCACCAGAGTTCAAAATCATGGCACGCTCTGATTTATCGGGGCGTGCCTTTTTATCACGACACTCTCCAGGTATCACGGAACGCTTCCTGAGCCTGCGACTTAAAGCCTGCAGCAGATGCCTGATTTCCTGAAAATCGAACATATCCGCAAAACCTTCCCCGGTGTCATTGCTCTGGATGATGTCTCCTTTTCGGTGGCGCCCGGTGAGATACACACCCTGCTCGGCGAAAACGGTGCCGGCAAAAGTACCTTGATGAACGTTCTAACCGGTCTTTATCATCCCGACAGCGGGGAAATCCGGATCGACGGGCGGCGGCTCAGTTTCACCAGCCCGCGTGATTCACTGGCCTGCGGCATCGGCATGGTTCATCAGCATTTCATGCTGGTCCCGGCGCACTCGGTCTTTGAGAACATCCTGCTCGCCCTCGACAATCTGCCCAACCTGTTCAGCCGAAAAAAATATAGGGCCCGAATCAAACAGTTGATCGACGAATTTCAACTCGACCTCGATCTCGACAGCCCGGTCTGGAAGCTGTCGATCGGCGCTCAGCAATGGATTGAGCTGATCAAACTGCTACTGCGCGACTGTCGACTGTTGATCCTTGACGAGCCGACCGCGGTGCTCACCCCGCAGGAGGCCGAGCGACTGTTCAAGGTGCTGCGACAGCTGAAAAAGCAGGGCAAAAGCATCATCTTCATCTCCCATAAAATGCGCGAGGTGATGGAGATTTCCGATCAGGTGACCATCCTGAAAAAAGGCCGCAGCATCGCCAGCCTGACGCGCGGCGAATACGACGAGAGAAAACTCGCGGCGTTGATGATCGGTGCCGACAAGATTCCCGAGTGGCAAAAGAACCTGCAGCTGTCCACGCAGATCAGCCTCGATATTCAACAGCTTTCGGTACGCAACGATCGCGGCCTGTCCGATCTGGAGGATTTCAGCCTGCAGCTGATAAAGGGCGAAATCCTCGGCATTGCCGGGGTTGCCGGTAACGGCCAAAAAGCACTGGCAGAGGTTTTGACCGGTCTGCGAAAGGCTAGCCACGGCCGGATCATGGCGAACGGCGAGGATCTGAACAACAGCAGTGCCAGGCACTCCTACATTGCCGGGATCGCCCATATCCCGGAAGATCGCAAAACCATCGGCATCGCCCCGGATATGAGTATCGACGACAACCTGATCATGAAAAGCTTTAAAAACTCCGCTTTTGCCCGTGGGATTTTTCAGGACAAAAAATCGATCCGCCGCAACGCGCAGGAAAAAATTGCCCAATTTGCCATTAAATCAGGGCCTGAAGGCACTCCGGTTCGTTATCTGTCGGGCGGCAATATCCAGAAGGTGATCATCGCTCGTGAACTGTCGGAAAAACCGGCGGTGCTGGTCGCCCTCTATCCGACCCGCGGCCTCGATATCGGCAGCGCTGAATATGTCCACAAGGTGATTGCCGATGGCGCCGCACAAGGGATGAGCACCATATTGATTGCCGAAGATCTGGACGAACTGCTCAAACTCAGCGATCGGATTGCGGTCATGTTCCGCGGCCGACTGATCGGCTTCGTCGATCCGCAGAACAGCAGCCGCGAAGAGATCGGCCTGATGATGAGCGGCGAAACTGGTGAAAATGACGGAGGCGAGGCATGAAGCTGGTCACCGAGCGCCGCGAAATTTCCTCACCGCTGCTCCGTTTTAGCGCCCCGCTGATTTCGATCGGCTTCGCCCTGTTTGTCGCCGGATTTCTGCTGCTGGCCAGCGGCGTCAACCCGCTGGAAGCTTACCGGGAGATCCTCATCGAATCGCTCGGCTCCCTCTACGGGCTGTCGGAAACCCTGGTAAAAACCACCCCGCTGATCTTTGCCGGGCTCGGCGTCTCGCTCGCCTTTCGCATGCAGATCTGGAATATCGGCGCCGAGGGACAGATCTACATCGGCGCCATGGCAGCTAGCGGTGTGGCGCTCTTTTCCGGCATCGAAAGCCACGGGCTGATGCTGCTGACGATGTTTCTCGCCGCCTTTACCTGCGGCGGACTCTGGGCGGGAGTGGCCGGTTTTTTGCGCGCTCGCTGGCAGGTCAACGAAGTCATCGTCACCCTGCTGATGAACTACATCGCCATCCTGCTGGTCGATTATCTGATTTACGGCCCCTGGAAAGACCCGAAGGGGTTCAACTTTCCCCTTACCGCCCAGTTCAGTGATACGGCGCGGCTGGCTGAGTATTTTGATACCCGCCTGCACAGCGGCTTTTTTCTCGCTGTTTTTGTCGCCCTGCTCCTCTACCTGTTCATGGAGCGCACCATCTGGGGTTACCAGATCAAGGTGATCGGCAGCAATCCGAAAGCCGCCCGCTACGCCGGAATGAAAACCGGCATGGCGATTTTCATGGTGCTGTTTTTAAGCGGCGCTATCGCCGGGGTCGCCGGATTCAGTGAGGTCGCCGGATTACAGCACCGGTTGCAGCACGGCATCTCGCCCGGTTACGGCTATACTGCGATAATCATCGCCTGGCTGGCCAAACGCAGCGCTGGCGGCGTGGTTATCGTCGCCTTTTTGATGGGGGTTCTGCTGGTCGGCGGTGATAGCCTGCAACTGCTCTGGCAACTGCCGGTCGCCTTTGTTTACGCTTTTCAGGGACTGATCCTGTTCTTCCTACTGGCCTCCGACTTCTTTATCCTGTACCGGGTCAAGCTGATCAAGGGAGCCGCCGATGCTTGAGATTCTGCTCGATGCCACGGTTCGCGCCGGCACACCGATTCTGTTTGCCACCTTGGGAGCGATCATCAACGAGCGGGCCGGGATCATCAACCTCGGCATTGAAGGTTTGATGCTGATCGGCGCGCTGGCCGGATTCGCCGCGACCCACTCCAGCGGTTCACTACTGGTCGGCGTTTCGGCCGCCTTTGTCGCCGCCTTTGCCGCCGGCAGCATCCATGCCTTCATCACCGTGCAGCTGCGCGGTAATCAGATCGTCAGCGGACTGGCGTTGACCATGTTCGGCATCGGCATCACCGCCCTGTTCGGTAAACAGCTGGTCGGCTTGACGATCGATGGTTTCGAGCGGGTCGCCGTCCCCGGTCTGTCACAACTGCCGGTAGTCGGCAAAGCGATCTTCAACCAGAACCTGTTGATCTATCTCAGTTTTTTTCTGGTAGCAGCCATTTGGCTGTTCTTCTATCGCACCCGCTGGGGACTGGCGGTGCGAACCCTGGGAGAGAATCCGGCGGCGGCAGATACCTGCGGGGTGCCGGTCAATCTCTATCGCTTTCTGGCGGTAACCAGCGGCTCCGGTCTGGTCGGCATCGGCGGCGCCTATTTGAGCCTGGCCTCAACGCCGATGTGGATTGAGAACATGTCGGCAGGACGTGGCTGGATCGCCGTGGCGCTGGTCATTTTTGCCGGTTGGTCGAGCCCCAAGGCGCTGCTCGGCGCCTACCTGTTCGGCGGCATCACTGCCATGCAGTTGCGCTTTCAGGCGCTCGGTACCACAGTCAGTGCCCACATTCTGCAAATGCTCCCCTATTTTTTCACCATCATCGTGCTGGTGATCTCGACCCTGCGACTGCAAAAGGGCGCCAGCCAACAACCGGAAAGCCTCGGGCTCCCCTATGATCGGGAGGATCGCAAATGAACTATGCCGCCCAAACCCTGCTGGAACGGATCAAACGTGACGGGAAAGTCGATGGCGAGATCATCAAGGTGGATCGCTTTCTCAACCACATGGTCGATCCGCAGTTGATCGATCTGCTCGCCGCCGACATCGCCACCCGCTTTGCCGACAAGGCGATCGACAAGCTGCTGACCGCAGAAACCAGCGGCATCATGCTCGCACAAGCGGTCGCCGGGATGCTCGGCGTACCCTTTATCTACGCCAAAAAAAAGCGGCCGTTGACCATGGGCGAGCACTACGCCGCCGCCAGCTACTCCTTCACCAAACAGGAATCGACCACCCTCTATGTGGCGAAAGAGGTGCTCGGCGCACAAGAGCGGGTGTTGTTCATCGACGACTTCTTTGCTAAGGGTTCGACCCTCAAGGCGATTGAGGAGATCGTTTCCCAGGCCCACGCGATGCTGGTCGGTGCCGCGGTGATTATCAACAAGTCGACCCGCCGCGATATCGATGCGATACTGACGCTGGAAGAATTACAGCAGGCGACCCGTTAACCCCTCATGCTGCCCTTGTGAGAAGGACAGGGAGAATAGATGTCTGAAGAAAACTCCCGCTGGTTGTGCCACGTCTGCGGATACAGCTCCGACATCGGGACCGGACAAGCCTGCGCAGAATGTTATAAAATCTGTTGTCGGCAACATCTGACGGTCACCGGCGTTTATAATCCGGAGTCTGGACTCTATGAATTGCAGCAGATCTGCGTCGAGTGTCAGTTCAAAAAAACCCTTTAAACCCTGCTTCCTGAAGCACTACAGAGACCAAACTGCCATGCCCGCAAAAGACAACAACAGCCGCTTGGTTTATTCATCGGAGTTGGGAAGAGTCTGTCCAAAATGCCGCCAGGCCCGCAACAGCTGCCGCTGTAAGCAGCAAACAGCCCCCGATCCCGGCAATGGGGATGGGATTATCCGCATTCAGCGTCAAACCAAGGGCCGCAAGGGCAAGGGAGTCACTCTGATCTGCGGAATTCCGCTTGCGGGGGATGAGTTAAAAAAGCTGGCAAAAAGCCTCAAACAAAAATGCGGCACCGGCGGCACGATCAAAAACGGGGTGATCGAAATCCAGGGAGAACATCGCGATCTGCTGTTGACAGAACTGCAGAAACAGGGCTGGAAGGTAAAGATTGCCGGCGGCTGAATGCTTGACAGTCCGATCACCAATTGCTCTAATATGCCCGTTTAAATGTAATCAGTTACCAATTCAAGGAGGCAACATGAAAAGACTTCTCTTTCTATCCCTGCTCTTGCTGATGGCTGCACCGGTTGCGGCAGAGATGCTCAGCGTCATCCACCTGCCTGCTGAACTTCGTGACCAGCCGCTGGTGGCCCGAACCAAGGTTTTAAGTGAGCTGTCCCGCTACACGCCGCTTGAAATCCTGGGCAGCGAATCAGACTATTACAAGGTCAAGGACTACCGTGGACAAGTCGGCTATATCCATCGCTCGCTGGTCAGCAAAAAAGCCAGTTTGGTGGTTACCGCAAGCCGTTGCAATGTCCGCAGTGGGCCCGGCACTGAGTACCCGGTGGTCTTTAAAGCGACCCGCGGGCAGGGTTTCCGCGCTCTGAGCAAGCAGGGGGAATGGATCAAGATTACTGAAAATGGCTCAACCGGCTGGATCTGGCAGAAGCTAACCTGGGGCTATTGATCGTAACGACAAAAACACAGCAAGCCGCCTGATTTTGAGGCGGCTTGCTGTGTTTTTGTTCCGGCCCAACAAATCCTGCCCGGAGAGACCTCTGAGAATTTGCAAGGCATGTTGAACTTGCACCTAAACCAAGCGGATCGGAGCAAAGCCGCCGCCTTCGGTGCGCAGGTTGGTGACCTGCCCCTGATAGAGACGGGCACCGACCCCGAGTAGTCGATCGCGGTAGATAAACAAGCGCAGATCAACCTTGAACCCCTGCCCGGCAGAATCTTTTTCAACTGAGGGCAGAACCAGATCCTGCACCAGCATGGTCTCCGCGTGCTGTTCGGCAAAACGCTTGCGGGTGATGCTTTTGCCCAACAGCACCCCGCGACTACCGAAACGGGTGACCGGTTTAAATACCAGTTTTTTCCGTTGTTGCCACAAAAGATCAGGATCGCAGTCGGCCATCAGGCGGCTACGCGGCACTAGGGTGACCAGCAATTGCCGCTCTTCCTCGTTCAGGCCAAGCGCCGCTAATGCGCTGTCGTCCGACCAGAGAATCATCCGCCGCTTGTCCGCCAGCAGACCGTAAGCAAAGGGATTCGGCGACAGGCAGACGGCTCCGGCCAGATAGGCAGTCCTGACCGCAGCCAGCGGTGGCTCTTCCAGAAAAAAATCACAGTGTCGATTGTAGATCAGATCGACCGGCTTACCGGCCAGACAGACCGCGCTTGCGTCAGCCTGCAACTGCTCCGGGGCAACAATTTCAACCTCCAGCCCCTGTTCCCGCAACCAGTCACGACAGGCAACCGTTTCCGGGTAGAGGGGTTGTTCGGCGGGATTTTCGTCCAGAATGACGATCCGCCGCAGCGGACGCTGCCCCGCAGAGAAGCTGTGCCACTCCTGCTCGAAACTGCTGAACAGACGCTTCTTCAAGCGTTTCGACAGGTCGGTCGGGTAGTGCCGATGGGATTGAGCTTCACTCAGCCAAGCGATATACCCGCCACCGGCATTGGTGTTCACCTCGATCAATCGCGGTCCTGCTGCGGTCAGATGAAAATCGTAGCCCATCATCAAAGCATCATGACCGGGATCGAAACGGGCAATCTTCGGCAACTGCGGAAAAATCTGCTGCCGGTAACTCTCCTGCCGACTCAGGCGGAATAACAACCGGACCAGCCGCAGCATCTGCAGTAAATCTTTGCGCGGCAGCAACGCGGGGAGCGTACTGATTGGAAGTGGTTGTAACGGAGACATTTTCCGCCCGATCTAGAAGGAGTTGATGCGCCGGATGAACGCCTTGAGTAGCCCGTAGCTGCGCCGGTTGAACTCCATGGTCAAGCGCGGCAATTGCAGCAGATTCGGCTGGTCGGCCTCTTCCGGCAGGGCGTTGGTCAGCCGCATGCTGCCACCGGGGGCGAGGATTGCGCCGAACTCACTGCTGAGGACTTGCAGGTGATCAGTGTCCAGCACCTTGTTGAGGCGAATCACCAGCTTTCCTTTGACAAAGCGCAGAGAATGGTAGTTGCGGTAGAAATCATCGATATACTGCACCGCCTCCAGTGGATCTTTGGTGATGGTGAACAGGGCAAAATCCTCACCGCTGATCAGACCGCGTTTCAGCAGCGCATCACGGGTGAAATCAAAGAACATATCCCAGTAGCCGCCGTTGTCATCGTCGATCATGATCAGCGGGATCGGCGGGGTTTTGCCGGTCTGAATCAGAGTCATGACCTCCATCCCCTCATCCAGGGTACCGAAGCCGCCGGGGAACAGCACCACCGCATCTGCTTCTTTCAGGAAGGCGACCTTGCGATTGAAGAAGTATTTGTAGTTGATAACCTTGTCGCTGTCCTTCATCACCGGGTTCATATCCTGCTCGAACGGCAGATCGATATTGACGGCAAAGGAATTGTCCGCCCCGGCCCCTTCGTTTCCGGCCAGCATGATCCCCGGACCGCCACCGGTGATCACCATATAGTTACGCTCCGCCAGCAACCGGGCAAACTTTACGCACTTCTGGTAGATCGGTTCGCTCGGTTCGGTGCGGGCGCTGCCGAAGATACTGACCTTTTTTCGATCCCGATAAGGAGCAAAGACCTTGTTGGTAAAACGCATCTCCTTCATCGTCGTGCGCATCAGTTTCTGATCGGCCAGGTAGTCGTTCTCCTGTCCCGATTTCAACGCACCGAGAATCATCTGGCGGATCATCTCCGGGTGATGTACCTGGGTCCGCTGCAGCAGATCATCAATCAGGACGTCGATCTCACCGTTGCTCCGATCAAAACTCAATTTCATGCTCATGATAAACTCCTGTCAACAAGCTGCATCAGGCGAAGTGTCGGATGAAAAATTCGGCAGCACAACCTGAAAGTCGTGCTGCCGAAAAAAGTGGCCAAAGAAGTCCGTAAGCCGAGTTTTGTTCCCCGCAGAAGTTACCCGCTGCGGGGCGATGATCATTCATCTAGGACCGCCGTTGCCGACGGCCTCAAGCAACCAGACCCGGGAACTTCGGACGGACCGCCCTCAAATGTTCCCCTATTCGGTCTTGCTCCGGATGGGGTTTACCGAGCTTCCGACGTCACCATCGGAACTGGTGAGCTCTTACCTCACCCTTTCACCCTTACCCGCCGGCACCCAAAGGCAGCGGCGGGCGGTCTTCTCTCTGTGGCACTTTCCCTGGGGTCACCCCCGGTCCCCGTTAGGGACCATCCTGTCCTGCGGAGCCCGGACTTTCCTCCCGTCCACCTTGGCATAAAGCCGGTGAACCAGCGATCATCTGTCCTTCTTTGACCAGCGACTTCTTAAGCCTCCCGCTCGACATACAACAAGCGGTTGCAATGCGGGCAACTCTGCAATTCGGTAACCCGCAGCAAACTGTTGTACTGCTGCGGCGGCAACTGCATGTTACAGCCGAGACAGGCGCCGTTACGGGCCTGCGCCAAGGCCAGACCGCCACGTCTTTTGAACAGAGTCTGGTATTTACGCAACAAGGCACCCGGCACATCATTGGCGACCGAGTCACGGGTTCCCTTACGCTTGTTCAGCACCGCTTCACTCTCGCTCATCAATTCAGCCAACTCAGCGCCACGCGCCTCTGCCTTTTCCTTGATAGCCGCCAGCTCCGTCTCTTTTTCCTGCTGGTCCTGCTGCAAGCTGCTGAGCTCCTGCTGCTTGGCCGACAGCTGGTCATCCAGGTCCTTGTTGGCTTTTTTTGCCACATCGATCTCTTTGAGGACCGCGACATACTCTTTCTGGGTCTGAATCTCCGGCAGGCGACTTTCGACTTTTATGACGTTGTCGCGCTCTTTCAGCATCTCCTGCTGCAGCTGGGCCTCCTCCTGCTGGAGTCTGGCCAGTTCTTCATTCAGCTCATCGAGCATCGCCTGAACCCGGGCTGAATCGGTATCAAACACTGCTAATTCATCCTGATAGGCCTGTCGGGTTGTCTCAATGGTGCTGATTTCCTGATCGATCTCCTGAAGTTCCTTCAGCAGGTTCATCTTGTCATGCACGTTTTGCCTCCATCCTTTTGGGCTAGGTTTTTGCCTCAGCAGAGCGTGGTAAAGGGGTCCTGCTCGGCTGTCATCTCGATAAATTCCACCGGCAACCGACGCTCATCTGCCGCTTGCTGCAAACGCCCGGCAAGCTCGGTCACCATAAACTGTTCTGTTCCAAAATGGCCGGCATCGATCAGCGTCAGACCTTCGGCTCGGGCGCGCTGAGCATCGTGATATTTGATATCGCCGGTGACCAGACAATCAGCTCCCTGACGTAATGCATCGCCAATTAAAGAGGCTCCGCTGCCGCCACAGACAGCGACCTTGCTGATCAGCCGTTGCTGATCGCCGACCAGCCGTAACGCCGGCAGCTGCAACTGCTGTCGCACCTGGTCGGCAAACAGCTGCAGACTGAGCGGCTCAGCCAAGCGGCCGATCCGGCCCAGGCCGACATCGCTGCGGCGGTTGGCCAACGGAATCAGATCGTAAGCAACCTCTTCGTAAGGGTGCGCCTTGAGCATCCGGGCGACCACCTTGGGCAGCAGATCGCTCGGGACGATGGTTTCCAAGCGTAATTCGTCGGTCTCTTCGGTGCTGCCCGGTTGACCGATAAAGGGGGTCGTTGTCTCATTGCCGCGAAAGCTGCCGGTGCCGGAACTGCGGAACGAGCAACGATCATAAGCCCCGACCTGTCCCCCGCCGGCGGCAAAAATGGCGTCCAGCACCTCGGCTTCATGCCCCTGCGGAACAAACACCACCAGTTTGTAGAAACTGCCCTTTTGCGGTGTTTCCAGCGGTTGCGAATCGTTCAGTCCCAGTCGCTCCGCCAGCCAGTCATTCAGGCCGTCGGCAACCCGATCGAGATTGGTATGGGCGCTCAATACCGCAATCCCGCTGCGGATCGCGCGAAAGATCACCCGACCGGTTTCATCGCCGGGGGTCAGTCGCTTGAGAGGGCGGTGCAGCAGTGGATGGTGGGAGATGACCGCCTGGGCGCCAAGTCGTTCCGCCTCACTGATGGCAATCTCCTCCGCATCGAGACAGACCAGCACCCGAGCAATTTCGGCGTCCGGATCACCGAGCTGCAGGCCGACATTATCCCACTCCTCCGCCAGTCCCGGCGGACAGAGTCGGTTCAACAGGCCGACCAGGGCGGTCAACTTGAGGGTCTTCGCTTTAGCCACGCGCCACCCCCGACAAAAAGAAAGAGTGCACCGGTTCTCCGGTACACTCTTGTCGTATCTGGTTCTCTCCCCTGGCGTTTGCTGCCACAACCTGCCCGCATCCCAACTCCTGTTCGAGCGGGTGCGATATCTCTGTAAAACGATTATCAGCCGTCAACGCATCTACCTGAGGTTCAGCGACTTCAGCGTCGCCAAGGGTTTATCTGGTGGGCCCACCAGGACTCGAACCTGGGACCAGCCGGTTATGAGCCGGCGGCTCTAACCAACTGAGCTATAGGCCCTTCACACAAGCGCACATAGTAAGGACAGCGGGGTTTTGATGTCAAGTAATTTTGCCGTCAGCCCCGCTTTCCTGCTCAGCTTGTCGGCGTTTCGCCGGAGACAAAACCTTTGAGGCGCTTGGCACGACTCGGATGCCGCAACTTGCGCAAGGCCTTGGCTTCAATCTGGCGAATCCGCTCCCGGGTCACGTTAAAGTCCTGGCCGACCTCCTCAAGGGTATGGTCTGATTTTTCACCGATTCCAAAACGCATCCGCAGCACCTTCTCTTCCCGCGGCGTCAAAGAAGCCAGCACCCGCGAGGTCTGATCGGTCAGGTTACTCTTGATAACCGCCTCCAGCGGCGAGATCACCCCTTTGTCCTCAATGAAATCGCCGAGGGAGGAATCCTCCTCCTCACCGATCGGGGTTTCCAGACTGATCGGCTCTTTGGCGATTTTCAGCACCCGGCGCACCTTGTCGAGCGGCAGATCCATCCGTTCGGCGATCTCTTCCGGAGTCGGCTCGCGACCTAGCTCCTGCACCAGCTGACGACTGGTCCGGATCAACTTGTTGATCGTCTCGATCATATGCACCGGAATCCGGATGGTCCGGGCTTGATCGGCAATCGCCCGGGTAATCGCCTGGCGAATCCACCAGGTGGCATAGGTGGAAAATTTGTAACCACGGCGATATTCAAACTTGTCGACCGCCTTCATCAGGCCGATATTCCCCTCTTGAATCAGATCGAGGAACTGTAGGCCGCGGTTGGTATATTTTTTCGCGATCGACACCACCAGCCGCAGATTCGCCTCAACCAGCTCAGCCTTGGCCTTCTTGGCGCGCCATTCCCCCTTATAAACCTCCTTGAGATATTCTAGCAGGTCACCCGGCTCAAACCCGGACTCGTCCTTAACCCGCTTGAATTTACGCTTGGCCGCCTTCAGGCGCTTCTCAACCGACAGCAGCACATCACCGGCAACTGCCAACTCGGCTGCGACCGCGTGCGCTTCGTCGTCATTCTTGCGCATCCGGCGCAGGTAGCTGCGGATCTCAGGATAGGGTTTGCCGATCTGACTTTCACAGTCAGCGATTTCAGCGTAGCCTTTTTTGACCTGCCCACCCATCTCTTTAAGCCGATCGACAATCTTGGCAACCTGGAAATCTTTCAGGCGCACTTCACGCATCAACTCGGTCATCTTTTCACGAATTTCCACGTCCTGCGCTTCCAGTTTTTCCCGCTTTTTGGCAGTCGGGTCAGCCACCAGCGCCACTTGAATTTCTTTCAGCTGCTCATCAAACGGGCGTAGCTGCCCGTAGAGGCTGCTGAGCCGTTCACGCTGTTTCGCTTCCGCTTCGTCGCCTTCTTCCTCGTCATACTCACGAGTAATGTCGGAGACATTCATCTGCGCCTTAGTGAGTTTTTCGAGCAGGGCCATCACTTCGCGAGCAGCGATCGGGGTACGCATCACCACCTTGGCAACCAGTGCTTCCCCTTCTTCGATCCGCTTGGCAATCTCCACCTCGCCCTCGCGGGTCAGCAGGGCAACCTGGCCCATTTCGCGCAGATACATCCGAACCGGGTCGCTGGTTCGGCCGAGTGTGCCGGCCTCGAGCTCCACATCCCCCTCGTCCCGCTCACCGCCCGTACCTTCATTGTCCTTTGAAGAGGTCACCTTGCTGTCCGAATCAACGATTTCAATATCCATCTCGCCGAACATGTTCATCACATCCTCAAGCTGTTCGGTCGAGACCATGTTGGCAGGCAAAATATCGTTGATCTCATCGTAGGTCAGAAAACCTTTCTCCTTGCCCAGATCGATGAGTTGTTGAATCTCTTCCGGATTGGTCTTTTTCGCCATTTTTGCACCTTCTCCTCTAGGACTTGCTATTAAATAACTTTAGCTTCTTCTTCAGCTGAGTAAACTCTATCTGTAATTTTTGTAAATTTTCGTCGCCACTGCGGATCGCGCCATCAAGCTGCTCACGCGCAACATTGTACTGTTTTTGTGTCGACTCTCTTTCCACCGCAGTGAGCAGAGAGTCAAAAGTTCCCTCGACCATCTCCTTGGGAGATTGCAGGTAGCGCCTGATCACTGCATGGCTGGAGACAGAAAAATCATCCAGCAGCGCCGCGTCATCCAGCTCCCTGGTCGAGGCAATAATCTCCAGCGCCAGGCTTCTGGCAGCCGATGATGGAAACAGCTCCTCGGCAATCCCGGCTAACCGCTGCCGCTCTTCCGGCAGCAGCAACGCTGCCTCAAGCAGTTTCCCCTCCGCCCTTCCCCAGTCGTCTTCCTTGGGAGGTTCCGGGGCAACGACCGGTGGCGCCGACCGATAGTATTCTTCGGTTACCGGCGGCGGTTCAGGATAATTGAACTCTGCCGATGGCTCTGGATGGTAACTTTTCTGCCGCCCTGAGCTTTTTCGTCCCGCCTCAACCTGTTTCTGCTTGAGCAGTTGCAGGTCGATACCGCTGCGTTCGGACAGATCCTTGAGATAAAGGTCCTGCTGCATGGCGCTGGTCAATCCGGCGATCCGCTCAATAATGGTTTCAGCGGCGCGAACCTTCTCCTCGATCGCGGTGCCCGCCTCGCCGAGGACATCCTCCATAAACAGATCCATTGCCGGACGGGCCTGTTCAAGGCGCCGGCGAAACGCCTCCGCGCCCTGCTGCTGGACGAAAGAGTCGGGATCCTCGCCGCTCGGCAGTTCGATCACCGCAGCGGGAACGCCTTCCTCCTGCAGAACCGCCATCGACTTGAAGGTTGCCTGTTTGCCGGCGGCATCCTGATCAAACAGCAGCAGCACTCGCTGCACATAACGTTTCAACAGGCGAGCGTGGTCGACGGTCATGGCGGTACCGCAAGTGGCGACCACCTGCGGAAAGCCAGCCCGATAGAGCGCCAGCTGATCAAAATAGCCTTCGACCAGAATCACCTCGCCGCTCTGACGCATCGCCTGCCGGGCCTGGTAGAGCCCGTACAGAACCCGCCCCTTGTGATAGATCGGCGACTCCGGTGAATTGATATACTTCGGCTTGCCGTCATCCAGCAGCCGACCGCCGAAAGCGACCACCTGCCCCGCCAGATCATAAATCGGAAAGATCAAACGGCCGCGAAACAAGTCGTAATCGCCCCGTTCCTGCTTACCCGGCCGGATCAAACCAAGCGTGCGGGCATCCTCGGCATCAATGCCCTGCTGCTGCAGGTATCTGCTCAAACCTTCCCAGGCATCGATCGCGTAGCCGATCTGATACTCTGCGGCGGCCTTGCGTCCGTAACCGCGCCGGTTCAGGTATTGACGGCCCGGTTCACCCTGCGACTGATCCCCCATCAAGATCTGATGAAAATAATCAGCAGCCAGCTCGTTCACCCGGAACAACCGCTCGCGCTGCTGCTGGCGGCGCTCCTCTTCCGGCGACAGTTGGCGCTCCTCGATCTCGATTCCGGCCCGCTCAGCCAGGCGCTTCACCGCGTCGGGAAATGCCAGTCCTTCAATTTTCATCAAAAAGGAGAAAACATCGCCGCCGACGCCGCAACCGAAGCAGTGGTAAAACTGCCGGCCGGCATGAACACTGAATGAGGGCGATTTTTCCGAATGGAACGGGCAGAGCCCCAGATGGTTGGCACCGGCGCGCTTCAACGACAGGTACTGGGAGACCAGTTCGATGATATCGGAGCGTTCCCGCACCTCGTTGATTTTCGCCTCGGTGATCTGCCCGGTCATGGTTCACCCAGTTCGGCAATGGTGACGTTTTCTCCCCCCTGCTCGATCGGTGCCGCATAAAAAGCGCTCACGATGCGCTGACCGGCAAGGAACTCACGCACCAATCGACGCAAGATCCCCTCTCCGGAGCCGTGGATAATTTCCACCTGCCTTAGATTCGCCAGCAGCGCATCATCGAAAAAGCGTTCCAATTGCGAAACAGCATCATCAACCCGCAGGCCGATCAACTTCAGCTGCGAGCTGGTCGCACGCTCAGAAGGTGTACGCGTCAACTGTCCCTCGACCCTCTGTTCGGTCACAAAGCGACGTGGCCGAAACTGTTCCAATGCGGTCAGCGGCTGACGAAGCCGCTTGCCGCCGACCCGCAACTCTACCCGCTCTCCCTGCAGACGCTCAACCTGGGCAGTGATCCCCAGCGCAACGATCTTGACGACTTCACCGACCTGCAGTTGCCGGGGAACCGCCGCCGAGTGTTTTTTCTTCGGTTTATAGGGAGCCAACTGGTCACGCGCTGCAAGCAACTGTGCCTTTTCAGCAACTGACTCCTGCGGGCTTTGCGGCGACTGCTTGCGCTTACGCAATTCTTTCAGACGCGCCTCAGTTGCGGCGATCAACTCTTCGGCCTGACGTCCGGCACGAGTGAGAATCTCGCGCTTTTTAACTTTGAGTTCCAGCAGTTGTCGGCGACGCAACTGCTGGCTTTGCTCGGCTCTGCTGCGGGCCTGTTGCGCCTGCGCCAATTCCTGATCAAGTTGCTGCTGGCGACTGTTCAAGCGGGCCAACAGGGCCGTGCTGTCCTGCTCCTCCTGCCCCAGATACTGTTCGGCCCGCGCCAGAACCTCTTCCGGCAAACCCAGTCTTCGGGCGGTCGCCAGCGCGCTGCTGGCGCCGGGGATCCCGTAGTTCAGCCGATAGCGGGGCGCCAGGGTCTGCGGGTCAAACTCGACCGCCGCATTCTCAATCCCCGGTTGTCCGTGAGCAAACAGCTTCAACTGACCCAAATGGGTGGTCAGCAGGGTTTTTGCCCCTTTTTGACCGAGCTGATCGAGGACCGCCTGCGCCAGTGCCGCGCCTTCGGCCGGGTCGGTGCCGGTGCCGGCCTCATCGAGCAGCACCAGGGTTTCACTATCGACTTCACTGAGTATTTCGCGAATCCGCAGAAGATGGCCGGAAAAGGTCGACAAGCTCTCAGAAATACTCTGTGCATCACCGATATCGACATGCAAGCGCCGGTACAGATGCAGCCTGCTGTCGGCATGACAGGGCAGATGCAACCCGGAACGCACCATCAACAACAGCAGGCCGAGAGTTTTCAGCGCCACCGACTTGCCGCCGGTATTCGGCCCGCTGATCACCAGCGCCTGACAATCCTGCGGCAGCAACAAATCGATCGGTACCGCCCGGTCCGGTTCGATCCGGCCGTCAGTGATCATCAACAGCGGGTGGCGGGCCTGCCGCAGCTCGACAATCGGCGCAGCCACCAGCTCCGGCCGCTCTCCCCGATATTGTCGCGACAGCCGCCCGGCCGCCAGGCGCAGATCCAGCCGCGCCAACAGCCGTTGGTTCCCCTGTAAGGATTCGCTATCGCGTCGCACCAGCTCGGCCAATTGCAGCAGAATGCGGCGTTCTTCCCGCTGCTCCGTACGCAACAACTGTTGCAGGCGGTTGTTGCCGTCCAGCACCTGGGCCGGTTCAACGTAAAGGGTCTGGCCGCTGGCCGACTCATCCTGGACAAAGCCTTTGAGCTGCCCGCGAAAATCGACCTTGACCGGCACCACGTAACGACCGTTACGGACCGTCACCAGCCGTTCCTGAAAACAGTCGGCGTAGCGGTCATTGGCCAGCAGCTGTTCCAGCTGCTGCTTGACCCGGCTGCGGGTCTGGCGCAACTGATAGCGAATATCAGCTAATTCAAGGGATGCGCCGTCGAGCAGTTCACCGCGCGAACCGATCGCATCGCGTAGACGACATTTGAGCTCGGCCAGGGGGACAAGCTGTTGCGCCAGACCGGTCAGCAGCGGCAAGCCTTGCGCCGCCTGGAACCAGCCTTTGCAATCAGCAAAGACCTGCAGGGTCAGGCCGACCTTCTGCAGATCCTCTGCGGCAATCAGGCTGCCCTCGGCCTGTCCCTGATCGATGATCCGGCTCAGGTCGATGCAACTGCCGAGGCCGGGTGGTTGCCCCTCAAGCAGCAGGCGAACCGCCTCATCCACTTCATCCAGAGCGGTCCGAATCGCGGCCTCGTCCGCTAACGGCAGCAGCTTTTCCGCCAGCAAGCGTCCTGGTTCCGACTGGGTTTGACCGGCCAACAACTGCCGCAAACGCGGGTATTCAAGTCTCTCCAGTGCGAGCTCGCTGCAGATCATCCGTCAGCGTCCGATCAGTGCCCGGCTGCCGTTGAAAATCGCCTGCCCAAGTTCGACAAACGGCGGTGCCAGTTCTGATTCACGCACCAACTTGTGGGCCGATTTCGGCACCACCGAGGAGTTGAGTGCCAGCACAATCATCGCCGTCAACACCACCCCCTGAACCAACCCGAACAGGGCACCGCTCAGGCGGTTAAAACCACCCAGAAAAATCAGTTTGACGAAGCGGTGCAGCACAAAACCCAGGACCGCAAAAATGATCACAACCAGCAGAAAAATCGCCAGAAACGAACCCCAGACACTGAGCTGCGCCGGTACATTGAAAGCATCTTGCAGTCGCTGCGCCAGCGGCATATGAAAACTGAACGCAAAGACGCCACCCAGCACCAGGCCGAGCAGCGAACAGACTTCCCTCAACAGGCCGCGGATTATTCCCTTGATCAGAAAGAAACCGAGCAGCACCAGTATGGCAATATCAACCAGACTCACGAGTTGCTCCGCAAACAACCATCAACAATCATGAAAAAAGAGTAACTATTCAGCCCATCCCGCCTTCGGCACCCTGGCGGCGTTGCTGTGCTGCTCAAATGCTCACATAACCATGTATGCTCCGCTTCTGCGCTGCTCGCGCCTTGCCAGAGCACCAAATTCGGGCGTGCTGAAGTTACAAAAAAGATTTAAACGGCCAGCTGCTCACGCACCAGCCGGCTCACCAGCTTCCCGTCCGCCGCGCCCCTGGTTCTGGCGATCACCTGCGGCATCACCTTGCCCAACTCTTTTACCGAACTTGCGCCGGTCTCAGCGATAACGGCAGCGACAATCACCCGCAGTTCAGTTTCGCTCAACTGTGCCGGCAAATAGTCCTGCAGCACAACCAGCTCCGCCTCTTCCTTATCGGCAAGTTCGGGGCGCTGGTTATCGCGGTACATCTGCGCAGCTTCCCGACGCTGCTTGACCTGTGTGCCGATGACACTGATAACGGCATCATCATCGAGCTCTTTGCCAAGATCGATCTCTTTATTCTTGATGGCGCTGCGCAGCTGACGGATGGTGCCAAGACGCACCGCCTGCCTGGCTTTCATCGCCTCTTTCATATCACTGGTGAGTTGATTTTTAAGACTCATAAACCTTCCCCAATCAGGCTGGCAACAAGCAAAGGGTGCGCAGAGGACTCCGGCACCCGTACAGAAACGAACGTGGCAGTGTATTGAAGTTTTTTGTAAATAGCAAACAAATTAGCATTTTTTCTCTGACAGTAAATATTCTCCCGTAAATGTCTCGTTCACCCAACTCACGACCCGGATTGACAGCCCTGTTTCCCGCAGTAACCTTGAAGTATGCGCGCCCTGCTGATATTCCTCTGTATCTGCACGCTACTCCCCTGGTCACACCTGAGCGCTTCGGAGCAACCGACGGCGTCAGCAACAATTTTGCACCTGATCATTGATGCCTCGATCAACCCGGTGGTGGCCAGCTTTATCTCAGACCAGATCGAGCTTGCCAACAGCCGACAGCTGCGCGCAGTACTGATTCAACTGAGCACCCCGGGCGGCCTCGATTCTGCCATGCGGCAGATCATCCAGGCGGAATTGAATTCCCGGATTCCGATTATTGTTTACATCGCGCCAGCCGGAGCCCGGGCAGCCTCGGCCGGTGCGCTCATCACCCTGGCGGCAGATTTTGCGGCCATGGCTCCGGGAACCAACATCGGTGCGGCCCATCCGGTATCGATCAGCCCCGGCAGTCAGCCGAGTGACACCATGAACGAAAAAATTGTCAATGATGCCGCCGCTTATGCGCGCAGCCTGGCTCAGCAGCGCGGGCGCAACCAGGAGTGGGCCGAGGCTGCAGTTCGTGACAGTATCTCCGCTTCCGCTCAGGAGGCGCTTGACGAGCAGGTTGTCGATCTGATCGCCGAAAACGCCATCCAACTGCTGCAACAGTTGGATGGCTTGAATTACCGCCGCCTTGACCAGAGCCACAGCCTGCAGACATCCGACGCACAACTGCGGCCGGTCAGCATGACCTGGCGACAAGAGATTCTCAGCGCCCTGAGCAATCCAACCTTTGCCTATCTGCTGATGATGCTCGGCATTCTCGGTATCTTCTTTGAGATTTCCCAGCCCGGCGTGATCTTTCCCGGCGTGATCGGGACGATCTCCATCCTGTTGGCATTTTTTGCCTTCTCGATGCTGCCGATCAATTACATCGGGCTGTTGCTGATCCTGCTCGCCGCGGTCCTGTTCATCCTGGAAGTCAAGGTTCTCTCCTACGGGATGCTGACCGTCGGCGGCATTATTTCCATGGCGATCGGTTCGCTGATGTTAATCGACAGCAGCGAACCCTATCTGCAGATATCCCGCGCAGTGATTGCGGCAACCATTGCCGTCAGTGCCGGTTTTATGATCTTTGCCGCATGGATGGTGGTCCGCACCCAGAACCGTCCGCTCAAATTCGGTCAGGAGGGGATGATCGGCGAACAGGGCGAGGTGATTGATGCGATCGATGGGATCCATGGTGATTGCCGGGTCTTCGTACATGGCGAGTACTGGCGCGCGACAGCCGCGCAACCCTTGCCGGTCGGCAGCCGGATCGAGGTTCTGCAAATTCGGGATGGGCTGATTCTTGAGGTCCAGCCGGTCGATTCGGTTCCTGGCAGCGAAACAGAAAAGGAGCACTGAAATGTTCGGTTTGGGAGCAGGTTTTTTCTGGCTGGTGGCGTTGGCGTTTCTGGTTGTGATTATCGCCTCGGCGATCCGCATCCTGCTGGAATACGAACGGGGCGTGGTCTTTCGCCTCGGCAGATTTTCCGGCGTCAAGGGACCGGGACTGAAATTCATCATCCCGGTGGTTGACCAGCTGATCAAGGTCAGCATGCGCACCGTGGCGATGGATGTTCCGCCCCAGGATGTCATCACCAAGGACAACGTCTCACTCAAGGTCAATGCGGTGCTCTACTTCCGGGTCGTGCATCCAGATAAAGCGCTGATCGAGGTGCAGGACTATCTCTACGCGACCAGCCAGTTGGCCCAGACCTCCCTGCGCAGCGTCCTGGGGCAGGTAGAACTGGACGACCTGCTGTCGAAACGGGATAAGATCAACCAGAACCTGCAGCAACTGCTCGACCGGCAGACCGATCCCTGGGGGGTAAAAATCTCCAATGTCGAGATCAAGCATGTCGACCTGCCGGCAGAGATGCAGCGGGCCATGGCCCGACAGGCCGAAGCAGAACGGGAACGGCGGGCAAAAGTCATCCACGCCGAAGGGGAATATCAGGCCTCAGCAACCCTGGCCAAGGCCGCCAAACAGATTTCCGCCGAACCGGGCGCCCTGCAGCTGCGTTTTCTGCAAACCATGACCGAAATCGCCGCGGAAAAGAATTCGACGATTCTCTTCCCGATGCCGATCGACCTGCTGAAACCGTTTTTGGACAGGAAGGAAGAAAACGACTGAGCACTACTTGGTCCGGCTGGCCTTCTCGTCAATCCCCGACAAACCGAATCTGCGGCGCAGTTCGGCATAGATCCGTTCCGGCGGCAGATCGTAGTACCCGAGCAACACCAGCACGTGGAAGAACAGGTCGGCAACCTCGTAGATGACCTCCTGCTTATCCCCCCCCTTGCCGGCGATGGCGACTTCAGTGGCCTCTTCGCCGATCTTGCCGAGGATCTTGTCGAGGCCCTTGTCGAACAGTGATTTAACGTAGGATTTCTCACCGGCGCCCAACTGACGGCGCTCCTGGATGATATTGTAGAGTGCTGCGAGGATATCCTGCCGAGCGTAGAGCGACGCAGCATCAACCTGCTTTTCGCCGACCTGCTGCACTTCGCCGTCCCAAACCCGGTAGAAACAGGAACGTTGACCGGTGTGGCAGGCAGCTCCCTGCTGCTCGATCTTGATCAATAAACAGTCACTATCACAGTCAAAACGAATTTCTTTGACGATTTGCAGATGGCCGGATGATTCCCCTTTCATCCACTGTTTCTGCCGCGAGCGGGAATAATAATGCACCTTTCCGGTTGCAATCGTTTGCTCGACCGCCTCGGCATTCATCCAGGCCATCATCAAGACTTCACCGGTTTCAGCATCCTGGGTGATGGCGGGGATCAGGCCGTTCTCGTCAAATTTAAGCTGATCGATCAGCGACATAACATTTCTCCGTAGGGGCGAATCTGATATTCGCCCTTTTCGTAATCAGCAATGGGCGATCACAAGGATCGCCCCTACGTTTGGGTCAAATCCGCGCTGCAACACCATGCTGCTTGAGATACTGCTTACACTCGGCGATGGTGTATTCCTTGAAATGGAAGATTGATGCCGCCAAAGCCGCACTGGCACCGCCTTCGACCAAGCCCTCGCGGATATGCTCCAGGTTGCCGACCCCGCCGGAGGCGATCACCGGGATCTCGACCGCGTCGCTGACCGCACGGGTCAAGGCGATATCGTAACCATCCTTGGTGCCGTCACAATCCATCGAGGTCAACAGGATTTCGCCGCAACCGTACTCGGCCATCCGCCGCGCCCATTCGATGACGTCGATACCGGTCGGATTGCGACCGCCGTGGGTGTAAACCTCCCAGCTCTGCGGATTCGAACCCGCTATCCGGCGGGCATCGATAGCAACAACGATACACTGGCTGCCGAAGCGCTGCGCCGACTCGCGCACGAACTCGGGGCGCTCGACCGCAGCGGTATTGATCGAAACCTTATCGGCCCCGGCATTCAGCAGGTTGCGGATATCGGCAACCTCGCGCACGCCGCCACCGACGGTCAGCGGCATAAACACCCGCTCGGCGGTCTGCCGGACCACGTCGAGAATGATGCCGCGTTTATCGCTACTGGCGGTAATATCGAGAAAGGTCAGCTCATCGGCGCCCTGCTCGCAATAGGCCTCGGCCGCTTCAACCGGGTCACCGGCATCGCGCAGGCCGACAAAATTGACCCCTTTGACAACCCGGCCGTCTTTGACATCGAGGCAGGGGATGATTCGTTTGGTCAGCATGGATCTAAAACCTCTTCTTTAAACTGGCGAGAAGGAGCGCAGCGACTGAAGCAGTCAGGGTTGAGAACCTTGCTCAGCTCATCTATTTTCGATGTTTCCAATAATCTGGATAACGATGAAGATTCATCACGGCTACAATGAATATTCCCTTTTGCTCCTCGGAATACAATATCCCGTGCGGGAATCTCCTCACCAAAGACCGCCTGATTTCTCCTTCGATGACTGGCTATGCCTTAGGATATTCGACTGACCGCTGAATCGTTGAATGGACTTCCAACGCAAAATCATACCCGAGACCGGGTTCGATTTCTTCGTAGTATGTAATGGCCTTGTTGAACTCCTCCTCCGCCTCTGGATGGAAAGAGAAGCTCATTTCTCATACCTTTTCCTTATTTTCTCGAAAACAGCCTCTCCCGGCACAGCCTTGACCAACCCGGACCTAAGCTCTGCAAGCCGTCGTTGAGCTACGGCTATCCACTTCTTGTCGACCTCAGATTCTGGCTGATTGAGGCTTCGGAGCAATGAATCTACAACCAATGCACGCTCTTCCACAGGCAGTAAAACAGCTTCATCGATGAGTTCTTTCGTATTCATTTGACCACCTCTAGCCCTTCATCAGGGGCATAGACAAAAGGGGACTGATCTATTTACCTTACGGTCAACGTACGTTCACCACAGGCGGTAAAGCAGCTTGGTTGATGAGCTTTTTCACACCCACCTTGCCAGGCCCTTCTTGCTCCCGTTGCCTAACAGCCCAAGTTCATCGTCGCGTTTTTGCAACCTCTGGCACGCCTCGTTCGCCAGAATGTCATGCAAACCGCCTGAAACATATTTATGCAGAACGCTCGATACTAATGTTTGATACGGGATGCCTTCTTCAAGAGCACGCCTTTGAAGTGACCCTAAGTCACGGCTTGAAATCCTGATATTAATTCGTTTATCTTTTTTAAAGGATTCTTCTGCAGCTGCTTGCAGCATTTTTTTTCGCTTTGGCGTAAGGACTGATTTGAATTCTTCTGCCTCAAAATCATCAAGAATCTGTTGCTCTTCTTTACGAAGTCCAGGTTCGCTCATTTCACTGCTCCCAATTACTGTTTGGTCAACGCCACCGCTTCACGCAGATCGATGGCGCCGGAATAGATTGCCTTGCCGGTGATGACGCCGGTGACACCGGAGGCCTCGATCTCAATCAGTCGGCGGATATCATCCAGCGTCGACAGCCCGCCGGAGGCGATCACCGGAATATTGATCGATTCGGCCAACGCTTTGGTCGCTTCAATATTCGGTCCCTCCATCATGCCGTCTCGGGCGATGTCGGTGTAGATGATCGCTTCGACGCCCAAACCTTCCATCTCTTTGGCCATCTCGGTCGCCGGTTTCTCGGTCACGTCGGCCCAACCGCGCACCGCCACCAGACCGTTCATGGCATCGATGCCGACGACGATCTTCCCAGGGAATTTTTTGCAGGCTTCCGCGACCAGCGCCGGGTTTTCCTTGGCGACGGTGCCGAGGATCACTCGATCGATACCGAGTTCCAGATAGGCTTCGATGGTTGCCATGTCGCGAATACCACCACCCAATTCGCTGGGGATATCGATGGCATCGACAATCGTCTTGATCGCTGCTTTGTTTTTCGGCACTCCGGCAAAAGCGCCGTCGAGATCGACAATATGCAGCAGTTCTCCGCCCTGTTCTTGCCAGATCCGCGCCTGAGCGCCGGGATCATCGTTATAGACGGTATCTTTATCCATCAGACCCTGTTCCAGACGGACACAGCGGCCTTCTTTGAGGTCAATCGCGGGAAGAATAATCATTGGTTTCCTCATGGTAGGGGCGAATCTGGTATTCGCCCAGGGCGATCACAAGGATCGCCCCTACAGATTCCCGAAATTCCTGAAAATGTTCAGGCCGATATCCTGACTTTTCTCCGGGTGAAACTGAGTCGCCATGATGTTATCACGCCAGATCGAAGCGCAGAATTCAACCTCGCCATAGCGGCAACTGGCGGCAACCTCTTCCGGATTCTCGGCGGCACAATAGTAGGAGTGGACAAAGTAGACAAAGCTGCCTTCCTCAATCCCGACAAACAGCGGTGACGGCTTTTTCAGATGGATAGTATTCCAGCCCATGTGCGGCACCTTGAGCCGTTCGCCGTTCTCGACCATCCCGGAGGGGAAACGCAGCACCTTGCCGGGGATCAAACCCAGCCCCTGATGGCGACCGAACTCTTCACTTTCGTCAAACAGCATCTGCATACCGACGCAGATCCCCAGCAGCGGCTTACCGGCGGCAACATGGGTCAACAGCGGCTCGACAAAACCACCCTCGCGTAAATTCTTGATGCAGTCGCGAAACGCACCGACACCCGGCAGCACGACCTTATCGGCCGTAGCAATATCGTTCGGGGCACTGCTGACTCGCGCGGCAAAGCCGAGTGTTTCAAAGGCCTTTTCAACGCTGCGCAGGTTGCCCATTTCATAATCGATAATGTTGATCATAAAATCTATTCCAGCTTCCCTTTGGTCGACATCACTCCGACAATCCGCGAATCGATCCCGGTTGCTTCATCAAGCGCCCGGCCGAAGGCCTTGAAAATCCCCTCGATGATATGATGCAGGTTGTCGCCGTAAGCCAGATTGACATGGATATTGGCGCCGGAGTGATTACAGAAAGCGACGAAGAATTCCTCGACCAGTTCGGTATCGAATTCACCGACCTTGGCTTTGGGCAGATTGACGTTGAAAACCAGAAACGGCCGACCGGAAAAATCGATGATCACCGAAGCCAGCGCCTCATGCATCGGCATGGTTTCACGACCGAAACGCCGCACCCCGGCCTTGTCGCCGAGTGCCTGTTTGAAGGCTTCACCCAGCACGATTCCCAAGTCCTCGACCGTGTGATGGGCATCAATTTCGACATCCCCGCTCGCCTTGACGGTCAGATCAAAAAAACCGTGCCGCGCCACCGCCGAAAGCATGTGGTTGAAAAAGGGCACCGGACTTTCAATATGATGCTCTCCGCAGCCGTCCAGGTTCAGTTCGATGCTGATATTGGTCTCTTTGGTTTCGCGAACAATTTTTGCGGTACGGGCCATCTGACTCTCCATCAAACGTATGTAGGGGCGATCCGTTGGATCGCCTTGGGCGAGGCGACCCAACGGGTCGCCCCTACGAAATCATTTCAACCGGATCGACACCGACTTGGCGTGTGCTTCCAACCCTTCCAGTTCGGCGATATGGACGATCTCTTTGCCAAGCCGCTGCAGGCCGCTTTGCGAAAAGGAGACGATACTCGATTTCTTGACAAAATCGTCCAGCGACAGCGGCGAGAAGAAGCGGGCTGTGCCGCCGGTCGGCAGGGTGTGATTCGGTCCGGCCAGATAATCGCCGGCGGCTTCCGGGGTATGATGGCCCATGAAGATCGCTCCGGCGTGACGGATCTGCGGCAGAATGGAGAAGGGGTTGTCGACCGCAAGTTCCAGGTGTTCGGGAGCGATCCGGTTGGAAAATGCGATCGCTTCATCCAGATCTTGCGCCAGGATGATCGCACCGTAATCGTCGATCGACTGACGGGCGATGGTTTCACGGCTGAGTTCTTTGAGCTGCCTTTCGACTTCGATCTGTACCGCAGTTGCCATTGCTGCACAGCTGGTCACCAGTACCGAGGAGGCCAGTTCATCATGCTCGGCCTGTGAAAGCAGATCAGCGGCGATATGCGCAGCATTGCCACTGCCGTCATTGATCACCAGAATCTCGCTGGGACCGGCGATCATATCGATATCAACCTGACCGAAGACCAGCTGCTTGGCGGTGGCGACATAGATATTGCCCGGCCCGGTGATTTTGTCGACCCGTGGCACCGATTCGGTCCCGTAAGCCAGCGCGGCAATCGCTTGGGCTCCGCCGAGCTTGAAGATCCGGTCGACCCCGGCAATTCTGGCGGCAGCCAGTACGTGCGGGTTGATTTCACCACCCGGCATCGGCACCACCATGATCACCTCTTCGACCCCGGCAACCTTGGCCGGTACCGCGTTCATCAGTACCGAAGAGGGATAGCTGGCCTTGCCGCCCGGCACATAGATACCGACCCGGTCGAGCGGCCGGACCAGCTGCCCGAGCAGCACGTCATCTTCATCAGTGGAGAGCCAGGTTTCCTGCTTCTGCTTGGCATGAAAATCGGCGATCCGCTCGGCAGCCAACTGCAGGGCACTCATCGATTCGGCACTGACTTCGGCCAGCGCCGCATCGATCTCCGCTGCCGTCACCTCAATGGTTTCGGCGGTCAGCTCCAGGCGATCGAATTTGGCTGTCAATTCGAACAGTGCCGCATCACCCCGCTGCCGGACATCAGAAATAATCGATTTGACCGTTGTTTCGATCTGCACAGGAACTGCTTCGGCGCGTTGTTCGATCCGGCGGAACTCAGCGTTGAAATTATCATCGGAAAATTTCAGCATGCGCATTGTATTGATTTCTCCGCTGTCAGTTTACTCAGAGATCCGGACGTCGTCACCGATCAACGGTTCCAGCTCCTCAATAATCTTTCTGATCCGCTGGTGCTTGGTTTTCAAACTGGCGCGGTTGACGATCAGTCGGCTGGTAATTTCGGCGATGGTTTCCACCTCGACCATGCCGTTGGCCTTCAACGTACCACCGGTGGAGACCAGATCGACAATCCGTTCGGACAGGCCGACCAGCGGTGCCAGTTCGATCGAGCCGTAGAGCTTGATCAGTTCAACCTGCACCCCCTTGGCGGCAAAATAACGTTCGGTGACGTTCGGGTATTTGGTCGCCACGCGGATATTCGACCAGTTCTGCGGATTATCGTTCTGCTGCAGCTCTTTCGGTTCGGCAACCACCAGCCGGCAGTAGCCGAACTTGAGATCGAGCGGCTCATAGAGGTTTTTCCTCTGTTCCAGCAGGGTATCCTTACCAACCACGCCGATATCGGCGCAGCCGTATTCGACATAGGTCGGCACGTCGGTCGCCCGCACCGCCATGAAACGGTACTTTTGCTGCGCATTTTCGAAGACCAGCTTGCGGCTGCCTTTCTCATCCATCTCCGCGCAGGTGATACCGATCTTACCGAACAGTTCCATCGAATCCAGCATGATCCGCCCCTTGGGCAGGGCGAAGGTAATCCAGTCACTCATCGCTACTCCTGTTCACGCCGCACGTCGGCGCCCAGTGCTGCAAGTTTTTTTTCGATTTTTTCGTAACCCCGATCGAGATGATAGATCCGTGAGACTTCCGTGGTGTTCTCGGCAGCCAACCCGGCCAGAATCAACGAGGCACTGGCGCGCAGGTCGGTCGCCATCACCGGAGCGCCGGTCAGATTGCTGTTGCCGCGGATAATGGCACTGTGGCCGTCGATCTGGATATCGGCCCCCATCCGCTGTAATTCACAGACATGCATGAAGCGATTTTCGAAAACCGTCTCGGAGATCCGGCTGGTGCCCTCGGCCTTAGTCATCAGCGCCATGAACTGGGCCTGCATATCGGTCGGAAAACCGGGAAAAACACCGGTACGTACATCAACCGGCTTCAGCTGCTGCGGGCCGATTACCCGCAAACCGTCCGCTTCCGGGTAAATCTTTACCCCGGCTTCCAGCATTTTACTGATCAGCGCTTCCTGATCCGCCTGTACCGCACCGCGCACCAGCACGTTACCGCCGGTGATCGCCGCCGCAATCATGAAAGTACCCGCCTCGATCCGGTCGGGGATAACGCTGCATTTCAGCGGCTGTAATTTCTCCACCCCCTGAACATGGATGATCGCCGTGCCCGCCCCTTCAATTTTGGCCCCCATGCTGTTCAGCGCCTCGGCCAATTGGACGATTTCCGGTTCACGGGCGGCATTTTCCAACACCGTCTCCCCATCGGCCAGACTGGCTGCCATCAGCAGATTTTCGGTACCGCCGACAGTCGGCATATCGAGGGAGATTTTCGCGCCGCGCAGCTGCTTTGCGGTCGCCTCGACATAACCGTGGTCCAGCTTGATTGTTGCGCCGAGCGCCTCAAGCCCCTTCAGGTGCAGATTGATCGGCCGAGCACCGATCGCGCAGCCGCCGGGCAGGCTGACCCGGGCATGGCCGCACCGGGCCAGCAAGGGACCGAGCACCAGCACCGAGGCGCGCATGGTTTTGACCAGATCGTAGGAGGCCTCGATACTGCGAATTTTGGTCGCATCGACCTGAATACAATCTGCGGTAAAAGAAACTTCGGCGCCCAACTCGCGCAGCAGCTTGACCGCGGTGTTGATGTCACGCAGATGGGGAATATTACAGATTTCACTCCGTCCATCGGCCAGCAGGGTAGCAAATAGCAGCGGCAACGCCGAATTCTTGGCACCACTGACCTGAACTTCACCAGCGAGCGAAATGCCGCCTTTTATGACTATCTTTTCCAAAGGTTTCTACTTTCTGGTTCAAAACGCCAAACGACCGCCGACCACCCGCGGCTGCCCGGCGTAATCATCACGGACAAAGATATCCTGCAAGCCAGCCTGGGCAAAAAGTTGCTGGACCGCCTGCGCTTGTTGATAACCGATTTCCACCAGCAGCCAACCGCCGGGGATGAGGCGGGTTGACGCCTGTGCGGTCAGTTTCTGATAATTTTCGAGACCGTCATTCCCGGCCAGCAGTGCCGTCTGCGGTTCAAAGCTGCGCACTTCCGGCATCAGTGAATCCCACTCCGCTTGCGCAATATAGGGGGGGTTGGAAACGATCAAATCATACTGCTGCCGGGGCAGTTCGACAAGGTCTGCGTGGATAAATTGCAGCCGCTCGGCAACGGCGTTTTTTTCTGCATTCCGCCGGGCAACCGTGAGCGCCTCAGCAGAGATATCGAGCGCGCTCACTTGCCAGTTCGGCAGTTCGCTGGCCAGACTGATGGCGATAGCGCCGCTGCCGGTGCCGACATCGAGCAGCTGTCCGGCTTCGCCGGCACGATTCAATGCTTCTTCCACCAGTGTTTCGGTATCGGCCCGCGGAATCAGCACCGCCGGAGTGACTTCAAACTCCAGTGACCAGAATTCTGTGCTGCCGAGCAGATATTGCAACGGCTCACGCTGTCCGCGCCGCTTGACTAACGGCCGGATCAGATCCAGTTCAGCAGCGATCAAGGGCCGCTCGAAATTGAGATAGAGGCCGATCCGGTCCAGATTCAGCACATGCGCCAGCAGCAGCTCGGCATCCAGCCGTGGGTTGTCGATCTGTTTAGCGGCGAAAAACTCGGTGGTCCAGCGCAGCAGCTTCAGCAGCGTCCAGGTGTCGCTCAATTTCAAGACTCCTGTTTGCTCATCTGCGCGGCCTGCTGATCGGTGATCAACGCCTCAATCACCTCGTCGACATCCCCCTGCATGATCGCATCAAGCTTGTAGAGGGTCAGTCCGATCCGGTGGTCGGTGCAACGGCCCTGGGGAAAATTGTAGGTGCGAATCCGTTCGCTGCGGTCACCGCTGCCGACCTGATTTTTGCGATCGGCAGCCATCTCGGCCTGTTGTGCAGCCTGCATCTGATCGTAGATCCGCGATTTGAGAACCTTCAGTGCCCTGGCCTTGTTCTTATGCTGCGACGATTCGTCCTGACAGGCAACCACCACCCCGGTCGGGATGTGGGTCAGGCGCACCGCCGATTCGGTCTTGTTGACATGCTGACCACCGGCACCGGAAGCACGATAGAGATCGATCCGCAGATCGGCGTTGTTGATTTCGATATCAACATCCTCAGCTTCCGGCAGGACCGCCACGGTACAGGCCGAGGTGTGAATCCGGCCCTGGGTTTCGGTATCGGGGACCCGCTGCACGCGATGGGTACCGCTCTCAAATTTAAGCCGTGAATAGACCCGCTCACCGCTGATCAGCGCAATCACTTCTTTGAAACCACCGCCGTCGGTTGCCGAGACACTCATCATCTCAACCTTCCAGCGGTTGCGATCGGCATAGCGGGAATACATTCGAAACAGGTCGGCAGAAAACAGCGCCGCTTCATCACCGCCGGTCCCGGCACGGATTTCGAGGATGATATTCTTGTCGTCGTTGGGGTCTTTCGGCAGTAATAAAAGCCGCAACTGCTCTTCCAGCTGCCCTTTTTCCTCTTCCAGTTCGGGGAGTTCCGCCTTGGCCAGCTCCTTCATCTCCGGGTCGCTGTCCTGCAGCAGTTCGCGATTGCCTTCAATGTCAGCGGTGACCTGCTTGTACTTGCCGTACACCTGCACCACTTCGCTCAGATCAGCATGTTCCTTGGTCAGGCCACGGTAACGATTCCGGTCGGAGAGCACCGTAGGATCGGAGAGCAACCCCTCGACTTCACGGAAACGGTCAACGACATTTTCCAGGTTTGCAAACATAGGGATCCTTCAACCGAACTCGGTAAATTCTGCGCGGACCGCAACCATCTCGCCGCAGGTCATCTTCCCTTCCGGGCAGGGACCGGAGAGGCAGCCGGGACCGGCCTTGGCGAACAGAATCGGGGCAACCGGCGTGATCAGTTTGAGCATCCGTTTGGCCATTTCCTGAATTTCCCACTGGGCGCGACGGCAGCAGCGCAGGGCAAAGAAATGGCGTAGTTCACGACCGTTCATGGTCACGACAATCTTGGTCGTCGCGGCATTCGGCAATAAAAAACGAGCATCTTCAGCGGGGATACCGGCGTCGAGCATCTCAGCATAAAACTGATGAATTTCCTCGAGCAACTGCTGATAACGCTGATTCAGTTCCGGCTTGGCAGCAATCGTTGCCGGAGTCACGGCAGAAAAGCGCTTTTTGTGCGAAACATAACGCTGGCTCTGTTGTGAATAGGACGCCAACCGATGGCGCACCAGCTGGTGCGAGCAGGCACGACTGATCCCTTCGATGCCGAAGGAGAAGCTGACATGTTCCAGAACCGAGTGATGACCGAGCGAGAGGACCTTCTCCAGGAACTCCTGTCGATCAACCTTGCTCTTCTCCAGCAACTCATCGATCGAGGCATTGGAGTAACAGAGCCGGGCCGCGGCAGCGACCACCTGTTCCGGGTCGGGGGTATGGGTTAATAATTCAACCTGCATCAATTTTCGGCCTTAAAACGAAAAAAGGCGGCCCGTCGGGCCGCCAGATTCTTACCCGAATTACTTCTGGGCGTACTTTTTGCGGAAGCGCTCGATCCGGCCGGCAGTATCGATCAGCTTCTGCTTGCCGGTGTAGAAAGGGTGGCAAGCGGAGCAGATCTCAGTGTGGATCTCCCCTTCGAGAGTAGAGCTGGTCTCGAAAGTGTTGCCGCAATCGCAACGCACGGTGCTGGCATCGTACTTGGGGTGGATTCCTTCTTTCATCGTTTTTCTCCTTGGCGACCTGGCGTTTGTACAGGCCTATAGATATTAGCGTTAAACAAACCGACTAAATAGCATTTTTGCCATTTTCAGGCAAGCGCTTTGTTACTGATTAATGCTCTCGCAAACAAGAATTAGATGGCTACGCCATTATTGGTTCATGGAATCCAAAAAGCCTTGATTGGTCTTGGTTTCGGCCAGTTTTTCCAGGATGAATTCCATGCTGTCAACGGTATTCATGCTGGAAAGAACCCGGCGCAGCAGCCAGATCCGCTGCAACTGGGTCGGATCGACGAGCAGATCCTCTTTGCGGGTGCCGGAGCGGTTGATATCCATCGCCGGGAAGGTCCGTTTGTCGGCCAGACGACGGTCGAGATGCAGCTCCATGTTCCCGGTGCCCTTGAACTCCTCAAAGATGACTTCGTCCATCTTGCTGCCGGTGTCGACCAGCGCCGTGGCGATGATGGTCAGGCTGCCGCCCTCCTCGATATTGCGCGCGGCGCCGAAGAACCGCTTCGGCTTGTGCAGAGCGTGGGCGTCAACCCCGCCGGAGAGGATCTTGCCGCTTGACGGGATGATGGTGTTGTAGGCGCGCGCCAGGCGGGTGATCGAGTCAAGCAGAATGACCACATCACGCTTATGTTCGACCAGACGGCGAGCCTTTTCAATAACCATTTCCGCCACCTGGACGTGACGGCTGGCCGGTTCGTCGAAGGTCGAGGAGATCACCTCGCCGTTGACGCTGCGCTGCATGTCGGTCACCTCTTCCGGACGCTCATCGATCAACAGGACGATCAGGTAGGCTTCCGGATGGTTGGTCGAAACCGAATTGGCGATGTTCTGCAGCAGTACGGTCTTACCGGTGCGCGGCGGTGCGACAATCAATCCCCGTTGCCCCTTGCCGATCGGCGAGACCAGATCGATAATCCGCGTTGCGTAATTATCGGCACCATTCTCCATCGACAGTTGCTGGTCGGGGTAGAGCGGCGTCAGGTTATCGAAGAAGGTCTTCTCCTTCATCTTCGCCGGATCTTCAAAGTTAACTTCGGCAACCTTCAGCAGCGCGAAATAACGCTCGCCTTCCTTCGGCGGCCGAATCTGCCCGGCGACCGTGTCACCGGTGCGCAGACTGAAGCGCCGGATCTGCGACGGCGAGATATAGATATCATCCGGGCCCGGCAGATAGTTGGCGTCCGGAGCACGTAAAAAACCGAAGCCGTCCGGTAGAATCTCCAGAACCCCCTCACCGAAAATCGCCTTTTTCTGCTTGGCGGTCGCCTTGAGAATGGCAAAGATAAGATCCTGTCGCCGCATGCCGCCGATCTCTTCAATGCCGAGGTCCTTGCCAAGTCCCAGCAATTCGGAAATTTTTTGCTGTTTCAGGTCTTTTAAGTTCATAAAGGTTCTCCAGATTGTACCGGTGAGGTTGCCGCAGGGACCGCGTCAGGTTTGCAGAAAAGGAATGTGAGAGAAACAGGTATCGATATCGAACTGTTCGAAAAAAACAGGTCGGATCAACATGGCTGTTTCTATGCAATTTATTTTTAGATAATTCGAAATGGGATCTCTGAATCTATTGATAGATGAAGACTGTATTTAAACCATGCGTCGGCAGGATTTCAGGAAGGTGCGTTATATTCCGCTTAAGTTGCTTTTACCCGCTTTCTCTCGCTGTGTCAACTCGGACAGAAAAAAATCTTGGGAATTCCCCGGTTATCGCCATATTCAGTCCTGATTCTTCTCCAGGAGCAGATCGATCCGCTGAATCAACTCGCGCGGGAAAAAAGGCTTGGTAATGTAATCGACTGCACCGGCAGCCATCCCCCTCTCCTTTTCATGCTGACTCGAAAGGGCGGTAAAGATGGCGACGGGGATATCGCGGGTCAGAGGATCAGCCTTCAGTCTTTCGCAAACGCTGAAACCGTCCATCCCCTGCATATAGAGATCAAGCAGGATCAGGTCGGGGTTTGAGGAAACCGCCTTCTCCAACCCCTCCGGCCCGCTTGCCGCCAGCTCCAGCTCATAGCTGTCCCGCAACACGACCTCAACAAAGCGCCTGATCGCCACATCATCATCAATCAACAAAACACGCGGCAGACCGGCAGCATCGGTCGAAATCGACGCAGCGGCAGAGGGATTTGTTTCAAAGGGAAAAAGTAAGTGAAAACAGCTGCCCGGTTTTTTCAGGCCGGTTTCTGCTTGTGATCCTGGGCTTTGTGCCCAGACCAAGCCGCCATGTCCACGGACGATCCGTTTCACCAGAGCCAATCCGAGCCCCGCTCCGCGTCCCTGAAACTGACTGCCCGAACAGTGTTCATCCAGATTGCCGACGGTATAAAAGCGTTCAAACACATGTGCCAGCTCCTGGCGAGGGATACCAATTCCGTTGTCGCGGATCTCAACCTCGAAAAAATCTCCCTGCCAACCTAAGCCCTGCGGAAATTCCGGCCAGAACAGCTGGATCTGCTCCTGCTGTTTCAGCAGCCTGTCCCTGCTGCACAGCCGCCCACTGACTTGAATCTGCCCACCGCTTTCGGTGTACTTGGTCGCATTTTCAATCACGTCCTCCAGCGCCCGACGAACCATCATCGGATCGAATAAAAATTCGGGCCACTGTTCTGCAGGACTCAAATTGAGGGTCAGCCGACGCTCTTGAAAACTCCAGGCGAGATCTTTGTGGACATGCTGCACCAGGGGGTGGAGCGAGATCGTATGTTTTTGCGGTTGAAAACTTTCGGCTTCAAAGCGAACAATATCGAGCATGTTCTCGACAATATCCGACAGTCGCTGTGAACCCTGCATGGCGTAACCGAGCAGGTCCCTTTCATCCTGATTGATCTTCTCCGGCAGGCTTTCCTCCAGGTATTCCAGGGAACCGAGCAGAAACGTCAGCGGCGTTCGCAGTTCGTGGGAAGCAATGCCGATAAAATCACTCTTGAGCCGTCCCAGCTCACGCAGTTCAGCATTGGCCTTTCCCTGTTCAGCCATCGCCTGCTGCAACTGCTGCTGCGACAACTCAAGCGCCTGCGCCTTCTCCTGCATGGCTTTGTGACCGGCCTGCAATTCCTCATAAAGCCGGCGGCGCTCAATCTCACGCAATTTCCCATCGGTCAGATCGCGTGCCACCAGCAGCACCCCGGAAACCTCATCGCCGGCGTGAATCGGTTCCAGCTGCAGAGACAAGGTCACCTGACGATCGCTCGGCCAGGTGAAAAGCTGCTCAAAGCTTTTCCCTTGCCCCTTCAGCGCTTGACGAAACGCAGTTCTAACCAGCGGCTGCTCAGCAAACAGATCGCCTAAGGAGAGTGCCCGCAGAGACTGTGGTTGCCAGCCGAGCACCTGCACACAGGCTCGATTGGCCCGTGTGATCCGCCCGGTACAATCGAAACAGATGATCGCATCCTTGACCGCTTCAAAAAGATCCCGATAACGCACCTCCGAGACTTCCAGGTCATGAATCCGCTGCTGCTCCTGAAAACAGTCCGTTCGTCCCGAAACGCAGTATAGTTCCTTGTCTTTTTGCCCGTTTGAAGAATTCACCGGTCACCCCTGAAGACAATTAGCCGTAATTAATCAACCAAGGATACCACAGGATCAACCAGCTGCAAGCATTTCATCTATTGCAAGCTATCCAGCAATCCGGGGCTGATTCCGGAACTGATCCGCTCAAACAGTTCGAGGTACATTTTCGGCATGCGCAGCTTGCCTTTTTTGTCCGGCCCCTCGACAAGTACGCGTTCAATGCCGGCCAGACCGATATTTTTCACCCGAACATGGTCGGTACGATTGTAATAGGCTTCATCAAAATCAGGATACTGCAACTGCAGCGCCTGATAACTGTCGGTACCGTTTAACTGCCAAAGAATTTGCCCGTCACGGCCGACAACGGCCGCAGTCGCCAGCACATCGCTGTAGTCTGTTTTCAGTGACTCAAGCAAGTTTCGTGAACGGCGGGTTTCCTCAACCTGAGCCCCGCTGAAGACCACTACCAACAGGGCATCGACTACATTCCTCCGGGCCAGCTCGGCAATCGTTTCCTGATTGAAGGCAAACCCCTTCGGTCGACCGTGCGAATCGACCGGCAGTGCTCCTTCCAGCAACGACATACCGAGCAGCTCTGCCCCCCCCGGCAGACTGCGGACATCAAAGTAACCCTTCTTGTTCTTCAGGCGTGCCACCAACTCATCATGCTTGCCGACATTTGTCCGCAACAGCAGGTCGTAGACCCCCTCGCTGTGCGGATAAGCCAGCGGCGTGGCACGATCAATCAGCAGCGGCAGGACACCAAGTACCTGCACCTTGGCCCGATATTCCTGCTTTGGAACCTGGAAACGTCCCCAGCCGCAGCCACCCAACATCAGCAACAACAAGGCAAAACCAACAATCCGTCGCATAGTAGTCCTCCAATCAAGCCATGTTTGAATACCGACAATCTGCCATTGAGCTTAGCAGAAACAAACCAGAATCCAGTCGCCTGACAGACAAAACAACCGCCTGCAAGGCCAGTTTCAGCTCACAATAACGGGGCGGGCTGGGGGCAGGTGGAAATCTTCTCTACAGAGAAATGCAGCAACGCCCAGGCCAACAACTCTTTTGCCGAAGCCTTGGACAACGGCTCCGGGACCGGCTGGCCGAGAAAGCGCAACGCATGCCAGAGCGCCAGCGAACCATTCTCAGCCGTCACCACAGCAGAAGCACCATGGCGTTTACTCAGTTTTTCCTGATCGGCACCCAGCGCCAGCGGCAGGTGGTAATACTCGGGCAACGGCTGCTGCAAACACTGATACAGATAGACTTGTCTCGCCGTCGAAGGCAGCAGATCGGCACCGCGCACCACCTGGGTTACGCCGCTGTCAATGTCGTCCACAACCACCGCCAGCTGATAGGCAAACAGGCCATCGGCCCGGCGCAGCACGAAATCTCCGATCTCCCGTTGCAGATTTTGCTGCTGCAGCCCAAAAACCTTATCCCGGCAACAAATCATTCGATCTTCAACCCGCAAGCGGATCGCCAGCTCCTCTCGGCTGCCGACCGGCCCCTGCCGACAGCGGCCGGGGTAAACTGGCCCTTCCTCGCCCGGATGCGGGGCGCTGAGCAGAATTTCCCGGCGTGAACAGTTGCAATCAAACAGCTGCTGCTGCTCACAGAGTTGTTGTAAAATCTGCTGATAGCGCTTGCTGCGGCTGCTCTGATAGAGGATTTCGCCATCCCACTCGAAACCGAGTTGCTCAAGCAGGCGGATCATCGCCTCTGCCGCGCCGGGAACTACGCGTGGCGGATCCAGGTCCTCGATCCGCAGCAACCAACTGCCACGCCTGAGCCGCGCCAGCAGGTAACTGCCAAGCGCCGCCACCAGTGAGCCGAAATGCAGCGGGCCGGTCGGACTGGGGGCAAAACGACCGATCACCGCGCCCTGCTGTTGTCTGTTTTCTGGCATCATTTCTGTTTCTGCATTGAAGTTCGATCCAAATGATGCGATCTGGCAGCGGTGCTGTCAAGCCTTGAAGAAATGTTGATACCGCTAAACCGAGCATTGACATCGATCCCGGTTCCGTGTATTGCTTACTGGTAAAGTTAGCAATGTGGAGGTTTTAAGTGGTCATTACCCGCGCAACCGAGTACGCAATCAGAACCGTCATCTTTCTGGCTCAACAGCCACCGGATGAAATCGTCCTGAAAAAAGATATCTGCCGGACCCAGGATGTCACCCCGGCATTTCTGACCAAAATCCTCCAGCCCTTGATCAAGGTGGGAATCGTCAACTCGCAGCGGGGAGTCGGCGGTGGTTTCCTGCTGGCAAAAGACCCGGCCGAGATCACCCTGCTCGATATTTTGCAGGCCGAAGAAGGCCCGCTGAAACTGAATCACTGCCTGGTGGAAGAGGATGTCTGCCAACGCGAGAGTCACTGTTCGGCTCATGAGATCTGGGCCGAAGCCCAGGGAAAAATGATTGAAGTTCTGCAAGGCTACAGTGTTGAAGAGTTGGTTCGTCGTGAAAAAGAGAAGCTGGCCCTGCTGGTCAACGAATAATCCGCTACTTTCATATAATACAGCTGCAAAAAGGACCGTCGATGATAAATTTCGACGGTCCTTTTTTCGGACAAAAACACGATAAAGCCGGAGAGTTAACTTTTTGCGACGCCATCAAAAAATACCCTGGAGACCAGGAGGGATAAGGTCATCCAGGGTAAAGCAGGAGGCTGCCACGGCCTCCTGTAAGCGTTCGCTCTTTACGCACAGTCTATCCCCCGTGCCGGAAAGGTCAAACGCTGCATCCAATTAATTCTACCTAACCGTATCTTCCGGGTAAGCATTGATGTGATGTACGCTCAGGTCGGCTCCGGCAAACTCCTGTTCCTCGCTCAAACGGAAGCCGCTGACCTTATCAATCACTTTATAAACCAGAAATCCGGTGGCTAGCGCATAGACCACCGCGAGCAGGCTGCCAGCCAATTGCGACAGGAACGAAACGCCCCCCAAACCGCCAAGGGCCGTCGAACCGAAAATTCCTGCAGAGATCCCGCCCCAGGTACCAACCACCCCGTGCAAAGGCCAAACACCGAGGACATCGTCAATCTTCAACTTTTCCTGCTCAATCTGAAAACCGTAAACAAAGATCAACGAACCGAGACCGCCGATAAAAAATGCCCCGATCGGATGCACCAGATCGGAACCGGCACAGATGGCGATCAAACCAGCTAAAGCTCCGTTGTGCACGAAGCCGGGATCATTCTTGCTGGCAACCAGTGCGAACAGCACGCCGCCAACCATTGCCAGCAGTGAGTTGACTGCCACCAGACCGGAGATCCCCGCCAGAGATTGTGCGCTCATAACGTTGAAACCGAACCAGCCGACCGCCAGAATCCAACTGCCGAGCGCCAAAAAGGGGATATTGCTGACCGGGATCGCCTGACTGCGGCCACGAACATAACGGCCCATCCGCGGACCAAGCACCAAGACTGCGGGTAATGCTAACCAGCCGCCGATCGAGTGAACCACGACGCTGCCAGCGAAGTCATGGAAAGGAGCACCGAAGGTTGCTTCGAAAAAGCCCTGCAGTCCGGCACTGTTTCGCCCCCAGATAATCGATTCGAAGAGCGGGTAAGAGATCCCGGCAAAGATCGCCCCAGCAACTACCTGCGGCCAGAACTTGGCCCGCTCGGCAATCCCGCCGGAAATGATCGCCGGAATACAGGCGGCAAAGCAGAGCAGAAAAAAGAACCGGACCAGCTCGTACCCTTGGTTGCTGCCCAGCAGATCTGCTGCCGGCAGCAGAAAATTAACCCCGTAGGCGATCGGATATCCGATCAGAAAGTAAACAACCGTCGAAACAGACCAGTCAGAAAGGATTTTGACAAAAGCATTGACCTGGTTCTTTTTGCGAACCGTCCCCACTTCCAGAAAAGCAAATCCGGCATGCATGGCAAAGACCATGACTGCCCCGAGCAATAAAAACAGAACATCCCCACCCCGCTGCAGGGCCGCAAGCGATTCACCCATGAGAAAAACCTCCTCGTTCTTTGTATGTTTCGCCAACGTCATCGTCAGGCTGGAGGGACATCCTTCAATAGCCGTGCCGAGTCAAAAAGAGCATGAAACCTGTGGAATTGGCTCCGGGCAAACCAGGCTCTGCCTGTTTTTTAACCAGTGCTGCCTGTTTTTTTGTCAGTTCGCCGGAAAGCCTTCCCCAAAAGACGAAAAAAGCTGACGAGGCTCCTGAAGCCCTGCTTGCATGTTTCCGACGAACATTATACAATTCAAAGATTCCAGATTTTCAACATACCAACTTCCGAACAGTTCTCTCTGTTGCGTTTAAGGGTACCTAATGTCAAATGCACTCAGCATTCGCTGGAAGATTCTGGTCAGCCTTCTGGCGCTGGCCATTGTTCCGATGCTTTTGCTCACCTATCTGTTTACCGACATGATCAGCGAGCAGATTGACGGTCAGATGGAGTTGCTGGCCGATCAGTCCGGCCGCTTCATTATGCAATCAGCGTCAGACAGTGAAGATCTGCTCCTCGAAGCGATCAATCTGATGAGCAAAGACGAGGAGTTACTCAACGCGGTTTACTTCACGCAGCTGACCGAAGATTCGGGACAGCTTTACGAAATTCTGCAGAGATACCGAATTCAATTCGACTTTGACAGCATCGAGCTGCTTCACAACAGTGGTCACATCCATCGCATAACCACAACAGCGGACAAAGGCGGAGCTCAGGAAGACATCAAAAACGACCCGCCCTCCCTGCAGACGTTGGGTATTGAAACAACAGAGGTGACCATCAAAGACGGACAATTAACTATCCGCAGCGTCACACCGATCAAACTGCAAGGCAGTATCGTTGCCAGCTTGAGAGCTTTCCGCACGATAGATGACAAGCTGACCAGCCAGCTTCAGGCCATGATTGACGCCGATATCGGTTTCCACGACGGGAAAAAGGTCCTGACCTGCAGCAATGCTGAACTGAAAAATCTTCCGCTGGCAGCGATGCTTGACGAGGACTTCGTTACCACCTCCTTGAATAATCGCACCCATGTCCTCTACAACTACCCGCTGAACCACGAAACTGCGGGCTTCATCATCGCTCTTGATCGTTCCTATCTTGAGGCGGCGACAAAGTCGCTGCGGCAAACCCTGCTGATGGTCGTTCTGGGCGTTATGTTCGTGGCGATTATTTTCGGCCTGGTTATTTCCCGCGGAATTGTCAAACCACTCAATTCAGTCGTGCAAAATCTGCGGGAGATTGCGGAAGGGGAAGCAGACTTGACGCAGACGCTTAAGGTCACCAGCCACGACGAAGTCGGTTTGCTGGCGACAAGTTTTAACAGTTTCATCGCCCGGCTGCGCGAGATAGTGCTGCGTACCCGTGAAACGGCCGGCAGCCTTTCAGACGCATCCAGCTCGATCCGCAGCAAATTTTCTGAAGTCAGCGGCAGTGCCATCGAGCAGACTGTCGCACTGGAAAAATCACATGCCGGAATCACCGAGATCGGCAAAAGCGCCGGTGAAATTGCCGACAATGTTTCCAATCTGGTCGCCTCGGTGCAGCAGAGCGCCGCAGCAACCCACGAACTGGAATCAACCACGATCAGCATCTCCGAACAGATGGAAAACCTGTTCGGCATCATCAGCGACATTTCCAGCTCGATCCACCAGCTCTCCTCCTCCAACGAACAGATCGACGGGAACGTGGTTGAACTTTCCACCAGTGCCCGAGAAACCTCTGCCTCTGCCGAGCAGATGGAGCAGGCCACCAAAGCCATCGAAAAAAGCGCACAGCAAACCAGTCAGTTAGCCCAGCAAGCTGCCGGTCAAGCATTGGAAGGAAAGGCTGCCGTCCAGGATACGATCCGCGGCATCAGCGGCCTGCAGCAGCTGATTGAGCAGGCCCACATGGCGATTCAAGAACTGGGTGAGCGATCGGATGCCATCGGCAATATCATCAACGTCATCGCCGATGTCGCGGATCAGACCAATCTGCTGGCCCTGAACGCAGCAATTATCGCTGCCCAGGCGGGCGAGCACGGCCAAGGTTTTGCTGTGGTTGCCGAAGAGATCCGCGATCTCGCTGAGCGCACCTCCATTTCAACCAAGGAGATCGCGGAAATCATCGAAAACCTGCAACAGGGAACCCAGGCAGCAGTCATCACCATCGAGGCCGGCAGCGTTCGCGCCCAACAGGAGGTTGCGCGTTCTCATGCCGCCGGCGAGGCCTTGGAAAAGTTGCACGAAAGTTCCATTACCTCGACCGAACAAATCACCGGCATCGCCAGGCAAACTCAAATGCAGTCGGCAGAAAATCGAAAAATCACCAAGGCAGTACTCGGCATCACCACGATGTTGGAACAGATCGCCCTTTCGATCGGTCAGCAGACCGCCAGCACCCGCAACCTGTCCGGCGCCGCGGAATCGATGAAAAACATCGCCGGCCGGGTCAACACCAGTACCGCAGAACAGAGCCGCGGCAGCCAACAGATCGCCCAGAGTATGGAGCACATCCAGCAGATGATCGAGCTGATCGACAGCGCCACCCGGGAACAGAATCAGCGCAGCAATGAGGTGATTCAATCGGTCGCCATGGTCCGGCAGATTGCCGAGGACAATGCTGATCGTGCTGCCGACATGGACGCGGTGGTCGCGGATCTCTCCGAACAGGCGCAAGATCTGCGTAAAGAGATGGGCGCTTTCAAGGTCGATCTTCAAGCAGAATCAGCTGACGAGGAATTTGACAACTGAAGAGTGGTTAAGCTAAAGTCAGCCGTACGTTAATCATTAAACGTCTTTATCCAGAGTGGTGGAGGGAAAAGGCCCTGCGAAGCCACGGCAACCGGTCAGCTGACACAGATTATCAGTGGGCGCCTGGTGCCAATTCCTGCCCTGCCGTGCCTTTGGGTTGCGGGGGACAGATGAGGACGGAGCCCTGCGATACCCTTTTCGAGTCGTATCCCCATGGCCCCTTCCCATCTTTTCGGGAAGGGGCTTTTCTATTATTTGATGGTCTCGCAAAAAAGGGGAACTCACTTGAACGATTCCGTCGGCCTGGTCACTACAGAATACGCCGATTTCGCTGAAGATCTGCGACTGGAGAGCGGCCGCCTGCTCGGCCCGCTGACGATCGCCTATGAGCGCTACGGCACCCTGAACAGCGACGGCTCCAACGCGATTCTGGTTACTCATGCCTGGACCGGTGATGCGCACGCCGCCGGATTCCACAGTGAAGAGGATCGCAAGCCGGGCTGGTGGGATAACATGATCGGCCCGGGCAAGGTGCTCGACACCGACCGCTTCTTTGTCCTCTGCAGCAACACCATCGGCTCCTGTAAAGGCTCCACCGGTCCAACCAGCATCAATCCGAAAACCAAACGGCCGTACCGCCTGAGCTTTCCGGCCTTGATGGTTCGCGACATGGTCCGCGCGCAGAAAAGACTGATCGACCAGTTGGGAATCAACTCGCTGTTAGCCGTAGTCGGCGGTTCGATGGGCGCGATGCAGGCGCTGGAATGGGGGATCCACTACCCGGAGAGGGTCCGCTCCATCATCCCGATTGCCGGAACCGGCCGCACCTCGCCGATGTCGATCGCGCTCAACAGTCTGGCGCGACAGGCGATCTACAATGATCCGCTGTGGAAAAAAGGTAACTATCGACTGGAACATCCACCGGCAGATGGATTGGCCCTGGCGCGGGCGGTCGGTCATATTTCGTTTCTGTCAGATGCCTCGATGCAGCTCAAGTTCAGCCGGCGTTTTTCGGTCCGTGACGGCATGTTCGACTTCTTCGGCAAGTTTGAGATTGAACGCTACCTCGATTACAACGGCAGTAACTTTGTCGGTCGCTTCGACACCAATTCATTCCTCTATCTGGCCAAGGCACTCGACCTGTACGATGTCGCCTGGAACTTCGACTCCTTAAGTGAAGCCCTTGATCGGCTCGACTGCCCATCCCTCTGGTTCGCCTTCAGCTCCGACTGGCTCTACCCTCCGCAGCAGCCCGAGGAGGTCGTCAACGAACTGCAACGGCTGAACAAACCGGTCGACTATCACCTGATCCAGTCCGACTACGGACACGATTCATTTCTGGTTGAACCGGAGAAGTTTGTTCCTATTTTGAAGGATTTTCTTGACGAGCAGGCGGGATAGGACCGTGACACCCCGACAACCGGCGGGCGTCTATTGCGTAGGGGCGATCCTTGTGATCATCCGGCTTGAGATCAGGCGTATAAAGAACAAGGGCGAATACAAGATTCGCCCCTACGCCACCTGTTGACCCGATTTTAATCGCCGAACAGATCCAATTGCTGAAACTTGAACGCCTCCGATTTGAAAGGTCGCTGCTGAAAGCGCGGACAGGCCAGCATCAGCATCACTGCTGGCTGCTTGCACTGCCGTACGCAGCGAGCACAAATCTTATTAATTTCTTCCGCTTTATTATCCACCTGCCACCTTCCCTTTAAGAGGCATCAGTCTACTCCAGGACGGTCGCTGCTGCAAGCGCGCCAGGCAGAAACTAATTGTCTCTCCGGGGGGCAAGATGCTAAATTATTAAGCTACTCTTGCAATTGTCGCCAGCGATGGAAGTCCTATGCATTCAATCCCTCTGGATATCACCATACTCGGCTCCGGCACCAGCACCGGGATCCCGGTGATCGGTTGCGACTGTCCGGTCTGCCGCTCCACAGACCCACGCAATCGGCGCACCCGTTGCAGCGCCCTGCTCAGCTATGCCGGGCACAATATTTTGATCGACACCTCAACCGATCTGCGCTGGCAGGCGTTGCGCGAGGACATCCGCCAGGTTGACGCGGTCCTCTACACCCACAGCCACGCTGACCATCTGCACGGCATCGATGATCTGCGCGGCTTCAACCGACGCTCTAAAACACCGATCCCCCTCTACGGCTCGACCCGCACCCTGGAGCGGGTCCGTGACAATTTCAACTACATTTTTGACGATATAGAAAATCCGGGCTACGTACCGCAACTGGAGCTGTTTCCGGTTGAGGAGAGTTTTACCCTGTTCGGTCAGAGAATCACACCGATCCCCCTGTTTCACGGGCGGATGCAAGCCTTCGGCTACCGTTGCGGTCCTTTGGCCTACCTGACCGACTGTAATGAAATCCCCGCAGCCTCCCTGGAGCTGCTCGACGGACTTGAGTTGCTGGTCCTGGACGGCCTGCGTTTCAAACCGCACACCACCCATTTCAATATCTCCCAGGCGGTCCAGATCGCCAACCGGATCGGTGCCCGGCAAACCCTGCTGACCCATCTGAGTCACGAAGTCGATCATCCCCGGCATAACCCGCAACTGCCGGACGGCATCGAATTTGCCTACGATGGCCAGCGACTGACGTTCACTCTGCAGCAACAGATCGCCGAACCACTGCGGAGCCGGGTGCCATGAATACCGAACTGCGCCTGCACGGCTCTCTCGGCAACGACATCGAGTACTTTGCCACCGCCGCCGGATGTCGTACGGCCCATCATCATTTTTATCAGCTGGATGCCGACCAACTGCGCCTTTTTTCGCCCGGCAATGAGCTGGTCATCAGTGAATCCGGAATCTGCCAGATCGGTAACGGCGGTGCCTTTTGTGAGTACATGTTCGGGGTAGAGCAACCATTTGCCGATCTGACCAAAGCGGGGATTCTCAATCGATTGATCCTGCTCGGGATCAGCTACGACCCGTCGGGCCGGCTGCGGCTCTCCGGCAACCAGCGGATCAAGATGAGCTACGAACAGATTTTTTTTGCCGGACATGCGGTCTACAACCACTTCTTTTTCATCGCCGGCCTGCCGTCGAGCGAAAAGCGTCAGCAGCAACAACAGATCCTCTATATACTGGGCAAAACCCTAAAGCGGATGCAGCAGCTGAATCAGCGCGATGATTCCAAGCTGACCGCCGAACTGCTGGCCGAACTACCGAAGGGATGCACCCTCTTCCTGTTGCGGCTGATCAACACCCGTAACCGCCGTTACCAGGAAGAGTTTCAACGGCTCTATTACCGGCACAGGTCGATCCCGGAGCCCGACTATTTGGCGCTGCAGGCAAATGCTGAAAAACTGAATATCGATCGCTATCAGCAGGAGCGGATCCGCATCGACGTCATGTACCGCCACCGTGACAACTATCGGATTATCGATGAGTACAAAAAGGTCCTGATCGACTGCCACCAGACGGGTAGAATCGATCGTCAGCAGCACGCCCGCCTGACCCGACTAAAAACCCTATCGGTGCGCAATAAAATTCCGCCGGCACTGTTTCAAACCCTGGACGAACGGTTAAAAACAACAGCGGACAACTCGGCCGCCGAACCGAAATATATTTCGACCACCCGGCAGATCCTGCAGGGGCTCTTCATCGGTGACGGGGATCCGGACTCCGGGACCGACAAGCAAGACATGATCCAACTGCTGCTGGCCAAGCAACAGGCGCACAGCAACCGTGATCATTCTTTCGAACAGTTACTGCTGGAAACCGGCAAACTCTGCGACGAACAGGTCCGCGATGGCGCTCCGCTTGCGCAACTGGAAAACTTTTCGGCCATCATCACCTTTTTTGATCGCTACGACAGTACCTCGACCCATATCAGTCAACTGGCCTTCATGGAAAACTTTCGCCTGAGCGAGGATCTGCTGCGCAGCCTGCTCGGCAACCAGCTGATCTTCAACGAACTGGAGTCAGGTCTGTTCAATCGCCTCTTCTTTGTGCCGATATTAAACAACAAATATCTCGGCCGCTACGGTCGGCGCAAGCTGTTCAGCCTGCAGAACGGCTTGCAGGAAATCAGCGCCGATCGAGCCACGCTGCAGGCGTTGAACTACCGGATCAAAGCACTGGATGCCGAGGAGCGGCTATTCAATATGGTGCTGAAAAGCGCCAAGGAAAGGATCCGCAACCGTTATTCACGCTACAATACCCCGGCCGAGCAGCAGGAACTGTTCGACGAACTGAATGAAGAGCTGCTGGTCCGCGGCATACTCAGCGATCGACTGGAAACCAAACTTTTTCAATCGGTGGTTCACGATATCAAAAAAGAGGCGATGTACCTGCACAGCCTGCTGCCGGAGATCATCTCCGCTAACAATCGCGAACTGCGCGATGATTTTTTCAACAACAGCGGTCTCGACCGTTTTCACATCGAAGAACTGGAACGGGAATATTTCACCCGCAATCACATTGACCTGGATCGGTTACAACTGCTCAGAACCGGCAGCGACGACTGATCAACTCCGGGGTAATCTGCATGGCTGATGTTCATCGTAAACAGATCCGCAACTTCGGCATTATCTCGCATATCGATGCCGGCAAAACCACGGTTCCCGAACGGATTCTCTTCTACACCGGCGAAATCCACAAAATGGGTGAAGTACACGACGGCATGGCGTCGATGGACTGGATGGAGCAAGAGCAGCAACGCGGCATCACCATCACCGCTACCGCCACTCATTGCCGCTGGAACGACTACAGTTTCAACCTGATTGATACCCCCGGCCACATCGATTTTACCATCGAAGTAGAACGCTCGCTGCGGGCGCTCGATGGGGCGGTTGCGATCTTCAGTGCCGTCGAAGGGGTCCAGCCGCAGAGCGAATCGGTCTGGCGGCAGGCCGACCGCTACCAGGTGCCGCGCATCTGCCTGATCAACAAGATGGACCGGATCGGTGCCGACCATCGAGCTGTGCTGATCGCCATGATCGAAAAACTGCACGTCAAACCGGTACTGCTGCAACTGCCGCTCGGCAACGAAGATGGCTTCTGCGGGGTGATCGACCTGATTGAAGAGAAAGCCCTGCTGTTCCGCGAGGAGGATCAGGGGCAAACATTGATCGACGGCGAGGTCCCTGATGAGCTGTCGGCCGAGGTACAGCAGGCACGCGAACGGATTATTGAAGCTGCGGCCGATTATGATGACAGCATCCTCAACGACTTTCTCGAAGGCAAACCGATTGCTGCCGAGAGAATCCTGCCGGCACTGCGACAAGGGGTGCTTGCCTGCCAGATCTTCCCGGTCCTGCTCGGCTCGGCGCTGCGCAATAAAGGCATTCAGCCACTGCTCAATGTCGTCTGCAGCCTGTTGCCGTCGCCCCTCGACATCCCACTGATAGACGCAAACCGGATCGACACAGAGAATAAAATACCGATTGAACCGGACAGCAACGGGCCGCTTTGCGCACTGGCCTTTAAAGTGTTGGCCGATGACGGGCGCAAGCTGACCTACCTGCGACTCTACTCCGGAAGTTTGCAACCGGGCGACAGCGTTTACAACAGTCGGACCCGCGGCGAAGAAAAAGTTGCCCGGCTGTTCCGCATGCACTCGCACAAACGGGAACGGCTTGACCATGCTGTCGCCGGGGATATCGTCACCGCAACCGGGCTGAAAAATGTCCTCACCGGTGACACCATCAGCCTGGCGGAAAACCCGCTGCAACTGGCCGGACTGGACTATCCCGAACCGGTGGTCTCGTTGGCGGTCGAACCGAAAACCATCGATGATCGCGACAAGTTGACCCCGGCGCTGGAAAAATTGCAGTGGGAAGATCCGACCTTTCTGGTCAAGGATGATCCGGAAACCGGGCAGACCTTGCTGACCGGGATGGGCGAGCTGCACCTGGAAGTCATCCTCCAACGCCTGCAAAGTGACTTCGGGGTCCGCACACAAACCGGTCGACCGCAGGTGGTCTACCGGGAAACCATCGGCAAAATGGCCGAGCAGCAGGAACGGTTCGAACGCGAGATCGACAATAAGCTGCAGCTGGGTGAAGTAACCCTGAAAATCTCTCCGGCAACACGGCGCAGCGGACTGAGTATCGAGATTCCTGAAGAGGTTCTGCAGCAATGGCCGGAAGAACTGGCCGAGCAACTGCGGGAAAAACTTGCCGCGGCCAGTCAGTCCGGGCCGATTGCCGGTTATCCGCTGACCGATCTGCAGCTGATCCTGCTTGATGCTCCGTACGAAAGTAACAAAACCACCGACCTGGGAGTATCCGCGGCGATCAGTCGGGCAATTTCCCAGGCGCTGCGCAATGCGCAGCCGACCCTGCTCGAACCGGTCATGGCCCTGGAATTGACCGCACCGGCCGAGTACACCGGACGGGTGATGGGCAGCTTGCAGCAGAAACGCGGCCAAGTGGAGGGGGTAACCTCGCGACCGGGGCATGATGTCATCCGCGCTGCGGTGCCGCTGCTGGAAATGTTCGGCTACATGACCGAACTACGCAGCGCCACCAAGGGGCAGGGCAGCTTCAGCATGGAATTCTCTCACTTCGATCAGGCCCCGGCGGAAACCCTGCAGAAATTCGGATTCTAGTAAAAAAGGCGCGGAAAGCGATTTCTTACTAATTCGATGTTCATTTTTAATCCATGTTCTCAATCAACAAACACTTAAAATATCGAACAGAAGGCTATTTTGTCGACCCAGGATCAGTACTCTTTATATTCAGCATGCCCCTGCGCAACCAACATATCGTTGACGTTACGCCACTGTTGATTCAAGGCATCAAACAGCCAGATCTCTGCCAGATAACGGCCGTACTTGCCCCTTGCATCAAGCAGCGTCTGGACCACAATCTGCTTCTCGAGAATCAACCCGCGAAGATAATCGCGCGAGGCGCGCCCTGCCTCTAATTCGGCACCGCGCATCTCGGGAGCATTGATCCGGCTCAACCGCAGGACCTCCTTCTTTTTCCAGATACCGAAACCAAGATCCAGATCGACCCGGCAGGTATCGCCGTCGTAAACCGATGCCACCTCGCCCCGGTAGTAATAGCATTTCTCTTCCATCACAGCTCCTTTCTTCAACCTGGATCGACGGTTTCCAGCGCCAACAGAAGACCCCGCAGACCGATAATAGCCGCCACCCCGCCATCGATCAAATGTAACTATGGGCGCACTTTCTGCAGTTAAGTCATCCGACTTTTCTGCCCTCGATATAAACAAAAACGCTGCTGCTCTTTCGGAGACTTGATGATGACATATTCCATTAATTTCCTCCTTTGACATCCATGACTGTTTTTTACTGACTGATTCCGGTCAAAATATGACATTCGCCATGATTCACGCTAACATATTTAACAAGTCAGCTGTTTCAGAGACAAAAAACAAAAATCGAATATGGCCCTGTCGAACTCCTTACGAACCCAGGAGGTGCTCCGATGAACCCAGAAAGCAATATGTTAATCGGCGAAGAGATCCAGATGCTGCAGAAGGTCATCGACGTGGTGGTCGAGTTCTGCATCCAGTATAGCTTCCAGATCGTCGGTGCGCTGATTATCCTGATTCTCGGCCTCAAGCTTTCCGGCTGGCTATCGCGGTTGGTACTGCGGGTCTGCGAAAAGCGCAATATCGACATCACGCTGGCGAAATTCCTCGCCAGCAGCGTCAAACTGCTGGTGATGATGTTTGTCACCATCATCGCCATCGGCAAGTTCGGCATTTCCATCGCTCCCTTTATCGCCGCTCTCGGTGCCTTGGCCTTCGGCAGTAGCTTTGCCATCGCTGGTCCTTTATCCAACTACGGCTCCGGTCTGACTCTGATCCTGACCCGCCCCTTTGTCGTCGGCAACACCATCACGGTGCAGGGAGTCAGCGGCGTAGTGGATGAGATCCGCCTGGCAGCGACCCTGCTCGATACCGAAGATGGCGAGCAGATTACCATTCCCAACAAGCACATCGTCGGTGAAATTCTGATTAACTCTTTCGAAAATAAGGTAATCGAGACCAGCGTGGGGATTTCTTACGGGGATGACCCGGAAAAAGCGATCGAGGTTTTACGGCAGGTCTTGGCCGATTTTGAGGAGATCACCCAGGAACCGGCCCCGCTGATCGGTATCGAAGCGTTCGCCGATTCGTCGATCAATATCGGCCTGCGTTACTGGGTGCCAACCAAAAAGTATTTTTGTCTGCTCTACCAAGTGAACCTGGCGATCCACAAAGCGCTGGCCGAAGCGCAGATCAGCATCCCCTTCCCGCAGCGGGATGTGCACCTGGTCAAAGCCGACTAAGAAGCTCAAATTTGATCAGACAGGGATTGTCAGAAGTGCTTGCGCTCAATCCTCCACCTTTCTGCTCAAAAGTTATTTACGAGATGAAATCGGTTCTCCTTCAGTGAGGATCCAAGGAGTCGACGTTGTAAACATCCGGGCCATCAAATCGAAAAATGATTCGCCAGTTGCCGCCGGCAGCTATTTCACTCACTGCCCCCGGCCGGTTTTCCGCAGATAATACTCGTAATCACCTTCGTAAGCGCGCATCGCGCCATGATCGATCTCGAACACTCGGCCGACCAGTGAACGCAGGAAATGCCGGTCGTGGCTGACCAGCAGCAGGGTACCGGTAAAGTTCTGTAAAGCCGCCAGCAGAACTTCGCGCGACTGGATATCCAGATGGTTGGTCGGCTCATCCAGAATCAGCAGGTTGAGCGGTCGACCGAGCAGGGTTGCCAGCACCAGGCGGGATTTTTCCCCACCGGAGAGCTTGTCGGTCCGCTTATCGACATCATCCCCCTGAAACAGAAATGCCGCACAGAGATTCCGCAGCACGCCGATGGTCTGCAGCGGCAAAGCATCCTGCACCGTTCCGAAAACCGTTTTCTTCGGGTCGAGCAGCTCCATCGAATGCTGGCTGAAATATCCAGAATGGACGTTGGCACCGATCCTGACCTGGCCGCAGGTCGCTTCGGTCTGCCCGGCCAGTACTTTCAAGAACGTCGACTTGCCGGCACCGTTGACGCCGACCACGGCAATCTTGTCACCACGCTGCACCAACCCGGAAACCCCGGAGAAAACCGGCCGTTGCCGGCCATTTTCGAGCGGCCAGCTTTTCGCCAGATTGTCGATGGCAACCACGTCATCACCGCTGCGCGGCGGCTCGCTGAAAGCGAACTTGACGAGCTTCTGCTCCGGCGGCAGCTCGATCCGTTCTATCTTCTCCAACTTCTTCACCCGTGACTGCACCTGCGCAGCGTGCGAGGCGCGCGCCGCAAAACGGGCGATAAAATCTTCTTCCTTGGCGAGCATCTCTTTCTGCCGCCGGTAACTGGCCAGCAGTTGCTCACGGCGAACTTCACGCTCGCGCAGATAGAAATCGTAATTACCGCCGTAGCTGGTGATGGTTCCCCCGGCCACCTCGACAATTCGGCCGACCAGCCGGTTCATAAAATCACGGTCGTGGCTGGTCATCACCAGCGCACCCCTATATTCGTCAGCCAGCCAGCTTTCCAGCCAGACAATCGACTCAACATCCAGATGGTTGGTCGGCTCATCGAGCAGCAGCACATCGGGGTTCAGCGTCAGAATCCGCGCCAGGGCGATGCGCATCTTCCAGCCGCCGCTGAACGACTCTACCGGCTGTAAATAATCATCCGGTCCGATGCCGAGGCCGGTCAATACCGCCTGCGCGCGACTTTCCAGATCGTAGCCGCCGCGATGCTCAAACTCCTGCTGGACATCGCCGTAGCGTTCCAGCAGGGCCGCCATTGCATCATCCTCCAGCGGCTGACACATCTGCGTTTCCATTTGCCGGATCTGTTCACCCAGGTTGGCGGTTGCTTTGGACGCGGCAACCACCTCCGCCAAGGCGCTGCGCCCGGACATCTCACCGACATCCTGTGAAAAATAACCGATCACGGTCTTCTTGCCGCAGCTGATCTCCCCTGAATCGGGACTCTCTTCGCCGGTAATCAACCGGAAGATGGTCGACTTGCCGGCACCGTTGGGACCGACCAGGCCGCTGCGACTGCCGGGAAGAATCTGGAAACTGGCATATTTGAACAGCACCCGGTTGCCGTGCTGCTTACTGATATCGGTCAGATGGATCATCTGCGCTACCTCGCATGAAAAAGTCACGCACTGTTAGCATCTTGAAAAAACGCGGGCAAGCAAAAAGGAGGAGATGGCGAGGAAGGGACGTGGAAAGTGCTTCGAAGAATCAGTTTTTGCGCGGCAGTAAAAACCGATAACCCTGATAATTGAATACGGCTCCGTCAGCGGTAATTTCAGCCAGTAAAAAGCCGCCGGTCAGTTCTGCACCTTCACGCAGCATCTGATTATTGACCCGGACCAAGCTAGCCGCCGCCCGCTCTTTACTGTAGGCGTGCAACGACATGTGCAGGACGGGGATGCGGGCCTGAATCGAGCTTGGCAATTCCTCAATCGCGGATACTTTCCCCTTTCCTACTGCGGGGAAAGACTCTTCAGCCGCAGTGATAATCGGCAAAGGCGGTTGTTTTTGTGCCGTTCTCACCGCAGATTTCAGCGTCGCCGACGAATCGAACGACACTGCTGATGCCGGAGGGTCTAGCGCTGCAATCGATCCATCGACTACTGCAGGGGGGTCTTGACCGGGGCCGAAAACCCAGAGCAGCACAGCGACATTCAGCACCAGGAACAGTGCCAGGATCGGCAACCAGAGCCTCCTGCGGCGGCCTGTCTCTGCAGGTTTCGCGTGCTCGGTCTGCAGCTTGGGAACCGTCTCGGACTGACGCTTCTTCTCCGATTTTTTTAAGGCATCCAGGATAAACGACATCCGCTAGCCTTTCTGCCGCTGAATCAGGGTCGGCTGCTGATCACTGATCCGGCTGTTGATCAGGATCAGCGTATAGGTGCCGACAATCCCGTCCGGCTCAAGCCCTTGGGCCGACTGGAATTGCTGTAACTCTTTAAGTAACATGCCATCCAGAATCGGCTCCCCGCCGGTTCGTACCTTCCGGCCGTTCAACTTGGCCAGCTGTTCCTCCAGCCAGGCAACAACCGCGCCCTGAGCACCCGGCTTCACCCCCCCCTGATATTGCGCCGGCGGCTGCCACAACAAAAGATATTCACCGAACCACTGCTGATTAAGGACAGTGATCGACACGCGGCGAACCTGGCTGCCGATCACCAGGGTGGCAACTTCGTGATTCAGGGCAATCAGGGCGGCAAAAAATTCCTGCCCCCGGGCGTCGGTCAGGGTCAGAACTGCCGGACGATTCAGTTGCCGCAACCGGCCAAGACTGCCGCGGTTGCTGAGCAGCTCCAACCGCCGCTGTTTAGCCTGCGCACGGATGGTCCCCTGTGCAGGATCGAACGACACTCCCCAGGTTTTAAACAGCGCCTGATAGGCCAGTGGCGCACTCTGCGTGAGCGGTTCAGGGCCATTCCACGCCAGGCTCTCTACCGGTGCAATCCGCTGAATCGGAAATCTCGCCACGGCGGCGGCGGGCGGCGGGTGCAGCTTTTCCAGATAGGTATCGAACAGAAACAGACTGCCGATGATGACCACCAGCAACAGCAACGCCCATTGCCAGAGCGGGCTGGCACTGCGTTGCTCTTTAGTCGGCGGGCCGAACACCTCGGCGGCCGCCGCATTCAGCAACGCCGGGCTGACTGTGTGCTGTTCTTTGACGTAAGCACCGAGCAGCGCACGGTCGCAGAGAAGATTGATCAAACGTGGCACGCCGCCGCTGAGCTGGTAGAGTTTGCCGATAATCGCTGCGGGGAACAGCGGCCGTTCCACCCCGGCGACCGCCAGTCGGTGGCTGACGTAGGCCTGGATTTCATTTTTCGACAACGGCTCAAGATGGTAGCGGGCGGTAATCCGCTGGGCCAGCTGGCGCAATTCCGGCCGCTCCAGGGCAACCTTCAACTCCGGTTGACCGAGCATGATCACCTGCAGCAACTTCTGCTTGTGGGTCTCCAGATTGGTCAACAGACGGATCTGTTCCAGTACATCGACGCGCAGATTCTGTGCTTCGTCGATAATCAGCACCGTTTTGCGCCCTTTGCCATGGGCGCTGAGAAGAAAGCTGTTGATTGTGTCGATGAACAGCTTGATGCTGCGATTCTGCGGCGGGTAGCTGATCCGTAATTCATCACAGATGGTCGCCAACAGCTCAACCACGTTGAGCTTCGGATTCAGCACAAAAGCAATCTCCGAACCCTCCGGCACCTGCTCGAGCAGGCAGCGGCAGACCGTGGTTTTGCCCGTCCCCACCTCGCCGGTCAGCAACACGAAGCCGCCAGACGTTTGCAGTCCGTAGAGCAGATGCGCCAACGCCTCGCGATGCCGCTCGCTCATGTACATAAACTGCGGATCCGGGGCTATGGAAAACGGCTCTTCCTTGAGGCCGAAATAATCTTTGTACATGCAGCATCCTCCCGCTCACCGATATAACATAAGTTACTGATAATCAACAAGCTATGAGTTTGTCAGGATGGGGTCTGCCGGGCTTGACAGAAATCGGCATGAAGGAGAGAATCGTGGCCACTGTTTCAACACTCTGCAAAAGGAACTGTAACCATGATCGAAGCGACCCACCGTCCGGCAACCGAGGCGGATCTGCCGCAGCTGGTGGCTATTTACAACGCAATTATTGCCGAAGGTGGTTTCTCCGCTGATCTGGAGCCGTACACGCTGGAACAACGCCGCAGCTGGTTCGACGCTCACCAGCAGAGCCCGTTTCTGATTCACGTGGTTGAAATCGATCGGCAGGTACTGGGCTACTTTTATTTTTCTCCCTGGCGAAGCGGCCGCGCGGCGATGCGCAGGGTGGCTGAAGTCAGCTACTACCTAGCCCGCGAAGCACGTGGCAAGGGACTCGGCCGGTTCATGCTTGAGCAGGCGCAACAGGTCGCGGTTGCGGCAAACTTAAATTATCTGTTGGCGATTCTGCTGGCAACCCATATCGGTAGCCGGACCCTGCTGGAAAAAGGTGGTTTTACCCTAGCCGGCGAGCTGCCTGAAATCGCCGATTTGGGTGAGCAGCGCTGCGGCCAGCTGATCATGTATAAAAAACTGGTGGGAGCTGAAAAATGATTGAAATTCTGACCACCGGCGGGACAATCGACAAGGTCTACTTCGATGCCAAAAGCAGCTTTCAGGTAGGGGATTCACCGATCGCTGAACTGCTGAAGGAAGCGAACCTGACGATCGTTGTCAAGGTGACCGAGGTGCTGCGCAAGGACAGCCTGGAGATGACCGATGACGACCGGGCGCAGATTTTCCAGGCGGTGGCGGCGAGCCGTTCGCAGCAGCTGGTCATCACCCACGGCACCGACACCATGGTCCAGACCGGCTGTGCGCTGCAGGGGATAACAGAAAAGACCGTCGTCCTGACCGGGGCGATGCAACCGGCCCGGTTTCGCGCCACCGATGCGCTGTTCAACGTCGCCGCCGCCCTCACCGCCGCACAGACGCTCCCCCCCGGTATCTACATCGCCATGAACGGCCAGATCTTCGATCCGCGAACCACAAGAAAGAATGTCGCGGAGAACCGCTTCGAAGCTGCCGACCAATAACCATTCCCCGCACGCGAAGCGGCCGGTTGAAAAATCGTTCCTGTCTCAATAATCCTTGGATTTACGTGAACCCCTTTTGGGCTCGTCAGCAGAATCTGTGGAGATACTCAGGTTCCGGTAACTTGCCAAGTTCGTGATATAAGGCGATTTGTAAGCATTTTAGGGTTCTGAAGCCGTAGGCTTTTCTCATAGTGAGTTTTGCCTTGAGGTTCATGCCCT
>JAJRQI010000071.1 GCA_024280335.1 Deltaproteobacteria bacterium
CGTGTCAGTGCCTCAAGATCCTTACGCTCCTGCTCAGTCAGTATAATTCGATATCTCGGTGGCATGGCAACCTCCTTGGGTTGCCGTAAGTATATATTATGCGCCAACGATTGCGAAGATTTAAATGTTACATGGTACTAGGCCATTGCGAGCGTCAGTCGTATTTGAATGAAAGTGGGATCAACCGGTCTGATTCAGCATTTCAAAAATCGAAAAACGCTATTGCAATCTTTTCTTGGCCAAAGCAGACCGTTTTTCAAAAGTAGTAATTCAAGATTTGATAAAATGTGGGGACCAGCGACTTCGAATCTATCGAAAATCGGACCCTTTCAATTCAGGTGCTGTTGACAGGTCGCTATAGTGGTGCTATCTAATGACCTAAAGGAGGATTGTCATGAATGTGAAATTTTCCGAGGATATCGTATCGCTGTCAGACATAAAGGTTAATCCCGGCAAAATAGTACGGCGTACCCGCGAGTCTCACCGTCCGATTCTTCTGACCAGCCGTGGGCGTGGTGTTGCTGTTGTTCAGTCCTTAGATGATTACGAGCAGGCTGAAGAGGAAAAAGCATTTATGCGGGCTGTGGTCGAGGGATTGTCTGATTTGGACAATAGTCGCGAGCTTGGTCTAAGTGCTGCTAAAAACCGTCTTGGACTTACGTAGAAAATGTCGAAACAGCTCACTGTAACCTTTGCCGAATCTGCCATCCTTGATCTAGAGGCGATCCGCGCATCCTATCAAGAACAGCAGGTTCCTGAGGTCGGTGAGCGTTTCATGCGAGAAATATTCGCCCAGGTAGAGGAACTACCAACGTATCCGGACCGAGGGCGGACTGTTCCTGAATTCAATCTACCCTCACTCAGAGAGTTGATCCATCCGCCTTTTCGTATCGTTTATCGTCGTGATAAGCAGCGGATTGCCGTCGTGCGTATTTGGCGAAGTGAACGATTGATGAAACTTCCTTAGCTGCCTTCACTGTTCGTCCAACAGAACAGCCACACGTGTTGCCGCCGCTTCCCGCGCCTCGGCAAGGATCCGCTGCAGTAACACCTCACAGGTCGGGATATCCTCGATCAGGCCGATAACCAGTCCGGCGGTCCAGAGGCCGCCGTCGATATCACCCTCCTGCAAAACCTTCTCACGGCCGCGTGTACCGGTGACCAATGGCTGAATGTCGGCAAAATCGGTCGCGCCGGGCTGTGCTTCAATCCGGATAACCTCTTCGGCAATCTTGTTTTTAAACGCGCGCGCCGTATTCTTCAAGGTTCTGAACACCAGAGTGGTCTGCCGTTCATCGGCAGCGACCATGGCTTGTTTTACCTTGTCGTGCACCGGGGCTTCCTTGGTCGCGACGAACCGGGTTCCCATATTGATCCCTTCGGCTCCCAAGGCAAAGGCGGCGGCCATCTGGTAGCCGTTACCGATCCCCCCCGAGGCAAGGATCGGGATCGACAGTTTTGCCGCCACCGCAGGCAGCAGCACCAGGTTGGGGATATCATCTTCACCGGGGTGCCCGGCACATTCAAAACCGTCGACACTGACCGCGTCACAACCGATTGCTTCCGCTTTCAGTGCGTGGCGGACCGAGGTGCACTTATGGATCACCTTGACCCCGGCTGCTTTTAACGCCGCCATGAACGGCTGCGGGTTACGCCCGGCGGTTTCAATAATTTTCACCCCGCCGGCGATAATCGCTTGCAGATACTCTGCGTAAGGCGGCGGGTCGATCGCCGGCAGAATGGTCAGGTTGACGCCGAAGGGCTGATCGGTCATTTCTCGACAGCGGGCAATCTCTTGCGTCAGGGCTTGCGGGGTTGGCTGAGTTAAGGCGGTAATGATTCCCAGGCCGCCCGCGTTGGAGACCGCAGCCGCCAGGTCGGCGGTACCGACCCACATCATGCCGCCTTGGACAATCGGATATCTGATGCCGAGCAATTCGGTGATTCTCGTCTTCATAATTCAACTCTCCTGTTTTTAAGCTGGGGAACAAAAAACTGGGCCGCTCTTCAGTACTTTTTGCGGCACGACGCAGGCAGAAATCCTTCATGAAAACCGGTCATTCACTTTCGGGCATTGACTTGGACTTTAAAACCCCTGAACACGGATCAAATCTGATTTCCGCGGATCAAGCAGAAACCGACAAGATGGTTCCTCGCTCTGAATCTAAATCCATGTGCATCCGCGCAAATCTGTGTCCCATCGCCTTTGATCACAAAACCTGTCTGCCGATGAAACCGGATCAATTACCTCTGAGTGCCTGCCGCTGCAGCTGCTCCAGCAGCGCTTCCACCAGCGGCAGCATCCGCCGGACAATGATCGCTACCCCGGCCGCCGTCGGGTGAATGCCGTCCGCCTGGTTCAACCCCGGATCGCCCGCGACCCCGGCGAGAAAAAACGGATAGAACGGAACCTGGTGCCGGCGGGCCAGTTCAACATAGAGCCGGTCGAACTTGTTATAATACTCTTCACCCAGGTTGCGCGGTGCTTTCATGCCGGTCAGCAGCGGCTGGACTTTGAGCGACCGCAAGCGACTGAGGATAGTGCTGAGGTTCTGCTTGGTCTGCTGCGGATCGAGGCCGCGCAACGCATCGTTAGCGCCCAGTTCGATAATCATCAGCTCGGGTCGCTCGGCCAGCGTCCAGTCGAGCCGGGCCAGCCCACCGGCCGAGGTGTCGCCGGAGACGCCGGCATTGATGACACGCACCCGGTAGCCGCGGCGTTGCAGCCGTGCTTCCAGCTGTGCCGGGAAGGCAGTGTTCCTGGTCAGACCGGAACCGGCGGTCAAACTGTCACCCAGAACGACGATCTTCAGTGGCTCCAGCGGTGGTTCTGCAGTCGCAGACACGACCGGCAGCAGCCATAAAAACAGCAACCAGAGCAGTGGGATCTTCATGAGCGAGCCAATCGTTGAAATAAGAAATCTGCATTTAAGTTTAGTCGGTGGTGGTGGAACGGTCAATATCTTGCGCGGCGTCGATCTGAGCGTTATGCGGGGAGAAACTATCAGTATCGTCGGGCCCTCAGGCGCCGGAAAAACCACTCTGCTGATGGCTCTTTCCGGTCTGGAACAGGTCAGCTCCGGAGCGGTACAGGTCGCCGGGACCCGTTTGGAGCGGTTGGATGAAGACGCGCTGGCGCGCTTTCGGCGTCTTCAGGTCGGGATCGTTTTTCAGTCGTTCTATCTGATCCCGACCATGACCGCACTGGAGAACGTCGCCCTGCCGCTGGAATTTTCCGGAGTCGAGGATGCCCTGCCGCAGGCCGCTGCAGCTCTGGCCGTGACCGGGTTGAGTGAGCGCGGCGCGCATTTCCCCGGCCAGCTTTCCGGTGGCGAACAGCAGCGGGTCGCTTTGGCCCGCGCCTTTGTCGCCCGCCCGGCGCTGATTCTGGCTGACGAGCCGACCGGCAATCTGGATCGTGAAACCGGCCGGATGGTGATGGATCTGCTCTTCAACTTGCAACGTGAACAGGGCACCACGCTGATTCTGGTGACCCATGACCCGGATCTGGCGCAGCGTTGCCAGCGTACGATTCTGCTGAAAGATGGGCAGTTGCAGGGTTCGGCCGAGGCGGAATCATGAGCGAACCGCCGGTTTTGCGTCAGGCGTTGCGGCTGGTACGGCGTGAACTGCGTGGTGGACTGCGCGGCTTCGGGGTGTTCCTCGGCTGCCTGTTTCTCGGCGTCTTTGCGATTTCCGCGATCGGCAGCTTCAGTGCCGCCGCGCGCGCCGGGCTGTTGGCCGATGCCAGCGCCCTGCTCGGCGGGGACCTGGAGGTACGCCTGGTGCACCGACCGTTGAGTCCGGCGCAGCAACTCTATCTGGCCCGCCGCGGGCAGCTTTCGGAAGTTCTCGAACTGCGGACCATGGCCGCCGGCATGGCTGGTGGTCGCCGGCTGTTGGTCGAACTGAAAGCGGTGGATCAGGCCTATCCGCTCTACGGTCAGCTGTCGATTGCCCCGTCACAGCCGCTGCAATCAGCACTGGCGAAGAGCAACGGTGAATATGGCGCATTGGTGGAAGAGGCCTTTCTGCAGCGCTTGTCGGCTGCGGTCGGGGATCGAGTTCGGGTCGGCAAAATTATTTTTGTCATTCGCGGGGTGCTGAAAGTTGAGCCGGATCGAACCATCCGGGCCTTTACTCTGGGACCGCGCTTGCTGGTCAGTCGGGCCGGACTGGATGCCACCGAACTGTTGCAGCCGGGAAGCCTGGTGGCTTACGCCTACCGGTTGCGACTTGCCGATCGACAACAAGTAGATCAGCTCAAGCAGGATCTGCGGCAGCGGTTTCCCGATGCCGGTTGGCGATTGCGCAGTTGGCGTGAAGCGGCGCCACGGGTCCGTTTCTTTCTCGACCGGATGAGTACCAATCTGACCCTGCTCGGCCTCTGCGCCCTGCTGGTCGGCGGCTTGGGGGTGAGCGGTGCGGTGCGCGGCTATCTGGGCGGCAAGGTACTGCATATTGCCACGCTGAAATGTCTGGGGGCCTCAAGTCGGGTGATTTTTACCGCGTATCTGCTGCAGATTCTCCTGCTCGGTTTGCTCGGCGCCGCTGCCGGCCTGCTGGCCGGGGTAAGCATCCCGTTTCTGCTCGATCGGTTGCTTGGCGAACAGCTACCGATTCCACTGCAACCCGGTTTTTATCCGCAGGTGTTGCTGACAGCGACCCTGTTCGGTTTGTTGATCGCGCTGTTGTTTTCGCTCAAAGAGCTCGGCATTGCCCGGCGGGTGCCGCCGGCAGTGTTGTTTCGCGGTTATCTGGAAACCGGCCGCAAGGATCCGGGATTAAAAATCCGGCTGGCAATTCTGTTGACCGCCGGGCTGCTGATCCTGGTTGCGCTGCTCAGCAGTGGCGATCGGCGGCTGGCTTTCTGGTTCGTGGTCGGCGCGTTGGTTTGTTTCCTGATCTTCCGCCTGTTGGCAGTTGTGGTGATCGCTTTTGCCCGTCATTGTCCGCGCCCCGATAATGCTTCGCTGCGACTTGGCCTGGCCAATATTCAGCGCCCCGGTGCGCCGGCGGGGAGCATCCTTTTCTCGCTCGGGCTGGGCTTGACGGCGCTGGTGATGATTGTGCTGGTGCAGTCCAATCTGAATAGTATGGTCAGTGAAACCATCCCTGCCGAGGCCCCGGACTATTTCTTTCTCGATATCCAACCGGATCAGGTCGTCCCTTTTGAGCAGCTGCTGAAAGGCGCTGTCGGGGTCAACCGACTGGAGCGATATCCGACCCTGCGCGGCCGGATTACCGCGATTGCCGGGGTGCCGGTGGCGCAGGCGAAGATCAATCCCAGGGTTCGCTGGGCAATTCGGGGCGATCGCTTTCTCAGTTACAGCGGGGCGATGCCGCCCGGTACGCAATTGAGCGCCGGGGCCTGGTGGCCGGTCGATTACCGCGGACCGCCGCTTTTGTCGTTGACCGCCGATATCGCTGCCGGCTTCGGGGTGCAGGTCGGCGACCGGCTGACGGTGAATATCCTCGGTCGCAAGGTCGATGCCGAAATTGCCAATCTGCGCACTGTCGATTGGTCGACCCTGGAATTGAACTTCGCCCTGCTGTTCGCCCCCGGTGTTCTGGAGCAGGCACCGCAGACCCATATTGCCGCCGTGCATCTGGCGCCGGAGGCGGGGGAGAGGGTCTATCGGCGCATTACCGCCGCCTTTCCGAACATTTCGGCAATCTCCACCAGAGAGGTTCTGGCCAATGTTTCACGAACCCTGGCGAGGATCGGTGCGGCCTTTCAGGGGATGGCCGGAATTGCCCTGCTGAGCGGTTTTCTGGTGCTGGCCGGCGCGCTGTCCGCTGACCAGCATCGGCGAATTCATGATGCGGTTATCTGCAAGATCTGCGGCGCGACCCGGCGCGATATCCTGCTCAGCTTCGCCGCCGAATTTACCCTGCTCGGTTTGGCTGCCGGGGGGATCAGCCTGCTGACCGGCGGGCTGGCTGCTTTCGGGATTCTCAAAGGCTTGATGGAGGCACCGTTTCATTTTTATCCCGGCGTGGTGCTGGCTACGCTGGCGGCGGGAATCGGTCTGGCTCTGCTGCTTGGGCTGCTCGGCACCTGGAAGGCGTTGGGGCAGAAACCGGCCGGATATCTGCGGGAAGATTGAAGATAAGGTTCAGTGAATGGCCTCGCGCTGCCCACAGTGAAGGGCCGCATGAACCCATCCCTGGGGATTGACTGACGCCATCCTGGCGCCAGACACCCTTCTCTGTGAGCACCCCGAGGCCACCGAGCTGAATAGTTACGAAAGAAGTAACGCAGGGCAGAACGGCAACCCCTTTCAGTTTTGACATTTTTCAGATCGACAGGTTGATCAGTTTATCCGCATACAAAGCGTAGCTTTTATCCGCACGTAGATAGAGGATCGCCCGGCGGTCGGCTTCGTCGGTCTCCAGCACCCCGAGCAGAACGCTAATCTTCAGTTTCAGCAGTTCGCCGGTCGAGGTCAAGGCCGGGCCGAGCCGGCTGAAAGTCAGCCGTAAACGGTTCTGTTCCGCAATGTAGTGCCCTTCCCGATCGATCTGCTCGACAATCTGGCTGTCGTAGTGACCGGGAAGAATGTTCAGCTCATCGATTTTCAGATTGTATTCGGACAAGCCCTTGGCCGAGACCGGGAACAGGGTCGATTCTTCGTCGCTGATTCTGCGACCGCTGCCAAGCTCGATACTGGAGCGGTTCTGATCGACCTGTTGCAACAGCGGCTCGATACTTTGCAGCGGGATTTTCAACTGCAGCAGCCGATCGATCAATGCTTCCTCGACAATCGCCAGGCCGATATTTCGCAGTTCGACATCGGCGCTCGCAAAGTCGACCTTGCTGATCGGGGACGTTTTTTTAAGCTCGTCGATCAGACGTCGTAAAGAGATAAAGCGGCGCCGGGCCCGGCTATCCTTCACGTCCGTTGTTTCGGGCTGTTGTTGCGAATAGCCTTGCTTGTGCCGCTGTTGCGGGTTGATCCGCGGGTAGGGCGAGACCGCTTCAACCCCGCGCAAGAGACCCTGTTTCGGAGATGTCGGCACCTTTATATAGTCGCTCATACTTCCTCTCTCGCTGGGGTACTTCTTTTGTGCTTATCGGCAGCATCCGGGAAAAACTTTAATGAGGCAGGCAAGTTTCTTCGCAATGATTGACTTCTTCCCGGGGAACGCTTAAATTAATAAGATTAAATGTGATCCATTCTCAGGACAACTATGAAAGCAGAAAACCTACATCTTGTCGAAACGGGGCGTCTTTCCGATGAACTGGAGACCCTGATTGATATCGGCAAAGCTTTGACTTCGCACCTGACCTTGGAGGATGTCTACACGGTCGTGATGGAAAAGGTCGGCAACCTGCTGCGCCCGCAGGCCTGGTCGTTGTTGACGGTCGATGAGCAGACCGGGGAACTCTGCTTTGAAATCGTCGTTTCTCCGGGGGCGGATAAATTGCAAGGTCGCCGTTTGCCCGCCGGACAGGGAGTCGCCGGCTGGGTTGCAGAGCAGGGCATTCCGCTGCTGGTTCCCGACGTCAGCAAGGAGCCGCGCTTTTCCGGCACGCTCGATAAAGAGATCGGCTTCGTCACCCGTTCCATTGTTTGCGTGCCGTTGGTTGCCGGCAATCGGATTGTCGGTGTGATCCAGCTGCTCAACGGTTTGGGGCAGAGTGAGTTTACCGAGCAGGATCAGCGGATCCTCTCGACCATTGCCGATTTTACCGCCATCGCCATCGAAAATTCCCGGCTGCTGCAGACGGTTCGCGCGCTGACCATCACCGATGATCTGACCGGGCTCTACAATTCCCGCCATTTCCAGACCCTCTGCGATTATGAGATGGAGAGGGCAACCCGTTACGGTACCGAACTGTCGATGGTGTTCCTTGACCTTGACCATTTCAAACAGGTCAACGATACTTATGGTCACTTGACCGGCAGCCGTGTACTCAAAGAGGTCGGCCAGCTGATTCGCGAGGTGATCCGCAAGGTCGACCATGCCGCCCGCTATGGCGGTGACGAGTTTATCTTTCTGTTGCCGTCGACCGGCAAAAAGGGTGCTTTGGGGATGGCGAGAAATCTGCTGAAAGTGTTGCGTGACCGTGAATTCATCTCCGATTGCGGCCAACCGATCAAGGTCACCGCCAGTATCGGTGTCGCTACCTATCCGACCAATGCCTACTGTCTGCAGGAATTGATCAAACTGTCGGACGAGGTGATGTACGAGGTCAAACGCAGTACCCGTAATGCGGTCAAAAGTTCCTGAACTGCTGGTTTGTTCAAGATGATTTCCGGGAGGCTGGAGAATGACCGATCATCTCAAGAAAGAGACCGCACCGCCTGATCGAACCCGCTGCGGAAAACTCTATAAGGCGTTGCGACCGGCACTTGAAGACCAACTGCAGGAAATCTGTCAACAGTTGCGTCAGCGGCTCGATACACAGGGTTTTTCTGCGACGATCAAATCCCGGGTTAAAAAGTTCGAGAATTATTTCCACAAAATTTCCCAGCTGAAGCCTGAGCCGCCGGGCGCTGCGCTGCTGATCAGCGATCTGCTCGGCTTGCGGGTGATCAGTCCTTTTCTGGAAGATCTGACCGCGATCGAACAATTAATCACGGCCAACTTTAACGTCGTTGACATGGAGCGCAAAGGCGATAGTCACTCCTTCCGCGAGTTCGGTTATGATTCAGTGCATCTGCTGATTCAGCTCGAGGAGACGGTCGGCGAGCGGCTGCCGAACACCGGTCCCATCTGTGAAATCCAGCTGCGGACCATTTTGCAGGATGCCTGGGCCGAGGTTGAACACGAGCTGGTTTATAAATCGGACCTGGTTTTCCCCAACGATTCGATCAAGCGCAAACTTGCTTCCCTCAATGCTTCGCTGGCGCTCTCTGATCTGATTTTTCAGGAAATCCGCGATTACCAGAAAGAGCTCCGCGCGCGTGGCTTGCAGCGGCGGCAGAGTGTCGAGGAGTTGTTATCGGCGGCCCGGCCGATCGAGATTGATCGGCTGCCCGAAGGGGTGTTGGGCGTTGCTGATGAAAGCATGGTTGATGATGACGGCAAAGAGTCGCCGCAGGGGTTGGAGAAGTCGATGTTTCGTGCGCTGCAAGAGCACAGCAACAAGAACTTTCCGGCGGCAATCAGAATCTACGGCCAGATTCTGCGTATGAAGCTTGAGGCGACGCTTCGCTCGTTGGTCTACAATCATCGCGGCATGGCGCTCTTTGCGCTGGCCGAATACCAGCGCGCAATCGAGGATTTTTCCAAGGCCCTCCAATACAACGAGGAGAACGGTCGGGCCTGGTGCAATCGCGGTCTGGTTTACCGGGTGCAGGGAAAATATGACCAGTCACTGGCAGACTATGATCAGGCGATCAACCTTTCCTCGACCTCACTGGATGGTTTCTGGGGGCGGGCCCAGACCTGTTTTGAGATGAAGCTGTTCAGCCGGGCACTCAATGATTGCCGGATTGCACTCAGCCTGCAGGACGATTTTCTCCCCGCCCAGGAGTTGGAAAAAACCATCCAGCGGGGGATGTTTTAAGTGGTACACATAAACCTGTTTCCTTGATCTATTTCGATGTTATTGACCCTTCCTCGCAGGAGTTTGAGCCTCGATGAGCAGTTATCTCCTTTCACTCCACCCGGTCTGGCAGGCATTTCTGGCGACCCTGTTTACCTGGCTGTTGACCGCACTTGGCGCTGGAACCGTCTATTTGAGTCAGCAACCGAGCCGAAAAATGCTCGATTCCATGCTCGGCTTCGCTGCCGGTGTGATGATCGCTGCCAGCTACTGGTCGTTGCTGGCTCCGGCACTGGAAATGGGTGAAGGGAAATCTTTTCCCGCCTGGTTGCCGGTCGCTTTCGGTTTTCTCTGTGGCGGCGGTTTTTTGCGTCTGATCGATAAATTTCTACCCCACCTGCACCTGAATTTCCCCCGCTCCGAGGCGGAAGGGATCGAAACCGACTGGCGGCGCAGTACCTTGCTGGTGCTGGCGATCACCCTGCACAATATCCCCGAAGGATTAGCCGTCGGAGTCGCTTTCGGGGCGGTTGGCGCTGGTTTCCCGGAAGCCTCAATGGCCGGGGCCATCGCTCTGGCGCTGGGGATCGGTATTCAGAACTTCCCGGAAGGGATGGCGGTCGCAGTACCGTTGCGGCGCGAGGGCCTATCGCAACATAAGAGCTTTATGGCTGGGCAACTATCTGGTATGGTCGAGATCGTCGCCGGAGTGGCGGGCGCGGCACTGGTGGTCTTTGCCCGGCCGATCCTGCCCTTCTCCCTGGCCTTCGCCGCCGGGGCGATGATCTTTGTCGTCGTCGAAGAGGTGATCCCCGAGTCGCAACGGGGAGAGAATACCGATATCGCCACCATGGGGGTGATGCTCGGCTTTACAGTGATGATGATTCTTGATGTGGCACTAGGTTAATAACAGAAATTTCGGGGCTGTAGCTCAGTTGGGAGAGCGTCGCGTTCGCAATGCGAAGGTCGTGAGTTCGATCCTCATCAGCTCCACCATTAAAGACAAAGGCTTATGCAGATCATTCTGCGTAAGCCTTTGTCTTTTTGTGCCCAAAGCAGAAAAAATCGAACAATAACAAAACATGGATAAATTATCAGTAAAACATAAATAAAACATTGACAAGGGCAAAGTGACAACCTAAGCTTAAAACAAACAATGTTCTGCTAAACTCATCAGGAGCAGATCCGTTGCACCTCTGGTTACACTCAACAGCACTGGCGGGCTCCAATTGACAGATAGAATCATGTTCTTCAACGAAAATATCGATCTCAAGTTAAGGGTGCCCATAACCTGTTGGCGTAGAGGGCCCCCCAAATTTCAATCCAGACCATCCGAATGGCGGATGGTCACTGGGCAATAACATCAGAAGGGAGAGATGAGGATGCTGAGAAAGAGCGTATTGGCGGTAGTTCTGATTGGACTGTTCTTTGTGACTCAAGGCTGGGCTGCGGGTGTCGTTAAGCTGGACCTGAATGCAATCTATGGTGCCACAAGCTTTCACACGGTAGGTGCAATGGATTTTGCCAAGCTGGCGGATAAATACTCCGACGGCAGTGTGAAGATAACGGTTCATCCCGGCGGTAGTCTTGGATTTAAAGGTCCGGAACTGCTCAAGGTCGTCAAGGATGGTCAGGTCCCGATGTCCGATATTCTGATGGGTGTTGTTGCTGGTAGTGAGCATGCTTTTGGTATCAGCTCTCTACCTCGTCTTGTCGGTGGTTTCGATGACGCAAAGCGTCTTTATAATGATTCGAAACCGATTTATGAAAAATCTGCGCTCAGATGGAAGCAGAAGTTTCTCTATGCTGCTCCCTGGCCTCCCAGTGGTTTGGTGACAAAAAACATTGTCAACTCGAAGGCCGATCTGAAAAATCTCAAAACCAGAACCTATGATAAAAACGGAGCCGAATTCCTGCGTTCACTCGGCGGATCTCCGGTCTCCCTGCCCTGGGGTGAAGTCTATTCTTCTTTGACCACCGGTATGATCGACTCGGTTCTTACCTCGGCCGAATCCTCAAAAAATGGCAAGTTCTGGGAAGTTCTTAAAGGGTTTAAAAAGATCAACTATGCATACCCGCTCAACATGGTCACCATAAATATGGATTACTGGAATGCCATGTCCAAATCACAGCAGGATGCGATTTTGAAGGCCGCTGCTGAAACCGAGAAAAAGCAATGGCAAAATTCTCAGGCGCGCCATGAAGAGGGGATCAAGGTCATTCAGGAGCATGGCATGGTTGTTTCTGAAGAGAGTGCCGAATTTGGTAAAACTCTGGATGTTGCCGCAAAAACAATCGTTGCCGGGTTCAAGGCAAAGTCGAAGGCAAATGTTAAAGCACTTTTGGATAAGTACACGAAATGATGGAGAAGTTCGTCAAAGGGATAGATACGTTCTCGAAGGTGGGGGCGTATCTATCTGCCCTTTGCATGCTGGCAATCGTTGGTTTGATTGTGGTTGAGGTTATCTGTCGCACCTTTTTTAATTTCTCAACCTTTATTGCCGACGAATACAGTGGCTATCTCATGGTCGCCGCTGTCATGGCGGGCCTGGCTTTTACCCTGAAGTCTGATTCTCATATCAGAATCTCGATTCTAACGGCTAACCTCAGTCCCGAGCCCAAACGCTACCTGGAGTCGGTGGCAACCCTGATCGCAATGTCTATCACCATGTTTATCCTCTATCATGCTGTCCTCATGGTTTATGACACCTACAGCTACGACATGCTGGCAGATTCGATCTCGGAAACACCCCTTTATCTACCGCAGATAATGGTCGCGGTCGGTCTGTTTGGGCTGGCCCTGCAGCTGTTAGCGGAGTTTGTAAGGAGGTTGCCGTTTTGTTCTCGGAACCGTTAATCCTGACAATCTGTCTGTTTGTTGTCCTGCTGGTACTCCTCCTCGGGGGAGTCTGGATTGGATTTACTCTCTTCGGGGTTGGTATCGCGGGGCTGCTCCTTTATCCCAGCAATCTGCCTCCGTCGATGTCGATCTGGGACAAAATTGGCGGCCTGATGGCCAATTCGGTCTGGAACAGTATGAACTCATGGGCTCTTACGGCCTTGCCTCTGTTCATACTGATGGGCGAGATCCTGTTCCGAACTTCCATTTCAACCAAGCTTTTGAACGGTCTTGTCCCTGGGCTGTCTGCTATTCCTGGCCGTCTTCTCCATATTAATGTCTTTGCTTGTTCTCTGTTTGCCGCAGTATCCGGATCAAGCGCAGCAACCACCGCGACTGTTGGCAAGATCACCCTTGACGAGTTATCCGAGCGGGGTTACGACCGTTCCCTGGCAATTGGCTCCTTGGCCGGAGCGGGAACTCTCGGTTTTCTCATCCCGCCCAGTTTGATTATGATCATCTACGGGGTGTTGTCAGATTCCTCGATAGGCAAACTGTTCATCGCTGGTATCGTCCCTGGCATACTGCTGGCCTTGATGTACACGATCTATATTATTATCCAAGCAAAGCTGAAACCGGGCATCGTTCCTGATAGTACTGAAACCTACTCTTTTGCCCAGAAAATGGCTGCGTTAAAAGAGCTGTTTCCTGTGATGCTCCTGGTTGTTCTCGTTCTTGGCGGGATTTATATGGGAGTTACCACCCCAACGGAAGCCGCAGCAATGGGGGTGGTCGGTGCTCTGGGGCTTGCTGCAGCCTACCGGTGTTTGAACTGGGAGAATTTTCGTGAAGCACTGATGAGTGCCGTTCAAACCACAGGCATGATCTGTCTGATCATTTCCGGGGCGGCATTTTTGTCCCAAGTGGTTGGTTTCATCGGGATTGCCAGCGGGATAAGTTCTTACATTGCCAGTTTGAATGCCTCACCCTACGTGTTGCTCATTGTTCTTGGTTTTATGTATTTGCTGCTGGGGATGATCCTTGACGGTATTTCGATTGTTGTCATGACCTTGCCAATCGTTTTGCCGATTATCGTAGCGGCTGGTTTTGATCCTCTCTGGTTCGGTATTTTCCTGGTTATTATGGTCGAACTTTCGCAGATTACGCCACCAGTCGGTTTCAGCCTCTTCGTTATTCAGGGAATCGCCAATGTGCCGATCAGTGAGATTATCAAGGCCACGGTGCCGTTCTTTTTGATCATGATCTTGATGGTTATTATCTTATCGATCTTCCCGGAGTTGGTGCTTTACTTGCCGAATGTCATGGTTGGGAAGTAAAACAATGAAGAAGCCGCGTTTTCTAAATCTGGGTGATAGTGCCCTGACTCTGGAATTTGGCGACAGGATTGACCAGCAGCTTGTTTCGGCAGTTTCTGCTTTTGATACCCGATTAATGCAGGAAAAAGAGGCTGGCAGACTGAACGGGGTTATTGAAACGGTTCCGACCTTTCGCTCTCTGACGGTTATTTTCGATCCATTGGTAATCTCTCGATCTGACTTGCAAGGTCGACTGTTACTGCTGTTGGAGAAGGTCGAAACCGATAATCGACAGAAGGGCCGACATTGGCGTTTGCCGGTCTGTTATGGGGGAGATTATGGCCCCGATCTCGAGTCGGCCGCGGCCTCTCTTGGGCTGACCCCGGAAAAGGTTATCGACCTCCATGCCAGCCAGACCTATCTGGTTTACATGATCGGATTTCTGCCGGGCTTTCCTTACATGGGGGATGTCGATCCTGCGCTGCACATGCCCCGTCTGACGGAACCACGGGTCCGGGTCCCGGTCGGGTCGGTTGCCATCACTGGCCAGCAAACGGCAATTTATCCCTGGGAGAGTCCAGGGGGATGGCAACTGCTGGGCCGTTGCCCGCTTGCCCTGTTCGATGCTCAACGTTCAGAACCGGCATTGCTCGGCCCCGGAGACCGGGTTGAATTTCAGGTCATTTCCGAAGACCGTTATCAAGAGCTTGTCGAACAAACGCTTGAGAATTCGCTCGATTTTAGTCAGTTTCTGCACAAGGAGGTCAAGACATGACTCCTCGACTCAAGGTCGTCTCTCCAGGAACTTTAGCTTGTATTCAGGATCGGGGCCGATTCGGTTATCGCCGCATCGGTGTCCCCCAATCAGGCGCACTCCACTCCGATCTGGCATGGGTGGCCAACAGCCTGGCCGGAAACAATGCTGATACGGCGCTTATCGAGTTTTTTTTCTCCGGGCCAACTCTTCGTCTGGAGGAAGGGGCTTTGAGACTGGCCCTGGCCGGAGATTTCTCCGCTGAATTGATCCGCGACAAGGTGAAGCGTACCCTGAACTCTTGGAGAACCATCACTCTTGAAGCCGGTGATACCCTGCAGATCGGACCGGTGATGTCCGGCAAGGCGGGTTATGTCGCTGTCAGTGGCGGCCTGGATCTGCCAGACGTCATGGGAAGTAGCGCGACCTACCTGCGTGGCGGTTTCGGGGGGATTGACGGCCAAAAATTGCTGCCCGATTCTCCCCTTGCCGCCGCCGGGGAGACTCTTGACCCTGGTCCCGACCAGCAACTTCCCCGCTCGTCCGATTTAGCTAGCCTCGGGCTTAAACAATCTGCTTCCGAACAGGATCTGCCCACTTGCATCCGGGTCATCCTGGGTCCGCAGGAGGATTACTTTACCGACGCCGCGCGACAGGATTTCCTGACCGGCATCTATAAGGTGAGTCAGGAGTCGGATCGCATGGGCAGCCGTCTGGAAGGTCCGATTCTGGTTCATCATCCCGATAAGAACCCCGAAATTATTTCTGACGGCATTGTTCCCGGAGCGATTCAAGTCCCGGGCAATGGTGTGCCGATTGTCCTGTTGGCGGACGGCCCGACTGTCGGAGGCTACCCTAAAATTGCAACTGTGAGTTCCGTCGATTTGCCCAGACTGGCGGCTATGCCTCCCGGTAGCCAGCTACGCTTTGAAGCGATCAGCCCCGAAGCCGCTGAATCACTGTTGCGGTCCCACCGAAAAGAACTAGCCGAGCTGCTCTCCAGCGTCGAACCCCTGGAGTTGACCGGTATCGTCGATATGAAGGCCATGTATAACGCCAGCCTGATCAGCGGCGTGATGGATGCTCTTGAGCAGCCGGACGTTTTCGAGCCACCTGAGATTCATCCATAAAAGGAAGAGCAATATGAACATCAACCTGAATGCTGATATGGGCGAAAGTTTCGGTGCATACCAGATAGGCAATGACTCCCTGCTGCTGAAAGTCGTTAAGTCGGCCAACCTGGCCTGCGGTTTTCATGGCGGAGATGCCTTGGTCATGTCTCAGACCGTGGAGTTGGCATTGCCAGAAAAGGTCAGTATCGGTGCCCATCCGGGTTTTCCCGACCTGCAGGGTTTCGGGCGCAGGGCCATGCATCTTCCCGCCCAGGAGTTGAAGGCCATGATCATCTACCAGATTGGCGCGTTGGACGGGATCGCCCGCTCCAAGGGAACAAATGTCAGTCACGTCAAGCCGCACGGTGCCCTCAACAATATGGCGAGTGAAAATGCTGATTTGGCAAGGGTCGTTGCGGAGGCGGTGCGAGAATATGATCGCGATATGATTCTGTTGGCTCCGGTGCTCTCAGAGTTGGCGAAAGCGGGCACAGCGGCCGGATTGCCCCTAGCTCTGGAAGTATTCTCCGACCGGGCCTACACAGATGCCGGGCAACTGGTTCCCCGCAGCCAACCTGGCTCAGTCTTCCATGACAGCGAAGATTGTGTCGCCCAGGTGCTGCGCATGGTCGAACAGGGAGGGGTTGTCAGCATCAATGGCAAATGCCTGCCAACCCCTTTTCATAGCATCTGCGTTCATGGCGATAACCTGCATTCGGCCGAGACCGCCAATAAGGTCAAACAGGGGGTGGAAGCGGCAGGCTGCACGATTGTCGCGCTGCCGGAAATTGATCTTTAGCCGCTAAAGCTGGTGGTTGTTCAGTACGAGGATGCTCCCCGCGAGGCTTGATCGTAAAGGCCGGAAAGGTTGCGCAGAAATTTGGCTATGTCGGCCAGCTGTTTTTTTTCATCGTCGTTATTGGCAAAACTGGAAACCAGGCAACTGTCCCGCACCTCTTTGTAGCGGTCGCAGAGTGCTTTCCCTTCGGGAGTTGTGGAATAGAACATCTCCTTGCCCTTCTTCTCGTTCTGTACCAGACCGGCGGCGACCAGTTTTTTGAGGGAATAGGTGGCGGTATGGGTATCTTCGATATTCAGAATGAAGCAGATATCTGCCAGACGCTTCTCTTTGTCACGGTGGGTGATATGGTGCAGGATCAGAACGTCAAGCGGTGCCATCTCTTTAGCGCCGGCGGCGTTCATGCAGCGAATCAGCCAGCGCTGGAAGGCGTTTGACGCAATGATGAGCCCGAACTCAAATTCCGATAGCTCGGGATAGGCCGTCGCGAGATGGGCCGAAGTAACGATGCGTAAATTGTCTGCTGATTTGCTCGTCGGAAGAGATGTCGATGCTGTCGTTTTGATCGGCTTGTCCTTGGTCATGGCTCACCCCTTAATTGGATTCGGACCTTACTCTAACGTGAAAAAGTTGAAAATTAAAACACAAAAAGTAACTTGAGACCTTCAGGAATAATCTCAGAGCAAGAGGAGTCAATAATGACGATCGAAGAGAAACTCGCCGAACTGGAGAGGCGCAATGCCGAGGCCGAACTTGGCGGCGGTCCCGCGCGCATTGAAAAGCAACATCAGGGTGGAAAGCTCACGGCCCGTGAACGAATTCATATTCTCCTCGACGAAGGCTCTTTTCAGGAAACGGATAAGTTCGTCATTCACCGTTGTACGAATTTTGGTATGGACCAGCAGCATCTTCCGGGTGATGGGGTTATCACTGGCTATGGCATGATTGACGGACGCTTGGTTTATGCTTTTGCTCAGGATTTCGGTGTTTTTGGCGGTTCGCTGTCCAAGGCGTTTGCCGAGAAAATATGCAAAATCATGGATATGGCGATGAAAATGGGGGCTCCGGTCATCGGCCTGAATGACTCAGGAGGCGCGCGGATTCAGGAAGGGGTGCAAGCCCTGGCCGGTTATGGTGACATCTTTTTACGCAATGTCATGGCCTCGGGGGTTGTCCCCCAATTCTCCGCCATCATGGGCCCCTGCGCCGGTGGTGCGGCATATTCTCCAGCCATCACTGATTTCATCTTCATGGTGCGCGATACCTCCTACATGTTTATTACCGGTCCCGAGGTTATCAAAACCGTGACCCGGGATGAAGTCACCAAAGAAGAACTCGGTGGTGCCATGACGCACAACGAAGTTTCCGGCACCGCCCATTTCGCCAGCGATGACGACGAAGGCTGCCTGCTGATGATGCGCGAGCTCTTCTCCTTCATTCCCCTCAATAATCAGGAAGATCCGCCCCTCAAGGCCTGTACCGATGACCCCCATCGCGGCGAAGCAGCGTTGCGGGATCTGGTCCCCACAAACTCCAACAGCCCTTATGACATGAAAGAAGTCATTACGGCGGTCGTGGATGATCAGTATTTCTTCGAGGTCCAGGAACACTACGCCAGAAATATTTTGATCGGTTTCGCCAGGCTGAATGGTCGCTCGGTCGGTATCATTGCCAACCAGCCGAACTTTATGGCCGGCGCGCTCGATTCTGACTCCTCGATGAAGGGCGCCCGTTTCGTGCGTTTTTGCGATGCGTTCAATATCTCGCTGGTCATTTTTGAGGATGTCCCCGGGTTCATGCCAGGGGTAGAACAGGAGTTGGGCGGGATTATCAAGCACGGAGCCAAGCTGCTCTATGCCATGGCCGAGGCAACCGTTCCCAAGCTCACGGTCATTACCCGCAAGGCCTACGGCGGGGCTTATTGTGTCATGAATTCCAAGCACATCCGCGCCGATTATGTTTTTGCTTATCCCACCGCCGAGATCGCAGTCATGGGTCCAGAGGGGGCAGTCAGCATCATTCACCGTGATAAAATGGCCAACGCAGAAGATGCCGAAGCGACTCGTGATGAACTCGTGGCTGACTATCGGGACAAGTTTGCCAATCCCTACAACGCTGCGGAACTGGGATATGTCGATGAAGTTATCGACCCGACAGAAACCCGGCCCAAGCTGATCCGTGCCCTGGAAATGCTGAAGAACAAGCGGGACCTCAATCCACCGCGTAAGCACGGCAATATTCCGCTTTAGTGACGACTAAATTTTCTCATAAAGGAGATCGCAATATGTTCAATAAAGTCCTGATTGCGAATCGCGGTGAAATTGCCGTTCGTGTGGTCCGGGCCTGCAAAGAGCTCGGCATTGCAACCGTGGCCGTCTACTCCGAAGTGGACCGCGCCAGCCTGCATGTCCGGGTGGCGGATGAGGCTTACTGCATCGGCCCCGCCCCCTCCAGCCAATCTTACCTGATGGCGGAAAAGATCATCGAAGTTGCCAGAAAAGCCAAGGTCGATGCCATTCATCCCGGTTATGGTTTCCTTTCAGAAAATGCTGAATTTGCCGAATTGTGCGTCGAGAATGACATTGTTTTTATCGGACCTAATCCCCGGGCGATCCGGATTATGGGCAACAAGACCACTTCTCGGGTTGCCGTGGCCGAGATGAATGTGCCACTGGTCCCGGGGATGAAGGAAAACCTGCTCAATGCAGAGCATTGTTTGGAGTGGTCCGAAAAGATCGGCTATCCCCTGATGCTCAAGGCTGCAGCCGGCGGTGGCGGCAAGGGGATGCGTAAGATCGACAGCCCCGATGGGTTACTGGATGCTTTCCGCGCCACCAAGAGTGAGGCGATCAAGTCGTTCAATGACGATGCGATCTACATGGAACGCTACGTTGATCGTCCACGACATATCGAGATTCAGGTCCTCGGTGACAAGCACGGGAATATGATCCATGTTGGTGAGCGCGAATGTTCCATTCAGCGGCGTCACCAGAAGGTCATCGAGGAAGCACCGAGCCCGATTGTCGATGAGGAGATGCGGCAACGGATGGGCGCGGCAGCGTTAAGCGCGGCCCGGTCCGTCAACTACGACAGTGCGGGTACCGTGGAGTTCATCGTTTCAGGAGAATCGAAAGAGTTCTTCTTTCTTGAGATGAACACCCGCCTGCAGGTTGAACACCCGATCACCGAGATGGTCACGGGTATCGATCTGTGTAAGGAGATGATTCGCAGCGCAGCCGGACAGGAACTGACGATCAAGCAGGAAGATGTGCAGATGCGCGGGCACGCCATCGAGTGCCGCATATCTGCTGAGGATCCGGATAATGATTTTTTGCCCACTCCGGGCAAAATTGCCGGTCTGCGCGTTCCCGGTGGCCCCGGCATTCGTGATGAATCCGGGGTGTATGAAGGTTTCGAGGTGCCGATCCATTATGACCCCTTGATTTCCAAGCTGGTGGTCTGGGGACGTGACCGCGACAATGCCATTTCCCGGTGCCGACGCGCACTGTCCGAATACATCGTTAAGGGGATCAAAACCACCATCCCGTTTCATGCACGGGTCATGCTGAACGAGCATTTTATCAGTGGCGATTTCGATACCAGTTTCATTGATACCCACTTCAAGATGGAGGATGCGGCGCACAAACGCCCGGACGAGAAGGTCGCCATTATCGGTGCGGTGATCAAAGCTTTTCGTCGCGATAAAGAAAATTCCCAAAGGATTACTTCCACAACAGAAGGCGGCGGCGGGGTGAATCCCTGGAAACTGTCTGGCCGCATACGCTCTCTCAGCAACCGATAACGGAGGTATTCCGATGGCCTATATCGCAACCATAAAAGATGAAGATATTCGGGTTGAGATCGAAGAGTCCGAACCCGGTCTTTACCGCGTGTGGATCAACGGTGCTGACTGCAAGGTCGATTTTTTCGAAGCCCGGGAAAATCTCTATTCTCTGATTTTCGATCATCAATCCTACGAGGTCGATATCGATGAAGTCGAAAATGGCAGTTACTCGGTGATGGTCAAAGGCGATCATTTCGATGTGCTGGTGGTTGACGAAAAAAAGAAAAAACTTGCGGAAAAACTTGGTGCCGGGGCGGGTGGTCGTCAGGAGATCAAGAGCCCGATGGCCGGAAACATCTGGAAGCTTCTGAAAAATCAGGGAGACTTCGTCAAGGAGGGCGAAGTTCTGATTATTCTTGAAGCGATGAAGATGGAGAATGAAATAAGATCCCCGATCGATGGGCTTGTCACCAGCGTGAGTGCAGTTGAAGGCGCGGCTGTTTCAGCCGGAGCCCTTCTCTGCCTGATAGATCCGACCGAAGAATGAGTCGAACCGACAGGACATTAATGAATTGCCGGTGGTCCGGTTGAAATTACCTACACAGTGACTTTTGACGGGCCTTTCGGTGATTTGGTCAGGGGTGGAGCTGAGAATCAGCTTGCCGCTTTTCCTCTCTCTCTCTGCCTGGTTCTGCTAACGGCCCAGCGGCAGAGTAAAGGCAAAGGTCGAACCGGCGCCAGCCTCACTCTCGACCCAGATTCGGCCGCCGTGCAGGTCGACCATGTTTTTGCAGATCGACAGCCCCAGACCGGTTCCGATTTCTCCGCGAGTTCCGGTTTTGCGTCTTTTTACCTGATGGAACTTATTGAAAATCTGTGCCTGTTCCGCTTGCGGAATACCGGGACCGTTATCACTGACACTGATCTGCAGTTGTTGCGCCGCGTTCAGTGCCAGTTTCAGCTTGAGAGTCCCATGTTCCGAGGTGAACTTGATAGCGTTGCCGATCAGGTTATTCAGCACCTGCTGAATTTTCGGCACATCGAAGCTGATAAACAGGGGATCGGTTGCTGCCGCAGCGTAGGAATCGAGCGTCGGACAGCTCTCCAGCGAAACCGTCAGCTGCTTGTTGCGGGACAGCAGTCTGGCACGCCTTTCGATCTGCCGGAAGACGGTCTGTAACTGTGCATAGTTGAAACTGGTTGTTTCCAGTTTCAGGTGCCCCGATTCGATCTTCGCCAGATCGAGCAGATCGTTCACCAGGGTCAACTGCTCATTGCAGGTCTCCTTGACCTCCTTGAGCAGGTCAATCACCTCCGCATCCAGTTCGTAGCAGGCTGGAATCGTCTCCATCACGGTAATCACGCTGCCGATCGGTGAACGCAGATCGTGCGAGGCGATCCCGATCAGTTCGGTTTTCAGATTATTTAGCTCTTCCAACTCTGCCTTTGATTTTTCCAGCTCAGCAGCGGCTTTGCGCAGGTTTTCAGAAATTCGCTGCTGTATCGCCAACGACTCTCGCAATTCGGCGCTGGCGTCCTCAAACTGTTTGGCTTTTTCCGAGGTCAAATGCAGCTTGTCAGCCAGAATCCGCGACACCCAGTCGTAAAAGAGAAAACTCAGTTCATGGGAGTTATCCTCTTTCACTTCCAGCAGCAGAGCCGAAGAGATGATCAGCGCCTCCAACTCTTCCAGCACCTCGACCGATGAGGGGGAGGGCTGGCCGGTGACGACCGTCATCTCGCCGAAGATATCCCCGATCCGGCCCAGGGTGTACAGCTGTCGCTGGTCGGTTTTGACCGCAACGCTCCCCTTGAGAACGATAAAGACCTCGCGATTTTTCACCCCCTGTTTGATCACCATTTTCCCCGGTGGAAAATACTCGTGACGGATCAGCGGCAGGAATTTTTTCAAGGTGTCATCGGAAACCGAGGCGAGGTAGCGGGATTGTTTGAGTGCGGCGAGGATCTTTTGTTTACTGACGGGCATACGACAACTCCTGTTTCCGGGACAATAATCATTTTAATGAATGAACGGTATTGTTGCGGAAAGCTCAGAAGCTGTCAATCTACTAAGTGTCCTGTGTCGTTAATCCATCCCGACCTGCGCTAGAAATACTGATAAATCGTCAGGTAACGGACTGTCGATGGCTATCGCTGCGGCACTGTAGGGATCAACAAAGGCCAGCCGGCTGCAGTGCAGAAACAGTCGTGGAAGTTCAGCCGGGCAGGGGCCTTTGTAGCGCAGATCACCAAACAGCGGATGACCGGCCTCGGCCAGCTGCCGACGAATCTGGTGCTGACGCCCGGTGTGCAGGCGGAGTTCGAGCAGCGACGCTTGTTCGTTCCGCTGCAGTGCGCGATAGCTGCTGTGCGCGTCTTTCTGTTTTCCTTTAGCCATGAGCTGCGAACGCAGTTCACCGCTGCCGGGAGTTTTGCCGGCGGCCAACGCCAGATAGGTTTTTTCCACCTCCTGGCGCATGAACAGCTGGCCCAATCTGCCGCACGCCTCTTTCCCCTTGCCGAACAGCACCGGGCCTGAAGTTTCCAGATCAAGCCGATGGGCCGGGGCCACCTGGAAGCGGCTGCCCCGTTCTTTCAGCAACGTCTCGACCCAGGCGGTCAGATTTTCGCTTTCATGTCCCTGACTGGAATGGATGGCCAGCCCGGCCGGTTTATCGACCAGCAGAATCTCACGACTTTCATAGAGGATCACCACCCCGGCGGCGCTGCTGCGCGGAACCTTCATCAGCTCCTGCAACCTGGCGCTGTCAGGCAACTGAATCCGGTCGGCAGTATTCAAGCAGTCAGCGGCCGCCAACGGCCCGTTCGGACCACGAATTTTGCCCTTTTTCAACAACTGTTTCAAATAGGCTGGAGGGGCTGCGGGGATCCGGTGCTGTAAAAATTCACCGGCACTCAGGGTCGCTTCATCTTTTTCAACAATAAAGTAGTTCATCAGCAGAGCATAGTGCGGCGCGACTGTCAGCGCAACGAAAAGCTCTGCAATCAGCTGATTTTCTGAATGTTTTATCAGCTCTCGGCGGCGACCTCATCCAGCGCGGCGATCACCTTTGCCTTGTCCCGCCCGGTCGACATCGCCAGATAATTGCCGCAAAGAATCAGCGCAATGCCGACAAAGGCAGACGCTGTCCACTGATAATCCTCCCAGATGGTTGACAACACCAGCGCCACTAACGGGAAAAGCAGTGTCGCGTAAGCCGCACGGCCGGGACCGATTCGGCCGACCAGACTCAGATAGCAGCCGAACGCAATCACCGAACCGAACAGCGCCAGGTAGAACAATGAAGCCAGATAGCCGGTGGCGGTGGAAATATTCAGCGGCAGTCCGAAGGCCAGTGAGATCAGCAACATCAGCAGCGCGCCATAGCCCATTCCGTAGGCGTTGCTCTGGAGGATCGGCAATCCCTGCTGCTGATTGCGGGCCGAGATGATATTTCCCAGCGATGCCAGATAGGTGGCAGCAAAGCAGTAGCCGAGCGCCAGCAGCGCATCCCCCGCAGCGTCAAAACGGGCAACCTCCGGCCAGAACAGCAGGAGCAGGCCGACCAGTCCCAACCCGCCGCCGAACAAGACTTTCAGCTCCACTGTCGTGCCGAGAAACAGGCGGCCGTTGAGCAGGTTCATGATTACGATCGTGGAAAAGGCCACCGCCGCCAGGCCACTGGTCAACTCCAGTTCCGCCAGGTAGAAGAGCAGGTAGTTGAGTGCAAACAGGCAGGTTCCCTGCAAGGCCATGAACTGTTGTTCCTTGCCGGAAAAGCGCAACTTGCGGCGGGTCACCAGGCACCAGACAAATAGCATCAGCGCCGCCAGGGCAAAACGGTAGGCAACCGATACTGCCGGTGGAACGATTCCCAACTGATATTTGATCGCCAGCCAGGTTGAACCCCAGATCAGGATGGTCATGGTGTAGAAGAAAAAGTTTGCCACGCTACCTCATTTCTGCTGTTTGGCAAGCAGCTGCTTGGCCAGCTTGCCGAGGGTTTCGATTGCCGCTTCAACACAGGGATTCCAGCAGGCAGCGTTGAGCCGGATGCAGTTATGAAACTTACCGGCGAGGGAGAAGATATGCCCCGGAGCGATGGAGATAGCGAACTCCTGCGCCTGTTCGTACAGGCATAAGGCATCGATCGTCGCGGGCATTTCAACCCAGAGGACAAAGCCGCCCTGCGGCCGCGATACCCGGGTTCCCGGCGGGAAAAATCGGCCGATGGCGGCACCCATCTGGGCCGTTTGCCGGGCATAGACCCTGCGGATTGAGCGCAGGTGATGTTCATAACCGCCGTTAGCGAGGAACTCGGCAATCGCCAACTGGGTGGGGCTGGGGGTGGCGACGCTGGCGATCATCTTGCTCCGTTCGATCTGCTCCTGGTAGCGTCCGGCGGCAATCCAGCCGACCCGATAACCAGGTGCCAGGGTTTTGCTGATGGAAGAACAGAGCAATACATTGCCGGTTTTATCGAAGGATTTCGCTACCGAAGGGCGGTCATCGCAATGGGACAGATCACCGTAAATATCGTCCTCGATCAGCGCTACCTAGTATTTATCCAGCATCGCCACCAGGGTCTGCTTGTCATTATCCGACATGCAGCTGCCGAGGGGATTGTTGAAATTGGAAAGCACAATGCAGGCCTTGACTTCGTCCCGATTCCGATCGATGGCATATTCAAGTGCTTCCAGGCTGATGCCGCCACGTGGCGATGCGGGAATCTCCAGCGCTTTGAGGCCGAGCTCTTCAATCAACTGGAGAAAATTAAAGTCTGCCGGAAAGGCTGCTGCTGGTTGACGCAGGCAGGGGACAGCCGGGATCATATCCTTCGCTCAGGTGAGAATGTTTCTGTCAGACAAAAAGGTCGGCTGATCCTCACTGCCACCGAAGATTGCTGCCTGATGCTGGTTGTCACAGCGAAAATGGAGTCGACCGCCCCGTGGAAACAGCTCTGTCGTAACGACCAGTCCCCTGTACTTCATAAGAGTTCGTAAGATTGTGCAGGGACTCGGCGCGTCAGCAAGTCGCGAAGGACTATGGGGTACAGGGCGCCTGGCAACCGGGCTCCGATAACCGGGAGCCCGGTTTGTAACCGGCGGCTTAATCGAGATGGGTATCGAATTCGTGCGGGTGTTTTTTCACCTCTTCGTACTTCACCTTGTAGCCGTGGGTCATCTCGGCACACTCGCTGCGACTCCACTTTTCACAATGATCGCCGACCTCAACCTCGATCATATCAGCTTCACAGCCGATCACCCGTCCCTTCATATGGCTGTTCAGCTTTTGTACCCAGATCAGCTGACCATCGTTAAACAGCTCGCACATTCCTTGGAAATCGGTCGTGTTCATACACTCCTCCTTTGTTGCGGCCGGTTGTTCAAAACCTCTGGAGAAATGAGTGGCGCCAAGGTATGAACAGCAGCCCTCAAAGAGTTTTTCCTGTACTTGAATTATAGCGCAAAATCCTTATTTTTTCATGTCTTGGAGGATAATCGCTGATTGGATCCGGTAGGTTCTTGGCTGGATGCAAATTCTGTTGCCGGCGCTGATGAAAAGCGGTGTGATCTGTGCGCGCAAACCCTGATTAGAACAGGAATCCGGTCTGCGGTGAGGAATAATACTGATAGGTTGCTTTGCCCTGGTTTTTCGCCCGGTACATGGCCAGATCGGCATTTCTGAGCAGCTCCTGGCCGCTAGTGCCGTCGTTGGGATAGAGGCTGATGCCGATACTGGCACTGACCCGCTGATAGTATTTGCCCTGATTCAACTCGTGGATCAGCGATGCGCAGATCCGCTCGGCCATGATTTCGACCAGCTCGAGCGAGTCGACCTCATCGAGCAACACCAGAAACTCATCACCGCCCATTCTGGCGACCGTATCACTCTCCCGGACACAACTGCGCAAGCGGTTGGCAATATCGATCAACAGCAGGTCGCCGAAATCGTGGCCGAGATTGTCATTGATGTCCTTGAAATGATCCAGATCGAGAAAAAACAGCGCTACCTGCTTGCTGTTGCGCCGTGCCTTGCTTAAGGCCTGTTTCAGCCGATCCTCGAACAGCAGCCGATTCGGTAGATCGGTCAGCGAATCATGATGAGCCAGGTGGTGCAAGCGCTTTTCGTTTTCGCTCAGCAGCTCTTCCGTCTGCAGCCGATCGGTAATGTCCCGTGCCACCTCGATTACCGCATGGATCTTGCCCTCCTGATCAAACAGCGGTGAGGCATTCAGCTCAATAATCCGTCGTCCTTTGCTGGTTACATGGTGATGTATAACCGTTACCGATTCGCCATTTTCTTGTACTTGTTCGAGTGGACAAGGATGCTCATCCCCACTGCACGGGGATTCGGAGGCGTGAGAAACCTGATAGCAACGCGGTTCTTCCTGCTTGGCATATCCCGGCATTAACTGTTCTCGGGCAATCCGGTTCATCTTGATCACCCGATGGTCGGTCGCGATCACCATGATCGGATCGGAGACACCATCAATCACCGATTGGAGAAATTGGTTGCGTTCCTCCAACTGTCGCTCTGCCTGCTTTCGCTTGCTGATATCGTGAACAATCGAACAGAGCAGGGAGCGCCCGGCAACCACGATCGGACTGCAGTGAACCTCCACTTCACGCAACTGACCATTCGCCAGGCGATGGGTGAACTGAAACTGTTTGGCCCCCGTGTTCCCGACCGAGGCCATTTCTGTTCTGATTTCCGACTCATTCAGCTGGTTCAGGCGAGTAACGTCCATCCCCTGCAGTTCTTCACGAGGATACTGGTAAAAACTGCAGGCAGCCGGGCTGGCATCAACAATCTTGGCGGTGGCGGGATCGACCAGAATGATAATTGTCTGCGATTCCTCAAACAGCACTTGGTACTGTTGATGTCGTTCACGCAGTTCATCCTCCACCCGTTGTCGCTCGAGCAATTCATCTTCCAGTTGACGATTCTTCCCCTCCAGCTGTTTGGTTTTGGCCGCTACCTGGCGGCGGGCCCACATGGTTGTAATAATCAATGTAATCAGCACGGCGCTGAGGAGATACATCAGATAGCGCAACCAGGCCGGGAAAGTATTAATCGGCTTCTCTTTAAGCCAGGTCTCCATCAATTGAAAAAAGATCGAATCGGGGGTTTGCTTCCACTCGATCAGCTGCTGGTCGAAGGCAGCCGTTAAGCTGACCGGACTGTGAAGGGAAAATGCCGGTCGTACCTGAATCGGGTTGAGCTGAATTGCGGTTGCTTGAAGACCGAACTTGTGTTGATGTTTAAGGCCGAACAGCCGATTGACCAGCGCCACATCCACAGCACCACGGGCCAGCATTGAGAATGCCTCCAGGTAACTGGAGACCTCGACAAAACTGGGGTTTACATTGAAGGTCTCGGCTAAATGCACCAGACCGTTGCCGCCGATATAGTGGACATCATCTTTGAGGACCGCAACCTTGCGCTCAGCAAGGCTGGGAAGGGAGTCAAACTGGCCACCGGGTTGTTGGTAGATCTGTCCCCAGTTGGTCAGAATTGCTTCATGGGCAAAGCGGAATTTCTCCGCCCGCTGCGGTGTGTAGCCGATTGCCGGCAGAATTTCAACCGTACCGTTCGCCAGTTTTTCCAGGCATTCGGTCCAGGACGCAGACACATAGCTGAGGGACCATTGTTTTTGTCTGGCAACTTCGTTCAACAAATCGGGCAACAGCCCCCGAGTGGCGCCGGACGCATCGGTAAAGCTTAAGGGGGGATTGTCGTAGACACAAACACGCACTTCCGCAGCCACTGCACGAAACGGCAGCGAGAGCAGGAGTCCGGAAAGAAGGAAGAGAATCCAGCGCAAAAGAGCCCCCCCAGGCGATGATAAATGGCTGAAAATAAGTGGCGAGCAATAATAACACAACTACCGACAAAAACCAGCAGTCTGGGCGGATGCTCCATGAGCGGGACACTAGCGGCGTCGTTGCAGGTTCTGCAATTCTTCTTTCAGCTTCTGGTAGCTGCTCAGCCGGTCTGCACTCAGTTGTCCCGCTGTGACCGCAACCAATACCGCGCAGCCAGGCTCGGACAGGTGTCGACAATCGTTGAACCGGCAGCCGGTCGCCAACTCTTCAATATCGGTGAACGATTCAGCGAGATCTTCTTTTTCCCCCCAGAGGTGCAGTTCGCGCATCCCCGGATTGTCCATCAGGATGCCGCCCTGCGGCATCAGAAACAGCTCTCGATGCGTGGTGGTGTGTCGTCCCCTGCCGATCGTTTCGTTGATCTCACCGACCTTCTGCCGCTGTTCGCCGAGCAGGCCGTTGAGAATGGTCGACTTGCCGACTCCTGAGGAGCCGAGCATCGCCAGGGTCCTCCCCGGTTGTAAATAGCTGAACAGAAATTCAATCTGCTCAAGGTTGTGGGCGCAGCAGAAATGCACCGGTGCCCCGGAAGCAATCGCTTCAACCTGCATTTTGCAACCCTCCGGATCGGCACAGAGATCGGCCTTGTTGAGCAGTACCACCGCCTCGGCTCCACTGCCGCCGACCAGGGTCAGATAGCGTTCGATCCGGCGCAGGTTGAAATCGCGGTCGAGGCCGCTGACGATCAGCACCAGATCGACATTGGCGGCGATCCCCTGCTGCTCGATCCGTTCGCGTCCTTTGCCTTTGCGGCGACCGGGCAGGTTGCGGGCAAAGAAACTTTTTCGCTCCAGCAGCGCCTGGATGATCCCGCGCTGCTCCGCTTGCGGTTCCACCGCCACCCAATCGCCGACCACCGGCAGATCGGCCCGGCCATCAGCCCGATGACGCAGCTTGCCGGCAAAACGGACGGTCAGCTCAGCGCTTGCGGTACAGACCCGAAAGTAGTTTTTCTCTCCGCGGATGACCCGCGCAGGCAGGTAGCCGCGTTTGCCCCAGGGCGTGAATTGTTCAGCAAAATAGGGGGTCCAGCCCCAGTCTTCCAGTGTCATGCGGGGACGGTCGCAGCAAGGCTGCGGTTAGATCTGCGACATCCTTCATTTCGATTTCCAGTGTCAGTCATCCTGTTTTTCCTGCTTCTCCGGCTGTTCCTCGTCATCTTCTTCGATGACCTTCTTTTTGCCGAACAGTCGCGCAACGATAATCCCGATTTCATAAAGGACAATGAAGGGAATGGCAATCGATGCTTGGGAAAAGATATCGGGCGGCGTCAGCACCGCACCGAGGACAAAGGCCATCAGCAGAGCAAACTTGCGATTTTTGGCCAGCCATTTATGGTCGACGATGCCCATCCGGGCGAGGAAGAAGATCACGATCGGCAGTTCGAAAACCAGTCCGAAGGCAATCAGCAGGCGGCTGGCCAGGGTCAGGTAGGCGCCCATTGAGAGCATCGCGTTGACTCCGCCGACCCCGGTGCCGTAGGCGACCAGAAAGGAGAAGACCATCGGGAAAACCAGGGTGAAGCCGAAAAAGGTGCCGCAGGCGAAACAGAGGCTGCTGAAGAAAACAAAAGGGATCGCCAGGCGTTTTTCATTGCTGTACAGGCCGGGCGCGATAAACCCCCAGACCTGCCAGATGATAATCGGAAAAGCGACCACCAGCCCGGCCAGGGCAGACACCTTGAGCAGGGTGAAGAAGGGTTCGGTGGCACTGATGAAAACCAGTGAACTGCCTTCCGGAAGAACCTCACGAACCGGAGCGGAGATCTGTTCGAACAGTTGTTCGGCGATGCTGTAGCAACCGAGAAAGGCGACCAGCCAGGCCCCGGCGGCGATCATCAGCCGTTTGCGCAACTCCTCCAGGTGTTTGGAGAGTGCCATTCCTTGGGGTTCGGTCATTGTTGTTTCTGCTCCGGAGCGGATTCCGGGGTCACCGCTGAGGGGGGGGGCGCGGGCTCAAAAATACTGCTTTGCGGCGTGGCCAGCTCATCCTCGCCAGCCATCGATTGAGCCAGCCGGGCTTCGCGGATTTTTTCTGCATTCCCCTGCGGTTCCGGGCTGGATTCGCTGTCATCGGCCTCCGGAGTCATTGCCTGGGGTGGGGTCATCTTGCCGTCACGGATCAGTTGTTCGCGAATTTTTTCCACCTCGGCAGAGCGGGCCTCGACCTCAATGGTGTTTTTCAATTCGTTGGTTGCCCGTTTGAATTCGGCAAACCCCTTGCCGAGTGAACGGGCCAGATCGGGAAGCTTTTTCGGCCCCAACACGATCAGTGCCAGGCCGGCGATCAGCAGCATTTCGGTCATCCCGATTCCGAACATCTATCTCTTCCCTTTCTTTGCAGCTACAGAACTGTTTTTACCGGCGCAGCGACCCGCTCCGGCAGCGAGCATTCTCATCCCGCTTAACCCGGCGAGAATATCCGCTTCGCTGACCACTGTCAAGCTCTCGAGAGCGGGTGAAAAGATTGACATATCAGGGGGTTTTGTCTAGGATGCCGGTTTCGTTGCGTATACATATATTCATTTAGGATCGTCAGATGGATCAAGCACAGTTGAAACAGAGAATAAAGGCGTTGGCCGTCGAGCGAAATGCCCTGTTATTGGCACATAATTATCAGCGCGATGAAGTTCAGGACATTGCTGAAATCACCGGGGATTCCCTGGCGCTGTCGATGGAAGCGGCAAAAACCGACAAGGCTGTGATCGTTTTCTGCGGTGTTCACTTTATGGCCGAAAGTGCCGCGATCCTCGCCCCGGAAAAAATTGTACTGTTGCCGCGCGTAGATGCCGGTTGCCCGATGGCCGACATGGTCACCGCCGAAGGCTTAAGGGCGCTTAAAGCAGAGCACCCCGACGCCACCGTGGTCACCTATGTCAATTCCAGCGCTGCGGTGAAGGCCGAGAGTGACATCTGCTGCACCAGTTCCAACGCGGTCAACGTCGCCCGCTCCCTTGATGCCAGGAAATTGCTGCTGGTTCCCGATCGCAACCTGGGGCGCTACATCGCCGAACAGGTGCCGGAGAAAGAGTGCATCTGCTGGGAAGGTTACTGTCCGACTCACGATCGCCTGCAGGTTGCCGAGGTAGAAAAGGCCAAAACCGACTACCCGGATGCGCTGTTCATGGCCCATCCCGAGTGTACGCCGGAAATCCTCGCGCTGGCCGATCATATCTGCTCGACCAGCGGCATGTACGAATTCGCCAAAACCAACCCGGCGCAGACCTTCATCATCGGTACCGAGGAGGGGATCCTCTGGCGGTTGAAAAAGGAGAACCCGGAGAAGAGCTTCATTCTGCCGAGCCGCGCGCTGATCTGCCCGAACATGAAACTGACCTCGCTGGAAGATATTCTGGCCTGCCTGGAAACTATGGAACCGCGGATCACGGTTCCCGAAGCGGTGCGTGAGAAAGCCAAGCTGACTCTCGACCGGATGCTGACGGTGCCGCGGGATTGAGTTTTTTGGACAATCTGATTTAGGATGAAGAGGGCGTGCGATCCAGCACGCCCTTTTGATTTGTGCGCCCGAACAATTTAAATAACGTAGGGGCGACCCGCTGGGTCGCCCACTTTTGAACGCACCGGTCGACACAAACAAGGGCGATCCAGCGGATCACCCCTACAACGAAACCTGCCTATGGACCTAGACTCTCAAGACATCCGTCACGCCACCGTCAAAAGCTTTGTCGACGGCCTCAGCAGCCACCGGCAGACCAGCGAAGTGTTCGGATTGCACGGCTCCAGCGATGCCTATCTGCTGGCCCGGCTGTTACCCGAGCAGGCCGGATTACTGGTACTGCTGACCGCCGATCTGCCGCAGGCTCGGCAGCTGACCGCCGATCTGCAATTTTACCATCATCGTCCTGAACAGATTGCCCTGCTGCCGAACTGGGAACTCTCCCCCTACGATCCGCTCACCCCGCACCCGGAACTGGAAGCGATCCGACTGACCAGCTTGGCGGCTCTCGACCGCGGCGAACTCAAGGCGCTGGTGCTGCCGGTTCGGGCGCTGATGCAGAAGCTGATCCCGCGCCAGGTGTTGACCCGCATTGCCCTGGAGCTGATTCTGGAAGAGGAGTACGAACGGGATCCGTTGCTCGAAACCCTGCTGCAACTCGGCTATCAACCGGTGCCGCTGGTTGAGGAGCGCGGCAGTTTCGCCGTGCGCGGCGATATTATCGACCTGTTTCCGCCCGACGCCGATCAGCCGGTGCGACTCGATTTTTACGGCGACTTCATCGAAAAGATGCGCCCTTTCGATCCGAGCAGTCAACGCTCCGGCGAGCAGACACTTGAGCGGCTCAAACTGATCCCTGCGAAGGAGATGATTCTCCACGGCCCTTTTCTCGAAACCTTCGGCCGACGGCTGAAGCAGCGCTGCGATGAATTGTCACTGCCGCGCACCGAGCGGGAAGCGATCATGGAGGAGGTGCGGGAAGGGATTCTCGCTCCCGGCCGCCACTTTCTGCTCCCTTTCAACTATCCGGCCCTCGATCCGTTGTTCCGCTATCTGCAGGATGAGCGCTGGATTCTGCTCGATCCACCGGCGATTGAACAGCAGATCGACCTGTTCCATCGTGAGGTTCGCGACGGCGAGGCGCGGATGCTGGAGCAGAAACAGCCGCATGTTGCACGCAGGGAACTGTTCCTCGACCCGAGCGAAGTCCAGCCGCTGCTGCAAGCCGCCGGGCGGATCGAATTCTCGCAACTGCGGGTTTTTCAGCTGGATGAGGAACGGGAACGTTACCATTTCAAATGCCTCGGCAACGCTGAGCTGCGCGCCCACCCGAGCGAGGCGCAGGATGGCCTGGAACCGCTGGTCAAGCGGCTGCGAGATGCTGAAGCGGATAACTGGCGGACGCTGCTGGTCTGTCATCGACGCAGCCAGGCGCAGCGGCTGCAGGAGCTGCTCGCCGCTCACAGTATCGAACTGAACATCAATCCGCAGCTGCGCTTGAGCAACCTGCACCCCGGCTATCCGCAATTGACCGTCGGTGAACTCTCCAGCGGCTTCAGCCTGCCGGAAGAGAAGCTGTTGATCATCAGCGAAGAGGAGATCTTCGGTCGCCGCAGCCATCGGCAGAAGAAGAGCGGCCGGCAGCGTGCGCGTAAACTGATGAGCAGTCTGGCCGAGCTTAAAGACGGCGATTACATCGTGCATACCGATCATGGCATCGGCAGGTATCTCGGCCTGACCCATCTGCAGACCGGTCCGGTCGAAGGCGATTTTTTGCACCTGGAATACGCCGGTAACGACAAGCTCTACCTGCCGATCGACAAGATCGAGAAGATGCAGAAATACCAGGGGGGCGAAGGCTCGGCGCCGAAACTGGATAAGATGGGTGGCCAGGGCTGGGAGAAGGCCCGCCTGAAAGCCCGCGCCGCAGTTGAGGAGTTGGCCCGGCAACTGCTGGAGTTGTACGCCAAACGGGAACTGCGCCAGGGTTTTGCCTTCTCGGCGCCCGATCAACTCTACCGCGAGTTCGAAGCGACCTTCCCTTACGAGGAGACCGCCGATCAGCTGCAGGCAATTGAGGAAACCATCGAAGATATGCAGTCGTCGAAGCCGATGGATCGGCTGGTCTGCGGCGATGTCGGCTACGGTAAAACCGAGGTCGCCCTGCGCGCCGCGGTCAAGGCGGTCCTCGACAGCAAGCAGGTGGCGCTGCTGGTGCCGACCACCGTGCTGGCCCGGCAGCACTGGCAAAGTTTCAAAAAACGGCTGGCGGAGTTCCCGGTGCGGGTCGAGATGGTCTCGCGTTTCCGTAGTCCGGCGGAAAATAGAAAAACTCTGGAAGCTGCGGCAGCAGGCAAGATCGACATTCTGATCGGCACCCATCGGCTGCTGCAACGGGATGTCCGCTTCAAGGACCTGGGGCTGGTGATTGTCGATGAGGAGCAGCGCTTCGGCGTCAGTCACAAAGAGAAGCTCAAGCAGTTACGCGCCGAGGTCGACATCCTGACCCTCTCGGCGACGCCGATCCCGCGCACCCTGCATATGGGACTGACCGGGATGCGCGACCTGTCGGTGATCGAAACCGCGCCGGTCGACCGCTTGGCGATCCGCACCTATGTGACCCGCTTTGACGATGAGCTGATCCGTCAGGCGATCCTGCGCGAACTGCGTCGCGGCGGCCAAGTCTACTTTGTCCACAACCGGGTGCAGACCATCGATGCGATGGCCGAACAGCTCAAAGCATTGGTGCCGGAAGCGAAGATCTCGGTCGGTCACGGCCAGCTGCCGGAAAAGCAGCTGGAACAGGTGATGCTCGATTTTATCGAGGGGAAGAGCAACCTGCTGCTCGCTTCGACGATTATCGAGAACGGTCTGGATATTCCGCGTGCCAACACCATCATCATTAATCGGGCCGACTGCTTCGGCCTGTCGCAACTCTACCAGCTGCGCGGCCGGGTCGGTCGCAGCGACCGCCGTGCCTATGCCTACCTGCTGATCCCCGGCGAGGCCGCGCTGACCCGCGAGGCGCGCGAGCGGCTGCGGGTGCTGCAGGAGTTGACCGAACTGGGCGCCGGATTCCGCATCGCCAGCCACGACCTGGAACTGCGCGGCGCCGGCGACTTGCTCGGTGCCAAACAGTCGGGGCCGATCGCCGCAATCGGCTTCGACCTCTACACCGAACTGCTCGAAGAGACGATCAACAAGCTGCGCGGCAAGGAACATGAGGAGCGGATCGACCCGGAGATCCGTCTCGGTCTGTCGGCTTTTTTCTCGGAGAAATATCTGCCCGATCCGAACCAGCGGTTGCAGTTCTATCAGCGGATGGCCAGTGCCGAGGACGATCAGCAGCTGTTCGAGTTGCGCGAAGAGTTGCGCGATCGCTACGGTGAATTACCCGCCGCCGGAGAGTTGCTGTTCAGCAACATGCGCTTGCGGATTCTGCTGAAAAAACTGCGCATTGAACTGCTCGAATTTGATGGTCGTCGCCTCAGCCTGTTGTTCCATGCCAGTACCCGGGTTGCACCGGAACAGATCCGCGGCCTGTTGACCGAACAACCCGACCGCTATCGGTTGTCAGCCGACTTTAAGCTGGGGATCGAGCTGGGTCGGCTGAAGGGGGATGAGCTGCTGCTGCAGGTGAGAAAAGAATTGCAACAATTTTTCTGACTGTGCCATGATCGATGGCGGCGCAAAATTTTTGCTTAGCCATCTAATTCTTTTGAGCGAGAGCGATCATGATCAGCCGCTCTTGCGCCTCTCTTCCGAGCGTTTGGGGACCAACTTTGTGAACTTGCCGCTCCGGTTTTTTCTGCTGTTTTTCCTGCTCGGTACGGCCGCCTGTCAACAACAGGAACCGCCGCCGCTGCCGCTGTTGACGGTCGGCCAGCGGCAGCTGAGCCTGGGGCAATTTGAGCGGGAGCTGCAGAGCAGTTATCCCGATTTTTCCAGCCTGGAGAAGGACGCGCAGCTAGCGCTGAAAAAACAGCTGATCAACCAGTTGATCGAACGGGAAATGATTCTCGGTGAAACCGATCGCCTGGCAGTCCAGATCGGACCGGATGAGCTGGATGCGGCGCTGCGTAAATTGCGCGGCAGCTATTCGGCGGAGGAATTTACCGGGATTCTGCGGGAAGCGGGACAGACTCAAGCCAGCTGGAGTACCGCTTTGAAGTTGCGTCTGCTGACGGAAAAGGTCAGTGCGGCGGTGATTGGATCGCTGAGTCAGGTTAGCGCGCAGGAGGCTGAAGCCTACTATCTGCAACATCGCGACAGCTTTCGCCGACCGGCAGAACTGCGGGCCAGGCAGATGCTGCTGCCTGACATCGGGACGGCTAAGCATATTCTCAAGCGGCTGCGCGACGGCGAAAAGTTCGCCGCGCTGGCAAAGGAGAACTCCCGTTCTCCCGATCGAGAAACGGGCGGCAACCTCGGCTACTTTTCTCAGGGACAACTACCGGCCGAATTTGATAAGGTGCTGTTCCGTCTGCCGACCGGCCAGGTCAGCGACCCGGTGGAAAGCCCCTACGGAATTCACCTGTTTCTGGTCGAACGGCGCCGGAAAGCCGGTCTGCGACCCTATAAACAGGTCGAAGGTGAAATTATTGCCCTGCTGAAGCAGCAAAAAGAGGAGGATGTGTTTCAGCTCTGGCTGGATAAGCTGCATGAACAAACTTCGGTGAAGGTCAACTGGCAACTGTTGCTGGAGGAAAAACCACCGGAAGATAGATTATTCAAAACTCTCAAAACGTTTTTGGAGGATATATGATCAGACCATTTGTGTTACTGCTGTTGCTGGCCGGTCTGTTGTCGGCCAACCCGGCTCTGGCGAAAACCTTGAGCAAGGTTGTTGCGGTGGTCAATAACGACATCATCAGCTCCTATCGGCTGGACAAGGCAGTTCTTGCCGCGCTGGAAAAATACCCCCAGAGCAACCAGTTGACTGCTCAGCAGTTTGACCAGCTGCGCGAGAACACGTTGGAGCAGCTGATCAATGAAAAATTGGCCAAACAACGGATCAAGGAACTCGGCCTGCGGGTCGGTGAAGCTGAGCTGAATGCGGCGATCGAAGATGTTCAGCGCAAAAACAACCTGACCCGTACCATGCTGAAAAGCGCCCTGGAAGCTCAGGGGATGGACTTTGCCAGCTACCGTGCGCAACTCAAGGAGGGGATTCTCCGCTACAAGCTGCTCGGTCGTGAGGTCAACTACAAGGTCCAGGTGACCAGCGGTGAAGTGCGCGAATATTTCCGCGAGCATATCGACGAATACCGGGCGACCCCCAAGGTTCGGGTCAGCAATATCAGCTATCCGTTGCCGGTTGCTGACGAAGAAAAACTTGCTGAGCTGCGCAAGCAGGCTGCCGTGACCCGTGATCTGTTGTCGAGCGGTGAACCGCCGGAGACCGTTCTGGCGGCACAGGGGGATGTCGCCAGCATCACTGACCTGGGTGAACTGGTCGAATCAGAGTTGACCGAGCATATGCGCAAAGCGTTGGCCGGTCTCGATATCGGCCAGGTGAGTGAGTTGATGGAGATGAACGGGCAACTCCACATGTTTCTGGTCACTGATCGCAACCCGGGTGATATTCACCTTTTCGACCGGGTCAAGGGGGAGATCGAGCAGATCATCGAAAAGAAAAAGACCGAGATCCGCTATAAGGAATGGACCCAGGAGCTGCGGGACGATGGCTACGTTGATATCCGTATTTGATTAATTCTGTTTCATTGGCTGTCATTGCAAAGTAGCCGTTTCCTGCTAGCCTCTGTAATCAACAAGACTATTTCCATTTGCACCACTGATATTTCCTGTGAGGGAGAGCCGATGAAATCAGCAATTATTGTCGCCGAAGCTGCCGAAGAACGCCGGGCGATTGCACAATTTTTGAAGCCGACCGAACTTTTCAACCAGATACATTTTTGCGGAACCGGCGAAGAGGTCGACTTTCTGCTGGAAAACAGCAACATCGACTGCATCTTCTGTGATGTCTATGCACAACACAAAGAGGCACGTCCCTTTACGGCACGACTGGTTGAAGTTGCCGATAGCTACCGGCTGCAGCTGGTTTTCTTCTCCCATCTTGATCCGGCCGAACTCTCGCAGTTAGGAGTTCTACCCGCCGGAGCACAGTGTTTAAACTACCAGGCATCACCGGCCAGCACCACGGCGCTGCTCAGCCACCTGTTGCGGGAGCCGCTGGCGGCAAAGGGGGCGACAGCAAAAAACCTGAGTGATAATCTGATCGATCACAGTTCCGGAATCTATAATCGCTTTTACTTTGATGCTCTCCTCGATCAGGAGCTGTCCCGCTCCAAGCTGACCGGACGACCCTTTTCACTGCTGTTGATCGAACCGCAGAGTCATGAAAAATCAACTCTGGATGAAAATTGGTCTGCACTGTTCCCCTCGGTCACACTGACCATCAAGGAACAGATCAGAGCTTCGGATCTGCTCTGCCGGATCGAAAAGAAGCGTTTGGCCCTGCTGCTGCCGGAAACGACCTCCTCGAATGCCGAGCGGGTGATCAAGCGGATTCAAAGCCGGGTGCTGGAACTGGCCGATGGATTCCCTGTTTCCCTGAAGTTCGGCCTGGTTTCACCGCATCAGGCTAACCATTTCAATCGCCACGGCTTGTTGAGTGCCGCGGAAGCTGCGTTGTAAGCGAATTCTCGGCTGTGCTCAAAGCGACGCCAGCCAGATGCAGTGGCGGGCCCCCTTGCCCCGACCGATGGCACGGGGGCGCGTCTCTTCGACGGTAAAACCGGCCTGTTGCAGGCGTTTGCTGAAGAGGGCATCGGGGGCGACCGACCAGACCGCCAATACGCCCTGCGGTTTGAGGGCTTTGCGCGCCGCGCGCAGCCCGGCCGGGCCGTAGAGCCAACTGTTCTCCGGTTGCGTTAAACCTTGCGGGCCGTTATCGACGTCGAGCAGGATCGCGTCGAAGGCGCGTGCTGATTGTTTCAGCAGCCTGGCAACATCGCCGACCTCTACCCTGACCCGTCGATCCTGCAGCGGGTCTCCGGCCAGATGGCCGAAAATCTTCCGGTTCCACTCCACCAGCCCCGTCACCAGTTCGGCGACGACGACCGTTGCGTTTTTCGGCAGATGCTGCAGCGCGGCGGCGGTGGTAAAGCCCATCCCCAGTCCGCCGATCAGGATTTGCGGCTGCTGCCGCTGCGCAACCCGTCGGCAACTGAGTTTCGCCAGCGCCTCTTCGGAACCGTGGGCGCGGCTGTTCATCAGTTCGCAGTTATTGACGCGGATCGAGTACTCTTCTCCCCGTTTCGACAGGCGCAGTTCGCCGCCCTGGTTCGGGATTATCGCACTATCGAGGGTTTCCCAGGGGATCATCGCTTCTCTTCCATGGTCGATATCCGGCCGAAATCTTTTTTGCACTGCCGGCAATGCCACTCGGGGGCATCCCGCTGCAGCAGACAGCCGCCGGCGATGATCTGTCCCGAGTCCAGGCCGTGGAGGATCTGCCGGGTCAGGGCCGGTTTGCCGTAGACAATTTTACCGACCTTGTCGCTGTCGCAGAACGGGCAGTGCGGGTAGCCGGCGGGGTCGAAATCCTGATTGCGGCTTGCGGTAATGCTGGTGGCGCCGGGGTCCGGCTTGCGGGCTGCTCCGCGGATGGTGCGGTGGACAATCGCCGGTGCCCCGAGCAGGACTTCATCCTTGCAGCTTTGCAGCAGAAACCCGGCAGCTTTTATCGCCCGGCCGGTGTCGCGGGTCAGGTGACAATTGCCGCAGCAGCAACTCCAGAACGGTTCTATACGCCGCTGCCAGCGGCGGGTACTCGGTTTGAGGGCGACGACATGCTCGAGAAACAGCAAGGTGCCGCCCGGCCGCAGCAGCCGATAGAGCTCAGTCAGGGTTTGCTGTAGATCTGTGACCGAGCAAAGCACCAAGGTGGAGACGATGGTATCCAGGGAGTTGTCCGGCAGGTCGATCGCGGCCGCATTCCAGTCGGTCAGTTGTGGCTTTCCCCTGTTGTGTTGTCGCAGCCGATTCAGCAGCTTGGCCCGCATCTGCTGATCCGGTTCGCTGAGGATAAGTTTCGTGTCTGGCGGGTAGTGTTGTAGGTTGATCCCGGTTCCCGCGCCGATTTCCAGCACCTGGCCCTGCGCGGCAGCCATCAGCTCTGCGCGCCAGTCGTGCAGGCAGAGCTTTTCGCTGCGCTGCATGACCCAGTCGTAAGTCTGGGCCATTATGAAGGCACTGATCGGGCGAAACATGATTTCCTACTCAAGCTCGAGGTGGCGTTCGACAAAGTCCTCGACGCTGTCAATCTGACTTTGCAGTTCGATGATTTTATTATCGTACTCCAGCAGTTCGCTGTCGACCCTGGTCAGCCGTTGTTTGAGCATTTTTAATTGTTCCTGTACTTCCTGCTTGCTCAGCCGGTCTTTGTTGTTGCCGGTCTGTTCCTCGATCTGCTCGATCCGCTGTTCCCACTGGCGGATAATATCCTCAAAGCGGGTCCTGGACGTATTGCTCCGCTGTTTGTCGCGTTCGAGCTGTTCGATCCGCCGCGAGCGAAAGTTCAGGTAGGCAACGGCGATATCCAGTTTGCGCAGGATTGTTTGCTGACTGTTCTGCTGTGTCTGGCTATAGAGTAATTCGGTCAGTCGATCGACCGAGGTCGACAGGTTGCGGATCTCCAGAGAGATGATCTCGGCAGTTGCCGACTCCTCGGCGGCGGATGACAGTAGCGGCAGGCCGGCGATCAGCAGGAACAGCAGCAGTGATAATTTTTTTAGCATTTTCCCCTCCCAGGTGGTGTTGTGATAATTTGCTTGGTTGTAGCAGGATCAGCAGGTGATTAATAGGCAAATATTGCCTGCCGGTTTGCTCTCGGTGTTGCTGTCTTGCCAGTCTGGGACAGCGCATGTATAGTCGCGGCATGGATGCACTGGTGATCAAAAATCTGTACAAATCGTTTGCTGGAACCGTTGTTGTCAAGGGGGTCGATTTCACCATCAAGCAGGGTGAAATTCTCGGTCTGCTCGGTCCGAACGGCGCGGGGAAAAGTACCATTATCAATATGATCGTCGGGGTTGCCCGGATCGATTCCGGAAGCATCACTGCGTTCGGTTACGACAATCAGCGGGATTACCGCAAAACCCGACAGATGCTCGGGGTGGTACATCAGGAGGTTGTTATCGACAACTTCTTTACCATCGATCAGGCGCTTAAACTGCACGCCGGCTATTACGGGGTCAAGGATGATCCGGTCTGGCGGCAGTTGCTGATCGACAAACTCGGCCTGCGGCCGCATCTGGACAAGGTGATGCTGAAGCTCTCCGGCGGCATGAAGCGCCGCTTTATGATTGCCAAGGCGCTGATCCACCGGCCGCAACTGCTGATTCTGGATGAGCCGACCGCCGGGGTCGATGTCGAGCTGCGCCACGGTCTCTGGGAGTTTGTCCGTGAGATCAACCGCGAGGGGACGACCATCCTGTTGACCACGCACTATTTAGAAGAGGCGGAGGAGATGTGCGACCGGATCGCCATCATGCATCATGGTCAGCTGATCGCCATGGAAGCGACCCATGAGCTGGTGCGCCGCTTGTCGAACCGGCAACTGCGCCTCTGGTTGGAGCTGCCGTTGCAAGAAATGCCGGTCGGCTTGGAGGCGTATCGGCCGAAGCTCAAGGAGGATGGCCGCCAACTGCTGCTCAATCTGCCGGCCGGGGAGAGCGCCGGGATCTTGCTGGGACGGATCTGCGAACTGGGCTTGAAGGTCCGTGACATTGAAACCGACCAGAGCGGTCTTGAGGAGGTCTTTATCCAGCTGACCGGCCTGCAGGGGGCTGCGCATGGCCGCTAAATCCTCACGTCAGTTCAATCCCTGGCTGCCGTTTGTCACCCTGCTGCGCAAGGAAATTCTGCGTTTCTGGCGGGTCTCCTCGCAGACCTTGCTGACGCCGATCATCACTGCTTCGCTCTATCTGTTTGTCTTCGGCGCTACCCTCGGCGAGCGACTCAACGTAATCGAAGCTTTCAGTTATGCCCAGTTTGTAATCCCCGGGCTGATCCTGATGGGAGTGATCAACAACTCCTTTGCCAATACCTCTTCATCGCTGTTCATGTCGCGCTATCTCGGCGGGATCGTCGATCTGCTGGTGACGCCGGTCAGCCCGCCGCAGTTTATTCTTGCCTATACCTTGGCGGCGATGCTGCGCGGCCTGCTGGTCGGCACGGTGGTCGGGTTGATTTCGACTCTGTTCGCCGAGCTGCCTTGGGAGGCCCCGCTGCTGGCAATCCTGATGGCGATGCTGGCCAGTTTTTTGTTTGCCCAGTTCGGTTTGATTGCGTCGATTTTTGCTCATAATTTCGATACCTTATCGATGTACAGTAACTTTCTGATCCTGCCGCTGATCTATCTCGGCGGGGTTTTCTATCCGATTTCGATCCTGCCCGATCCCTGGCGAGGATTATCCTATCTGAACCCGCTTTTTTATCTGATCGACGGTTTTCGCCATGCACTGCTCGGGGTCGGCGATACCAGCTACCTGATGGCCTTCGGCGTCAGTGGCGCGATCGCCTTGGCGCTGTTCTGCTGGGCTGCCTGGTTGATCGGCAAGGGCTATCGGTTACGGATTTAACCCAGCAACAGGCGGATTTTCCTGCTCCAGCCAAAAGGGAGGTTGATCATGTTGTCAGCAAAAAACGGCAAGGCATTCAGCGGTTTTTATGATGCGGTCCGGGACGAATCGCTTCTCGATCGAAAAACCACCATTTTGATCGGCCTGGCGGCCGCGCTGACCTCCGGTTGTGCGCCTTGACTGGAACATTACCTTGGCGTCGCCAGGGTCGAAGGGATCAGTGATGAAGAGATCGGTGCCGTGCAGGGTTTATGTATGGCGGTCTCTGCCGGGCGGGTCAACGCCCAATTGAAAGATGTGGAAAAGAAATTGCGTAAAGAACGGGACGAAAAGGCTTAGAGATGGGATTGAAGATGCAGGATCATTTGGTTCGGGTGGTCAGCCCGGATGGTTTGCTGCGCGGTGTCGCAGCGGTGACTACCGGACTGGTCAAGGATATTTGTCAAAAACAGCAGACCGATCTGACCGCTACGGTTGCTCTCGGCCGCCTGTTGACCGGTGGCGCTTTAATGGGTTGCCTGCTCAAAGGGCCGCAGCGTTTGGCACTGATGGTTGAGGGGAACGGCCCGCTCGGCAAGTTGAGCGTCGAAACGGATGCCGCCGGGCGGGTACGGGGTTCGATCCGCAATCCGTTGGCCGGGTTGCCACCGAAAGAAGATCGCTTCGATGTCGCCGGGGCGATCGGTAAGGCGGGATTTCTACACGTCTGGAAGGATCTCGGCCTGAAGGCACCCTATCAGAGTATGGTGCAGCTGCAGAGCAGTGAAATCGCCGAAGACCTGGCCTGGTATCTGACCAGCTCTGAGCAGATCCCCTCAAGTGTTGCCCTGGGTGTTGAGCTCGACAGCGAGGGGCAGGTCGCTGCCGCCGGCGGCTTGCTGGTGCAGTCGCTGCCGCCGGGGGATGAGCAGCGGGTCGACTTGCTGGTAGAGCGTCTGCAGCAGTTGCCGCCGATCACCAGCTTGCTGCGTCAGGGACTGACACCGGCAGAGATTCTCGGCCGACTGTTCGGCGAGCTGGATTTTCGCGTGCAGGCTGAGGTTCCGCTGTACTTTCACTGTCCCTGCAACCAGCAGCAGATCGAACGGATGCTGGTCAGCCTGGGGGATGACGAACTGCAGGCGCTTGCCGCTGAACAGCAACCGGTAGAGGTGACCTGCGAATACTGCCGCAAGAGTTATCACTTTGCGCGGGAAGAGTTGTTGGTGCTTATGGGTAGCTAGAAGGCTGCCGATTCCGAAACTGTGCTTTTGGTTACAGTTTTTATGAACGGCAAACAGCTGATCAGCAGCGAGCTGTTCTTGAGTTGAGAACTCGGAAAAAACAAAAAACATCGACTTCTTCAATCATTAGAAAATCAAACGTCGTTTGATTTGAAACCGAACTTCATCGCTGCTATTTTATATAGCAAAACAGGCATTCATCGATTTATCAAAAAGCCAGAAAAGTGAAGTAATTACGTCATAAATTGCAGCTATTCGACGACCTCTGATTGCATACAGTATACTGTATTTTTTCCTTGACATGTTTAGGGGATTATCCTAATTTCCGACACGCTGTCGCGCAATCAATATCTTTGCGTCAGCCGTTGACGGTCCAATTTCTTCGATGGAAGGAGCGGGTTTTATGCTGGAAAATTATTTGCCGGTTATGGTTCTGATCGGCATCGCATTCGCATTTGCAATCGGTTCGGTGGTGATGTCGCGACTGATCGGGCAGAAGAAGCCGAGCGCGGTCAAGTTGGCGCCTTATGAGTGCGGGATGCCGCTGCTCAGCTCCGTGCAAGAGCGGTTCTCCATCAAGTTTTACATCGTTGCGATGCTCTTTATCCTGTTTGATATTGAAGCGGTGTTTCTCTATCCCTGGGCGATTATGTTCAAGCGCTTGGGGATTTTTGGTTTCATTGAAATGGGTGTCTTTATTGTCATCCTGCTGGTCGGTTTTATCTATGTGTGGAAAAAAGGAGCTCTGGAATGGGAGGAGTAGACCAAACCAAGACCCTCGGCAACGGGTTTGTTACCACCAGCCTTGACAAGTTGGTCAACTGGTCAAGGGCAAGTTCTTTGTGGCCGATGACCTTCGGGCTGGCCTGCTGCGCGATCGAAATGATGGCGACCGGTGCGGCTCGTTTTGACCTCGACCGTATGGGTGTTCTGTTTCGTGCTTCGCCCCGTCAGGCCGACGTTATCATTATTGCCGGAACCGTTACCAAGAAGATGCTGCCGGTCATCCAGACGGTTTACGAGCAGATGCCGGAGCCGCGCTACGTTATCGCCATGGGCGCCTGTGCTTCTTCGGGCGGCGTGTTCGATACCTACAGTGTTGTGCAGGGGATTGATGAGTACCTGCCGGTTGATGTCTACATCCCCGGCTGTCCGCCCCGCCCGGAAGGTCTTCTTTATGGCTTGATGAAGCTGCAAGAGAAGATTAAGGCAGAAAGAAATACCTTTGGTGCCGCTATCGGTGTCGGTGACGTGGTCCAGCCGACCATGGCCTCCAGCGTTTAGGACAGGGACAAAACAATGAGCGATCAAGCAATTGTTGAAAAGCTGAAAGCAAAGTTTTCCGCGGCTGTGCTGGAGGTTGTCGAGTACCGTGGTGAAACCACCGTGACGATGGCCAAGGAGCCGATCGTCGAGATCTGCATCTTCATGCGTGATGAATGTGGTTACAACCTGCTGACCGACCTCTGTGGTGTCGACTACCTCGGCAAGACGCCTCGCTTTATGGTGGTCTATAACCTCTACAACATCGCAACCAAGCAGCGCCTGCGGATCAAGGTGCCGGTTGAAGAGCAGGATGCCACGGTTGATACCGTCAGTACTGTCTGGGGAACCGCCAACTGGCATGAACGTGAATGCTGGGATTTACTGGGGATCAGCTTCAACGGTCATCCCGACCTGCGCCGCATCCTGATGCCTGCCGACTGGGAAGGCTACCCGTTGCGTAAGGATTATCCTCTGCAGGGTCCTGACCGTGAGCCCTATCAGGGTCGTCTTTCCTGATTGACGCGATAACAATTCCTTCACTGGACGAGGCATAACATGGCAGTTAAATCCGAAACAATGACCATCAATATGGGACCCCAGCACCCGTCTACGCACGGTGTGCTGCAGCTGATCCTGGAGCTTGATGGTGAGATTGTCAGAAAGGCAACCCCGCATATCGGTTTCCTGCATCGTGGCACCGAAAAGCTTTCGGAATACCGGACCTACCATCAGATCATTCCGTTGACCGACCGGCTCGATTACCTGGCGCCGATGAGCAACAATCTCGGTTACGTGCTAGCGGTCGAAAAGCTGCTCGGTATTACCGATCAGATTCCCGAGCGTGCCGAGCAGATCCGCGTTCTCCTGACCGAGCTGACCCGCCTCAAGAGCCATCTGGTCTGGTTGGCCTGTCACGCGCTTGATATCGGTGCGATGACGGTTTTTCTCTACTGTTTCCGTGAGCGGGAAGAGATTACCGATATTTATGAAAAGGTTTCCGGCGCCCGGATGACCAGCAACTATTTCCGCGTCGGCGGTCTTTCTGAAGACCTGCCGGACGGCCTGGAGCAGGAGATCCGTGCCTTTGCCGAATCGATGCCCGGCCATGTCGAGACCTACGAAGGTTTGCTGACCGGCAACAAAATCTGGCAGCTGCGGACCCAGGGTGTCGGTCATATCAGTGCTGAGGCGGCGATCGATATCGGTATTACCGGTCCGGCATTGCGCGCTTCCGGTGTTGACTGGGATCTGCGTCGCGACAATCCTTACTCCGGCTACGAAAATTATGATTTCGAAGTTCCCGTCCGGCAAGAGGGTGATACCTTTGCCCGTTACAAGTGCCGTCTCGACGAGATGATTCAGTCCAGCCGGATTATCCTGCAGGCACTCGATAAGTTGAAGCCCGGCCCGATTCTGGCCGACTGCCCGAAGGTCTGTCTGCCGCCGAAAAAGGATGTCGTCAATACCATCGAAGGGTTGATCCATCATTTCAAGATTGTCACCGAAGGGTTTTCGCCGGAACCGGGCGAGATCTACCAGGGGATTGAAGCGCCCAAGGGTGAGCTTGGCTACTATCTGGTCTCTGACGGCTCGCCGATGCCGGTGAGGATGAAGATTCGTCCGCCATCCTTTGTCAATCTGCAGGGTCTGCCGCAGATGGTAGAAGGGAAACTGCTGGCTGACGTTATTGCTGTTATCGGTACGCTCGATATCGTTCTCGGTGAAATCGACCGTTAATGCTCAAGTAAGTGATGGGATAAAGAGGACATCATGACGGAAACCGCAGAGCAGGTAGAAGAAACGGCTGTCGAGGAAGAGATCGACCTGACAGCTGCCAATAAAATACTGGATAAATACCAGGACATGCACGGTGCGTTGATGCCGGTGTTGCAGGCGATTCAGGAGGAGTACGGCTATATTCCTGAACCGACCGTATTCTTGGTCGCTGAACGGCTGAATGTCTATTCCAGTCAAATCTACGGGGTGTTGACGTTTTACGCCCAGTTCCATTTAAAACCACGTGGTAAGTACATTATTCGTGTCTGTATGGGAACGGCCTGCCATGTCAAAGGGGCTGGTCGGATCGGTGATACCGTCAAGGAACGACTCGGTATCGGTCACGCAGAAACCACTGAAGACCTTTTGTTTACGGCTGAATATGTAGCCTGTATCGGTGCCTGCGGCATGGCCCCGGTCATCATGGTTAATGACGCGACCTACGGAAGCATCACCGTTCAGAAGACGGACGAGGTCATCGAAAAATACAAGGCAATTGGCTGATTTTGCCACACCCGTACCAGGCATCGAGGATGGTTTATGGCCGAAAGTGCTGAAAAGCTAAAAATTCTGATCTGTACAGGAACTGGCGGACTGGCCTCGGGGGCAGGGGATGTTTCTGCCGCCTTTGAGAGCGAATTCGTAAAACAGGGCGTCGAAGCCAGCGTCGGCAAGCGCTGTGAAGTCATCGGCACCGGTTGTCGCGGACTCTGTGCCAATGACGTGCTGGTCGACGTTTGCGTTCCCGGTCAGGATCCCGTGACTTATGATTTTGTGACTCCGGAACTGGTTCCGCAGATCGTCCAGGAACATATCCTCGGTGATGGGCCGATCGCGAAAAAGGTCGCCGGACCCTATTATGGAAAGTTTCTGGAAAAGCAGCAGCGGATCATCTTTTCCCGTTGCGGGACCGTTGATGCCGAATCTCTGGATGATTTCATTGCCCACGAGGGATTCAAGGGGATCAAGACGGCGGTCGGCATGACCCAGGACGAGGTCATCGCCGAAGTGAAAAAGTCTGGCCTGCGCGGCCGTGGTGGCGGTGGCTTCCCGACCGGACTCAAGTGGTCTTTTGCCAAAGGTTCTCCGGGAGATCATAAATATCTGATCTGCAACGCTGATGAGGGTGATCCAGGCGCATTTATGGATCGCTCGATTCTCGAAGGCGATCCCTACGGCTTGATCGAAGGTCTGATGATCGGCGCCTATGCCATCGGCTGCAAGTTTGCCTATGTTTATGTTCGCGCTGAGTACCCGCTGGCGATCAAACGCCTGCAGATGGCGATCGATACCTGTTACGAAAAAGGTATCCTCGGCAAGGACTGCATGGGGTTCGGATTTGATCTCGATATGCGCATCAAGGCCGGTGCCGGTGCCTTTGTCTGCGGCGAGGAGACGGCACTGATGGCCTCGATCGAAGGTCATCGCGGTATGTCCCGCCCCCGCCCGCCGTTCCCGGCGGTGCGTGGTCTCTGGGGCAAGCCGACCAACATCAACAACGTTGAGACCTTCGCCAACGTCGCTTATATCTTTTATAACGGCGCTGATTGGTACAACTCCATCGGCACCGAAGGGACCAAGGGAACCAAGATCTTTGCGCTGACCGGCAAGGTCAAGCACACCGGTCTGGTGGAGGTTCCCGCCGGTACGACGATCAAAGAAGTCATTTACGATGTCTGCGGCGGAATCGAAAACAACCGTAAGTTCAAGGCGGTTCAGGCCGGTGGTCCTTCGGGGGGGTGTTTGCCCGCCGATGCGATCGAGACCGAGGTCGATTACGATTCGCTGATCAAGGCCGGGGCGATGATGGGTTCCGGTGGCTTGGTAGTGATGGACGAAACCACCTGCATGGTCGATATCGCGCGTTTTTTCCTGAACTTTACCCGGGTCGAGTCCTGCGGAAAGTGTATTCCCTGCCGCATCGGGCTGAAGATCATGCTCGAAATCCTGGAGCGGATCACCGAGGGGAAGGGGCGCGAAGGCGATATCGAAATGCTCCAAGATATGGCCTATGACATCAAGAAGAGCTCGCTCTGCGGACTTGGCCAGACCGCGCCGAATCCGGTACTTTCGACGATTCGTTACTTCCGTCATGAGTATGAGACCCACATCAAGAGCGGTGAGTGCCCTTCACACTCCTGTAAGCCGTTGCTGCATTTTCGCGTCATTGAAGATAAATGCAAGAAGTGTGGAATCTGCCCGCGGGTCTGCCCGGTAGATGCAATCGAATGGGAAAAAGGCAAGGTGGCTTATATCGATCTCGAGAAGTGTACCAAGTGTACCTCTTGTTACGACGCCTGCCGCTTCATGGCTATTGATTAGTCGCACTTACTGTCTTTGAGTTGATACGAGGTTGAGATGGTTAATCTTACGATTGACGGAAAACAGATAACAGTCAGCAAAAAGGCCACCATTTACGAGGCGGCTAAAGAGGCAGGCGTTCATATTCCGGTGCTTTGCTACGCGAAAAAGCTTCTTCCCTACGGTGCCTGTCGTATCTGTCTGGTTGAAGTCGAGCAGATGAAAGGCCGCCTGATCCCTTCCTGTACGACTCCGGTCACCGAAGGGATGGTGGTCAACAGTATCTCCGACGAGATCCGCAAGGTCCGCAAGACGGTACTTGAGTTTTTGCTGGTCAACCATGTGGTCGAATGTCCGGTCTGCGACAAGGGCGGAGAGTGTGATCTGCAGGATCTGACCTACGAATATGAAGTTGTCACCAACCGCTTTGAGGGTGAGAAGTTCGATCTGCCGACTGATGAGATCAACCCGTTGATCGAACGCAACATGAATCGTTGTGTGCTCTGCGGTAAATGTGTCCGGGTTTGCGACGAGATCGTCGGTTACGGTTCCTACTCCTTTATCAATCGCGGCTTTGAAACCAAAATCGCCACCGCCTTTGATCGTGGGTTGAATTGTGAATTCTGCGGTCAATGTGTCTCGATGTGTCCGGTCGGTGCCATTTTGCCGCGCCCCTTCAAGTTCAAGGCGCGTCCCTGGCAGCTCAAGGAAGTCGATTCGGTCTGCGGCTACTGCGGCAACGGTTGTACGGTAACGTTCGGCACTAAGGATAACGAGGTACAGACTATCCGTTTTAACGATAAAAATGGTGTTAATGACGGCAACCTCTGTATTCGCGGCCGTTTCGGCATCTCTTATGTCAATAGCGATAAGCGTTTGACCCGACCGCTGGTGCGCAGAAACGGACATCTGACTGAAACCAGTTGGGATGATGCCATCCAGGTTGCGGTAGCAGGGCTTAAAGCTGCCGGTGATAAGCTGGGGGTCATTTCGGGAGCTCGGCTGACCAACGAGGAACTTTTCCTGGTCAAACAGCTGGCTAAAACGCTCGGTACCGAGAACCTCGATCACTCCGGCGGCGAATGTTACAAAGGTGTTACCGAAGGTCTCAAGGAAACACTCGGGATTCAAGCTTCTACCGGAACCTTCCCGCAGGTGGAACACTGTGATGCTATCCTTTCGATCCGTTCCGATTTCTACGAAACCCATCCGGTCTTCGGCATGGTTGTCAATCAGGCGGTTCGGAACAATGAGGCAAAGCTGACGGTTATTGCCGATAAGCGTGGAAAATTTACCAAGCTGCCGAATGCCAGGACCCTGCTGCATAAGCCGGGTCTGGAGTTGAACATCCTGAATGCCATCTGTTCAGTTCTGCTGGATGAAGGCTTGGCCAAGACCGACGGCATCGAGGGGTTGAATGAACTCAAGGATGCGCTTAAAGATTACTCGGCGGATGCCGTTGCTGCTGCGACCGGTGTCGGGGCAGATGCGATCAAGCAGGCAGCGCGCGAACTGGCCCAGGCCGACAATGCCGCCATCCTGCTCGCTTACGGCCTGCCGTACACCGCCTATAGCAAGGAACTCGGCACTGCGGCTGCCAACTTGGCGCTGTTGACCGGGATTGCCGGTCGCCCGGGTTCCGGACTCTATCTCTGCGGTGAAAAAGCCAACAGCCAGGGTGCTGTCGACCTGTCGATCCTGCCGGGTGAAAAAGGACTCGGAGCCCAACAGATGCTGGCAGCTGCCGGAACCGGTGAGCTGAAAGCACTCTACCTGATCGGCGAGGATCCACTGACCTCCTATCCGGATCGTGCGCTGGTTGAGAAAGCACTGGAGGCTTCCTTTCTGGTGGTTCAGGATCTGTTCCTTTCGCCGACCGCCCAGAAGGCCGATGTGGTCTTCCCGGCCACCTCCTTCGCGGAAAAAGACGGTACCTTTACCAACGCCGAGCGGCGGATCCAGCGCTTGCGTGTCGGAATCACTCCGCCGGGTGAAGCCAGAACCGATTTTGCCATCCTGCAGCAACTGATTCAGGAGTTCGGCGGCCAGGCTCCGGCAACTTCCGCTGAGGCGTTTGCGGCACTGGCAGCTGAGACCCCCGGCTACGAGATGGTCAGTCTGGAGATGCTCGGTCCACAAGGTTATGTCTGGGGCGGCGATATCCTGCAGCCGGAAAGCAAAAAGCTGCTGCCGGTTGCCGGTGCTGTTGCGGTCGATGGCGACTACCAGCTGCTGGTCGGAAGCAGCCTGTATCACAGCGGTACTGTTTCGACCGGCGCCAAAGGCCCGATGGCGGTTGTTTCCGAGCCCTATATTGAACTCGGGCGTGAAGATGCCGCCGCGCTTAAGCTCGTGGACGGTGATCTGCTCAAGCTGAAAGCGGCGGCAGGTGAAATTCAGGCCAAGGTCAAGGTCGATCGGCGTTTGCCGAAGGGGGTTCTGTTTACCCCTTATCACTTCTCACAACTGGAATTGAACCGGATCTATCGTGGGCAGGCGGCCATCGCGGTGGAACCTGTCAAGCAATAATCTTTATTGGATTGTCGGTAACTTTTACCGACTGAATACGGCAGCAATGCCATAGACTTTAAGGAAGAGGATGGTCATGACGCCAGAGGTTTTGACACTCTCAAACAGCCCCTTGCTTTTCACCGCAGCAATGCTGGCGAAAATTTTGGTGGCTTTCACTGTGACGATTCTGATCGTGGCGTATGCGACCTGGGTTGAGCGTAAGGTTATCGGCCGTATGCAGACCCGTATGGGGCCGACAATGACCGGTCCCAAAGGGTTGTTGCAGCCGATTGCCGATGGACTGAAGCTGTTTTTCAAGGAAGACATCATTCCGGCAGAGGCGCACACGTTTGCCTTTATTCTGGCGCCGATGATGATTCTTGCCCCGGCATTCATCTCGATTGCGGTCATTCCTTTCGGCGGCGACATCCAGTACACCTACGACGGTGTGACGTACCTGATCCCGTTGCAGGTCACCGACCTTAATATCGGGATTCTTTTCATCCTGGCAATGGCCGGGCTGGGTGTCTACGGTATCGTTCTTGCCGGTCTGGCATCGAACAGCAAGTACTCGCTGCTGGGAGGTATTCGCTCGACAGCACAGATGATCTCCTACGAATTGGCCGCAGGCCTGTCGATTGTGGCGATTTTCATGCTCTCCGAATCTCTCAGTTTGCGTGATATCGTTGCCGCTCAGCAGGGCCCGCTCTGGGGCTTGGAGGCACTTAGCTTTCTCCCGAACTGGTATGTTTTTACCCAACCGCTGGCTTTCGGTCTGTTTGTCATCAGCGGCATGGCTGAAATCAACCGGACTCCGTTCGACCTGCCGGAAGCTGAGACCGAGCTGGTTTCCGGTTTCTGTACCGAATACTCTTCTATGAAGTACGCTCTCTTTTTCATGGCCGAGTATGCGAACATGGTCACCGTCTCTGCTATCGGTGCCACCCTGTTTCTGGGCGGTTGGGCCGGCCCGTTCTACAGCCCCATCAACTTTTTGATCAAAGTTTTCGCGGCGATGTTCTTTATGATCTGGATTCGGGCAACCTTCCCCCGCTTCCGTTATGACCAGCTGATGACCTTGGGCTGGAAAATCCTGCTCCCCCTGGCGCTGGCGAACATTGTCTTCACGGGTGTTGCAGTTATTCTCTGGCAGTAACCACCAAGTTGCGTAGAGGATAGATATGTTTAAAGAGTTTGCCAAAGGCCTGAGTATTACGTTGAAGCATTTGTTGCCCGGGAACTGCACTACGGTTCAGTATCCGCAGCAGAAGCTGGAAATGTCGCCCCGCTTCCGTGGCTTGCATCGCCTGGTTCCGACCCAGACCCGTGAAAAATGCGTGGCCTGCTATCTCTGTCCGACCGTGTGCCCTGCCAAGTGCATCACCGTTGAGTCGGCTGAGAACGAAGCTGGTGAAAAGTACCCGAAAGTTTATAAGATCGACCTGTTACGCTGCATTTTCTGCGGCTACTGCGTGGAAGCCTGCCCGGTGGAAGCGATTGAGATGACCGATGCTTACGAATTGGCCAACTACAAGCGGGACGATTTCAACTTCGAAAAAGAACGTCTTCTAAAGTCGTAAAAAGGAGCAGCGAATTCATGGAAGCCATCCTTTTTTATCTGACAGCATTGGTAGCTGTGGTTGCAGCTTTTTTCGTTACCAAGTGTCGCAACCCGGTCAACAGTGCTCTTTGCCTGGTGACTAATTTCATCTGTCTGGCGGTTTTTTACGTGATGCTGGAGGCGCCTTTTATGGCCGCAATTCAGATCATGGTTTACGCCGGTGCAATTATGGTGCTGATTGTTTTTGTCATCATGCTGCTGAACCTGGGGACCGCGGTCAAAAGTCGCTATACCCATGGTCTGGCCGCCGGCGGTGTTCTGTCGGTACTGATGCTGCTGGTTGCCACTGTTTTTCTCGGCAAAGGCAGCGCCACCGCTACCGGCGGCGAAGTCACCAGTGAGCTGATCCAGAGCTACGGTCATACCGAACTGATCGGCAGAGCGATGTTCACTGATTTTCTGCTCCCCTTCGAGATCGCTTCGATCCTGTTGCTGGTGGCAATTATCGGTGCTGTGGTTCTCTCGAAGCGCAAAGTTTAACCGGGTACGGTTGGGAGATAGATCATGATTGATACAAGTCACTACATGTTGTTGAGCGCCATCCTTTTCTGCATCGGCAGCTATGGGGTGCTGACCCGTAAAAATGCCATTGTTATCTTCATGTGCATTGAGGTGATGCTCAACTCAGTGAACCTGACCTTCATTGCCCTGTCACGCCACGTCGGCAACATGGACGGTCAGATCTTTGTCTTTTTTGTTATGACGGTTGCCGCTGCTGAAGCTGCTGTCGGCCTGGCGTTGATGATTGCGTTCTATCGCAATAAAGATTCGATCGATGTTGACGATTTCAACATGCTCAAATGGTAATTATCCGTTAACGGATATTTTCAGCAAATAGGAGAGTTTGATGCAAGGTTACAGTTATCTGTGGCTCATCCCGTTCTTCCCGCTGGCTGGGTCGATAATCAACGGCCTGTTCGGTAAGAAGATCAAAAATGAAGCGGTGATCGGAGGGATCGCAACCCTGGCGATTTTCAGCTCCTTCGTGGTCTCCTGCAGCTACTTTTTTCAGTTGCTCGGGGACAGCGTCAAGGTTCACCAGAATGTCATCGCACCCTGGATCTCGGTCGGCAATCTTCAGGTAGACTGGGGTTTCCTGCTCGATCCGTTGTCTGTCGTGATGATTCTGATCATAACCGGTGTCGGCTCGCTGATCCATCTCTACTCAATCGGTTACATGCATGGTGAAGTCGGCTACTACCGTTTCTTCAGCTACCTGAACCTGTTCTGCTTCTCGATGCTGATGCTGGTGCTGGGAAACAACGCCCTGGTGATGTTCATCGGCTGGGAAGGTGTCGGTCTCTGTTCCTATCTGCTGATCGGCTACTATTTTGAGAAGAAGAGTGCCGGCGACGCCGCCAAGAAGGCCTTTGTTGTCAACCGGATCGGTGACTTCGGTTTCCTTTGCGGTTTGTTTGCTCTGTTCTGGGCGCTCGGCAGTAAAGGTGTCTGGACTCTGAACTTTGTTGAAATCTCTGAGAATGCCCACCTGCTGCAGAGCGGCGGGGTGCTGGTAACCGTAGTGACCCTCTGCTTCTTCCTCGGTGCAACCGGTAAGTCGGCGCAGATTCCGCTCTTTACCTGGCTGCCTGACGCGATGGAAGGCCCGACGCCGGTTTCCGCTCTGATCCATGCGGCAACCATGGTGACTGCCGGTGTCTACATGATCGCCCGGATGAATATTCTCTTCGCCATGTCGCCGGTAACGATGATGGTTATCGCCTGTGTCGGTGCGGCTACCGCGATCTTTGCCGCCAGTATCGGTTTTGCCCAGAATGATATCAAACGGGTGTTGGCCTACTCAACGGTTTCGCAGCTCGGGTTTATGTTTCTGGCCATGGGTGTCGGCGCTTTTACCGCCGGTATCTTCCACCTGATGACCCACGCTTTCTTCAAGGCCTGCCTGTTCCTCGGTTCCGGTTCGGTTATCCACGGTATGCACCATGGTTACCACCATGCGCATCTGGATGATGACCCGCAGGATATGCGCAACATGGGTGGTCTTGCCAAGAAAATGCCGATCACTTACTGGACCTTCCTGATCTCAACCATCGCCATCGCCGGGGTGCCGCTCTTTTCGGCATTCTTCTCCAAGGATGAGATTCTCTGGTGGGCGTTCGGGTCGACCCGTGGTCACTGGGGGCTATGGCTGGTCGGTGCTATTGCCGCCGGGATGACCGCCTTCTATATGTTCCGCTGTGTCTCAATGACTTTCTGGGGGCCGCAGAAGACCAATCCGAAGGCAAAAGATCATATTCCCGAGTCTCCCTGGACGATCACTCTGCCGCTGATTGTGCTGGCATTTCTTGCCCTGGTCGGTGGTTATGTCGGTGTCCCGGCCATTCTTGGCGGTGCCAACCATATCCATCACTTTTTCGAGCCGGTCTTCGGCCATGCTCAGGAGCTGTTCAAGATTGAAGCGCACGGCAGCCATGCGACTGAATACGCCTTGATGGCCGCTTCGGTGCTGATCGCTTTTGCCGGAATCGGGATTGCAATCTTTATGTACCTGAAGAAGCCGGAACTGCCCGGCAAGTTCACCGCGGCCTTCTCCGGGTTGCACAAGGCGGTTTACAACAAGTGGTACATCGATGAACTGTATGATTTCCTGTTCGTCAACCCCTGTAAGAAAATCGGTACCTTCCTCTGGCGCGGCGTCGATGTGAAAGTTGTCGACGGTGCTGTCAACGGGTGTGCCTGGGTAATCAAGGGGATCGGTGCCGGGTTGCGTTACTCCCAGTCCGGTTACCTGCATAATTACGCTGTGGCCATGGTGGTCGGTGTAGTCGTGATCGTCGGCTATTACGTCCTCGGTTAACGGTTCGCCAGCGAATACGATAAAGCAACAAGGAGCGATTCTTCATGGCCGATTATCTTCTCAGCTTAATGACTTTCTTCCCGCTACTGGGGATGCTGTTTGTCCTCTTTATTCCGCGGGATAACGATGGGCTGCTCAAAGGATTTACCCTGGCGGTGACGCTGATCACCTTTGCCATCAGCCTGCCTTTGGCATTCGACAATGTTTTTGCCGCTTCCGGTGGAATGCACTACCGCGAATTCTACCAGTGGATCAACATCGGCGACTTTTTCCAGATGAACTATAGCATCGGTGTCGACGGCATCAGCCTCTGGCTGGTGATGCTGACCACCTTCATCATGCCGATCGCGGTGCTCTCCACCTGGAAGGCCGTCGAGAAGAACACCAAGGGTTTCATGGCTCTGCTGCTGCTGCTGGAAACCGGCATGCTCGGTGCGTTCGTCTCCCTCGATCTGTTCCTCTTCTACATCTTCTGGGAACTGATGCTGATCCCGATGTACTTCCTGATCGGTATCTGGGGTGGTAAAAACCGGATTTACGCAGCGGTCAAGTTCTTCATCTATACCGCGGTCGGTTCACTGTTGATGCTGGTCGCAATCATGTTCGTTTACTATTATGCCGTACAGGCGGGCATGCCGGCAGAGAACGGCTTCGGCATCCACGAATTTTACAAGCTGGATATTCCGTATAACGCCCAGTACTGGCTGTTTTTGGCCTTCGGTTTCAGCTTTGCCATCAAGGTGCCGATGTTTCCATTGCACACCTGGTTACCCGATGCGCACACCGAGGCACCGACCGCCGGTTCGGTTATTCTGGCTGCCGTGTTACTGAAGATGGGCACTTACGGCTATGTGCGCTTCGCCATGCCGCTGTTTCCGGAAGCCCTGCCGACCTTCATCCCGCTGCTTGCGACCCTGTCGGTGATCGGTATCGTCTACGCATCGCTGGTCGCGATGATGCAGGAAGATGTCAAGAGGCTGGTCGCCTACTCTTCGGTGGCCCACCTGGGCTTTGTCATGCTCGGTATCTTCGCCATGAACATGCAGGGGTTGGCCGGCGGCATGATCCAGATGATCAGCCACGGGATTACCACCGGAGCACTGTTCCTTATCGTCGGCTTCCTCTATGAACGTCGGCATACCCGGCTGATCAGCGAGTTCGGTGGCCTGGCGCACAAGATGCCGATCTTTGCCGCCATCTTTCTGATTATCACCTTCTCTTCGATCGGCCTGCCCGGGACCAACGGTTTTGTCGGTGAATTTCTGGCCCTGATGGGTGCCTTCGAAGCAGGTCTGCGCTGGTATGCGGTGGTTGCCACGACCGGAGTTATTTTCGCCGCGGTCTACATGCTCTGGATGTATCAGCGGGTTATGTTCGGCAAGATCACCAATCCGGCAAACGAAAATCTCAAGGATCTGTCGGCACGTGAGATCGTTATTATGCTGCCGCTGCTGCTGTTTGTCTTCTGGATCGGTGTCTATCCGAACACCTTCTTTGAGAAGATGAACCCGGCGATGGAGCAACTGCTGGGTCAGATGCAAAGCAAGCAGGTGGCCATGGTTGACGTTCAGCAACCGACGATTGCCAAGCTGATTGAAATCAAGTAGTTGATGACTGTTTTATAACTGGTTCCCGAGGAGCTGTTCGATGGACGCAAACTTAGTTCAAGAAGCCATCCAGAATGTAAATTTACAGGCAATCATGCCGTCACTGGTGCTTTGTGGCTTCGGCATGGTACTGCTGCTGGTTTCGGTCTTCTCCGAACGCGGCAAAACCACCCATATTGCCTGGTTGAGCATTATCGCACTGATCATCACCGGCTTTATCTCGCTCAATGCCTGGAATAACCCCCAGGCCGGATTTGCCGACAGTGTGCTGCTTGACAACTTTGCCACCTTCTTCAGTATCATCTGCATCCTTGCTGCAGGACTGACGATTCTGATGTCGGATGCCTATCTGAAGCGTGAAGGCTACCCGATCGGCGAATACTACCCGCTGATCCTCTTTACCACTGCGGGTGCCATGTGGATGGCCTCAGGTACCGACCTGATGACCATTTTCCTCGGTCTGGAGGTATTATCGGTTTCGCTCTATGTTCTGGCCGGGTTTTTCCGTGGTCAAACCAAATCGAACGAAGCGGGTCTCAAGTACTTCTTCCTCGGTGCCTTCTCGACCGGGTTCCTGCTTTACGGGGTGGCGCTGCTTTACGGTGTGACCGGAACCACCAAGCTGGCCGGAATTGCCGCCTATGTCCGCAGTAACCCGGACATCGTTAATTTGAATGACCCGAACATGATGTTCATCGCTGGTGGTCTGCTGTTGCTGACCGGCTTTCTTTTCAAGATTGCTGCGGCGCCTTTCCACATGTGGACCCCCGATGTTTATCAGGGCGCGCCGACACCGATCACAGCGTTTATGAGTGCTGGACCCAAGGCTGCCGCCTTTGCCGCGTTGATGCGTATTACCATCGTCGGTCTTGAGGGGATGCATGCTGATCTGACCGCGCTGCTCTGGGTCCTCGCGGTGCTGACCATGACGGTCGGTAACTTCATCGCCCTGAGTCAAAAAGATCTCAAGCGGATGCTGGCTTACTCATCGATCTCGCATGCCGGTTATGCGCTGGTCGGTCTGGTCGCCTGGAACGAAGTCGGTTTCTCCGGCATTCTTTTCTACATGCTGGTTTACACCTTCATGAATATGGGTGCCTTCGCGGTCCTGGTGCTGGTCGGTAAGCAGGGTGAAGAGAATCTGACCCTCGAAGGCTTGACCGGCATGGGCTTCAAGAAACCGTTTCTGGGGATTGCACTCTGTATCTTCCTGTTCTCCTTGATGGGACTGCCGCCGACGGCCGGTTTTACTGGCAAGTTCTACATTTTCGCTGCCGCGATCAAGTCCGGTTATGTCTGGCTGGCGGTCTTGGGGGTCTTGAACTCAGCAGTTTCCCTCTACTACTATCTGCGGGTCATGGTCTTCATGTACTTTAAAGATCCGCAGGAGGATTTCAGCTGGGTATCGATCAATGCTCCCGCCGCGATCTCGATTATCATCTCACTCGCCGGTGTGTTGCTGCTCGGTATCCTGCCCGGTCCGGTCATGGAGATGGCCAAACTGGCCGGATTCTGAACCGCTTATTGAATGATTGAAAAGCCTCTCGATTTTCCGGGGGGCTTTTTTTTTAATTGGACAGCACTTCAATGACGACTTCCATAACGGTAGAAACCGACCCCCTGACCACCTTACAGCAGGTTTTCGGTTACCAATCCTTTCGTCCGTTTCAGCAAGAGGTGGTCGCCGACCTGATCGCCGGCAACGATGCCTTTGTGCTGATGCCGACCGGTGGTGGAAAATCGCTCTGTTTTCAAATCCCGGCCCTGCATCGAACTGGCGTTGCGATCGTGGTTTCGCCGCTGATCTCATTGATGAAGGATCAGGTCGATGCACTGCGGGTCAACGGGGTGCGCGCCGCCTGTTATAATTCCTCGCTGGCTGCCGCAGAGGCACGACAGGTGTTGGCGCAACTGCACGCCGGGCAACTTGATCTGCTCTACGTCGCCCCGGAGCGGCTGCTCAGCGACGATTTTCTGGCTCGCTTGAGTGGTTTGCAGGTTGCTCTGTTTGCTATCGACGAAGCCCACTGCGTCTCCCAGTGGGGGCACGATTTCCGCCCCGAGTATGTCCAGCTCGGCCGCTTGCGTGAGCTGTTCCCGCAAGTCCCGCTGGTCGCCCTGACCGCCACTGCTGAAAAACAGACGCGGCTCGATATTCTGCAACGCTTACAACTGCACAGTGCCCGTCAGGTGGTCGCCGGTTTCGATCGGCCGAATATCCGCTACACAGTGATCGACAAAGCCAAACCTTACCTGCAACTGAGCGCCTTTCTCGATGGCCGCAAGCAGGAGTCGGGCATCGTCTACTGTTTAAGTCGCAAGCGGGTCGAAGAGGTCGCGGCAAAGCTGCAACAGGACGGCATCAGCGCCGCTGCCTATCATGCGGGGCTGCCCGCTGAGCAACGACGCCAGGTGCAGGACGACTTTTTGCGCGACGATCTGCAGGTGGTTATTGCAACCGTCGCCTTCGGCATGGGGATCGACAAGCCGAACGTACGTTTCGTCGTTCATTACGATCTGCCGAAAAATATCGAAAGCTACTATCAGGAGACCGGTCGGGCCGGGCGGGACGGGCTGCCGGCAGAAGCGTTGCTGCTGTTCGGCTACGGGGACATCGCCATCAGTCGTGGCCTGATCGAAAAGGGCGGCAACCCGGAGCAGAACCGGATCGAAATCCACAAACTGAACGCCATGGTCGCTTTTGCCGAATCCGGAACCTGCCGCAGGCGAGCGCTGCTCGGCTATTTTGCCGAAACCCTGCAAGAGGATTGCGGAAACTGCGATATCTGCCTCAATCCACCGGAGCGCTACGATGCCACCGAAGACGCGCGAAAAGCTCTTTCCTGCGTTTATCGGGTCGGACAGCGCTTCGGCATCGGCCATGTCATCGAGGTACTGCGCGGCTCCAAGGCGCAGCGGGTGCTCGATCTGCGCCACGAACAGCTGACCACTTACGGGATCGGTCGTGAACAAAGTCAGGATTACTGGAGCCATCTGTTGCGGCAGCTCATTCATCACGGCTATCTGGAGCAGGATATCGCCAATTATTCGGTGTTGAAACTGACTGAGGCGGCGCGTCCGCTGTTGCGCGGTGAGACCGAGCTGATCATCACCAAACCGCGGGTAAAGCCGGGTAGAAAGAAGAAACCGGAACGGAAGATAGCCGGATTGGAATACGACCAGGAACTGTTCAATCTGCTGCGAGTGCTGCGTAAGCAGATCGCCGATCGTGACGGCGTGCCGCCCTACGTCGTCTTCGGTGACGCCAGTCTGGCCGAAATGGCCGCCAGCTTGCCGACTGACGATGAGGCCTTGCTGCAGATCAACGGTGTCGGCCAAACCAAACTGCAACGTTACGGTGCCGAGTTTATCGCAGAAATCGTCGGTTTTTTGTGCCGCTAAGCTAAGGAGTCCAGCATGAAAATCATCTCGTTTAACGTCAACGGTCTGCGCGCTCGAGCACACCAGATGCAGGCTCTGGTTGAGCAACACCGGCCGGATATCATCGCTCTTCAGGAGACCAAGGTTCACGACAGTGAATTTCCGTTGGAGATGATCGAAGCCTTAGGCTACCAGGTGATTCATCATGGCCAGAAGGGCCACTACGGGGTTGCCACCCTGTCGAAATTGGAGCCGATTGAGGTGCAAAAAGGCTTTCCCGACGAAGATCCGCAGCATCAACGCCGCCTGATTATCAGTCGTTACCAACTGACCGACGGCCGCAGCCTGCGTGTGGTCAACGGTTATTTTCCGCAAGGAGAAAGCCGCGATCATCCGCAAAAATTCCCCAATAAGCGGGCCTTTTACGCCAACCTGCAACGGTGGCTGGAAACGCAAGCCGACCCGAACGAACTGCTGCTGGTGCTGGGGGACATCAATATTTCTCAGCAGGACAGCGATATCGGCATCGGCGCCGACAACGCCAAGCGCTGGTTACGCACCGGCAAGTGCAGCTTTCTGCCGGAGGAGCGGCAATGGCTGGAAAACATCTGCGCCTGGGGATTGCGCGATACCTTCCGCAAGCACTACCCGGAGGTCACCGACCGCTTCAGCTGGTTCGACTATCGCTCCCGAGGCTTCAACGATGAGCCGAAGCGCGGCCTAAGAATCGATCAGATCATGGCCAGCCGGCCGCTCTATGACCTCTGCACTGCCAGCGGCATCGATTATCGGTTGCGCGGCATGGAGAAGCCGTCAGATCACTGCCCGATCTGGGCGGAGTTCGCACTGTAGGATGAATTCAGACATGAAAGCTGCGGATGAGTGGATTTGCAACTATTCAGCACAATCTGAACGGTCTGACAAAAACGTCCGTCATCCCCGAATGATTCTATCGGGGATCCACAGCTTTAACGTCTGGATTCCCGATTACACCCTCGGGAATGACAGATTATTCTCATGCTGAATAGTTAGTGGTTTTTTTAAATTGAATCCTCCCTTGCTTAATACCAATCAGCAAGCATCAGCCCATCGACCCGAGCAAATTCACCGGTATTGTGCGTGACAAGAGTGTTTTGATTGGCAAGAGCTGTCCCTGCAATCAAGGTGTCAAGCGGTCCGATCGGTGCCCCCAGCTTTTCGAGCTGCACGCGAATAGCGGCCGATGCATCTGCTTCGCGCCTGCCGAAGGGGACGATATTGACCAGATCGAGAAGGGTCTCAAGCTGTTTTCTACGTTTGGCCGGAGATTTTGATTTTTGTAGACCGACTTCAAGTTCGTAGATCACCAGCGTTGAAATGCCGATCTCTTGAGGTGAGTTCAGCAGCAGATTATCGGCAACCCGGCCCACTCCCTTGAAAAAATAGATGACAGTATTTGTGTCGAGAAGCCAGGTCATAATACCTCTCGCGGCAGGTCTGTCCCCTCAGATTGCCGAATCTCTTCTTGCTCAGGAACATCTGACCACTCGCCAACCAATTCCCGAATTTCGTCCGGCCACTCTGTGGTCGTTTTCTTCTTGATCAAGCGCGCGATCCACTGACTTTTTGACAGCCCGGATTTGCTGACTTCCTTCCGCATTTTTTTATCGGTCTCATCGTCTAGATAAATTGTCACTTGGCCCATGGCGGTCTCCATCCAAAAGAGAGGCGAAAAAGAAAGTAGACAAGTATACTTGGGAGTATATGTGGTTGGCTTTAGATTGCAAGATAAACTAACTCAGCGACGCTGGTTGACCGGTGTATCACGCTCAGTTGATGACCGGTTCTGTCGGTTCCCCATCACCAAGGGCCCAACGCCCGGTGCCTGTTCGATGTTTTACAATCGAGCAAAAATGTCCTATATTGCTATAACTATTTGATTTTTGGCTGCCATCGGAAGGTAAATAATTTCATGCAGGGTAGAAAGAAATTAATTTAACGATACTGTTTTGTAGATTCTGCAGGTTTGTTCCTTATTGAAATTGTTATAGAAAATGGTCATGGAGATTGAAGATGGAGCGACAACGAGCCATTGAGCTGTTAACTCTGAGCAAGACAGAGTTGCAATCTCTTTTCGGTGTCACGCACTTGGCACTGTTTGGCTCGACAGCTCGCGATACCGCTGATAGTGGCAGCGATGTGGATGTCCTGGTCGCCTTTGATGGTGCTGCGACATCAAAGCGGTATTTTGGCGTGCAGTTTTATCTTGAAGACCTGATGGGTTGCCCGGTGGACCTGGTGACAGAAAAAGCGTTGCGTCCAGAATTGCGTCCCTATATTGAGCAGGAGCGGGTTTATGTCTGATCCCGCCAACCGTGAATGGCGTTTTTATCTCGATGATATGATCGATTTCTCTGGCAAGGTGCTTACTTAGTATCAAGGATAAAGTCAGATTGGACCTGTTTTTGCCTTTTACTGCTACCTGCTACTGACCCGCATCATTTTACCATCGAGCAAAAGTATCCTATATCCTCAAATTATTTGATTTTATTGGGAGGGCGATGTGGGTTGGAGAAGCGAAGATAGCTTAATGGATTGATGTTCGTCTGTGTCGGTGTTTGCTGCGAATTGTCAGCAGTAAAATGTGTTTTTAAACAGGTAACTCTGACTGAATATGGGAAGCAGCCACCGTGAAGGATTATTATGATATCTATGCACAGAACTATTTCGACTCGACAGTGCACATCGATCCGTCATCATTTCTGGCACCGTTAACCTCTTCGCTCAAACCGCCCGCGTCTGTTCTTGATATCGGATGTGGGTCTGGGCGGGATCTCCTTTGGTTGAAACAGCGAGGTTATAAAGTTACCGGCCTCGAACGCTCTCCCAGACTCGCTACGTTGGCTAAAGGACACGCCGGATGTCGAGTGATAGCGGGAGATTTCTTGACCTACGATTTTTCCTTACTCAGCTTTGACGCATTAATTCTGATTGGTGCTCTTGTTCACCTTGAACGCGAATTACTCCCCCAAGTATTGGAAAGCATGTCTCGGGCTCTAAGCGAAGACGGGCTGCTTTTTCTCACCCTGAAGGAGGGGTGCGAAATTCAACTTGGCAGCGATGGTCGCTCTTTTACTCTCTGGCAGCAGCCGGACGTCGAATCGGTTTTTTCCGTGTCCGGTTTACGGGTCGAGCATTTCTCCCGTCAGACTTCAAGGCTCAGAAAAACCGATATCTGGCTTAGTTATTTGCTGCGTTTTCTGCCGGTTTAAACATGCCAGCGATTGAACTTACGCTTGCGGAACTCTTGTCTTCACTCGGGTTCTCTCAAGTTGAAACAGTTGAAACAGGCTTTATCTATGACGATGGATGTGGTAGCTGCGTTGTTGTTGATGTCGGCATTTGCGAACTGAAAAATTTCCGCTACGTTGACTATACCCATCTGCAGAACAGCTTATTTTTTCGCTATGACCGGGTTCTCCGCTTTCTTTATCCCGCCGATGAGTCGACCAACTCCCTGCGTGAAGAGATCAATTTTTTTCTGTGCGGTGAGGACGATCCGGACAAAATCCGCCGGTTCGGTCGCAACAGGTCAGAACAGGACATCGATCCGACCCGGCCGGAGGCGACCTTTGAAGACTGTTTTATCGAGGCCTTCGGCGAGCCCTGCCGGGGTGTCCTCTATCGCGAATTTCCATATGTCGACTGCTCTGGAAAAAACAGGTTTATCGACTACACACTGTTTACCAAGGAACAGAAATTTGCCATTGAACTTAACGGAGAATCCTTTCATCATCCAGCAATTATAGGCTCAGGGAAATACCGTTCCCAGCTGTTCAAGCAAAACTCACTTGCAGCTGATGGATTCAAGGTCTTTCGTTGGTCGTTGTATGGTATGCAAGATCGAGAGCGATTCATACAGGAGCTGAAGCTCTTTCTGGGGTCGCCAGACAGGTTCATCGAAAAACCCCACCTTAAAATTGACCGCCAACTGGCGACGATCAACCTGCATGAGCATCAGCAGGGTGCCCTGGAATACCTTGCGGAACAAAGGGGGACAGGCCGCAGAAATTTCCTCATTGTGCGCCCGACCGGAACCGGGAAGACCGAAATCTTCATCAAGGATATTGAGAATCTGAAACGGGCGACTCCCGAACTCAGGGCGCTGATTTTGGTGCCGAGCAGAAAGCTGCGCAGCCAGACGATATCACGCCTGAAACTGCGAGCACCGGACTTGCAGCCCGTCATTGGTGATGATATTTTCGGCAACTGCGAGGTTGCGGTTCAGACCTACGCCTTTTTGCACCGGCATTATTTTAAACTTGCACAGGATGCTTTTGACTACATCGTTGTCGACGAGGCTCACCATGCCGCAGCCTTTGGCTTACAGCGGGTTCTGGAACACTTCAACCCGCAGTATCTGCTGGGGCTCACCGCCACCCCGGAACGATTTGATCAACGAAAATTGGAAGACATTTTCGGGGAGTACGAATCGTCTCTGACCTTGCAGGCTGCAATCAACAATGGGTTGGTCCCACCGGTTCGTTGCTTTCGTATCCGGTCAAATATCGATATGACCGAGGTCCGTTTCAACGGCCGCGATTATATCAGAACAGACCTGCAACGGACCCTGCACGCTCCCTCCCGTGATCTGCTGATCGCCGAAACCCTGAAAAATTATTTCTCCGGCACTTTTGCCGACAAGCAGGGCGTGGTCTTCTGCGTTGACATTCAACATGCGCGCAGAATGGCAGACTGTCTGACCCGACAGGGGATTTCTGCCCTGGCCGTCGATGGTCGCGACCGGCAGAAGGCGGATCGAGGGGTGCGGAAGTATATGGACGGGGGAATCCGTTTCCTCTGTGCCTGCGATCTCCTCACCGAAGGCTGGGATGCGCCACAGACAAGTATCCTGGTTATGGCCAGGCCGACCTTTTCCAAGGTCCTCTATACCCAGCAACTGGGGCGGGGCCTGCGTCATCATCCGGGCAAAGAGGCGCTTTATGTCCTGGACGTGGTAGATAATTACGGGGCAAAACTTCTCCCCATGTCGCTGCATGCCCTGCTCGGCGTCGATCGCTACTCCCCCTTCGCCGATGTCATCGATCCGGAAAACGCTGTCCCGCAAACGGAGATTGTCGTCCTTGACGGCCTCTACGAGGGACTCCGGCGGATCGAACCGATCGATATCTTTACCTTTGAGCACCTGTACGGGGACTTCCTCAGTGAAGAACAGCTTGCCCGGGCACTCTTTGTCTCCACCGGCACGGTGAAAGCGTGGCTGCGCAAGGACAAAATCCAGGCCGATTATAGCCATCCCTTCGGCCGCTCAATCCTGCACTTTTTTGCTCCCGGCAAGGTCGATGACATCCGACAACAGCTGGAGCTGTCAGAACATACGGAGGCAACCCGCAAACAGGATTTTCAAGCGTTCCTCGAAAAACGTGATTACACTTTCTCCTACAAAATTATTTTTTTGCTAGCTTTTTTGAAACTGAAAAACAGTCGTCACGAAGTGCCGCTGCCCGGACTTATCGACCTGTACCAGAGTTTCTACCGGCAATTATTGGATAAAAACGGTCAGTGCGAACGACCGCAATGCCCCTATAACAACCGGGATCTCTTGCTCGATCCAAAAGGACTGCAAAGGAGTCTGCTCAGCAATCCCTTTGAAAAGTTTGAGCGTAAGCGTTTTTTTCATCACTGCAGGGATCTGAACTACATCGGCCTCGATTCGGTTCTGGCTAGAGAATTTAAGGCTGAAGATTATGGCAGCATGGTTCAGCGGATGGAGAACGACCTTAAGGATTATTACCGTAGACTGAATATCGACCTGAGCAGGGTGGATTACGCATTTCTCCTCTCCGATGATGAGGACGGTTTACCGAGCAGCGAAAAAATCGGTCTGATCGATGTGCCGGAGGAGTTGGAAAAATTCAGTACTGTGCTGCCGTTCTATCCTCTCGATATTGCCGCCGGAGCCTTTGTTGACTCGGCTCTGCCCGCTGAGCCTGAAGGCTGGGTGGCGATGGGCGGACTCTCCTCAAGAAAATCATTCGACCCATCGATGTTTGTCGCCAGAATCCAGGGCAAGTCGATGGACCCTGCCATCCCCGACGGCAGCTATTGCCTGTTCACCACCAGAGTCGGCGGTACCAGACAGGGCAGGATCGTCCTTGCCCGCTATGACAGCCTGGCGGATCCGGAGACCGGAGCAGCCTTTACCGTCAAACGCTACACAAGTGAAAAGCGCGCCGATCAAGCCACGGAATGGGCCCATGAACGCATCATCTTGCGAGCGGAAAACCCTGAATATAAAGATATTATGGTCCCCGAAGATGAGTCCGAAAATTTTTCTATTGTAGCTTTCTTTGTGGAGGTTTTACGTTGATGTCGGAACCGCGCTGGTGAAGATCCTGTGATCTTGAGGAACTTCCATGGCAAAAACGGGTGTCGGTTGTAATGATTGCAGGTTCGCCCCTGAAAAGTCGCACCTGATTAGTATCAATCATTGCCTTTCATTCTCAGGCTCCGCCCCGATCTCACACCATCTGCCACAATATTCTCCTCAGATAAGCGACACAGCGATGAAGTGTTGCACTGCCGAACTGTTGAAAAAAAACCAACATCCGTAGAGAAATCGCAACAGAAAATCTGTTGGTATTTTTGACAGGAGCGCAATTTATGAAATTTAACCACCTAACTAGCTGAAATCAGGTTGCTGGTGCCGCTGGCACCTTTGATGCAGTGCTTTTGTTATATATGGCTGAAGTGAAGAAAGAAGGTCGTTTATGAAGAACTTTCGTAACACACTGCTGGTGCATGTGATCCCGATCGCACTGATGATCTGCTTCATGGCGTACGCTATGATCCTGGTTAATCAGCAACTGCACTGACAGTTCACCGTAGTTGTCATCAACCTCACAAGTTCTCCCCTGAATTGTTCCCATCGAACCGTACACTGTTCGCCGTAGAAGAACCCTTTGCTAAGAGGGATTAATTTGCCGATGGATAGAAGGCATGAGCAGTGAATCCTGGAAAAAACTGCTAGCTCTGCTTTGGCTGTGCGGGTTCCTGGGTATCTTTTTGCTCTGGATTTTGTCGGATATCCCCCTTCGGGAAACACCCCGTTATTTGGAAGAAGTGCTTCGCCAGGTCGGGATCTATCAGGCGGCTCTCTGCTATATTCTCCTCTATACAATTCGCCCGCTGATTCTCTTTCCGGCGACTTTGTTGACGATTTCTTCCGGGTTGCTGTTCGGTCCCTGGCTCGGGATTCTGTTTACAATTGTCGGTGAAAATGCCAGCGCCAACTTTGCCTTTCTGGTTGCCCGTTGGTTTGGTCGTGACTGGGTAAAAAAGCGTGAGTCACTCAAAATGCAGGCCTGGCAGCAGCGACTCAGCGCCAACGGCATTGTCACGGTCCTCATCATGCGGTTGTTAATGCTGCCATTTGACGCTGTCAACTACAGTTGTGGTCTAACCGCCATGCGACAGCGGGATTATGCTGTCGGTACCTTTATTGGTATTTTGCCGGCACTGATATCATTTGTTCTGCTCGGCGGCATAGGTGCGGCCGGCGTACAGAATCGATACGCGTTGTTCGGCTTCTCACTGTTATTTCTGCTAGCCGGGCTACTGGTGGCCAAGCTGCTGGCACGACGGGGGGGAAACACTCCAGAACAGGACCTTGTCGACCCTGAACAATACTGAGGAGTCGATGGCACAAAGCAGCGTCCCGGTGTTTTGCAACGTAGCTGATGACCTCTGGAATCATTGAGGGTTCCTGCTGTTGACCGATTACTGGTGAAATTTAAGCTGCCGGCTCAAGCAGGCCGCAGGCGAAACAGGCCCAATCCCGTCAGCACCACCAATCCCGCACAGATGAACAGCGTTGAATAACCGGCAAACTCGCCGATGATCCCAAGAATCAGCGAGCCGCAAAACGCCCCGGCATCGATGCCGCCGGTGAAGATGCCGGTGATTTTACCGCGCACCGCATAGGGTTCATTGCGCACCGCCATCGCGTTGAGCGAGGGGAACAGCAGGCCGTGACCGATGCCGAAGATGAAGCCGACCGTGATCAACAGCAGATTGCCGTGCACAAACGGCATCAGCAGCAGGCCGCTGGCAGCGAGGACCAACCCCCAGGGGATGATCTGTTTTTCTCCCAGTCGGTCGGCGAGCCGTCCGGCGACAAAGCGAACGCCGACCGCAGCGCAGGAATAAGCGATGTAGTAGAAAGAGATGAAGCCGAGTTGCCGTTCTGCCGCCAGCGGGGCGATAAAGCTGCCGGTGGCCGCCAGACCGAAACCGAACAGCAGTGCCAGGCCGCCGCAGACCAGCTGCTTGCGCTGTTTCAGCAGTTCGAAAAAAGAGGGCGACGGGGTTGCCGGATGCGGCTGTTCGTGATGTCGGTCAGCCACCGGCAGATGCAGCAGTAAGCCGAGTGCCGCCATGCCGCTGGCGGTGAGAAAGAAGGCGGTAAAGCCGAAATTTTCCAACACCGGTTCGGCAATCGCCGGACCGATCGCCAGACCGATCAGTCCCGAGGTGCCGAACATGCCGATCCCTTCGTTGAGTCGGCCTTCCGGGATCAGGTCGATGATGAAGGTGAACACGGCGGTGAAGCAGATCGCCAGGCCGATGCCGTGGAGAATCCGCACCAGCAGCAGCGGCAAGTAGTAGTTTTCGAGCGGACCGCTGAAAAGCAGATGCAGCAGCGGCATCAGGGTCATCATCAAACAGCCGATACTGTAACTGCGCTTGCGGCCGATCCGGTCGATCATCGCGGCGACCCAGGGACGGCAGGCGGCCGAGGCCAGGGCGAAAATCCCCATGATAATGCCGATATCCTGCTTGCTGCCGCCGTTGCCGGTGATAAATAGTGGAAATAGAAAAAAGGCCGCAAAGCTGGATACGGTGCAGAGATTGGCGATGAACAGGGCGGCAAAGGCCGGGGTGTAGAGTTTCATGGTTTCGTTTCAGGTGAAAGTTTTGACCCCTTGCAGGGTCAGCAGGGCGACGGTTGCGTAGCGCAAGCCTTTTCCGACCGTTACCAGCAGGGCAAAGCGCAGCGGCGCAGTTTTCAACATGCCGCTGACCAGGCATAAGGGATCGCCGACCAGCGGCAACCAGGAGAGCAGCAACGCCCAGCTGCCGTAGCGGCTGAACCAGCGTTCGGCACGCTGTTGCCGGGACTGATCGATCCGCAGTAGTTTTTCGATCAGCCAGTCACTGCCCAGGCGGCCGACCAGATAGCTGGTTGCCGCGCCCAGAGAATTGCCGAGGGTGGCGATCAGCACCAGCGTCGCCGGATGACCTCCGTCGAGCAACAACGCCACCAACAGCCACTCCGAACCGAGCGGCAGCAGGGTCGAGGCGCAGAAACTGAGCAAGAAAAGTGACAGCAAATCGTAGCTGCTAAGAAGTTCAGGCATGCGGCATGATAGCAGAGCCGGGGTTGCAAGCAAACGGCTGAAAAGCCCTTGTTCCCTGACTGCGCCGGGTGTAAAGTAGCCGCTGCGAAAACCATGACTAAAAAGGGAATTTTGCCGGATGGATAAGGCTCAACTGCTGGATAAAATCAAAGCCCTGTTGGAGATGATCAAGTTCTCCCACACCATCTTCGCCTTCCCCTTCGCCCTGATGGGGGTGCTGCTGGCGGCACTGGCCAACGGCACACTGCCCGGCTTCGGCCAGATCTTCTGGATCTGTCTGGCGATGATCGGCGCACGTAGCGGCGCCATGGGTCTGAACCGGCTGATCGACGCTAAAATCGATGCCGCTAACCCGCGTACCGCTGAACGGCACATTCCGACCGGCAAGGTTTCGATCCTCGAAGCGGTCTGTTTTATCGCTGTTTCGCTGGCGGTTTTTCTCTTCGCCGCCTGGATGCTTAATCCGCTCTGTTTTTATCTGGCACCGCTGGCAATCGGTTTCTTTGTTCTTTACGCCTACTGCAAGCGTTTCAGCCACTACGCCCACCTGGTGCTCGGCATCTGCCTGGCGGCCGCGCCGATCGGCGCCTGGATCGCCCTGCGCGGCGACCTCGGCTGGTCGGTGATCTCGCTGGGGCTGGCGGTGCTGTTCTGGGTGGCCGGTTTCGATATTTTCTACGCCCTGCAGGATTACGATTACGACGTCGAGCGCGGCCTGCACTCGATCCCATCAAAGTTGGGGCTGGATAAATCATTTCTGCTGGTGCGGATTTTCCACGGACTGATGCTGCTGTTTCTGCTGCTGGTCCTGCCGGGCAGCGGCCTGGGCTGGATCTACTTCGCCGGGGTGGCGGTGGTTGCCGGACTGCTGGCTTACGAGCACAGTTTGGTCAAGCCGAACGACCTGTCGAAACTGAACGCGGCATTTTTCAACATGAACGGCTATATCAGCGTGACGATTTTTGTTTTTGCGCTGGTCGATGCGGTCGTTTGAACAGGGTAGACCTGTCGGGTCGCCCAAGGCGAGGCAGCGCCTCGCCACTACATAAGCGGTGGATATGAACAACATCGTTGTCGGCATAACCGGAGCTTCCGGTTCCATTTACGGTCTGCGCCTGATCGAGGAACTGCTGCGGGCAAAAAAACAGGTTACGGTTCTGCTCAGCACTGCCGGGCGGCAGGTGCTGGCGTTTGAAACCGGACTGCAACTCTCCGAAAACCCGCAGGATTGCCTGTGCCAGTTGCGTATCCGTTTCGATGCCGACGACGATCTGAGCTATTTTGCCAACCGGGATTTTTTTGCCCCGATCGCCAGCGGTTCCAGCGCTCCCGATAGCCTGGTGATCTGTCCCTGCTCGATGGGTACGGTCGGTCGGATTGCCGCCGGTCTGTCGGACAGCCTGCTCGAACGGGTCGCCGATGTCATGTTGAAAGAGCGCAAACCGTTGCTGCTGGTGCCGCGTGAAACCCCCTTCAACCAGATCCATTTGGAAAACCTGCTGCGCCTGTCGCAAGCCGGGGCGCAGATTCTTCCGGCGATGCCGGCTTTTTATCAACAGCCGCAATCGGTCGAGGAGCTGGTCGATTTTGTCGTTGGGAAAATTCTCGACAGTCTCGGCGTTGAACAGCAACTGTTCAAGCGTTGGGGGGATGAACAATAATTTGTAGGGGCAGACCCGTGTGTCTGCCCTTGATGAGCGAACACTTTCTGGTCAGGGCGAACACATAGGTTCGCCCCTACGGTCTACCAAATATATGGAAAAATTTTTTAAAACAATCCGCAGCAAGGTTGAGGCAGGTCAGCGGATCAGCGAGGCCGATGCCCTGGCATTGTTCGAATCGAACGATCTGCTGGCGATCGGCGAGCTGGCGGCGACGGCCAACCGGCAGAAGAACGGCGAGCGGGTCTTTTTCAACGTCAACCGGCATATCAATTACACCAACCTCTGCGTCAACCGCTGTGCCTTCTGTGCCTTCTCCAAAGAGGCCGGCCAGAGCGGCGAATACACTCTGGCGTTGCAGGATGTGCGTGAAAAAGCTCAGCAGGCGGCGGATGCTGGAGCGACCGAAATCCACACCGTCGGCGGCCTGCATCCTGAACTGCCCTTCGAGTTTTATCTCGATATGCTGCGGACGATTAAAGAGGTTTCCAGCGGTCTGCACATCAAGGCATTTACGGCGGTGGAAATCGACTATTTCGCCCAGTTGGCTGAGTTGAGCATTCCTGCGGTCATCGAAGAATTGAAGCAAGCCGGACTCGACTCTTTGCCCGGCGGCGGAGCGGAAATCCTCGGTCAAGTGGTGCGGGATAAAATCTGTCCAGAGAAGATCAGCGGCGCACGCTGGTTGGAAGTGACCGAAGCGGTGCATCGTGCCGGTCTGAAATCGAACGCCACCATGTTGTTCGGTCATCTCGAGGAGTACGCCGACCGGGTTGAGCATTTGCGACTGCTGCGTGAATTGCAGGATAAAACCGGCGGCTTCCAGACCTTTATCCCACTCGCCTTTCAGCCGGATAATACCCGCGTACCGGGAGCCAAAGGGGTCGGCGGCGTTGATGCACTGAAAACCCTGGCGATCAGTCGTCTCTATCTGGACAACTTTCAGCACATCAAAGCCTACTGGGTGATGCTCGGACTGAAGATCGCCCAGACGGCACTCTGTTTCGGGGTTAATGACCTGGACGGCACGGTGGTCGAAGAGCAGATCGGCCACGATGCCGGTGCCGATTCGCCACAGGCGCTGAATAAGGCCGGTATTATCGAACTGATCCGCAAAGCTGGACGATTGCCGGTGGAGCGGGATACCCTCTATAACGAACTGAAGGTGTATTGATCATGGAAAAATGGCTGCTTGAGCAGGGTTTCGTCCCTTATTCAGCGTTGTTTCCGCAGACGGATAAAGGTCTACTGGAACTGTCGTTACCGAAAAAGATCGGCAAAGCGCGGGCCGGCACGTACCTCCTGGTCGAAAGTTACTGTATCCAGAAAGATTGCGATTGTCGCCAGGTTATTCTCCTGGTGATCAACGAAAAAGGGAAACTGGCGGCGGCTATTGATTTTCCCCTCGATATCGACAAGCCCTTTGTCGTTCCGGCCCTCAACTCATCAGCAAAACAAACGGCCGGGGCGGAAGGTCTGTTGGAGGTCTTTATCGATGTTTTCAACGAAGATCCGGACTGGTTCAAGGGAATGTGCCGCCGCTACCGTGCCGTGCGGAAAAAAATAGGTGGTCACAGCTATCAAGGCGCCCCCTTTCCGAAGCATCGGCCGGTTGGCCGGGACGATGATGAGGCTTTAGCCGATCCCGAGTTGCCTGTCATGCTGGAGTTGCTCGACACATACCGGCACCGGGGCGCAGAAGATTACGCCGACCATCGAGGTCGTCAGCAGCAGTTGCGTGCGGCCCTGTATCAATATGGGCCTGCGGCTGAAGAGCTGGCGGAAATCCTGATCGAACAGTTTTTCGCCGAAGATGATGATGGGGTCGATGCGGCGTTGCGGCTGCTGGCCGATGTGTTGGAGCTGCTGCGCACCGATCTGGAGCGGCAGCGACCGGATGCGGCAGAGCAGATGCAGGTCTGGCAGATGGCTTTGGCCGATCAGATTTTCTCTGCGGATGCTGGAGTGGATCTGGGTGCCGAGGTGACCAGGGTCTTGCTCGATTCCAGGGTTGAAATCTTACCAGAGCTGCACGAAGCGAACAGCAAGCGGATGCTCGCCGGACTGGAAGCGCCCGAGCTGGCAGACGTTTCCCCTGAACAGGGATTGGCCGAGCTGTTTGCCCAACTGGATGAATTGGAGGTCGATTCGCCGTTTGAATTAGTCGATGTCTTGTTGCAGATGTTGGCCATCGGTGAGGCCGATATCCAGATTACCCTCTGTACGCAGCTGTTTTATGCCGATTCCCAGCTGGCTCGCGAGGCTGCTGAGCTGATGTTGTTCCATCCCCATGCGAAGGTCCGGGCCGGGGTCGCAGAGTTTCTGGCCCAGGCGGACGGAGGTGCCTTTACCCCGGAATCCTTGCGTCGGTTGATTGTCTCGCGCAACTGGTTTCCCGAAGCATTGCGCAAGCAGATCGATCAGGCGATCGCTAATGCACGGCGCGCCAGGGTTGACTGTGCCCCCTTGGTTCCGCAAGGGAAGAAAACCGTCTATGCATCGGCGATCGATGGTGCCGGTGCCCAGTCGCTGCAGATTGTGCTCCCGCAAGGCAAGGGCTACCTCAGTTGTTCCATCATGCTCAAAAGGGGTGGCGGTGTTGCCGATGCGTTCCTGATTCCTTTCCCGAACAAACGAGAATTAAACCGATTTTTGAAGATGATGAAGCAGGAGACCGGTGCGACGGAAGTCACGGCCGATTTTCCCGAGCGACGTCTCTGTCAGGCGCTGGCCGATGGCGCTGCAGCGGGCAAGGTTCCCGGTCATTGGTTGGTGGCGATTGCCGAACAGCTAGGATGCGATCAATGGAAAGCGGTTCCGCTCGATCTGCGCCAGGAGCTTGCCCTGCTCAGGGAGGGGCTGGCGGCCAAGGAACACAAGCTGTTGCTCGATCCGGCGCGGCAAGCTGCCCACCGACAATCAGCAGCCTGGCCTGACAAAAAAACTTTTGCCCGAAGTTGGTTTGAAGATGATGTCGAGGTTGATCATATCCTTGAACCGCTGCTGCATTCAGCTGCCGGAAACGATCCGATGACACCGGTGTTCGAACTGCTTGACAAGCTGTTGGAACCACGGCGGGAAATCTGGCTGGAGCGGCTGGTATTGACCACAGGTTGGCTCAAAGCGGCGAAGAGACCACCGGTCCCCTGGATACAGATGCTTCATGTTGCCGAGGCGGTTGCCGATAAAACAGTACCGCTTCGGGATATCCCGTTGCTGGTCGCCATTGCGAAATACAGCGTTGGGGCCTTTATGAGGCGGGAGGTTGAAGCAGGGGAGTTGTTTTGATTCTCGTCGATATTGAGCAGAAAGTCGCATCTGGAATCCCGCTCAGCCGTGAAGAAGCCCTCCGGTTGCTGACCGAGGCCGACCTGCTTGAAATCGGCAGGCTGGCCGATCAGATCAGACGGTGCAAGCACCCGGATAACCGTGTCTCTTTCGTGGTCGATCGTAATGTCAACTACAGTAATATTTGCGAATCAAAATGCAAATTCTGCGCCTTCTACTGTGATGCCGATGCCGACAATGCCTATCTGCTCGATCATGCAACCATCTTCGCCAAGGTGCAGGAGCTGGTTGATCTCGGTGGCACCCAGTTGCTGATGCAGGGTGGACTGCATCCGGAACTCAAGATCGGATGGTTCGAAGAACTCTTCCGCCAATTGCGCCGGCGCTTCCCTCAGGTGCAGATCCATTCGCTGTCTGCTGCGGAAATCTGTCATATCGCCAAACTCTCTGATTTAACGATGCCGGAGTGTCTGCAACGGTTGCAAACGGCCGGACTTGCCTCACTGCCCGGCGCTGGAGCCGAGGTGCTGGTCGATGAGGTGCGGCAGCAGATCTCGCCCAACAAAATCGGCTGGCAGCAATGGGGCGAGGTGATGGAAGCGGCTCACGGGTTGGGAATGCGCAGCACCGCAACCATGATGTTCGGCAGTTGCGAAACACCGGAAGATATTGTCGAACACCTGTTTCGCATCCGTGAGATTCAGGAGAAGACCGGCGGCTTTACCGCTTTTATCCCCTGGACTTTTCAACCGGATAATACCGTGCTGGGCGGGCAGACCGCCAGCGGCATCGAGTATCTCAAGGTGTTGGCGCTCTCCCGGATCGTGCTCGATAATGTCGAAAATATCCAGGCCAGCTGGGTGACCCAAGGGGCACGTATGGCCCAGGTGGCGCTCTTTTTCGGTGCCAACGATCTGGGTGGCACCATGCTGGAGGAGAATGTCGTCGCGGCGGCCGGGATTTCTTTCCGTATGTCGCAGGAGAAGGTTGTCGAGCTGGCGCGTGGCGCGGGATTTGTGCCGGTGCGGCGGACGACGGAATATGAGATTTTAGAGGTATATTGAAGGAAAACGCTCCCTCTCATCCGGCCTGCGGCTACCTTCTCCCTCGTGGGAGAAGGGAAACAGAGCGAGTAAATTGATTAGATTCCCCTCTCCATGAGGGAGAGGGTGCCCGATAGGGCGGGTGAGGGGGGATTGCAGCGGAGAATTTAATGACCTTACGTAAAAATATCGCCGAGATGGCGGGCTACGTACCCGGTTTTCAACCGGCAGACGAGACCGCCTGGATTAAGCTGAACACCAACGAGAACCCCTATCCGCCGTCGCCGAAGGTGGCCGAAGCGATCATGGCCGAAATGGGCAACGCTGGTGAGAACCTGCGCAAATATCCCGATGCCGCCAGCCGTCAGGCGCGGGCCGCTGCCGCTGATCTATACGGCTTTGATCCCGCGTGGCTGATTATGGCCAACGGTTCGGACGAGCTGCTGAACAATCTGATCCGTGCTTTTGCCGCAGAAGGGGAGGAGGTCGGCTACGTTCATCCCTCCTATTCCTACTATGCAACCCTGGCGGAAATTCAGGGTGCCAGAGTGCACACCTTCGGCTTGACGGAGGATTTCCGGATTGCCGATTTTCCCGAGCGCTACAACGGGAAGATCTTCTTTTTGACCAGCCCGAACGCGCCGCTCGGCTGCGCTTTTGACAATAGCTATATTGAAGAGTTGGCGCAGCGCTGCGCCGGGATGCTGGTGGTCGATGAGGCCTACGTCGATTTCAGCGATCAAACCGCTCTTGAGCTGGTAAAAAATTATCCGAATGTCGTTGTTACCCGGACCTTTTCCAAAAGTTATGCGCTGGCGGGAATGCGTCTTGGGTTGGCGGTGGCGCAGCCGGAGGTGATTGCCGCCCTCGATAAGATCCGCGACCACTATCACCTCGATCGCTTGGCGCTGGTGGCCGCCACTGCTGCGTTGCAGGATCAGGAATATCTGACCGCGACGCTGGCCAAGGTGCGGCAGACCCGTGATTATTTCAGTGCTGAACTGCGCAAGCTCGGCTATAAAGTGATTCCCTCGCACGCCAACTTCGTCTTCGCCAGCCCGCCGGATGGCAACGGTGAACGGGTTTACGCTGCCCTGTATAAACGGAAGATTCTGCTGCGTTATTTCTCTGATCCGCTGTTAAAGCATGGTTTGCGGATCTCCATCGGGACGGCTGAGGAGATGGAGACAACGTTGGCGACGATGGCTGAAATTGGTTGAATTGCGTCGGGGTGCTGCTTGCTGCGCCCTTTTTGCGGATACAGGCAGGGCGCGGCAAGCAGCACCCCGATGATGATAATGACCGATCTGCCATTTGATCCTGATTCTGTCGCCCCGCTCCTGCTCGACTGGTATGGTCGCGCCGGACGTAATCTGCCCTGGCGCAACAGCCGTGACCCTTATCGGATCTGGCTCTCCGAGATCATGTTGCAGCAGACCACGGTTGCCGCGGTGATCGGTTACTATCAGCGTTTTCTGGAAAACTTTCCGAGCGTTGAGCCGCTGGCGGCCGCTCCGCTGGAGGCGGTGATCGATCTTTGGGCCGGGCTCGGCTACTATGCCCGAGCGCGTAACCTGCATGCGGCGGCAAAAATAGTTGTCGAGGAGTTCGCTGGTTGTTTCCCAGAATCTGTGGATGAATTACAGCAACTGCCGGGGGTGGGACGTTCCACGGCCGGAGCGATTGCGGCGCTGGCTTTTGACAAAAGGGCGCCGATTCTTGACGGCAATGTGCGGCGGATCCTCTGTCGTCTGTTTGCCTGGCAGGAGCCGCCACGCTCAACCGCCGCCGATAAGCAGCTCTGGTGGTGGGCGGAACGACTGACGCCGCAGCAGCAGGTTCACGATTATACTCAGGCGATCATGGATCTCGGCGCAATCCTCTGCTTGCCGCGTAAGCCGCGTTGTGAACAGTGCCCGCTGCAGCAACTCTGTCAGGCTCGCACGTCAGGGCTTGAACAGCAGCTGCCGTTAAAGCAAACGAGTAAAAAGTTGCCGGTGCGGCATGAGATTGCTCTGTTGCTGGAATGGCAGGGACGTTACCTGGTGCGTCGTCGCGCAGTCAGCGGTTTTCTCGGCGGTCTTTGGGAATTTCCGACCCTCGGCTTGGCGGCGGACGAATTGCCCGAGCAGAAGGTTGCCCTGTTGCTGGCCGACTTTTCGGTCACTGGTACTGCGCAACCGCTCGGTAGCATTACCCATATCTACAGCCATTTTCGTCTTGAACTGCAGCTGCTCCGCGTATCGATCGCTGAGCTGTCAACGGTTGCTGAGGGTGAAACTGACTGGTGTACAATTGCACAATTAAACGAACTGGCACTGCACGGTGCCCATAAAAAAGCCCTTGGAAAACTAGGAGAATAGATGTCATTACCGATCATTTTAACCACCACCGAGCAGGTCGCTGAATTCGCTGCAAAGCTGCAACTGCACCCGGTGATCGCCGTCGATCTGGAAGCCGATTCGATGCACAACTACCAGGAGAAGGTCTGCCTGCTGCAGTTTTCGACTGAGGATGAGACGGTGCTGATCGATCCGCTGGCCGGGGCCGAGCTGGCGCCGCTGAAACCGATTCTGGCCGATCCGGCTATCCGTAAAATCTTTCACGCCGCCGATTACGATATGCGCTGTCTGGCCCGTGATTTTACGATCGAGATCGACGGGTTGTTCGACACGATGATTTGCAGTCAATTTCTCGGCGAAGATAAATTCGGTCTGGCCGATCTGCTGCGTAAATATTTTTCCGTCGAACTCGACAAGCAGTATCAGCGCGCCGATTGGTCAAGGCGGCCGATAAGTGAAGGGATGATCCGCTATGCCGGCGAGGATACCTGTCATCTGCACCGTCTGGTGGAAATTTTAGAGCAGCAGCTGATCGAGATGGGGCGCCTTGAATGGGTCAAGGAAGAATTTGCCCTGCTGGAAAAGGTGCGTTTTGCGGTTCACGACGGGCCGCTGTTTTTGCGCTTCAAGGGTGCCGGAACCCTCGACCGGCGCCAGTTGGCGGTGCTTGAGAGTCTGCTGCAGTGGCGCAATACTGAGGCCCGGCGGCGTGATTGTCCGCTCTATAAGGTGTTGGGGAACAAGTCTTTACTGGGGTTGGCCAGGTTGAAGCCGACCGGACGGAATGTTCTGCAGCAGGTTGAGGGGGTGTCGCCGCGGCTGATCGATCGTTACGGTAGTAAATTGTTGCAGCAGGTCGCGGTGGGGCTGGAGCTTGCCGAGATGGAATTGCCGATTTACCCCCGTGTCGAACGGCGGGTCAAGGATCCGGCAGTCGACAAACGGATGGATCGATTGAAAGCATGGCGGACCAAGGCAGCGGCCGAACTTCAGCTTGACCCTGGCGTGTTGATTAATAATGCTACCCTCGATGAGCTGGCGCGCAAGCAACCGACGACTGAGGGTGAACTTGAGACCGTTGGCTTGTTAAAAAACTGGCAGCGCCAGGTTTTAGGTGAGGGGATTCTGCGGGTTTTGAATTGAGAATGAAGAACAACGGGCGAGACAGCGCCTCGCCCCTGTGTTCTGCATTGTGTCTGATTGTAGGGGCGACCTGACAGGTCGCCCTTTCTTTATTATGCTTTCGGCTCCGTCATCCCGGCCGGATCGAGCAGCCGATCCAGAACCTCCGCATCAATTCCATCCTCCATCGCCAGCTCCCGCAGGGTTCGCCCGGTTTTATGCGCCTGTTTGGCCAGCTCTGCAGCACGGTCGTAGCCGATCTCCGGCACCAGCGCGGTGACCAGCGCCAGACTCTTTTCGAGTAATGCCGAGCAGCGCTGCTGATCCGCCTGCATGCTGGAGAGGCATCTCTCTTCAAAGGCGCGGATGCCGTTACTGAGCAGTTCGATGCTCTGCAGGGTGTTGTGCGCCATCACCGGCATCATCACGTTCAGTTCAAAATTCCCGGACAGCCCGCAGAGGGAGACGGTCGCATCGTTGCCGATCACCTGCGCGCAGACCTGCAGCAAGGCTTCGGCCATCACCGGGTTGATTTTTCCCGGCATGATCGAGCTGCCCGGTTGCACCGCCGGAAGAACCAGTTCGCCGATGCCGCAGCGGGGGCCGCTGGCGAGAAAACGGATATCATTGGCGATCTTGAACAGGCTGACCGAACAGTTCTTCAGGCTGCTGCTGGTGGCGACCAGGGCATCTTTGGCTCCTTGCGCTTCAAAATGATTGCTCGCTTCGCGAAACGGCAGGCAGGTTTCGCGAGCGATAGCGGCGATGGTCGTGCCGGCGAACTGTGGGTGGGTGTTGATGCCGGTACCGACCGCGGTACCGCCCAGCGGCAGTTCGTAGAGACCGCTCGAGTCGACCGAGAGGCGTTCGTGGGCCAGTTCGATCTGTCGTGCGTAGCCGGAAAAAACCTGTCCCAGCTTGATCGGTGTGGCATCCTGCAGATGGGTGCGGCCGATCTTCAGGATGTCGGCAAAATCTTCTGATTTCTGTGCCAGTTGTTGCAGCAGCTGTTCCAGTGCCGGCAGCAGTTGTTTGTGCAACTGTTCGGCGCAGGCGATATGGATGGCGCTGGGGAAGACATCGTTGCTCGATTGGCCGAGATTGACCTGATCGTTGGGGTGAATCGCCCGGCTGCCGGCCGGTTGGCCGAGCAGCCGGGCGGCACGGTTGGCGATCACTTCGTTACAGTTCATGTTACTGCTGGTGCCGGAGCCGGTCTGGAAGATATCGACCGGAAACTGCTCATCCAGTTGTCCGGCAATCACTTCGATTGCGGCCCGGCTGATAGCATCGGCGGCTTCGGCCGAGAGCAGGCCGAGCTGCTGGTTGCTTTGTGCGGCGTGTTTTTTCAGCAGGCCGAGGGCCCGCAACAGCGGTCGCGGCAGGCGTAGTCCGGAAATCGGAAAATTGTTAACGGCGCGGGCGGTTTGGGCGCCGTAGAGTGCATCTTCGGGGACCCGCATTTCACCCAGCGAGTCCTGTTCGAGCCGATATCCATCCATGGGGCGATCCTTTCCTCTCTGACGGCGATCGTTTCTCAGCGTACAGACCAAGGATAGCGCTCCTGAGCCGACTGTCAAAGCCGCTTTCCTTCATTCCTGCCATCAGCTATGATGCCCGGCATGGATAGTCTGGCCCTTTCATTGATCGTTTTTTCCGCCCTGATGCACGCGCTCTGGAACCTGCTGGTCAAGCAGAGTCACGACAAGACGGTCTTTATCTGGTGGATGTTTCTCAGCGCTTTTTCGCTGATGAGCCTGTTCATGTTCAGCACCGGCCTCGGCTTGCCGGTTCTTACGCTTCGCTCGTTGCTGTTGGCCGCGGCGGCGGCGGTCTGTTTTGTCCTCTACCACTGGTTTACCGGGGTTGCGTACCGCGATGGCGACCTGTCGCTGACCTATCCGCTGGCTCAGACTTCAATGCTTTATGTGCCGGTATGGGGGGTGCTGCTGCTCGGCGAAAGTCTGAGTCTGTTCGGCATCGTCGGTATTCTGCTGCTGGTCATGGGTGCCTACTGTATCCAGCTGCGCCAGCTATCAACCAGCGAACTGTTGCGTCCTTTCTCGCAGCTCGGCAGCCGCTCGGTGCAGGCGGCGCTGCTGGCCGGGTTTGTCTATTCGGTCGGGGCGATTATCGATAAAACCGGGGTCGACAGCTATTCCGCCTATCATTTTACCTATGTGCTGGTCTGTTGCATGCTCAGCATCATGTCACTGAACCTGTTGCGTCCCTGCTATCGCGGACGGATTCTTAAGGAGTGGCGGCAGAGTCGTAGACTGGTGCTCTGCTCCGGGCCGGCAATGCTCGGCTCATTTCTCTCCTTCCGCTACGGTCTGCAGCTGGCCCCGGTCAGTTACGCGGTGCCGGTGCGGCAGGTCAGTCTGTTGATCGGGGTTCTTATCGGTCTGCTGTTTCTCGGTGAATCCTGCGGGCGGATTCGACTGGCGTCTTCGGGGCTGATATTGGCCGGGGTCGCTTTTGTCTGGCATGGGTAAGAAAACCTTGTAGTGGCGACCCGCCGGGTCGCCCGAAGCAGGCAACGAAATGTCACAATTCAGGCGACTCAGCGAGTCGCCCCTACGGGTAATTTTCAGCGCTTGTATTGCAATGTCGGAGAAATATTGATGAAAAATATTGCTAATTTTTTGTTTGAGGTCGGCATGCTCAAGCGTACGCCGCGGACCGGTTTTCAATTTCTCGGTTCGGGGGCCGAATCGGTGGCCGAGCACAGTTTTCGTACGGCGATGATCGGTTATACGCTGGCGCAATTGGATGGTCAAGTCGATGTCGGTCGGGTGTTGCAGCTTTGCCTGTTTCACGATATCCCCGAAGCACGGACCGGCGATCTGAACTACGTCAACAAGAAATATGTCAAAGCGGATGAAAGTCAGGCGATTGAGGATCTGGCACAACAGCTGCCGTTCGGCGCCGACTATCGCGCAACCCTGCAGGAATTTATCGGCAAACAGAGCCGCGAAGCGCTGCTCGCCCATGATGCTGATCAGTTGGAGATGGTCTTGTCGCTGAAGGAATACAAGGATCTCGGCAACCGTTATGCCGATGAGTGGTACCCGTTTTCGCTGCAGCGCTTACAGACTGAAGCGGCAAAACAGCTGGCAGAGACGATCTGGGAAACCGATTCAACCAAGTGGTGGTTTGATGACGACAAGGATTGGTGGGTCAAGGGTGGGAGCGAGTGAGCGCTGAAAAGCTCAATCCTTGACCCTTTTTGTTGGAAATGGTATCAACTTTTGTTCGTTCAGATAACGGTTGTTTAAAGGAGAAATCATGCTCGATATTAAATACTTGCGCGAGAATTTTGCGGCGGCTGGAAAGGCGCTGGCAACCCGCAGCGGCAGCGTTGATCTGTCCAGCTTCAAACAGCTCGATCAGCAGCGCCGTGATCTGCTCAGTGAAGTCGAAGCGCTCAAGGCGGAGAAGAATATAGTCTCTGCGCTGATCGGTAAAACCAAGGATAAAAGCCAGGTTCAGGGCGAAATCGCTCGAATGAAGGAGGTTTCACAGCAAATCAAGGGGCTGGATGACCAATTGCGCTCGGTGGAGGAACAACTCAGCGAACTGCTGATGGGGATTCCCAATATCCCGCATCAGCTGAGCCCGGTCGGATTATCCGAGGAGGACAATGTTGAGATCCGCAGTTGGGGGGAGAAGCCGTCCCTCGATTTTACCGCCAAGGCCCACTGGGACCTTGGTGAAGAACTCGGCATCCTCGATTTTGAGCGGGCCAGCAAGCTGTCCGGTGCTCGTTTTGCCCTCTATCTCGGTGCCGGAGCGCGGCTGGAACGGGCGTTAATCAATTTCATGCTCGATCTGCACACCGAGCAGCACGGTTATACGGAAACCCTGCCGCCGTTTCTGGTCAACCGGGCCTCGATGACCGGCACCGGACAACTGCCGAAATTCGAGAGCGATCTGTTCCACACCGAAGAGGTCGATCTGTTTCTGATCCCGACCGCGGAAGTGCCGGTGACCAACATCCACCGCGACGAGATTCTCAGCGAAAAAGAGTTGCCGCTTTGTTACACCGCCTATACCCCCTGCTTCCGCAAAGAGGCCGGGTCGCACGGCCGGGATACCCGTGGTCTGATCCGTCAGCACCAGTTCAATAAGGTTGAGCTGGTAAAATTTGTCCGGCCGGAGGATTCCGACGCTGAGCTGGAGTCGCTGCTGCAGAACGCTGAAACGGTGCTGCAACTGCTGAAACTGCCCTACCGGGTGGTTGACCTCTGTACCGGTGATATCGGCTTTTCGGCGGCGCGGACCTTCGATATCGAAGTCTGGTTGCCCGGTCAAGAGGCCTATCGCGAAATCTCATCCTGCTCCAATTTCCGTGACTTTCAAGCCCGGCGTGCGGCGATCCGCTTCCGCCGTGATGGGGCCAAAAAGCCGGAGTTGGTGCATACTATCAACGGCTCCGGGCTGGCGGTCGGTCGAACCTTTCTGGCGATTCTGGAGAATTATCAGCAGGCAGACGGTTCGGTGCTGATTCCCGAGGTATTGAAACCCTATATGGGCGGCTTGGATAAAATAGAAAAATAAAGCCGCAAGCGGGATGTCGCGCGTTTCCGCTTGCAATTTGCGGCGAATTTGGTTACATTCGCCGCGCTTTTCGAAAAGAAAAACCGGTTAAATGTTACGGAGGAGTGGCCGAGTGGCTTAAGGCGGCGGTCTTGAAAACCGTTGTACGCAAGTACCGTGGGTTCAAATCCTACCTCCTCCGCCATTTACGCCAAAAAAAACCTGAATAGATTTACCCATGCGGAGAGGTGACCGAGAGGCCGATGGTGCTCGCCTGCTAAGCGAGTGTTCTGTCATGGAACCGGGGGTTCGAATCCCCCCCTCTCCGCCATTTTTAGTGTTCCATCACGCTAGTTATCACTATGGACTTTAGTCCAAGACTTTCAGTTGCTACTCATTTTCGTCATTCCCGCGCAGGCGGGAATTCAGTGGTTTTATGAGGCGTGGATCCCCGCATTCGCGAGGATGACGATCTTCGCCTTTGATTTTAAGGGACCTTCAGTCCCCTTCGAACCTCTGCACTTTCAGTGCAGAGTTGTTTAGTTACAGCGAATCTTTCACCGGATTCGAAGCGGGGTGGGCGCGATTTGCTCCTCCGCGTTTTCATTTTTGCAGGACAGAAAATGGTCAGAATTCTTTCGACAATTCTCTGTACGATACTACTCTTCTTCGCTGTCGGTTGCAGCGAGCAGAAGCCGCAACAAGAAGAACCCGCTCCCGTCAAGGCGATGGCGCATGCACCGGTCCGACAAGTTCTAAAGGTCGTTGTGCCTGAGAGTGTTGAGGGGATGTGGCAATCGGTCAAGGTGGCGGTCCGTGATCAGCAGACCGGTATTGAAGATATTTATTCGGTTGATATCGGCGGCAGCTTTCTGCTTCCCGAAGAGAAGCTTCGGGTGACAGTCGAGATCTTTCTGCCCGCCTTCGTCATGGATGGAAAGCAGATTACTTCAGCATCAAACCGGACCACGAACCCTGCGGTGTGGATTGTTATCCACGAGAAAGAAAAAGAGATTTACAACGGCTGGTTGTTCGGTTTGTACCCCGACACCCATGCTTACCAGCACCCACGTTATAACTTCAGCCTGCTTGGTTACAAACCAGCAGGATAAAAAAAGGTTGACAATCGTTCCTGTTTGGGCGATAAAGCTCATCTTTATGCGCCGCTAGCTCAGCTGGATAGAGCGTCTGACTACGGATCAGAAGGCCGGGAGTTCGAATCTTCCGCGGCGCGCCATTAAAATACTAAGCCTCTGCACTTTTCGGTGTGGGGGCTTTTTGTGTTTTCTGTCCCAGAGGTTCTCTGGACTGGGGTGCCGATTAAACTCACGCTTCCATGAGGGCTGCATCAGACTCAAAATTGAACCTCTCTACTTGGCAAACAAATAGTCGGTGTTGTCAACTTCTCCCCAAAACAGATCGGCCCGTTCCGCTCGGAATTTTTACTCACTGTTTTCTACTGTGAGGATCGTACGGTGGTGCTGGCAGTGCCTGAACGGCCGGTGTCGAAGTGGGTAAAGCTGGGCTGAATGGTTTCCAGAATTCAAGATAAGGACTAACGAATTTCATGAATCTGGCCCAGTTTAACTTAATGGATTATTGCCTTGTGAGCATTTTAGATACCAGTGTGCTGGGGACAATAATGGGAATATACATTTACCTTGCCGTAACCACAGGGACATTGGCGGGGGAATTCTCCGGCGTACTCCTTCGTCGTACTGCAGGAGTTGTAACGGCGGGAACAGGAACTTCAGTAGTTTTAGAGTGAGTGAAGTGTTACGAGAACTCCAGACATTTTGCTATTTCAATCTGAGAAATTCCCTCGGCGTCAGATCAAGTCTGAACTACTGCAGGTAAAATACCCCGCGACCGAGGGCTCGATTTCCTCTTCTGCCCTCCGTCTGTTGTGCTAAATATCAATGTCAGGTTGTTTCTTGTGCTGTCCCGGCAGCTTGATCACTGCCATCTTCGGTTGCAGCATCTCGTGCATGGTGTAACCGATGCCGCCGATACCATAGCCGGAGCTGCGTCGCCCGGCAAAGGGCATCCAGTCAGAGCGGAAGGCGGTATGGTCGTTGACCATCACCGCAGTCGCATCGAGTCGTTTGATGCTGTCCAGTGCCGTGTCGAGATCTTTGGTGAAGACGGCCGCCTGGAAGGCAACATCCAGACTGTTGGCCCGCGCGATTGCATCCAGTCGGTCCTGATAGGGATAGACTGAAATCACCGGGCCGAAGACCTCCTGGGTGGAAACCCTGGTGTCGGCAGGCGGATTGAACAGCACCGTTGGCGCGTAGAGTGACTCACTCAGGCATTTCCCCCCGCACAGCAATTCCCCCCCGGCAGAGGTCGCCTCCTCGACCCACTGGTGAACCCGCTGCACCTCCTGGGCGAGGATCAGTGGGCCGACTTCGGTCTCGGGCAGGCTGGGATCACCCACCTTCAAGTGACCAGCGCCGGTGGCAAGTTGTTGCGCCAGATCCTTGGCAATATTCTGCTGGGCAAAGATCCGCTGTACCGAAACACAGACCTGCCCGGCGTGATAAAAGCCCCCCTTGAGCAGGGCTGGAATCACCGCTGCGATATCGACGGTTTCATCGATGATTACCGGCGCCACGCCGCCATGTTCCAGGGCGCAACGCACCCCGGGAGCAAGTTTGCTGCGCAGTTGCCAGCCGATCCGGGCCGAACCGATAAAGGAGAAAAAATTGATTCGTGGGTCGGTGACCAGAGTCTCGGCTACGGCACCACCGCAAACAATCGCCTGACACCAGCCTTCCGGCAGCCCGGCTTTGGCCAGCATCTCGACCAGCCGCAAGCAGCTGAGCGGCGTGGTCGAAGCCGGCTTGACGATCACCGGGCAGCCGACCGCAACCGCCGGGATTACTTGGTGGACGATCAGATTCAGCGGATGGTTAAAGGCGCTGACCGCCATCACTACACCGATTGGCTCCATGGTCGTAAAAGCGATCCTGCCACTGGTGGCGGCGGTGTGTCCCATGGGGATCTCTTCGCCGCGCATCACATACAGCAACTCTTTGCCGGCCAGTTCCACGCTGTCGATCGCACGGGTGACTTCGATGCGTGCATCGCTCAGCGGTTTGCCCCCCTCCAGAGCGATCAGCTCTGCCAGCCCTTGCGCCTCGGCCTCCATCAGTTTGGCCAATTCGCGCAGTATGGCGATTCGCCGGTACGGCTCCAGCCAGCCGTCGCGATCCCGGTAGAGCTGTTGCGCTCTTGCCAGCATCCGGTCGCCGTCGGCGGCATTCTGCAGCGGCAGGGACTGAATCGGTCTGCCGTCATAGGGGGAGAGAACCTCGAGGGTCGCTGTCTTACGATTTTTTGTCATATCAAGCAGACCTTTTCTTTGAGTTCATCGATCAACACCTTGTTGTTGTCGGTGTAATCAACCGGCACGTCGAGCAGGTGCACCCCACCGGCGACAAAGCAGCTCTCCAGCAGTGGGGCAAATTCATCGCTGGTGGTCAGCCGGTGCCCTTTGGCACCGAAGCTCTCGGCATACTGGACAAAATCAGGGTTGTTGAATTTCAGACCGAAATCGGGATAGCCCATGCCGTATTGCTTCCAGCGGATCATGCCGTAGGAGGAATCGTTGATGATCAGCACCACCAGGTTGAGTCCCAGGCGGACGGCGGTCTCCAGCTCCTGGCTGTTCATCAGAAAACCGCCGTCGCCGTTAATGGCCAGCACCCGCCGCTGCGGCCAGAGTCGGGCCACCTCCATCGCCGATGGGAGTCCCGCACCCATGGTCGCCAGGGCATTGTCGAGCAGCACTGTGTTCGGCTCGGCAGCCAGATAATTGCGGGCAAACCAGATCTTGTAGACCCCGTTATCAAGGGCGATCACCCCGTCATCCGGCATCACCCGACGGACATCGGCAACCAGCCGCTGCGGCTTGATCGGGAAGCCGGAATCTGCGGTTTTTTCTTGCAGGTGTTCGCCGAGATGCTGCTTGACCCGCTGAAAATAATCACAGTCCTGCTCCAGCTTGCCGACCATAGTAGTTAAGCGACTGATGCTCTCGGCGATATCACCGACCACCTCATGCTGGGGAAAATATACGTTGTCAACCACCGCCGAGCTGAAATTGACGTGGATCACCTGCTTGCCGCCATGCTCCATGAAGAAGGGGGGCTTTTCGACGACATCGTGACCGACATTTATCACCAGGTCGGCGCGATCGATAGCGCAGTGGATGTAGTCGTCGCTGGAGAGCGCGGCGGTTCCCAGGCACTGTGCGCTGCGCTCGTCGACCACCCCTTTACCCATCTGGGTGGTGAAGAAGTAGATACCTGAATCACGAACAAAATTGCACAGCGCGCTACGCACCCGTTTACGATTGGCGCCGGCACCGATCAGCAGTAGCGGGTAGTCGGCCTGATGGATCATCTGCACCGCCTCGTCGATGACCTTGTCGGTCGCACGTGGCCGGTGACCATGGCTGATGGCAAACACCGGTGTGGTCATTTTATCGACCGGCTCGGCAGCGATATCCTCCGGCAGTTCCAAATGTACCGCGCCGGGTCGCTCTTCCTGAGCCCGGCGGAAGGACTCGCGAACCATCGAGGGGATCAGGTTGACATCAACAATTTGTCGAGTGTACTTGGTCAGCGGACCCATCATCCGCACCACATCGACAATCTGGAACTGCCCCTGTTTGCTCGATTTGATCGGTTTCTGCCCGGTGATCATCATCATCGGAAAGGCGCCGAGCTGGGCGTAGGCCGCCGCAGTGACCAGGTTGGTGGCACCGGGACCGAGGGTCGCCAGGCAGACACCGGCTTTACCTGTCAGTCGGCCGTAGGTCGCGGCCATAAAGGCGGCACCCTGTTCATGGCGGGTCAGAATCAGCTTGATGGAGGATTTACGCAAGGCTTCCAGGAAATCGAGATTCTCTTCCCCGGGAACGCCATAAATGACCTCGACGCCTTCATTCTCCAAAGCTTTGATGAATAGATCGGCAGCGTTCATGACACAAACCTTTCCCGGCGAAGCGGACGAGCCGTGAGATTGTTCCTGATGGAGTCAGACCGGCCTATTCCTGATCAACTTTTCAGTTTGGCGGCGATCTGCGCGACGTGGCGACCCTGATAGCGGGCGATCGCCAATTCATTTTCACTCGGTTGCCGGCTTCCGTCGACACCAGCGAGGGTCGAAGCGCCATAAGGGGTGCCGCCGCTGATCTCGTCCATGTTCATCAGGCGTTGCTCGGCGTAGGGGACACCGACGATCAGCATGCCGTGATGCAATAGTGTGGTGTGGAAGCTGGTAATGGTCGTCTCCTGACCGCCGTGCTGGGTAGCGGTGGAGGTGAAGACGCTGCCGACCTTGCCGACCAGGCCGCCCTGCATCCACAACTGACCGGTCTGATCGAGGAAGTTGCGCATCTGCGCGGTCATATTGCCGAACCGCGTCGGTGTCCCGAAGATGATGGCATCGGCCTCGGCCAATTGGTCAGGGTCGGCGTACGGGATCTGCGCGAAGCTCTCGCGGGCAGCCTTGGCCCCAACCCGTTCTAGGGCGTCCTCCGGAATCAGTTCCGGGACTTGCAGCAAGGAGACTTCAGCCCCGGCGACCTCTTTGGCCCCTGCCGCGATGGCTTCGGCCATCTGATAGACATGTCCGTACATGCTGTAAAAGACAACCTGGATTTTTGTCGACATCTGAACGCTCCTTTCATGTCGGGTTGACCTTAGTGGGCAATCGTTAGACTGATACTAACAATACCATCGAAAACCTCTAAGTTAGGTCGAAGAGGAGAATCCTGGCCAGGCGGATGTGCGCAAGGTCAATCTACCGGTAGTTTTTTTGCCAGTAATCGGTCCAGCGACCACTTGCCGCCACCGCTGATGATTAAAGCCAACGCCATGCCGACAACCAGCAGGTGATATTCAAACCCTTCCCCGGCCTGCTTGCCGGACCAGTTCATGAAAAAGCCGTGCTGTACGTGCCCCATAAGGGCGGCCACGCCAATTGTGATTCCGATGCCCAAAGCCGCGATGCGTGTCCCAAGCCCGACGATCAGGCCGAGAGACCCGAAGGACTCGGCCAGAATCGCCAGCAGGGCAAAGACGTAGGGGATGCCCATGTTCTCGGTGAAATGGTGCATGGTCCCACTGAAACCGTAGCCCCCGAACCAGGCGAACAGTTTCTGGGCACCGTGGGGGAAGATCACCAAGCCGAGAGTAATACGCAGGGCCGTCGCGGCGATTTCATCATTTGTCGTAAGCAGTTTATTCAGCATTGCTTTCTCCTTAGTTGAATGACTGACGATTTAACATCGAACCATTAGTGCAAATCTTTTCAGTTGACCTGTGCCAGCCCGAGCTTTTTGCAAAGCTGGGCCAGTTGTTGTTGCTCTTCAGTAGTGAGGGCAGCAAAACTTTTGATGATACCCTGTACGTGATCAGGGAAAATTCGCTCGATCAGCTCACGCCCGGCATCCGTAAGATGCAGGGCAATATATCTGCGATCTTCGCTGCTGCGCTGGCGCTCAACCAGTCCCCGCTTTTCCAGATTGTCGACCACGGTCGTGATGTTGGCGGTGCTTTTCAGAATTTTCTTGGCCACATCACGTTGGCACATCGATCCTAGATGATAAAGCGTCTCAAGCACGCCGAACTGGGAGATCGTCAGTTTTTCTTGAGTTAAATGACGGTGGGCGGCAACCGTCACGGTTTCTGCTGCCCTCATCAGCTTCACATAGCTATTCAGGGCGTCGAGTTCCGTCTTGCTACCGCGAAAAGAAATCCTCATGTTTAGCTCCACATTGAATAGTTAAATATCAAACTATTATAAAATGAAGACGCTGTCAAGTTTTCTTGTAACTTCAGCCCGAGACCATTCGTCGAGGTTCTGAAATGTGAGAACCAGTCCTCTTGCTATACTGCAACTCTGGTCAGAACGGCCGCTGCTGATCAATCATGCCCCCGTGAATGGCCACCGCCCCTGCGGGAATGCCCTCCGCCCCCACGGTTATGTCCTCCGCCTCCACGGTAGTGCCCTCCGCCTCCACGGTAGTGCCCTCCGCCTCTGCGGTAGTGCCCTCCGCCTCCGCGGTAATGCCTTCCGCCCCCGCGGTAATGCCCTCCGCCCCCGCGGTAATGCCTTCCGCCCCCGCGGTAGTGTCCTCCGCCCCCGCGGTAATGTCTATTTCCGCCGAAGAAATGATTGTCGTGAGGATAAAACCCGAAGCTGAAAGCGGTACGATACGGGTAATAGGTGTAAGGGGAGGGATAAGCGTAAGCCCCAGAATCGTAATCGCTGTATGTCCGACGAATTTCTCTGCCGGCAGTCCGGCTGACTTCACTCGCCGAACCTGGGGAGACAACTTGCCAGCTGCCGTCCGGTTGTCGACAGGAGGTGCCGAAACCCTGCTCTTCCTTGCCGCCGATGATAATCAACTGCTGGTATTCGCGGCAGTTGATTCCTTCTGCGGTCTGAAAGGTTCTCAGCGGGACAGTGCTTCCAGAATGGGCGGCATCCGGGTTGTTCCAAGTTGCTGCAGTTCCGGACTTGTTGTTTTCCAGGGCATATTGAAATGTATCGGCGACGGCCCGCTGCTCGGTTTCGTTTAGCCGCTCACTCAAATACTGAGCTTGAACAGCGGACGTCCCCAGCAATAAGGTAAATACCGCCATTGAGAATAGTGTTGTTCTTTGCATAATCCGTCTCCTGGGAAAGAACCTTGTTCTCGGCGACTGCCGCAAGCCTCTGGTTCTTTGTCTGCCGGTTCAGTCGCCGACTGGGAGTTCGGATGCCCGGGCCGCAAGGCGACCCGGATTCACGTGTGGTTCCCTCATTGTAACAGAGAATGGAATTCCAAGTTCTTTTCCCGGTGGCTTCTGCTGCTGCTGTTGGCCAACCGGTATGCGGATTGACACCCCTGCGTGGTCCGGTGTAAATACGTTTGCAGGGCAGCGACCCGGGTTGAAGCCTCCTTGGTTCAGTCTGCCGAATTTGGGGAGGATAAGATGAAGAAAGTTCTTGGGATTGTTGCTTCGCTGCGAAATGTCGGCAACTGTGAAATCATGGTGAAGGAGATCGGTCGAGGCATTACCGTCCCTCATGAGCTTCAACTGATGCGTTTGCCGGAGTTTAACCTGAAGTATTGTAACGGTTGCTATCGCTGCCTGATGGCCAAGCGGGGCTGTGTGCTGAAGGACGATCTTGCTACGATCCTGGATGCGATCGCCAGCGCAGATGCCATCATCCTTGCGGTACCGACCTATTTTCTCGCCGGGCCGGCCTGTTTGAAAACCTTTGTCGACCGGGGGATTTCCTTTTATTCGCGGGCCGAACAATTGTGGGGCAAGCCGGCGGTGGGGATCGGCATCGCCGGGATCGAGGGGAAGGAGGGGAGCACTCTACTCGACATCGAGAGGTTCTTGACGACGCTGATGGCGCAAAACAGGTCGAGCAGGATTGTCTATGGGGCGCTGCCGGGTGAGGTGGTCTTGAATCAGGCAAACCGTTCGGTCGCCAAAGAGCTGGCAACTGCGTTGTTTGCCGCGCCGCAACCGGAGCAGGGGCTCTGTTGCACTTGCTGCGGTGGGAAGACGTTCCGTTTCTATCCTGGCAATCGGGTCCGTTGTATGCTCTGCAGTGAATCAGGAACATTGGTCACCGGCGGCGAGCAGCCGGCGATTGAGATGCAGCAGAGTGAACAGCCGTTTCTGGCCGACGGGACCGCTGCTCTCAACCACAGGGACTGGCTGCTCGGCATGCTCGGGCGCTTCAAAGAGCAGAAGGAGTCCCTGGCTCAGGTCCGGGCGGCGTATGAAGACGAAGTGGCGTGGCTCCGGCCGAGCAGCGAGTAGCTTTTTCTGAAGTTATTCCTCCGCCCAGTTCAGCCGGGAAGGATCAAAACCGTCTTCAATATTTGGTTTGATGATTTGAAAATAGGGGGAGACATCAAAGTCGCGTGGCGTAAACAGGCTGTGGTGGCGGGTATGAAACGTCACCTGAGTACATTTTACGCAAGCAGGGTCTGCCGGATCGAGTTTAAAAACTTCGGGCAGGATCGGGTAGCGGACCGATTGAAAGGCTTGTGCAATCAAGGATGAACAGATCGCCAGAGTCGGATCACCGCTTCCCAGGGCCAGCAAACGGCTGCGCCAGCGGAGCGGCAAAAACGGCGCGGGGATCAGGTATCTGGCGAGATCGACAATATTTTTCAAATCATAGCGTTGCCCGAGTCTGGCAACGGCATACTCACAAACGCTGCTGATCTCAGTTGCGGAAAGGCCGACCGGGCGGCAGATCCGGGTGTGACAAGTCGAATATTCACTTAAGGGGATCGCGCGAATCCCGTCGTTGACATCCGCCTCGATGAGAACCGCTGCATCCTCCCCTGCGGGGGCTGGATCCAGGATGTCGCCGACATACAGGGCGGCATGCGACCAGCGTGATTGGGTAAGGTACTGGATGGCGGTACTGATGCGGCTATTGCCGGCAACCAGCAGAACATCGCCGGCTTTGAGGGAGGACGCCAGCAGCTCTGCGCTGCTGGTTGCCGCTTCGGCCTCAGTCGTCAGTGGCTCGGAAAGGTAGCGGGCAAGTTTTTGTCCGATACGTTGCAGGATCTCCACCGTGATTGTTTCCCCGTTCTGCAGTTGTTTTTGGCCGCTGCTCGATTCAAGACTGTTGTCAGGTCTGGGCCTTTCGGCTAATGATTCTGGGCCTCATTCAGTTTCCAGTCATAGGCAAAGTCTACATCCCCTGAAAAGCTGTCAAGTTTCTCCTTCAGCGCAGGGTCGGCATATTCTGCCAGATGGGCAATGACCCCGGTGACGGAATTACCGAAATCGGCCTGAAACCAGTCGTAGATGCTGGAAAGGAGCAGGCTGTCACCGCGGATATCGGCTCCGCGTGGACTGTTGATATAATCGCTGGCCGCTTCAGCGAGCAGGCGATCACTGTTCTCGGCGGTGAAGGGTTCCGCTTGCAGCTTCGGGCAACCCATGCTGGCACAGGCGACGGCGTAATGAACCAGATTGTCCTGCCAGATCGGCCGCAGGATACGGTGCTCGATATCGTTGAGGGACAGTTCGATCCCTTCTATTTCTAGCAGTTTTAAATCCCAGGGGCCATAGCTGAACCAGCCGGAGCTGATCTCCCGGATGCTCTTCACCGGGTAGTGGTCGAGGATGGTGAAGACGGTCAGGGCATTATAGAGATTGATCCAGGCCGCCTTTTGTTCGGCGCGGTTCAGCTTTGTCATCGGTACGCTGCTCAGTTCGGCAATGTATTGATCCAGGGCGGCTTTATCTTCGGGAGTTACTGCGGCATAGCGAACCAGGTTTGTGGCCCCAGGCTTGCCGGCCAGCAGATATTTATTTAGAAACTGCGCCCAGCGCGAATGGTCGACGCGGATACTGCTCTGCGGATCGTTCGCCTGCCAGCGGGGCCAGAGTTCGGCCTTCGGCGCGGCAAGGGCGGTCATGGACATGCCGGTGCAAAAGATCAGCAGAAGGGTCGAGATGAACAAGGCTTTGGCATCAGGGCGCACGATTTTTTCCTTGCCGCAGATTGACGTTCAGATCGAGATGTCGCTGTTTAGCGACGCGGAATTGCGTAGTCCCACTGATATCCGCAAGTTGGACATTTGACATTCAATGGGTTTTCAGCGCGAAAGGCGGTGCAGGAGGATAGCAGAACAGCTAGAGACAACATCAAACCCACAAAAATCGTTTTCTTCATCGCATACTCCTCTTATGTAAGGGGCTGGGTGGCATTAAAGGAGTTCTCCATGGATGGCCTGTCACTTTTCGTTCAGTTCGTTTCGCTTGCAACCAGCGACTGGGTGGGAACGAAAGGAGCCGAACGAAATCAAATAGAGTCCTTTCTGTGACTATAGCATGGAAAATGTTCTTATTTGCATTGTTGCCGCTCGTCACAGAAAGGATCTTTGGCTTTTTCCCGACCCTCCACTCGGGGGGGGGTAGTCCCTTATCCCTGAATGTTCGGTTACTTCACCGGCCCGGTGAAGATCCAGTCGTTGTTGATCGCGGCCGTGTGACAACCGATACAACCGGCAACCTTGCCCTCTTTAGCAATGCTGCCGTCGGCCTTGTATTTGGCCCAGAACCAGTCTCCGGCGTCAGGATCATAGCCATCGACGCGATACATCACCGTCACGGCACCCAGCTTCTTGTTGGGCATGTAGTTCTCTTTGATGATGATAGAACCGTTGGCCAAGGTTCCGGCTTTGTTGTTGATCCCGGCCAGCGCGATCTCGTTGACATAGGTTGTCAGCAGCGCCCCGTGAGGATGCTTGCCCTTGTAGAACTTGTCTTTCCCCGGGAACAGGGACCATTGCTGGTAGGGCTCGGTCTTGGTGATGAAAGTATAGACGGCTTTGCCGTCAGCCTCGGGCAGCGCACCGCCACCGGCAAGAGCGATGCCGGCCAAACTCAGAATCATGAAGCCGCAAATCAAAACAAACAGATTTTTTCTCATCGTTTCCTCCTCTGGAGTGTTGTTATCTGAAGCCGATGTCCCGGTGACAGGGCCCCTTATTTGCGTTGCTCTTGAAAAACTCAATCCAACTCGACGTCCAATGTGTCGAGGAACTTATTGAAGGCAGTAAAAACTTCCATAACGCCGAGAGCCTCAATAATCTGAGCATCGTCGGCTCCGGTATTTTTCACCGCCTGAAACTCTTCGGTTGATAGCGTATGCGGCGCTGAATTTGCTTTGCGTGCAAATTCAATGAGAGCCTTTTCCAGCGGTGAAAAGTCTGATTCATCAAGGTTTGTCACAATCTTCTGGATTTCGTCAGCAGAGACACCGATTGACTTGAGCGCCCCGGAATGTGCCGCAACACAGTATTTGCAACCATTGTCCTGCGATACCAGCACCGCGATCGCCTCTTTGGTTTTACGTGACAGGCGTCCCTCCATCATCACCCGTTTGACCTTGTGCCAATTGGCCTCAAGCAAGGGGGGATGCTGTGCGTAAGTGAGGAAAAGGTTGGGAATCATGCCGAAGGCATTGCGAATTTCGTCCAAAATTTCGGCAACTTGACCCTCTGCTGCGGACGCGTTGACCATTCTGATTCGTGACATGTCAGGGGGTCTCCTGGTCGGCTGCGGGTTGCAGGTTCAGCATGGTGCGAAGAGTGTTCAGGCAGTTTCTCAAAGGGTCTGCAGTTTTGAAAAGCCGGGACTGCATGATACCTCCTTCAATTGTTGCCACGATCGTGGCGGCCAGGTCGTGGGCCGGTAGGTCCGCACGAACTTCCTGCGATTGTTGCGCAGCAAGGATGACGCTCTCGACCTTTTCAATCCAGTCGTTAAAAACGACCATGATAAGGTTAGCAAAAACAGGAGTGCTGTCACTCGCTTCCAGTGCCGTATTGCCGAACAGGCAGCCGCCGATGAAGTTGGTCTGCTGATGTTTGGTGTATGCCTGCTGGAGGAAATTGTCTAGAGCTTTCCCTGGTGTGCCTTTGCTTAAACTCTGATCCAGAAAATCCATGAACTGTTCTCTTTCCCGGTTCAAAACAGCCAGGGCCAGCGCCTGTTTTCCAGAAAAATGAAAATATAGATTTCCGCGCGTGGTGCCGGTGGCGGTCAGCAGGTCACTGACCGAAGTTGCATTAATCCCTTTGCGATTGAAAACCAGGCTTGCTTCCGCAAGTATCCGGTCTTTGGTTATTTCACCTTTGGATAACATGAAAACTCCCTCTAAACGGAACGTTCGGTCTATTTTAAATAAATATCTTTTCAGAGCTGTTGTGTCAAGATTGACTGCGTAGTTATTTTTGCCGCTATGCTAGTATCGACACGCAGTACAGATCGAACCTTCAGATTTTCCCTGCTCGACAGACGCTTTTTAAATTGGCGAATTTATTGTTCCATCACGCTAGACATAATGTATTGACCTGTCCAACCTCGAAGACGTGGGTTATTCTTGAGGTTGGAAACCCTTAGAACAGAGCCATAACCGAGGAGGACAGGTCATGTACGAGTTTAGCAAATACGTTGGATTAGATACACACAAAG
>JAJRQI010000072.1 GCA_024280335.1 Deltaproteobacteria bacterium
GGTGCGAGATCTGCAACAGAATCTGTTGGCGCAGGAAAATATCGAAAAGCAGCTGTTGATTATTCGTGACCCGGCCTTGAAGGAGTTACGGGTAAACCGTAACGAAGAGCTGGTGCGATTTTATCATCAATTGAGCAGCGGCCCACTTACAGAACTGTCAGTGAAAGTAGCGGCCGATATCAGGACTTATCGCCAAAGCGACAGTACCCTTTCAGAGGCTCTGGCCCGTAATGACTGGCCGCAGGCACTCAATATCTCGACAGAACAGATGGTGCCGATTCGTGCGAGCCTGCTGGAAGTATTGGCTGAGCTGCGCCAGGAACAACAGCAGCGGATCAATTCCGATCTCTCCAATCTGTTGGAGCAGGCGACTGAATCCTATCAGCTGACCCTGTTTTTTACTCTGCTCGGGGTTGCTTTGTCTGCTCCCGTCTGCTTGATAGTGGTCCTCAGTATTCATCGTTCAGTCAACGCGTTGAAAAGGGCAACCCGGGAAATCGCCGGCGGCAGTTTTGAGCATCAGCCCCAATTGTCCGGGAACGACGAGTTCGCCCAACTGGCCCGTGATTTTTCTCTGATGGGGCATAAACTGCGTGAGCTTGAGCAGCTGCGACTCGATGCAAATCCTTTGACCCGGCTGCCGGGGAACCTCGCGATCGATCGTGAAATTGAAATGCGGATCGAATGCAAGGCCCCCTTTGCCCACCTGTATATCGATCTGGACAACTTCAAGGTCTATAGTGATCGTTATGGCTACAATGCAGGTAGCGATGTGCTGTTGCGGGTTGGGCAGATGATCCCGCAGGCGGTTCGTGAATATGGCACTGAGCAGGATTTGATCGGTCACATCGGCGGTGATGATTATGTGGTCATAACGACTCTGGAATGCGCGGAACCGGTGGCAAAAAAGATTATTGCTGATTTCACCGAGCTGGCCCCCACTTTTTACAATGAAGCCGATCGCGAGGCAGGGGTGGTGACAGGTCAGGATCGTTACGGTGTCGAGAGGGTCTTTCCTTTGATGACGATCTCGGTCGCGGTGATCTGCTCCGACCATTATGAGTCTCCCTCCCGCTTGCTGATCAGTCAGGCCTGTGCCAGACTCAAAGAGTTTTTAAAAGGGCAGGAGGGGAGTAACTATATGATTGATAGGCGTAAATAGTGAAAAATTTTTATCTTCTTCTGGTTCTTCTCCCGTTGATGGGGTGCGCGCAATTGCTGTCTATGACATGTCCTGTTGCTCCGCAGCCGCAGATCCCTGCGCAGAGTCAGGGACAGTTGCCCGCGGTGGAACAGGAGCGCTTCAGTCAGGCCCTCGACCGGTTGACGACAACCCAAAGCCTCAGTGACCTGAGGGAGGTTCAGCAGAACTATCCGCAGAACCTTTGGGGAGAACGGGCCAAAACGATCATCCTCTATGTTGAGGAATTGAGTCTGCGCAAGGAACAGCTAGAGCAGTTGCGGAATGAGCAGCAACAGTTAGATGCAGAGAATCAGCAACTGCTGGAAAAGATCGAACAGTTGAAGCGGCTGTTGATCGAATTGGAACAGCGTCCTCAGTAAGACGTTCCCGCCTCTTCATGGAGAAAACGATTGCTCCTGACCTGTTTTATGGTTCTGTTTGCTGCCGGATTGGTGAATTTCTACTTCTCCATTCAGATTCTGCGCAGAGTTTCTGACGCTGAAATCAAGATCAGTTTTTTTGAAATTCGCTGGCAGGTGCATAAAAACATGCGAAAATATTGCGAGTTGACGCGTGCAGAAACCGGCCGGGTTGGAGTCGCGCTCTACGGCTATTGGGCGACAGTGATTTTGATGCTGGCCAGCGTGATGGTCATGTTCGCGACGGCGTTCAGCTAATGATTCTCTCAACTCCATGAGGCTCCTTCGAGACGACAATGGCCAGCTGCAAGTCACGTTGCTCGGCCCCTGTTCTCGGCTGGTCTCATTGAAGGGACCTGACATGTCTGAAGATTTTACCTCTTCGCCTGAAAAACCACATGTGCTGATCATCGGTGGTGGTTTTGCCGGTCTGCATTGTGCCATGGGGCTGGCTGGTACAGATGTCAGGATCACCCTGGCGGATCGGCATAATTATCATCTTTTTCAACCCCTGCTTTATCAGGTGGCAACAGCGGTCCTGTCGCCGGCCGATATTGCTGCGCCGATTCGCAGAATCCTGCGCAACCAGCGGAATGTGCGGGTGGTTCTGGCGAGCCTGGTCGGGGTCGACCTGCAACGCAAGCTCGCCCGGTTTCCACGTGGTGATGTGTCTTACGATTATCTGGTGCTCGCCAGCGGTGCAACTCACTCCTATTTTGGTCGCGACGACTGGGCAGCATTAGCTCCTGGTTTGAAAACTGTTGACGATGCCCTGGAAATCCGGCGCCGCGTGCTGCTGGCCTACGAAGCTGCTGAGTGGGAGGCCGATGCTGCTGCCCGCAGAGCCAAACTGACCTTTGTCGTCATCGGTGGTGGTCCGACCGGGGTTGAGTTGGCCGGCGCTCTGCAGGAAATTGCTGCGCAGACCATCCCCAAAGATTTCCGCAATATCGATACCACCACCGCGCAGGTGATCCTGATCGAAGCTGCCGATCGGCTGCTCGGTGCACTGCCGCAAAAGTTGGGGCAGCGGGCGTTGCAGGATCTGCAGCAGATGGGCGTAGAAGTTCGGCTGAACTCATTGGTGACCGATGTTCGGGAAGGGGCGGTTTGTATCGGCGAGGAACTTCTACCGGCTGAAAATATCATTTGGGCGGCCGGAGTTCGTGGCTCAGAGGTGGCCGAAACCCTCGGCGTTGAACTCGACCGGCAGGGGCGGGTGCTGGTGGCTGACGATCTGTCGATCGACGGTTTCCCGGAGGCGTATGTGGTTGGTGACCTGGCGCATGTTGTCGATGAACCAAGCGGGCAGCCGGTTCCCGGAGTGGCCCCGGCGGCGATCCAGATGGGGCAGTATGTCGCTGCCGCTATCCGCGAGAATCTGGCCGGGGAGACTGGCCAGGGACCCTTTGTCTATCGTGACAAAGGCGGGATGGCGACCATCGGTCGTAATCGCGCCGTAGCAACCGTCGCCGGGTATCAATTTAGCGGTTTTCTCGCTTGGATGATCTGGAGTCTGGTGCACATTATTCCGTTGATCGATTTTCGCAGTAAGCTGTCGGTGATATTCTCCTGGTTCTGGAGCTATTTTTCCATCAGCAAAAATGCTCGCCTGATCACCGGCCGGGCAGAAATGAAGGTCAAGGAGGCTTTGGGGGTAGTCCCGAAGGCTGACCCTTAGCGTCGGTCATAATGGTCCTCATCCACAGAGTCTTCATCAGACCGTTACTTTAAGGGTCTCCTCAATCAGCTGGCCGAGGCTTCCGTCGGGGCGCGGGTAGAGGGTAGCGCCGTGACCAGTTTCATCAACGGCGGTCAGCCCGACCGGAGCCTGGGCGTCGAGGGTAAAGCGCAGATGCTCGTCGTCATCCTCATGCTCAACCCGCAGGTTACTGATCTTTACCAGCGATTCAAAAATCGAACCGGATTGCTCGGTCAGTCTTTGCAGACTTTCTACCAGCTGCTGCAGACTGTTCAGCCCATCAGCAAAGAGCTCTTCTTCGGCCTCATCATCGTCATTATCACTCGCAGTCGGGGTCAGTTGCATGATGGCTGATTGTTTCACGATCCGGCTGATTTCCAGCAGGGTGCTGTCGTTCTGAATCATAGCAGTTATCTCGCTGGGCTCGCTTACCGGTTGGCCGTCCGCTGTAGGCTGGGATTTCGCTGCCGAAGTTTCTGCCGACGGGGCAACACTTAGCAGGGTCGCAGATCTGGATTGACTGATCGAAATGGATTCAAACCGGGTGCGGGTGAGAGAAAAATCACCGGTTCGCAAGTTCAGGGAGAGGTCCAGCGAACGCACCTGGATTGCTGAAAGCTGGAAGCTGTTGCTCACTTCAGCGGCAATCGCATTGCCATCACCAGTGGCCAGGTAAGCACTCTGTTTTTGCTGCAATTCCATTTGAAACGCTTGGCTGCTGGTCAGCGAAAAGTTAATCTGCTCAACACCCTCCTGCCCCATGGCATCGGTCATTGCACGAGAAAAGTGTTTTGCCTGCTGTGACGGCATGCCCAGCCCTTTGAACAGTTTGCGCAAATCGTGATCAACCCGGCGCAGCCCTCCCTGTTTAAGCTCTTTTTCACCCTCCTCTCGATCGACTTTGTCGGCAGCGGTAAAGAATTTTTCCAGCGAGCGGGTGAGGCGGGTAAAGTTCTTGAAACTTTTATCATCGTTATATTCACGTCCGGCGGATAGCTCTCCCAGGATAGAACGCAAAAAACCACCCTCCTGCAACTTATCTGCGGGTTTTTGCAGCTCCGGAGTGGTTTTTTTGTCCGTTTGTTGTTTTGTCTCCAAGACGGTTTTTTGCAGGTTCGGTAGGTTCGAAGGTCTGATCAAGGGTGATGTTGTGTCTATCTCCTGGCTCATGATTCCTCCTGCGGGACAGGTGAAGGGGATTTTGTAATAACTCTGATAAACTGTTTCAGGTATAATTCTAATAAAAATTGCCTGCGCTGTCAGTGGTTTGCGTAAAAAAATGTCGGCAAATCAGCGGTTTTTGAGTAATTCATTGGAATAATAGAGAAAGAACGGGGTGTCTATGCGGTATTTCGGCAAATTATTCATTGGCGGGGAGTGGTGTCAGCCTTCAGGGGAAGGGATGATCAAAGTGATTAATCCTGCGACGGAGGCGGTTGTCGGCGAAGTCCCGCTGGGTAGCGCGGCTGATATTGATCTGGCGGTGGTGGCCGCCAGTGAAGCTTTTCCCAGTTGGTCGGTGACCAGTCCGCAGGTGCGCGCCAGTTACTTGCGGCAAATTCATCAGGAACTGGTCAGCCGTGCGCCGGAAATTGCCGAGCTGATTACCGCAGAGCTGGGGATGCCGATTAAGTTGAGTCAGCGGATTCAGGCCGGATTGCCGGTTGCGGTTCTTGACAGCTATATCCAGCTGCTGGAAAGCTATGAGTTCAGCGAGCGGATCGGTAAATCAACCATTCACAAAGAACCGGTCGGCGTGGTTGCCGCAATAACCCCCTGGAACTTTCCGTTGCATCAATTGATGATCAAGGTTGCGGCGGCGCTGGCGGCAGGCTGTACCATCGTTGTCAAGCCGAGCGAGCTGGCGCCGCTGAACGCCTTTGTTCTGGCGGAGATTGTCGAATCCTGTGGATTTCCGCCCGGGGTTTTTAATCTGGTCAGCGGGTATGGGGCAGAGGTCGGCGAGGCGTTGGCCCGCCATCCGCGGGTCGATATGATCTCCTTTACCGGCTCGACCAGAGCGGGTAAGCGGGTCTCGGTGCTCGGTGCCGAAACCGTCAAGCGGGTTGCTTTGGAGTTAGGCGGCAAGTCTGCCGCTTTAATTCTGGATGACGCTGATCTGGAGATCGCGGTCAAGGCGACGGTGAGTAACTGCTTTCTCAACTCCGGACAGGTCTGCAGCGCCCTGACCCGAATGCTGATTCCGGAAAGCCTCTATCAGGAGGCTGCCGATCTGGCGGTCACGGTTGCCAAGGGCTTTCTGCCTGGCAGTCCGCTTGATGTGCAGGCCAAACTTGGGCCGCTGATTTCAGCTGAGCAGCGGCAACGGGTCTGTCGCTATATCCAGTCCGGGATCGATGAGGGTGCAGAGCTTCTGCTCGGTGGCGCTGAAGCGCCGGAGAGTTTGCCGCATGGTTACTATGTACAGCCGACGGTTTTCGGCCGGGTGACTTCGCAGATGCGGATTGCGCGCGAAGAAATTTTTGGACCGGTGCTGAGTCTTCTTCCTTATCGGGATGAAGATGACGGCATCCGGATTGCCAACGATAGCCACTACGGCCTGGCCGGATCGGTCTGGTCGGCCAACCTGGATCGAGCGGAACGGGTAGCTCGCAAGTTGCGGACCGGACAGGTCGATATCAATGGCGGACGTTTTAATCTGCTGGCGCCCTTCGGTGGTTACCGGCAGTCGGGGAACGGGCGTGAGCTTGGGCGGTACGGGCTGGAGGAATTTCTTGAAATCAAGTCGCTGCAATTCTGAATGGAGCCGCGTTAAGTGCCTGCTATGAAGAATTGAAAGCCCTCGATTCCGAGGGCTTGTCTCTTAGCTTTTGTTGATTTGGGAAACTTGTGTATTCAGTGTCCAGAAATCGTAGAGAACTCCCAGTCCGAACAGTCCGCCGCTGGCAAGGTAGAGGATGCCGGTGAGCCACTTTCCCATGTACATGCGATGGATACCGAACAGCCCGAGGAAGGTCAACAGAATCCAGGCGACCGTGTAATCGAGATAACCGGCGGTAAAGCGCAGGTCCGCCTGCTGGTCCATTCCTGGAATCAGCAGTAGATCGATCAACCAGCCGATCCCGAACAGGCCCAGGGTAAAGAAGTAGAGGGTGCCGGTAATCGGTTTTCCGTAGTAGAAACGGTGGGAACCGGTAAAACCGAAAATCCACAGGATGTAGCCGATTCGTTTTAAGTGGGTGTCGTTGGCAGGGAACACGTTTATCGCTCTTCTTTGCTGGTTGGTTACGTCGTTGGTAGCTCTTTATTGGCAGATAACCCCGAGCAGCTTTTCGGTTTCGACGCGTAGGATTTCAATCCCCTCTTCCGAAAGAAAAAACTTGTCCCAGCTCTCCTGATTGACGGTATTGGAGCTGAATTGGATCTTGGACTCCAGGCCGAAATCGAACTGATGGCTGAGCAGGTTAGCGACGTGTACGGCGTCGATGATGTCCTGTTCCACCGGGGTTGCTTTTGGTTGATGGTGCCATTGGATGGCATTGACGATAAAGGGGGGCAGTGCCCACCATTCGGCCAGGTAGCTGCCCAGTTCGCTGTGGGTCGCGCCGATTGTTTCCATTTCAACCTCAGCCAGTGAACATTGTCTCTTTTCAGCCAGGGCGACAGCTGCGCTGTATTTTTCGGGAAAGAAACTGGCGGCGGCGAGTTTTCCCATGTCGTGCAGCAAGCCGCAGGTAAAAGCCCGGTCCTGCCGGTCAGAATCGCTGCTGAAGAGTGATTTGATCAGTAACCGGGCAATAATCGCCGCAGCAAAAGAGTGCTTCTGGAAAATATTAAGAGTGAAGCCGGGGATTTCTGTCAGATTACCGGCGATCATTCGATTGATCGCTTCGGAAAGGATCAGACTTTCAACAATATCGGTACCGAGGACGATAATCGCTTTGTGAACCGTATCGACCTGAAAACGTTGACCGAACAGGGCTGAATTGGACCAGTGAAGCAGGGCTGTGGAAATGGCTACATCCTGACAGATGATTTCCGCCATCTTTTCAATGTCGACTTCATCGCCGCTGATGCAACTGCGGACTTGTGTGTAGTTGTTGGGTAGCGCAGGCAACAGGGGGATCGAATTGATCAAGGTCTGCAGCTGGGTGCTGTGCCGTTTTTGCTGTGCACTTTGGCGCAGCGCGCTGCGGATGATCTCTTTCAGCTCCTGATCGATCCAGGGCTTGGGGATAATCTGCTGAGCATCGCCATCGGCCAAGGCCTGAGTAACGTTTATCTGTCGGTTTGCAGCGGCAAGAAACAGCCGCACTGTCGCCGGGTAGAGTTGTTTGACTTTGGCCAGCAGGGTCAGTCCATCGATCTCCGGGATCAGCACGTCTGAGACAATCAAATCGATCGGGCGCGCTTCGATAAAGCTCAGTGCTTCAGCCGAGCTGGCAACATAGTGGCAATCCCAGCCTTCGTTTAGCAGCAGGCACTGAAGTGATTTCAGAACGGCTATTTCATCATCGACAAACAAAATCGTCGGGGGAGATTCGCTCATTTCGTGGTGACCTCAAGGGAGATAGGTGCTGGGCAGTCTATTCCAATCCGAAGATGAGTCTGAAGAGTGGGTCTGAATCAACCGGCAAGTAAACGTTCATCGATAGATTCAAAGAGTTGGTGTCTGGCCTCTTGCAGGCGCTTAGCTGCTTCATTATCGCTGATCTCATAAGCGA
>JAJRQI010000005.1 GCA_024280335.1 Deltaproteobacteria bacterium
AAATGGTTCAATGCAAAATCAGGCACTTACGGCATTGGTTCGACTTGCTGCTGCACCGACATATTATAATCTTTATTCAGCAGAAAACCTATATCTATTTGTTTTTATTGGGTAATCATGTTTTCGCCCAAGCACTATTTAAGTGAATCATGATGAAAAGGAGTTCAACCAAATGAAGTGTAAAAATCTGTTTATTGCCATGCTCACCACCCTGATTCTCTGCTCAGTAATTGTCACTACCGCAACCGCCGCAGTCGAGGTTGAGGTTGAGGGGGCTGCTTATGTCGGCTACAGCAGTATGTACCTGTGGCGTGGATTTGATCTGAGCGATAGTGATCCGGTGATCCAGGGGGGGCTGGATGTCGGTTTCAATGGGTTGACCTTCAGCTATTGGAGCAACCTCGACCTGGACAGCGGCGAGATCAACGAAACCGATTTCACCATCGATTACGGTTTCGCGCTGAGTGAGCTGGTTGCGGTCGGCGTCGGCAACGTATTATATTCTCTGGAGGGTGCCCCGGACACCAACGAACTCTACCTTGGAGTCAGCTTGAACACCGTTCTGTCACCGACCTTAACCCTCTATTACGACTATGATGAGGCCGAAGAGAGCGGGTTGTTCTACACCTTTTCGGTCGGTCACGGGCTGGAACTGAGTGAGGCGCTAACCTTGAGTCTCGGCGGGCTGATCAGCTATAACCAGGAGAGTGACTATTCCATCGGTGATTACAATGACTGGCATAATTATGAGTTGAGTGCGACGCTGGATTATGCCCTGAACGAGCAGATCAGCCTCAGCCCTTATGCGATTTTTTCGGATGCCATCAGTGATGAAGCCGAACAGGTGATCGAGGATGAGTTTGTTGCCGGCCTGACTGTGACGCTCAATTTCTGATCAATTCGCGGAAGCCTGGACATGCAAGCCGTTGCCCGATTTCGGGCAGCGGTTTATTACCGACTACTCTTCGGCGACCGCTTCAGCCGGGGCGTCGGAGCTGAGCAGGATCGCCAGCCAGCGGGTTGAATCATTCACTTCCAGTGCAATCTTGACGATCATCGTCAGGGGAACCGACAGCAGCATCCCCACCGGACCGAGTACCCAGCCCCAGAACACCAACGAGATAAAGACCACCAGCGAAGAAAGCCCCAGTTTGCGGCCCATCATGCGCGGCTCAACGGCGTTGCCCATGATCAGGTTCACCGTCAGGTAGATGGCGGCCACCAGCAGCGCCTGCACCGGACCCAGTTGGACTACGGCCAGCAGCACCGCGGGAATCGCCGCGATGATCGAGCCGATGTTCGGTATGTAGTTGAGCAGAAAGGCAAGTAAACCCCAGAGCAGGGGATAGTCGAGGCCGAGCAGCGCCAGACCGATCGTGACCACCACTCCGGTAGCGAAGCTGACCAGGGTTTTGATCGCCAGATACTGACGAACGCCGTGGATGAACTTTTCGAAAGAGGCCTGTGAATTGTTCGAATCGGGCAGGGCTGCTTTCAGTTTAGCGGGCATCCCGGCCGCTTCAAACAGGATGAAGATGACAGTCAGCAGGATCAGAAATGAATTGGTCAGCACCCCGCCTGCCTTGGCCAGCATGCTCGCTGCTGACTGCATAACCGCACCCGGATTAAAATGCTCAAGCAGTAACTCTTTGGAGACCTCGATGCCGATTTTATCTAGCCAGTCGAGCAGCAGCAAGGTTTGCCCCTGTAGCTTCTGCTGATAAACCGGCAGGTTACTGGTGAAGTCATTGACCGAACTGCCGACCAGGGTGAGAACCAGCAGGCCCGCCAGCATCACTGCAGCAATGACCAGCAACAGGGCCGCCGCCGCCGGGACTTTGCGTTGTTGAAGCCAGTGGAAGGGTCCGACACAGATGATGGCAATAAAGATCGCCAGCAGAAAGGGGACCAGCAGCGCCGAAGCGGTTTTTGCTCCGGCGATGATGATGACCAGTGCCGCCAGGGTCGGCAGCAGGCCGGCAGGTTTTTTCAGGGGCTGGGTTGTCATTGGAACCTGTCAGAAGAAGTTGGACTCAGTTCGCAGACAACTAAAGCGCAAGCGGCAGGGCTTGTCAATCTTTTCGCCGCTTCAGCTGAGTTTGCAGCGCAGCAGTTTAATCCCGGCTTGAAAGCGGACATCCATCTTGTTGGGGCGGATGCAGTTGAGAACCTGACCGAGACCGAAGGTCGGATGCAGAATCAGCAGTCCCTCCTTCATCGGGGTGGTCATGCTGTAGGCAGTGGCATCTTCCGGCTTGGCATTTTCCAGCAGTTCGTCCCAGTCGCGTTGCGCCTTGTTGAGGCTGCGACTCTTTGCCGCTGTTGTGGTGCTGCGGCTGGCCGGCTGTTTCTTCTTCGCAGCGCCGCGATAGTTGTGAATACTGCCGCAGGTGTTGCACTCAACTCTGGCAACTTTTTCGCCCACCAGGGCAACGATGGTGTGGTTGGTGGTATCTTTGCACTTGGTACATTTGGAGGCGATGTGATCGCCGGCCGATAAAACTTTTTCGGACATACAGACTCCTTGAGAAAAGGGGGCTTTTGTACCCTGAGCGCCGCGAACTGTCAATCATCTTCGGATTAGAAATGTCACGAAAAACGTAATTATTCAGCACATTCTGCGGCACGGCGAAGGCCGGAAACCTCGACAAAACACCGTCATCCGCTTTCGGCCATTGCCTCAGACTTAAAAACCCCTGAACACGGATCAGATCTGATTTCCACGGATCAAGCCAAAGCCGATAAGATTGCTCCTCGCCTTGAATCTAAATCCGTGTTTATCCGTGTCCGATTGCCTTTGACCGCAAAACCTCATCGGCAGAGTGTCGAAGACGGGATACGCTGAATAGTTACGATTATTACTTGGAAAGATTTGAATGCAGTGTCGGGATCGCTGAGAGGAAAAATTCTGTCTGGTTATTTAACCGATCCTTCAGATCGCGTAGATTTCATGCGCCCATTTGACCGAGTCCATGTAGGCTTCACAGAGCGGTTGTTCATCGATCTGCAGTTCTTCTGCCAGGGTTGAAGCCTGCTGCCATTCTCCCTTTTCGACCGCTACGATCAGTACCAGGATGTTTCGCAGGATCCCCGGTTCACCGGTGAGCGCCTGCTGTAGATCTTCTTCGACAGTAATTTCATTGAGGATTTCATCGATCGGCCGCGACATGATGACATCCAGCAGCGAGAAAAGCCCCATCAGAAACAGATCGGAGCGGCGGCCTCGCAAACCGCAGGGCTCAGCCAATTGTTCGCAAAAGCGGGCACGAATCAGTGACGTGACCACCAACTCGGCCGGTTTGTCATCAGCCATTGCCGAGATCGACAGCAGTGAAACCCAGGAGCGGATTTCGCGGATACCGAGCAGCGACAAAGCTTGCAGAATCGAAGTCACCTTGTGACGCAGGGCAAAGGCCGCAGAGTTGATCAGTTTGAGAATTTTGTAGGAGAGAAAAACTTCACTCTGGATGGTCTGGGCCAGCTTCTTGAAATCAACCTCTTCGGCGTGGACGTCTTTGAGAATTCGCAAAAATTGCAGTTTGTTGGTCGGGATGTCCTTGCGCGAGATGATCACCGGTTTGGCGAAGAAATAGCCCTGAAACAGTTGGTAACCCATCTGCTTGGCCTGTTCATAGACCTCGTGAGTTTCAACCTTTTCCGCCAGCATGCGGATGCCGCGGGGGATAAAGGTTTTCGCCAGTCGCTCCTGTTCTGCAACATCGCTGAGCAGAAAATCAACCTTGATGATATCGGCCAGTTCCAGCAGCGGCTCGTAATCTTTGTGATAGACAAAATCGTCGAGGGCCAGAATGTAACCCTGCGCTTTCAGGCGCTTGCAGGCGTTGAGTATCTCTTCGTCCGGTTCGACATCTTCCAGGATTTCGACCACCGCCTGCTGCTTCGGTAAGACCATCATGAAGTCATCGACCAGCACCTTGCGGGTACAGTTGATGAACACCTTGGCGCCGCCGCTCATTTCATTGAGACCGAACAGCAGTGAGCTGTTAGCGATCACGCTGGCTGCGGCATGGTCAGCATCATCGCAGTCGAAATAGTTATGCAGCCCGGAGCGGAACAACAGCTCATAGGCGTAAACATGTCCTCTGGTATCAAAAATCGGCTGGCGGGCAATAAAATGTTCCAAGCGGGTGCTCCTGGGCGGTTTTTTAAACGGCAAGCTGAATAATACCCTATTTTTGGCCTGCGCCAATGAATTTAATTTTGCTGTGAAGTTGACGCTATCCGAGTTATCGGATAACTTCTTTGGTAATGATTTGCCATGGTGGTTCTGGAGTTCATTTATTATTCAAACAAAAGGGTGGGTAAAATGAAAAAAATGCTGATTCTGATTTCGGTTCTCTCGTTTTGTGTTGTCACTGCTGCGCTTGCCGTACCGCCGGGCAAGATCCTGGCATTCGATAAAAGTCCCATGGGTACGGTGACTTTTTCCGGCAAGATCCACAAAGATGCCGGGGTCAAGTGCATGGAGTGTCACAACAAGGAGATGTTCCCCAAGATGAAAAAGGGCACCGTTGAGATCAAAATGGCCAAGATTTATGCCGGAGAGCTCTGTGGCGTCTGCCACAATGGCAAGCGCGCTTTTGAAGCGAAGAAAAATTGCAATCGCTGTCATGTGAAAAAATAAACCGCTTTTTTCAATCCTGCTGAAACCCGGCAACTTCGTCCAGAGGTCGCCGGGTTTTTTATCGAGTTGCTCCGGCAGGATCATTTCGGTTTGATAGCAATAACCCGCTGCTCACGATTGAGCTCCATCACCAGATCGGCTTTTTTCGGCAGCACCGCAAGTTGGTGGCGGGTCAACCGCTCATAGTGTTGAATGAAGCGCCGCAGGGCAACCTCCCCCATCACCCCGCAGCCGCTACGCCGGGCGGCCAACTGCTCTTCCTGCCGCTTGCGCCACTGGTAGACCATCTCCCAAGCGGGAATCTTCAACATCAGCAGCAGATCAAGTTGCGCAAAAAGCTTCCGGTAGCCCCCGGCAAGTTGGCGGTTCACATAGCTGCGCCAGCGACCATCCGGGTCTTCTTGTTCCTCCAGCCGATTCTGCGGCACAGCCAGCTCCGCTTCGGTCTGTGGTGTTGCCCCGACACACCAGCCTTCAAACAGTACCAGGTCGACCGCTCCGCTGAACTCTTGCCACTGCTCGGCAGACAGACGATCATCGCTTGCTTTGTTAAAGCGAGGAATGGCGATGATTTCGTTATTCCGGTTATTTTTCAGCCTGGTGAACAGCTCAAATCCCAGGGGGATGTCGTGGGTTCCGGGGACGCCGCGGGTCGCCAGCAGCGGATGAATCTCTTTTGCCAGCTGCTGCCGGGCAAGCTGCGGCAGATAGAGGTCATCGATGGAGATGATACAGGTGCGGCAGTCAAAGGCCGATTCGAGAATCGATTTCAGCAAGTGGCAGAGCGTCGACTTGCCGCTCCCCTGTGAACCGTTGATCCCGACCAGCAGCGGTCCCGCAGCCGGACGCTGTCGGTTCAGCCAGCCGGCCAGCGGCAGGTAGAGGCGCGCAAGTTCGCTGCTCATTGCTGCCGGAAGCTGATTTCTGCTCAGCTGTTCGGCGAAGGTCGGGGTGAGACGGTGCAGCAGGTCGGCGTGATCTGCCGCAGAAAGTGCGAAGGGCGTGGTTGGCCAGAGTGGTAAGTCGAACATTATATTCATATCTCCTGAAATATTGAGCTATACTATATCAGCAATTTTTTCATTGGGGCAGGGCTATGTAAGGTCGCAACTCTGCGGTTGATTTGTGTTTGTTAAAAAGATCCGGGTTGGTTTTTTTTGTGAGGCCGTCAGGAGTAAGCTTTTGAATCTATACTGGTTGCAATGTGGTGCTGGTGGCGGCGACAGTATGTCGATGCTCAACATGGATTCTCCCGAATTGACAGAACTTTGTCACGAAATCGGGATGAATATCCTCTGGCACCCCTCCCTGTCGAACCATTCGGCCACCGAGCATGAGCAGATTCTCGAAGATCTGCTGAGCGGGAAACAGGTCCTGGATATTTTTTGTGTCGAAGGTTTTGTTATTGCCGGGCCTGATGGGCAGGGCGGTTATGATCTGCTCGGTGCACGATCCAAGCTCGGCATTGTTCAGCAATTAGCTGCTCGGGCTCGGGTGGTGATCGCCGTTGGTACCTGTGCGGCGTTCGGCGGGATTGGCAATATCGGCGCTATCGATGCTGGCGGCCTGCAGTTTGTCGGCGATGAACCGGGGGGCGTGCTCGGTGCCGATTACCGTTCCGGATCGGGGCTGCCGGTGCTCAATCTGCCCGGTTGTCCGACCCACTACGGAGTTCTGGCCGATACCCTGATGGGACTGGCCGATGGACAGTTGCCGGAGCTTGACCCTCAGCAATCCCCACGTCAGTGGTTCGACATGCTGGTGCATCAGGGCTGCCTGCGCAACGAGTATCATGAATTTCGTGTTGAGGAACGGGAGTTCGGTGACCGTGGCTGCCTGTTTTTCTATCGCGGCTGCCGCGGCCCCTTGACCAGTGGCCCCTGCAATAAGCTGCTCTGGAATCGGCGCAGCTCCAAAACCAATGTCGGGGTTCCCTGTGTCGGCTGCACCTCGCCGAATTTTCCACAGCAACACCCCTTCTTCCAGACCCCGAATATTGCCGATGTGCCGCTCGAACTGCCGGCCGGAGTCGATCGTGCCCATTACCTGGCATACAAGGGGATGGCTGCGGCATCAGCCCCCGAACGCTTGAAAAAGCGGAAAAACCTTGTCTGAGGATGACAGCAAAATGACGACAACTGTTCGCAGTATCAAACTGCCGTTTAACCGGGTCGAGGGAGATCTGGATGTCCGCGTCGAGGTTAAAGATGGTCAGGTGCGTGACGCCTGGGTCTCAGGGACCATGTTCCGTGGTTTTGAGAATATGATGATCGGCCGTGGGCCGCTCGATGGTTTGGTGATAACGCCGCGGATCTGCGGTATTTGCAGCACCAGTCATCTGCATGCCGCCGCCCTCGCGCTCGATCAGCTGACTGCTGTGCAGGTTCCGGCAAATGCCACCCGGTTACGAAATGTTACCCAGATGGCGGAGCATCTGCAGAGCGACATGCGCCACCTGTTTTTGATGTTTGCCGTCGATTTTTCCCACTCCTGCTACCAATCACGCAGCTTTTATCCCCAGGCTGTACAGCGCTATGCCCCGCTGAAAGGTGCAACCGCTATCGAGGTGGTACGTCAGACCCGCCGGATCCTTGAAATTGTTGCCTTGATCGGCGGTCAGTGGCCGCACTCTTCGTTCATGGTGCCGGGTGGGATTGTCTCGGTCCCGAGCAACGCCGACCTGCGTCAGTGTCGACATCTGGTCTACCAGTTTCGCAGCTGGTTCGAAGAACGAGTAATCGGCGGCAGCCTGGAGAATTGGGCGCAGCTGAAAACCGTTACCGACCTTGATGGCTGGTGTACCGATGCTGCGCACAGATCCGCTGAGTTACCGTTGTTGCTGCAGATCGGCAAAGAGCTCGGTTTGGACAGCAGTGGTGTCGGGCATGGTTGTTATCTGAGTTGCGGCAGCCTGCCGATGCCCGCCGGAGAGGGCGAGGCAGAGCACCTGTTTGCCGCCGGTTTTATGCAAAAAGGGAAATTGCGGGCCTGGGATCCGGAGCAGGTTGTCGAAGATGTCAGCAGTAGCTGGTTCGCCGGCAGCACGGTTAAGTATCCGGCGATCTCGGAAACCCTGCCGCAACAGAACAAACCGGGGGCTGCTTATTCCTGGGTTAAAGCCCCCCGTTACCGCAGTCAGCCGGCCGAAACCGGTCCGTTGGCGGAACTTCTGGTGGCCGGTCAGCCGCTACTGACGGATTGGGTTGCGACACGTGGCGAATCGACTCTGGCGCGCGAACTGGCCCGGGTGGTTCGCTGTGCCGAGCTGCTGCCGGTGATGGAGCGCTGGTTGCGGCAGGCGGCAGGCGGTGGCAGCTACTATCTTCATCCGGGAGAGATAGAATCGGGCAGCGGGATCGGTTTTACCCAGGCCTCGCGCGGTGCCCTCGGCCATTGGTTGCAGATTGAGGCGGGCAAGGTTGCACATTACCAGATCATCTCCCCGACTTCGTGGAATGCTTCGCCGCGGGATGAGGCCGGGGTGCACGGTCCGCTCGAAGCGGCACTGATCGGCACGAGCATTGCCGATGAAGATCACCCAATAGAGCTCGGCCATATTGTGCGTTCCTTCGACCCTTGTCTGGTCTGTGCTGTCCACACCTATCGCAATGGTGAACCGCGCAGTCGGCTGAAGATCGGTTTGCTCGGTTGAGGCGGATTATCTGCATCGGTAACCTGCTGGTTCCAGGCGATGATGCCGGGCCGCGAATGTTCCAGCGGCTGCAGCGGGAGCGCTTGCCGGTCGATGTGGAGTTGGTTGACGGCGGTACCCGGGGGCTTGACCTGCTGCCTTTTTTGACGGCGCCAGGCTGGTCTTGTTGATCGATCAGGTTGAAGGGTTCTGCACGGCGCCGGGGGTGGTGCTGCTGCAGGGTGATGAGCTGCTGCGGGCGACAGAACGACGCTTTGATCATCAGATCGGCATCGGCTACCTGTTGCAGCTGCTGCCGCGGGTCTGCGATGTTGCGCCGCCCGAGGTGCGGATGATAGGGGTTGAAGGATGTCTGGACGAAAAAAACCTGGAGCATTGCCTGCACATGTTGTGGCGGCAGCTCGCCGACTGAAGATCCCGGAGCGGAGCGCCAGTTACGAGGAGTTGATGGAGGAAAAACGTCTGCTGCGTGAAGAGGTCGACGTTTCACGCCAAGCAGCCAAAATTACCGCCGATCTGGTGGTCGAGCAGATCTCTCGGATGGAGGAGAGTTACCGCGAACTGGCAAAAGTGAATTGTGAACTGCGCGAAGCCCTGGATGAAATCAGCACTCTGCGCGGCACCCTGCCGATTTGCGCCAAGTGCAAGAGTATTCGTGACGACGCAGGCTACTGGAATCGGATTGAAAAGTACCTGCAGGAACATTCCGCTGCCGACTTTACCCACGGTCTTTGTCCCGATTGTGAAGAGGATCTGTACGGTGACCAGAAATGGTTTCAGCGTTTAAAGAAAGACCGGGAGAGCTGAACCACGCTCCCGGTTGTTTCAGGCCAAAAGTCGTTGCATGATCGCCAGCGCGGCCCGGCGACCATCCGCCGCTGCCGTCACCACCAGATCTGCGCCGCGGTAGCAATCCCCTCCGGCATAAACCTTGGGATTATCGGTCAGCCCGGTCAGAGGGTCGATCTTCAGTTGTCCCCACTTGTCGGTTTTTACCCCGATTTCTTCCAGTTCGGGAAATGCGGCGACATCAAAACCGAGGGCCAGGATAATCACATCGGCCGGGACGCAGTGTTCGGTGTTCGGTATGATCTCTACGCACTGGCGTCCGTCGGCGCCTCTTTCGCCCATCCGGGTACTGACCATATCGACACAGAGCCGCCCGTCCGCGTCGACCCGGACCTCCTTCGGTGCCAGATTGAAGCAGAACTCGACCCCTTCTTCGACGGCGTTATGAAATTCCTTGCGGCTTCCCGGCATATTGGCTCGGTCTCGCCGATAGAGGCAGGAAACACTGGCGGCACCATCGCGGATGGCGGTGCGCAGGCAGTCCATGGCGGTATCCCCGCCGCCGATTATCACCACCCGCTTGCCGTGCATCCGGTATTTCTCCGGCAGCTCCTTGCCGAACAGGTGGCGCTGTTTCTGGGTCAGGTAGTCCATGGCCAGGAACAGCTGCTCATGCTCCTCTCCTTTAATCCCCGCCTTACTCCCTCTCGTGGCACCGATGCCGAGAAAGACCGCATCGTGCTGTTCTATCAGCTCATTAAGCTTGATGTCTTTACCGATCTCCTGTTGCAGGTGCAACTTGAGTCCTGCCTTGCGTAGCAACTCAAAGCGTCGCTCAACCAGTGTCTTCTCCAATTTGAAGCCCGGGATGCCATAGCTGAGCAGACCGCCGGGGGTTTCGGCCCGCTCGTACATCTCAACGCCGATTCCGGCGCGCAGCAGAAAGTGGGCGCAGGAGAACCCGGCCGGGCCGGAGCCGACAACCGCAACCTTCTGCGCATGACAGATGCCGGGGAAGGGCAGTTCCAGACCGGCAGCGAAGGCCAGTTCGGTGATCGACGCTTCGATGGCACCGATGGTGATCGCCCCGTAGCCGTCATCCAGCGTGCAGGCCCCTTCGCACAGTTGTCCCTGCGGGCAGATGCGGCCGAGAATTTCCGGGAAGGGCGAGCTTTCATTGGAGAGCAAAAAGGCGCGCTCCAGATCTTTGGTCGCCACCGCTTCCAGCCACTGGGGGATATGGTTCTGCAACGGACAACCGATGGTGGTGCAGAAGGGATCGCCGCATTGCACGCAGCGCTCCGCCTGGCGACGGACCTGCCGATTGTTGAAAAACCGGTAGATTTCGTCGAAGTTGCGCAACCGCTGGGTGGCGTCTGTTTTTTCCGGTTCGTGGCGTGGAGTCTCCACAAAATTCTGCATATTACATCTCCGCAGGAATAATCCTGTTTTTTAAAGTCTTTTGCGTTCAGTAAAAAAATAAGTTCAAGAAATGGATCATCTTGAATTCGTGAATTAATCCCCTTCTTTCGGATTCAAGGGGGCATTCATATCTTTCGGCGTTACCATCCAGAAATAGGCCAACTGCTCACGGAAGTCGTCGAGGATTCCTCGGGCTTTCGGGCTGCGGGTCCGATTGTGGAAGCTGATCAGAATCTTCTTCAGGTAGAGTTTCCCTTCGTTGTCGTCATCGACGTCGATCCGCCGGGCGATGACCAGCTCCTGATTGAGTCGGTCGATGAACTTCTTGTCCCGATCGTAAACGAAAGCGACTCCGCCGGTCATCCCGGCGCCGAAGTTGATGCCGGTTTCGCCAAGCACCACCACGGTGCCGCCGGTCATATATTCGCAAGCGTGGTCGCCGGTTCCTTCGACCACCGCCAGTGCGCCGGAGTTGCGCACGGCGAAACGCTCCCCGGCGGTGCCGGCCACGAACAGTTTACCGCCGGTGGCACCGTAGAGGCAGGTGTTGCCGACCGCCGAAGCCCCTTCCTGATAGATGGCCGGGGTGATGGCAATCCGTCCGGCGTGCATCCCTTTGCCGACATAGTCATTGGCGACGCCGGTCAGATCGAGACTGATCCCGGCGGCCAGAAAGGCTCCCAGCGACTGTCCGGCCACCCCGGTCAGCTTGATCCGGATCGCTTCTTTCGGCAGGCCTTGGTCGCCGTAGTATTTGGCGATTTCACCGCTGATCAGAGTGCCGAAGCTGCGGTTGGTATTGCCGATCTGCCGTTCGATGACGATCTCTTCCTGGGGATTTTTGATCACCGGGTAAACTTCCTCCAGTAACGCTTTTTCAAAGGCGTTGTCATCAAAGGGGGGATTCGGTTTCTGTTTGGTGTTGCATCCAGAGACCGGTAACAGCAGGGCGGAGAAATCGAACTTTTGTACCAGTGGCTCAGCAATCTGCTGGAGCAGATCGCTGCGGCCGATAACCTCGTCAAGGCGTTGGAAGCCGAGTTCGGCGAGGATTTCACGCACATCTTCGGCGACGTTTTGCAGGTAGCTGACCACTTTTTCTACCGTACCGACATAGTGCGCGCGCAGATTTTCTTCCTGGGTGGCGATACCGACGGTGCAGCGGTTGAGGTGGCAGACCCGCAGGATTTTGCAGCCGAGAATCACCAGCAGCGGTGTGCCGAAACCGAAGGCTTCGGCACCCAGCATTGCGGCCTTGACCACATCGCGGCCGATTTTCAGGCCGCCGTCGGTCTGCAGGGTGACAAGCTCGCGCAGATGATTGGCCTTGAGGCTCAGGTGCGCTTCGCTCAAGCCCAATTCCCAGGGATTTCCGGCCGACTTGATCGAGCTGAAAGGGGCCGCGCCGGTACCGCCGTCGCCGCCGGAGATGATGATCTTGTCGGCGTAGGCTTTGGCAACCCCGGCGGCGATGGTGCCGACCCCTTCTGTGGAGACCAGTTTGACACTGATTATTGCCTCCGGGTTGACCTGTTTGAGATCGAAAATCAGCTGGGCCAGATCCTCGATCGAGTAGATATCATGATGCGGCGGCGGCGAGATCAGGGTGACGCCGGGGATGGTGAAGCGCAAGGTGGCGATCAGCGGGGTGACCTTTTCCCCCGGCAGTTGCCCCCCTTCACCCGGTTTGGCACCCTGCGCCAGTTTGATCTGGATTTCCTCGGCACTACGCAGATAGCCGGGCGTGACGCCGAAACGGCCCGAGGCGATCTGCTTGATTTTGCTGTTTTTTACCGTTTTGAAGCGAGCTGCATCTTCGCCCCCTTCGCCGCAGTTGGAGGCGCCGCCGAGCAGATTCATCGCTTCGGCCAAGGCTTCGTGGGCCTCGGGTGAGAGCGCGCCGAGCGACATGGCCGCAGAATCGAAACGGCGGGTGATCGCTGCAACCGATTCCACTTCATCGAGATTAATCGGCTGGTTCGGGCTGGCAAAATCGAGCGCGTCACGGATGAATTTGACGCCGCGCCCTTCGATCATTTGCCTGAACTTCAGGTATTCGGCACGGCTGCGTTTTTCCGCAAACCGGTGGATCTGGGTGACGACTCCGGAGTTGAAATCGTGGTACTCAAAACCGGGGTTGTCACGATAAAAACCACCGATCTCCAACGGGTAGACCGGGGTCATGTAGTTTTCAAAAAACACTTTGTGGTGGACTCTGTTGATCCGCGTTTCGATGTCGCTGAAATCGAGTCCCGGCAGCAGTGCCGCTGAACCGTTGAAGCAGCTGTCGACCAGCGGTTGACTCAGGCCGATGGCATCGAACAGCGCCGCGTTTCGATAGCTGGAGACGGTGCTGATCCCCATCTTTGACATCACCTTGAGAATCCCTTTGGTCAGTGCGGCGTAAATATTTTTCAGCGCCAGGCGAATATCTTTGGCTTGGTCACCCTGTTTTTCACAGAGTTGCAGACCGGTGGCATAGAGCAGCCAGGGGTAGATGGCGACGCAGCCGTAGCCGAGCAGCACGCAGACGGAATGGGGGTCCAGCGCTTCGCCGGTACTGGCGACGATGGTTACATGCTGGCGCTGTTCGGCGCGCAGCAGTTGCTGATTGACGTAACCGACCGCCATCGCCATCGGTATCAGTTTCTGCTCTTTTGCGAGTTGCCGATCGTCGAGGATCAGTACGCGGATGCCTTGCTCCCGCACCGCAGTGACGACCTGTTCTCCCAGTTGTTGCAGCGATTGTTGCAGATCACTGCTGAACCCGGTGCTGAAGGTTGCATGTTTATAGCAGGGTTCAAAGCGCGGCATCTCCGGATCACCGAAGGAGAGCAGCGCTTGGAAAATATCGTAGGAGAGGATCGGTGAGATGCTCTTCAGCCGTTTGGCGCGCTCTTTGGTTTCGACCAGCGGATTGCCGATGCCGCCGAAGCCGATGGTGGTTGACATCACCGCTTTTTCCCGCAAAGGGTCGATCGGTGGGTTGGTGACCTGGGCAAATTTCTGTTTGAAGAAATCGCTGAAGTTGCGTTGCTGGTCAGAAAAGGCGGCCAGCGGACAGTCATCCCCCATCGAACCGACCGGCTCTTTGCCCGATTCCAGCATCGGCCTGATCACCAGATCGATCACCTCGCTGGTGATGTTATGGTAGCGCTGCAAACTGGCAAGGTTCCGGTAGCGGTAGTCGCTTAAATCCTCAAACTGTCGCTCGATGAATTCCTGCAGATAGTAGGTGTGTTCGGTCAGCCACTGACTGTAGGGCTGCGAATTCATCAGGTAGCGGTCGATATCGCGGGTGAAGAAAACCTTGCCCTGTTTCAGATCGGCGGCGATCATTTCACCGCTCTGCAAGCGACCCCGTTCGCGAACTTTTTCCGGCGGCGTGCCGAGGACGCCGTATTCACTGCTGATCAACAGCCGGTCGTCGGTGGTGATGACATACTTGGCCGGGCGCAGGCCGTTACGGTCGAGGATGCAGCCGATGTAGCGACCGTCGGTCAGGCTGACCGCTGCCGGGCCGTCCCAGGGCTCAAAGGCTGCGGAACTGTACTCATAAAAGGCGCGCAGTTTGGCCGGCATATTGGCGACATTGTGCCGCGCAGGTGGGATCAGCGAGCGGATCGCTTTGAAAAAATCGACTCCGTTGGCAAGCATGAACTCGACCATATTGTCGAGGTTGGCACTGTCGCTGACACCGTCTTCGAGCAGCGGCAACAGCCGCAGCAGTTCCTCCTCGGAGAAGACCGGACTTTGAGCCTTGGTAAACTTGTTCTGCGCTTTGAAGCGGTTGCCCTTAATCGAGTTGATTTCGCCGTTGTGGGCGATAACCCGCAGCGGTTGCGCCAGTTTCCACTGCGGCAGGGTGTTGGTGGAGAAGCGCTGGTGGAACATGGTGAAGGAAATTTCGAACTGCGGCTGTTGCAGATCGGGGAACAGCTTGGCGAGATAGGTCGGCATCACCAGTCCCTTGTAGGAAAGCAGGCTGCGCGAGAAACCGGCAATGTAGAAGGCCGGATCATCTTTAAGCTGATGTTCCACCTCTTTTCGGGTCAGGTAGATCAGGGCATCGAAGCGACGGGTGGCGATCAGGGCTGCCGGAACAACGAAAACCTGGACGATTTTCGGCAACATCGAGAGGGCGTACTCTCCCAGCGCATCGGTATCGAGGGGGACTTCGCGAATCAGGAAGATGCTCAGGTCATTCTGCTCACACTGCGCGCGAAAAATTTTCAGCTGCGGCTCGGCATCGCTCAAAAACAGGCTGGCGACAGCAAATTGTTCCGGCAGCGATAAGCCCTGTTCTTCTGCCACTTTGCGCATGAAACCGGTCGGCATTGAGCAGAGCAGGCCGCAACCGTCGCCGGTCTTGCCATCGGCAGAAACCGCCCCGCGATGCATCATCCGGGTCAGCGCCCGGATGGCATCCTGCAGCAGTTGATGGCTCGGTCGGTTTTTAATCTGCGCCAGCAGCCCAAAACCGCAGTTGTCTTTAAACTGTTCAGCAAGGTTCATCGGATCAATCCTTGGGTATGTCTTTGATATGAGGGGCAAAACAATACAAAATTGTCAGTTAAGTATACCCGGAATTCGGCGTTCATTGGCGGTCGGACGAAGAAAAGAATGATAGGGTGCAGTGCTTCCCGTTCAAATGTGTGGAAGCGCTGTTGCGCGGATTGCAGTCGGAATCGATTAGAATTTGACAGCAATCCGGGGGTTTTGTATACAGGGACGCTGGTTGTTTTTACTGAAACGGGTTGTCCGGTCGGCTATGCCGCTATTTCTACAATGCTCTGGACCTTTGATGGACAAGACAAAAGAAAGCGCACAGGCCAACCTGGAAAGTCTCTACCGGATTTTTACCGTTCCGGAGGCTCCCGATTCCACTCTTGGTGGGATCGATCAGGCGATCACCGACAATGTCACCGGCTTTCTGCAGGAGCACATTGTTGCCCTGGAGCGTGAACTGGAAGAGATTGAAGCCGATTTTGCCGATGCCGAAATCCCCGAAGAACCGACCTATGTTTCCGACTACACTGAGTTCATAAAAGAAAAACTGGTCTCCCAGTCGGTGCACACCGCCGCGCCGGGATTTGTCGGTCACATGACTTCGGCGATCCCCTATTTCATGCTGCCGCTCTCCCGCATCATGACCGCCCTCAACCAGAATCTGGTCAAAGTCGAGACCTCCAAGGCGTTTACGCCGATGGAGCGGCAGGTGCTGGCGATGTTACACCGGCTGGTTTATTGCGGCGAGGATCAGTTCTACCGGCTGTGGATTCACGACAGTCAGCACGCTCTGGGGGCCTTTTGTTCCGGCGGGACGATCGCCAACGTCACCGCCCTGTGGGTCGCCCGCAATCAGCTTTGCGGCCCGGACGGAGCCTTCCGCGGGATTGCCCGCGAAGGGTTGAGCCAGGCGCTGCGGCATCTCGATTGTGACGGCTTGGCGGTGCTGGTTTCCCGCCGCGGCCATTATTCCTTGGGCAAGGCCGTCGATCTGCTCGGCATCGGTCGCGACAATCTGATCCTGGTCGACACCGATGAACATAACCGGATCGACATGACGGCGTTAAGGGAGCGTTGCCGCCAACTGCAGGCTGAGCGGATCAAGCCGCTGGCGCTGATCGGCATCGCCGGGACCACCGAGACCGGTAACGTCGATCCACTCGATGCGCTGGCTGATTTTGCCGCTGAACTCGGCTGCCACTTCCATGTCGATGCCGCCTGGGGCGGACCGACGTTGTTCTCCGAAAAACATCGCGGTCTGTTGCGCGGTATCGAACGGGCCGATTCGGTCACGCTCGATGCACACAAGCAGCTCTACGTGCCGATGGGGGCCGGGATGGTGCTGTTTAAAGATCCTGCGGCGTTGTCGGCCATCGAACATCATGCCGATTATATCCTGCGGCATGGCTCCAAGGACCTCGGCAGTCACACCTTGGAAGGCTCACGTCCCGGAAAGTCGATGCTGGTGCACGCCGGTCTTTCGATTATCGGTCGAAAAGGTTATGAGTTACTGATGGACCGGGGGATTGAACTGGCCCGTCGCTTTGCCGCGCGGATCGAGGTTCTGCCTGACTTTGAACTGGTGACCGCGCCGGAACTGAACATCCTGACCTACCGTTACAATCCGGCCGAGGTTCAGGTTGCGTTGAGTCGATCAAATTCAGCGCAGGTCGCAAAGATCAATGTCCAGCTGGATAGGATTATCCGGGCGGTGCAGAAGCGCCAGCGGGAAGCGGGAAAAACCTTTGTCTCCCGAACCCGGCTCGCCCCGGCCCGTTACGGCGGCGAAATCATCACCGTTTTTCGCGTGGTGCTGGCCAATCCGCTGACCACGGAAGAAATTCTGGAAACGGTTATCGCAGAGCAATCTGCAATTCTTCAGCAAGGGGAATTACCGGAACTGCTTGCCGAACTGCATCACTTGATTACCTCCTGAGTCTGCCGCAACCTGACCCCGCTAAGCCTTGTCCCCCGTCCCGCCCGTACCCTGTCAGTAACGGGCCACTTGCTCTCATCAGCCGATCAGCCCCAACTCCAGCTGTACAGAAAATAGACGATCGAGCTGATGCCTACCAAAGCCAAGGCCATAATGTAGTAGGCGAGAAATTCCATGCTGAAAAAGTAAGTTTCATATTGAAAGAATCGATTACGGAGAAGCCCTTAACGCTTCAAAAAACGATACACATCCTTCCGGTGCCCAACATGAACAACCAAAACGACAAGCACATCATCTTCGATGTGATAAAGGATGCGGGAATCTCCAACCCTGACACGATAAAGGGGCGGATCTTCACCGGACAATTGCTTGCTCAGCAAAGGGGCCGGATTGTCAGCCAGCCCCATGATTGCTTTGTCGATTTTTCTTACCAGGCTCCGATTGCCTTTGGCGAGCTTTGTAAGCGCTTTCTCTGCAGCCGGGGTCAGTTCTATCCTGTAGGACATTGATCAGGGGCCCAGCTTTTTGCGAACTTCATCGTAAGGGACACGTTCCCCCTGCGATTCTTCAAGGGCCTGCTTAGCCGCTTTGACGTCAAGCTGGTCTTCAAGTGCTTCCAGCAGCTTCAAGTCATCAATAGAAATAATTGCCCCAACGTCACGTCCCCGCTTCGTCAGAACAACGCGCTCATGGGTATAGCGGGCGCGATCGACAACCTCACTGAGATGATCTCGCGCATCTGAAACTCCGATTCTTGTCATATCGACCTCCATAACGTACGAATTGTACAATTCGTACAAAATAAAATCAACGCCTGAATCGCTGCTGAGTTGCTGGAACATGTAGTCATGAGCAAGGAGGACCTGGCTCGTCAGTTCAAAGTTTCAAGGGCTGCGGTCTACAGGCTGGCGGTGAAGCTGGATAAGGACTTTTTAGCACGGGCTTAATAGAGCCGCAACCATGGAGGCTGCACCGTTTTGTCGGCAACAGCTTCCATCAAGTCACAACTTTCGAGATCATACGCTCCCTTGTCTCCCACGCAAACCAATATTGACAATTGAGCGCATTAGGTATAGATTTTATACCATGAGCTTTGAGTTTGATCCAAAGAAAAGCAAGTCGAACCTGTCCAAGCATGGTGTTGACTTCGATGTTGCGCAGCAGCTATGGAGCGATCCTGATCTTCTGGAGGTTCCAGCAAAGACAGTTGTCGAACCACGGTATCTAATCGTCGGTAAAATAGGGGAAAAGCACTGGTCGGCTGTCATCACGTACCGCGAGGAAACTATTCGCCTCATCTCTGTCAGGCGTTCCAGGCAAGAGGAGATTGATCTTTATGAAAGCTAAAAACTTTGACAAAAAATTTGATGACGGGGAAAGCATCATTGGCGATCTTGATCTTTCCAAGGCCCGACGTCCGGAGCAGGAGCAAAAGAGAGTCAATGTCGATTTCCCTGTATGGATGATTCAGTCCCTAGACAAAGAGGCCCGACGCCTCGGTGTCCCTCGGCAGTCAATTATTAAAATGTGGCTTGCCGAGAAGCTTGAAAGGGCAGCAAGCTAAAAGCAGCCACGGTAATACGACTAATCCCCCTTGGGTCCCGCTGCCAAGCAGGTCCAAAGGGGGATTTTCAGTTTTTGTAGATTTAAGTCACGATTTTTGAGACAGTGGTTTTAGGGAGTTACGCCTTAATAGTTAATAGTCGAGATGTGACCCCTATGCTGTGCCTGCAATTCTTCAGCAAGGGGAATTACCGGAACTGCTTGCTGAACTGCAGGGCTTGATCGCTGCAGGCAACTGACGCAATCCGACCATGCTTTACTGCTCCGCACTTTTCGTACCCTGCCTGGTTTTACTCCCCAGTCGTTGACAGAGCAGCCCGGCAACAATCAGCAGCAGGCCGACAAAGGTGGCTGGCAGAATCTCTTCGCCGAGCAGAAAATAGATCAGCAGCAGCGATAGAAATGGTGAGATGAAGATCAGGTTGCTGATTCTTGCCACACTGTCGGTCAGTTTTAAGGCCAGCAGCCAGAGGACAAAGCAGGCGCCCATCTCGAAGCAGCCGATGTAGGCGGCACCAAGCAGGCCCGGCAGCGGCGGCAGTTGTATCTCCGCAGTCAGCAGGTAGTAGCCGAGGACAAACGGGAAACCGCAGAGGAAATTGACGAACAGACCGACCACCGGGTCGCGGCGGTCTTTGGTGTTGTAGATCCAGTAGAGCGCCCAGATGACGGTGCTGACCAACGCCAGAGCGACGCCGAACGGCTCGCTGAACTCCAGGCTGAATGGATCGCCCTCGGTGGCGATGATCACCACCCCGCAATAGCTGATCAGCAGCGCCAGCCACTGTTGCCAGCCGATCTTCTGTTTCAGCAGCGGTACCGACAGCAGCGACAGGGTGATCGCCCAAGTGTAGTTGAGCGGTTGGGCTTGTTGTGCCGGGAGCAGATCATAGGCGTTCAAAAGCACCAGGTAGTAGAGAAATGGGCTGAGCAGACCGAGAAAAATCGACAGCAGGTATTCTCGGCGGCTGCACTGAAACGCCAGGTGCAATTTCCCCCGCAGCAGCAGAATCGTTCCGAGCAGCAGGGTGGAAAAGGCTCCGGAGAACAGCAGCAGTTCGACCGGGGTCAGGTAGCGCAGCGACAACTTGAAGGCGGTGGCTACCGTCGACCAGAGCAGCACTGCACTCAAGCCGCAGAGGGTCGCTTGCTGTTGCCGGGTCACCTTGTCGATCCCTGTCGGCGGTTTCGTTTCAGAATCAACAGCATCAGCCCGCCGAAAATAAGCGCGACACCGCAGAGCGCCTGAGCGCTGAGTTGCTCACTCAGCAGCAGGGTTCCCAGAAGTGTCGCGGTCATCGGTTCCGCCAGTGCCAGGGTGACGGCAGTACTTACTTGCACGCTTTGCAGGCCGCGCGCAAACAGCAGGTAGGAGAGGGCGGTCGCGACCAGGCCCAGATGCAGCGCCACGGCGATCGAGCGTGGCTGCAGCAGCCAGTCGATGTCGGTCTGCAGCAGCAGCGGCAAGAGCAGCAGGGCCGCAAGAAAGAAGACGACAGCCGTTGCGGCGATCGAGGACCGGGTCTCCAGCAGTTTTTTGAACTCCAGGGTAAAAGCGGCATAAAAGATCCCGGCACCGATCGCCAGCAGCAGTCCCGACAGGTCAACCGCGACCTCCCCCCCGGTCAGGCTGAGCAGGGTGCAGCCTGCGATCGCCAGCAAGGTGGCGAAAATCCAGCGGCGGCCCAGATGCTCGCCACGAAACAGCAGCCCGAGCAGGCCGCCGGCAATCGGCGCGCTGCCGATACCGACCACGGTGCCGATCGCGACGCCGGTTTTCGCCACGGCGGCAAAAAAGCAGAGCTGGTAGCCTGCGGTAAAGATGGCAGCGAGCAATGTCGGGCGCAGCTTCCAGTCTCTCAGCCTGCCCAGTTCGCGGCGACCGATGGCGAGCAGCAGCAGGGCGCTGCCGCCGACCAGTAAGCGCAGCGCACCGATTACCAGCGGATCGAATCCGGCCGGAGCAAACGCCTGGGCGGTGCCGGTGGTCCCCCAGAGGACTGCAGCCGCAAGGACCAGCCAGTGGCCGCCGATGGTTTTTGGCTCTGTTGAGCTAACTGTGGACACAGGTGAAAATCCCCCCAGGTTGAATTGCAATCATCTGCCGGCGGTCATCTGTCGTTTGCCCAGAGACCTCTGCAGTATGGCAACGGCCAGCAGTCGGCCGACAATATAGGCGATCGCGGCAGCGACCGAGCCGGCAACGGGGAAGTATAGCATCATCAGTAGTAAAATCGAGAAGATAGCCAAGGCTTCAAGCGCGGTGGCGATTGAGATCGGCCTGGTGGTTCGGGTATCGATCAACACCGAACGCTGGAAGCAGATCAGCACCGTCAGCGCCGGGAAGATCGCCATGATCTGCAGCGGCAGGATGGCAAAATTACTCAGGCTTTGGCTGAGACCGGAGAGCTTGTGGAACCAGAGATCCGCCAGCGGGGTAAAGGCGATCAGGCTCAGGCTGAGCGAGGTGAACAAGCCCAGACCGACGGCGAAGTTACGTATCTTGGGATAATTGTTGCGATCCTCGCCGAGCAGCGCGATGGCTACTTCCTGATACGAGAGTCCGAGGGCGCGGAAAACAAAAGTCAGCCCGTAGATCACCGGCATCACCGCCAGCGATTCGATGGCATCGCGGCTCTTGCCGAGAAAGAAGGTCACCAGCGGATGGATCGACAGGCCGATAAACGGGGTCAGCGCCAGCGGCAGGTAGTAGTCCCAGATCGTCCTGTAGCTCATCGGCCGGCAGTTGTCGGCTGGTTCAAGTTGCAGGACTTCGGCAATCGTCCGCCGGGCCAGATAGCGGGTCAGTAGTGCTTCGGCGATGACCCCGGTCGACAGGGCGATTCCCCCGATAATAGCACCGTCAACACTGCCTTGCAGGTAGAGGAGCGACGCAGCGGCAGCCATACCGACAACCCGTAGCCCGGTAGCTACAGCGACCCGACGGGTCTTGCGCCGGGCGATCAGTACCCCCTGGTAAAAGCGCCGAACCCCGATCGCTGCCGGCCAGGGAAGCAGGCAGAGCAGCGCTTTGTGGGTCAGGGTGGCAATCTCTGGCGGCAGGCCGAGCAGCTTCAGGGCAAGCGGCATAAAAATCGGCGGTAGCAGGAACAGCCCGAACAGCAGGGTCACTGCCAGACAGAGAAGCAGGCTGAAATTGCGCAGGCGGCGGTAGGATTCCCGGTCACGACAGAGGGCAGTGCTGGCGCTCATCAGCATGATGACCGGTGATTCGGCCACCAGGGCAAAAGCGTAGGCAATCCCGTAGGCGGCCAGGTTCAAGGTTTCCGCCGCCATTCGGGCGATGATCGCGGCGAGAAAGGGGCCTTCCGCTGCCATCATCAGCCAGGTTGCCGCCAGCGGTAGCCAGAAGCGAAAAATTTTCCCGTAGGTGAGCTGCTCGGACATACCTGGGTGACCCTGATCCGGTTGAAATAAAAGGGAGCGGCCCGCTAAGGCCGCTCCCGGTGAAACTACGCTGTTTTCGGCGAGAAAAAGTTATACTGCCAGGGGCAGTTTTTTCAGCAGGCGCACGCAGTTGCTGGGGCTCCAGTGAATGCTTTCGCTGATGCGCGGCAGGCGGAGGGTCCGGCCGATGGTGAAATCATCACTCCAGGCGACCCGTTGTTGCAGTTGCACCGAGACACTGTCGCGCGTCAGTTGCACAATCACTCCTTCACCCTGATAGTAAAAGCCGTCTTTGCACCAGAAGGCTCTGATCCGTTTACCGACCCGCAGTTGTTTGTCTTCGCTTTGGAAATCACATCCGGTTTCGCTGATCATACCGATCCCCTTTTGTGGCTGATTGGGTTTAGCATCAGCCCCGCTATTTAGCAAGGTGAATGCCAAAGCGGAAATTATTTTGGTTAAAATTATATTTTGTTTATTCTGAGTAGAAAATCAACTACTTGCAGCTGCCTACCATGAAACGGAAAATCATTTATGTTAGCGGATCACCTGTTTGGATGTGTTGTATTTGCAACGAAAGATAGCTTTATGCGCTTCTGCATGGTGGTGGGCAATTTTATTGTTCCATCACGCTGTAAAAACTATGGACTTTAGTCCAAGGCTTTCAGTTGCTACTCATTTTTTGTCATTCCCGCGTAGGCGGGAATCCAGAGATTATCGTGGGGTCTGGATCCCCGCATTCGCGAGGATGACGATAGGAGCGGGTTGTGACTTTTCTTGTAAAGGGACTTGCAGTCCCGATTCAACCCCTGCACTTTCAGTGCAGGGTGGTTTAGTCAGTTTTGCATGTGAGGTGTCGGCTCAGCCGCCAACTGTCGCCAGCAGATTGTGACCGGCAAAGATCTGGATGATACGCTGCAGCTCTTCTGGGGAGGGTTCTGTCATGCCGTCAAGATTGCGTCTTCGTCCCAGCTTGCGGTCTTTGCCGCTGAAAATGTTGTGGTAGGGGAGCAGACTGATCGATTTTTTTGTCCCCGGCAGCGCGGCAACAAAGGCGGCCGTCGCGGCGATATTTTCCGCATCGCTATTGACGCCGCGAATCAGCGGGATTCGAAGCTGGATCGCCGCACCGGTTTCCGCCAGTGTCTGCAGGTTGCTCAGAATCAGCTCATTGCCGATACCGGTCCATGCCCGGTGCTTTTCATTATTGAGCAATTTCAGGTCATAGAGGAACAGGTCGGTATGTTTCGCCACTTCAAGCAGCGTTTCAGTTTTCGCCAGCCCCGCAGTGTCGATGCAACGGTGGATCTGGCGCTCACCGCAGGCAGCGAGAAGCTCAAGCAGAAACTCCGGGTAGAGCAGCGGCTCCCCGCCGGAGAAGGTCACCCCGCCGTCCGACTGGTCGAAGAAGGGGCGCTCTTTTTCGATGATTCGCAGCAGCTCGGCGGTGGAACGATATTTTCCTGACAGCTCCGTTGCCAGGGTCGGGCAGACCTCCGCGCAGCTGCCGCAGAGTTTACACCGTTGTGAATTGGTGACGATCCCGGCGGCAGTCAATTTGCAGGCCTGTTGTGGACAACTTGCGACACATTCGCCGCAGCCGATACATTTGTCGGCGCTGAACAGCTTCTGTCGCTGCGGCGAAATGCTCTCCGGATTGTGACACCAGCGGCAGTTCAGCGGACAACCCTTGAGGAAGATGCAGACGCGGATGCCGGGACCGTCGTTGATGGCGTAGCGTTTGATGTCGAAAATCAGTGGTGGTTGCATATGATTCACTCATTTCGGGCGACCCGGCGGGTCGCCGCTACGGGCGGATTTCGGCGGGGCGGTCTGCCTGGATCGCCCGGCAGATCAGAACGCCTCATTCTCGGTCCGCTCGATCACTTCCTGCTGCAGATCCTCGTTCATGTCGTTGAAGTAATCGCTGTAACCGGCCATCCGCACCAGCAGATCCTTGTAATCCTCCGGGCACTCCTGGGCGGCTTTCAGGGTCGCACTGTCGACGATGTTGAACTGGATATGGTGACCGCCCAAGGTGAAATAACTGCGGATCAGCTGGCCGAGTTTGGCGATATCCTCATCCCGCTGCAGCAGGCTCGGCAGAAAACGCTGGTTGAGCAGGGTGCCGCCCGACATCGTATGATCCAGTTTGGTCAGTGAGCGGATCACCGCCGAAGGGCCGTTTGTATCGGCACCGTGTGAGGGTGAAGTGCCGTCGGAGATCGATTTCCCTTTGAGGCGGCCGTTGGGGGTCGCGCCCATCATCTTGCCGAAGTAGATGTGGCAGGTGGTCGAGAGCATATTCAGATGAAAACTCTCCCCTTTGGTGTTCGGCTTGCCGTCGATGGCCCCTAACAGGTCGGCGTAGACCTGCAGGGCGATGTCGTCGGCGTAGTCGTCGTCATTGCCGAAGAAGGGGGTCTTGTTGAGGATTGTCTGCCGCAGAAACTCATCATCCTTGAAGTTTTTTGCTATTGCATCAAGTAGCCGCTCCATGCTGAAGGTTTTGTCCTCGAAGACATGCTTCTTCAGCGTCGCCAAACTGTCGGTCACGGTGCCGAGGCCGGTACACTGGATGTAGTTGGTGTTGTAGCGCGGTCCACCGGCGTAGTAGTCCCTGCCTTTGCTGATGCAGTCTTCGATGACGACCGACAAAAACGGTGCCGGGGCATATTTGGCGAACATCCGGTCGATATAGTTGCTGACCCTGATCTTGGTGTCGACGATAAAGTTGAGCTGCTTGAGGAACGCCGCGTACAGTTCCTGGTAGCTTTTGAAGCTGCGCGGATCGCCGGTTTCGAGTCCGACCTGTTTGCCGCTGAGCGGATCGATGCCGTTGTTCAAGGTCACCTCGACGATCTTCGGCACGTTCAGGTAGCCGGTCAGGATGAAGGCTTCCTTGCCGAAGGCACCGACCTCGATGCAACCGCTGGTGCCCCCTTCGCGGGCATCCTTGAGTGACTTGCCCTGACGCAGCAGTTCCATCACGTAGATATCCGGGTTGAAGACCGAGGGGTAACCGTGTCCTTGGCGGATCACTTTACAGGCGGCGTGCAGGAAGCGGTCGGGGGTTTTGCTGCTGATGTGGACTGCGTTGCCCGGTTGCAGGATGTGCAGCTCTTCGATGATCTCCAGCATGAGGTAGGAGACTTCGCTGACCCCGTCCTGGCCGTCGCTGCTGATGCCGCCGATATTCAGATTGGTAAAGTCGTTGTAAGTGCCGCTTTCGCGGGCGGTGATGCCGACCTTCGGCGGGGCCGGATGATTGTTGACCTTGATCCAGAAGCAGCAGAGCAGCTCTTTGGCCTGCTCACGACTTAAGGTTCCGGCGGCGATTTCGGCTGTGTAAAACGGTGCCAGGTGTTGGTCGAAATGCCCCGGATTCATCGCGTCCCAGCCGTTCAGTTCGGTGATGGTGCCGAGATGGACGAACCAGTACATCTGGATCGCTTCATGGAAGGTGCGTGGCTTATGGGCCGGCACCCGTCGGCAGATCGCGGCGATTTTCTGCAGTTCTGCACTTCGTTGCGGATCGCTCTCACGGGTGGCCAATTCCTCAGCCCATTCGGCGTGACGTTCGGCAAGCCGGATCACGGCATCGCAGGAGATAGCCATCGCTTTGAGCTGTTCGGCCTTGTCGGTCGCTTCCGGGTCGTTCAGGTAGTCGAGGGCGACAATCTCGGCGGCGATCTGTGTTTTGAAGTCGAGCATCCCTTTTTGGTAAATCTGCCCGTCGAGCGCGGTGTGCCCCGGGGCACGCTGTTCCATGAACTCGGTAAACAGTCCCGCCTCGTAGGCCGCTTGCCATTCTGCGGGAACATGAGCAAAAATCCGTTCGCGGATCGTTTTTCCCTGCCAATAGGGGATCACCTGTTCGGCGTAGGTCTGAATATCCTCATCGCTGATGCGGTAGCGCTGCTGTTCGCGGTTGTTGAGAATCTGCAAATCCGCAACGCTGTGGCAAGTCAACTCCGGAAAGGTCGGTACTGCACAGGGGCGTGGACCCCGCTCGCCGACAATCAGTTCATCCGCACCCAGATAGATGGTTTTTTTCTGACAGTGATCGAGAAAGTTCAGCGCCCGCAACACCGGGATCGGGTACTTGCCGTAGTTCTCTTTGTAGAAGACGGTTTCGTGCAGGGCGCGTTCGATCGACAGACTCGGCGCGGTTTCAACACTCAGTTTGCGCAGCCGCTGAATCCGCTCATTCATGCCGGGACCGATGGCATTTTCGGTTGCGGGATAGAAATTCCCTTCAGCGGCGGCTTCACGTTCCGGAGCGGTTTCCGGTCTGTCGATGGTTTCCATATCGATCCCCTTTTTTATCTACGGCACTCTTTATCCGCCGCTGACTCACAGTTTACTTTGGCTGCCTTGCCCGCGACAAGTCAGGTTGTCACGCCGGGCTGCTATCTAGAATCCAGCAATTTGAATACCAATTATCCGGCCGTTGGAAGTGTTCTGTAACTCTATGAAAAATGGGCTTAATTGTCCTGTTTCTGTATTTTGAGACTGGCTGGACAGTTACCGCATATTCGCCGATGAATTAAATATTCAGGAGTGGATAGGGTGCCGCTTGTTTGCTCCGCTCTGCAGCGCGTATTTTCGTAAAACTATGATAACCTGTCGATGAAGAAACAACTGGCAGATCGGTACAGGAGAAAGTAAATGAACGAAGACTCTGATCGGGGCAAGCGCATTGCAATCATGGCGATAAAAGAAAATACGCCGAAAAATATCGAGCTGGAAATACTCAATCTGATCGCTAACGGCTACACCCTGGATGATTTAAGAAAGGCTGGTTATTCCAGATATTTATCCTGAATGTTTTACGGCTGTTTGTTGCTCAGGATTTATCCTGCCGGCAGAGCTTTTTAACCGTGACCCAGTTGATCCCGAGAACTGCGGCCAAGCCCAGCAGAACGATGATCTGCATGCCGCCGCTGAACCCTTCTTTGACCGTATCGACCAGCACCACTCCCAGCAAGCAGAGCGCGATCGACATGTTCGCCATGGTTGCCCAGCCCGCTTGGCTGCGCCAGGCCCAGCTTAAAATATAGATGTTCAGCAACCCGTATCCTCCGGCAACATAGGCAAAGGTTTGCAGCCATTGCGAGGCATTGGCGCTGGAGATAACGCTGACCGCATAGTAGACAAACAAAAACGAGGTGATGGCACTGAAAAGTGCAAAACCTGTCCGTAAAATTTTATCCTGTTGGTTCATTCCGGTTCCATGCCCTGGCTGCTAGAGCTGCTCGATCACTTTTTTCAGCTTTAATCGAACTTCTTCAGCAACCGGTTGCAGCGCTTCATTCTGAATGGCCTGCATCGACGCAATCGGATCGATGGCTGCGACTTCAACCTGGCCGTCTTCCCGTTCCTGGACAATGACATTGCACGGCAACATTGTGCCGATATGTGCTTCTGCCTGTAGCGCTTGGTAAGCGTAGTGCGGATTGCAGGCACCGAGGATGTGATAGTTTCTGAAATCAACGTCAATTTTTGTTTTCAGTGTCGCTTTGACATCGATCTCGGTCAAAACTCCGAAGCCCTCTTTAGCCAACTCTTCTCGGACCCTCGATAGCGCCTGGGTAAAAGTCAGATCGACACACTTAGGAAAAACGTAATCCATATTGTTTCCTCCTGTTAGCAACAGCTGGTATTGGTTTATTGTTCCATCACGCTAGCCAAAACTATGGACTGCAGTCCAAGACTTTCAGTTGTGCCCCATTTTCTGTCATTCCCGCGAAGGCGGGAATCCAGGGTTTGTCGTGGCGCTGGATCTCCGTCTTCGCGAGGATGACGATTGACGCGGGTTTTGACTTTGCTTGTAAAGGGGAATTTCAGTCCCGATAAGAACACTATGCACTTTCAGTGCATAGTGGTTCAGTTCGCCCCGGCAGAAATTTGTATGCTCTCCAGCCAGCGGTTTACCTCATCATGGTCTTCAGTCGCATCCTGCCGGCCGGTATAATACAGATAGATCCAATGGTTCTGGGCAAAGGTGATAATGCCGATAAAGCGGGTCGGTTTCCCGAGTTTGCGAAATGTGGCATCGACCCGGTAGGCTGATGCTGCCCCGTTAACTCTGGTTGCAGCGGAGTCCGCATCGGCCTCCTCAAGGCCCTCTTCAGCGTACAGTTCTTCTGCCGCATAGCGTGCCGAAGCTTTTAGGGAACGGCTTGTTGCCGGACGTTCTCCCTGCTTGAGCGGGCTGAAATCGATCTCCATATGGCTGCGCGATTGCGGGTTGAAGAGAAACAGTTCGTTGTCCAGCAGCATCTTGCGCGCTGCCGCCTCCGGGGTTTTGAATCCGGCTTTTTTTGCCGCGGCAAGCTGCGGCGGATGCAGACTGTCGGCGCGTTCCTGAATCAGAAAATCAGGCGGTTCCGGGCCGATCTGCCAAGGGGCGGGTGGATCGGCAAAGCTGATTTCGACCCCCGGTCTAACCTCGAAACTGCCGGCTAGCAACAGGTTGGGGGTCAACAAGAACAGCGCCAGCATGCACCACAAAAATCCGTTATTGTTTCTCATCGTATCTCTCCCGGTTGAAAATCAGCAGTTTGAATAAATGAATTCTATCTCTGTCTGCGGAATCATTACAGTATTTGATACTAACACAAAAAAGGAGTAACGGCAGTGATACCGTTACTCCTTTAAGTGTGGCGTCCCCAGGGGGATTCGAACCCCCGTCGCCGCCGTGAAAGGGCGGTGTCCTGGGCCAGGCTAGACGATAGGGACCTGTAGCTGTGGAAAGTTGCTCGACAGGGAAATTTTTTTACCCCATATTCGGGCCATAGTGCAAGCGAAAAATTCAAGCTTTACCAGAAATAGCCTCTCTTGGTATTTACTCCGCAATCGCAAGAATCGGGTTGGCTGTCCTGCTGACCAGTGCTAAATTCAAGGCATGACCGGCGGAGAATTCAATATGTCTGAACTTGATTATCAACGGATCGCCAAAGCAATCCATTTTTTACGCAAGACAGCCCAGCAGCAACCGTCACTGGACCAGGTGGCCGCACATGTGGGTTTGAGTCCTCATCATTTTCAGCGGCTGTTCAAACGTTTTTCTGGAGTCAGCCCGAAACGCTTTCTGCAACACCTGACCAGTAATCACGCCAAACAGCTGTTGCGGCAGTCAGCCTCGGTGCTAGAAACCAGTTTTGCCGTCGGCCTGAGCAGTCCGGGGCGGCTGCACGACCTGTTGATCAACACCGAAGCGGTCACTCCGGGCGAATACAAAAGCGCCGGCAAAGGACTGACGATCAGCTATGGACGGCATCCCAGCCCCTTTGGTGACTGCCTGATCGCGACCACGGCACGCGGGATTTGTCGACTCAGTTTTCTTAATGACGACTTTACTGCGGGATTGCGAGACTTGCAGCAAGCCTGGCCGAATGCTGAACTGCAACGCGCAGAAAAGCTCACCGCACCGCTGGCCGCGCAGATTTTCAGCCGAACTATGCAAGTAAAGCCACTGCCTCTCTTGCTGCGCGGCAGCAACTTTCAACTCAAGGTCTGGCAGGCGTTGCTGCAGATTCCACCCGGCGCAATCACCACCTACGGCTATCTGGCCGAAAAGCTGAACCATCCGGGAGCCAGTCGTGCGGTCGGCAGCGCCATCGGCCAGAACCCGATCGGTTACCTGATCCCCTGCCATCGGGTACTTCGCGGCGACGGCAATCCCGGCGGTTATCGCTGGGGAATCGACCGTAAGCTGACGATTCTTGGCTGTGAGTTCAACGCAAACCCAGAACCCTGTCGCCCGTAATTCTTCATGTCTTGCCGCGAGTTCTGCGCCAAGCGATCAAGTTTCTTTCATCCCACCCTTCTGTTCATTTCACATTTTTTGAAAAATAAGCCCAACGATCAGATTTTTGTCAGATCGGCTTGCTATATTCCAGATCTCAAGCGTAGGGGGTCACCGATGAAAAACACATTTAAAGCGATCTTGCTCAGTGTCTGTAGTGTTTTTTTGCTGGGAACATTCTGCTTTGCCGGTGCTGTCGATGACCGGGCGATCGCAGCAGGTGCCAGTTTTGCCACAATTATTGATGACGGAAATTTCCAGGCAGCCTACTGGGTCGGTTCAACGTTACTGCGATTGGCCAATGTTGAGCAAGAGTGGCTCGACCGCACCGCACGCAGCCAGCTGGTGCTCGGCAAGGTTTTGGAACGGAAGTTCACACGGATCCGCGCAGTGACCAGTCCCGCCGGTTTGCCGGATGATGACTATCGAATTATCCTGTTCACTGCCCGAACAGAATACAAGGCAGAAGCCGTAGAGGTGATTTTGCTGCATCAGGTCAACGGTTTCTGGCAGGTCTGTTCTTACAGTATCCGGTAATTAAACAGTTCGGTTTAAAACGACTGCGATGACTACTGGAACCCCTGGAGGGGGGGGAGGCCAAGCTGCACAAGTTGCAGCTTGGCCTTTTTATTTTGACGTGCCCGGCAGAGCCCATCCGATTATGAAAATAACCGACCCAAATGTCACCAAGTTGTTAGTAATAGGATACTCCACGACCTATTCTTCCTCAAATTCCGCATTCGAGAATCTAAGCACGTTGCAGTTTTCCTTGATCGTCCTTTGTAACCCTTCGTCAAAACCTTCAGCTGACTTTGCTTCGATCTCAACAGAGATTGAAACATTGACACCGAGCTTCGAAGTAAACTGCAGCACAACCTCATCAACAATGGTGGCAAAGTCCATTTTTGCTTTCACCGGGTCAAGGTTGATGGTTCCGTAGAACTGCTTCTTTGCTAAAGGTCGAGGCTGCGTGGGTTCGGGGTTGACGGGTGGTTGCCCTTCTTGACCCGGTACTGTTGATTCACCATCGGTGCTGCCATCATTACCCCCAACAACAGGCGCTACGGAGGGTGCAGGCTTGGTACGCTCTTTATACGCAGCTGCAGCTTCACGCTCTATCAGCAATGCTTCGGCGTCGACTGCAAAGAGTGCTCCCCGGCCAAAAACAAAACCTAGATACTTATCCCCTTCTTTACCGCTGGCCAGGCCGAAGAAATCTTCCGACTCGATGCCTTGTCTAATCGCCTCTTCATAGGTATGGCTGGTTGCAAGACGAGGCAGGTAGAGATAATGACAGCAGTCCTGCCATACCTTAATCGCACTGACCTCGGTCGCATTATCCTTGAAGTACCATTTATTCAAAAGGTTACGCAGGTGAATGGGACTCCATATGGTCGTCAGCCATTCTTCTTCTTTTAGCTTATTCTCAATCTCTGCGACCAGATTCGGGGCCGCAGGCGATACCGCAACAACCTCCCAATTAAGCTGGGGCTTCCCCTGAATAAAATCTTCCGTAGGACAGATCAACCACTTGTAGGTTTCGCGAATAATCTGTTGCAGACTCTGTTCGGAAGCATCCCGATTCTTTTTTGCCAAACCGGCTTGATACAGATCCAGATTCATCTTGCCGTTTTCGATATCCGCCACAATTTCTCGCCAGGCAAGAAAGGTTCGAACCTGATCTTTCAAGCGACTCACCACATCATAATCTGCGGCAAAAAAGATGAGTCGGTTCTGCTTTTGGCGTGGCTGCTCACCTCTGTGGCGCAGAACCTTTTCCGCCGCTTCGTAGGCCAAGCAGTTATCCCCTCGACTGTAGCCAGCATTTGTCGGCAGTACGACCAAACGGGGCCCGATCCCGTAATCGTCCGGCACATCAACGGAAGGGGTGAAAATATGAATGCCTGCAAAGCCGTGGTTGCGGCCAAAGACCCGGCCGACGCGCTCTTTTAACAAGGGTTGCAGCTGTTCGTGATCATCAATATTCTGTTTGCGACTCTCCATCTCTCTCCGCAGGTTGGGTTTGGTATCCAACCAGAAACGGTCTTGATCCGAGTACAGGTAATGCAGACGATCCCGCAGGCGTTTGAGTACATCCTCAAAGACCCCGATCGTTTGTCCGGGCTGGACGCAACCAAGCACAATCCGCTCTACCTTGATGCCCTTCACCATCTGAGCCGCGGTAGATGGTGCACTCCCTAAGAAAATGGTACGCATCGCTCTGCGGGCAGCCTGAACACTGCCAAAGCGCGTGTCATGGCCATCTATGTCAAAGGGTTCCGAACGGGGGCCATCCACCTCTTTTTCAATGACCGGCTCCCAACCTTGGGGCAGATAGTGAATACTTTTGTTCCTGACGGTACTGTCATCCAGCGCAATGGAGCCGGGCATAATCAGCGCATCACGGTTATCGCTATTCCACAAGCGGTGAATCACAATCGCCATATACTGCAACACGCCACGAGTGCGCTGAAATTTGTCGAGGGTCGACCAGTCTTCATACAGGCGATCAAAGATTTCCGGATGGATCGGGTAGGATTGACAGAGACGTTCAAAATAAACATTTGACTGCGTCTCAACCGGGAACTTGTCACTCTGCTCGCGGTAGAAATCAGAGAACTGACGACTGATACCCTCAACCTCTGAACGGTCTCCTGCAGATTCAAACAGGCGGCGACGAACAATCTCAAACGCTTCGTTACTGGCAACCGGTTTCCACACCGATTCCACCCGGGCGAAGTACTTTTCCAATGAATTCAACGCCCGCTGCCCCATGGGACCACCGACTTCCAGTTCTGATTCCGGTAGCGATGCCAGTAGGATCGCGTTCGGTACCGCCTTCATCGCCTCAGTAAGTGCTTGAATGAAGGAGAGATTACTGTCGAAGGTACCAGCCTTGAATTTTTTACTAATTTCAAATTGACGAATAAATGCAACCAATTCGTCAATCAAGATGACGCAAGGTGAGGCCTTCTTGACCAGATCGATGATCACCTCTTTACCGGGGGATGTGCCATCAGCATCACTGTCAGCAACCATGGCATAGCCTTCGTCACCCAGTAACTGCCAAGCCAATTCACCCCATAAGGTGTTTGCAGTCACAGATCCATGTTGCAAAGGCTGGCTCGGTGAGAGTTTAATCCCATCAAGCACCGCAACCCGCGCTTTCGGAAGTTCATGGATACCTGCTTGATCCAGAATAGGCGGAATTCCCTCCAACTTTTCTAAACCAACTTGACGTGAAGCCAGATGCAAGACCGCCAGCATGGTGTGGGTTTTGCCGCCACCAAAAGCTGTTTGCAACTGAATGACGGGATCACCGCCCTGACCAGCTAAGCGCTGGGCAACGGAAACCAACAACAACCGCATCCCTTCGGTGATAAAGGTCCGCGAGAAAAACTTTTCCGCATCCTGATATTCATCTGTCGCCGTGCCTGAAGCGACCTGAGAGATATCCGCCGCAAACTCAGACTGCTTAAAAGTACCTTCCAGGACATCTTTATGTGGGCGGGCAATTTCACGCCAGGGCTTTAAACTCATGCGACTTCTCCAATTAGGCGCTGAATGCCGCCAATCAACACATTAAAACTTTTCGATTGATTGTTATTGATATCGAGCAATGGGCCGATTGCTCTTGAACCAGACACTTTTTGATAGTCTGGCGCCAGCTTTTTCAATTCCTGTGCCGGGTTGCCTAAAGCATCCGGGTTTCTGAACTTGGCTTTGTGCTGATGGCGAGCAAGGCTGTTGGGGCCAATTGCCCGTGATACTGCGTGCAGGTCCCCCAGATAAAAACTCTCCAGTTCATGGCAGGCAATTCTAACCAGAACTTCTGGTTTGCCTGCGTCGACACACTTTTTTGACAAGTCTTCTTTTATGGTTACGCAGTTGCCACTATCCTGATCTCGTATGACCACAAAGCAACAGTCTGGTTGCTTCCATGCGCGTAATTTTCGGCCAATATTTTTCCCCAGATCTTGCTTGCCTTCAAATACAATAAAACGAGCTGCGATATGTTTCGGCATGATTTTTGGCAAAATGCCGATTAGCATCTCTTTTTCCGAAGGCCCTTCAAGAAAAAACACCATTTGATTCATTGAGGGTCTACTCCCTCAAAAAAACCTTGCTTCCACAAATACCCCATCTGATCGCCTTCAGCCATAAATGCCGCAATTTGTTCGTTGTCTCTGGCCCTAAGTATTTCGGTGTAGCCATATTTTTTAACTAACCAGAAAACCTCATCTAACTTCACGGCATTAAGAAAATCAGGAGAATGGCTGGAGACAAATACCTGACCGCCTCGTTCAGAGTAGGCCCTGAATTCTTCGGCAAGCTCCCATAACAGTTTTGGATAAAGCTGATTTTCAGGCTCTTCAACAGACAATAGGGGATGGGGGTCCGGATCATAAAGCAGAATCAGATAAGCGAACATCTTGATCGTACCGTCAGAAACATACTTGTCGATAAACGGGTCAGTAAAAGACCCATCCTGAAAACTCAGCAACAAGCGACCATCCTGGGTAGGCACAGGTTTAACTTCACTGATCCCCGGTACACGCTGTTTCATAACAGTGACAATTTTCTCGAACACATCGGGATGGTTTTCAAAAATATTTCTTGCCACAAGTTGCAGATTGTCACCGGTGACTGAAAGATGGTCGTCATAACCCACGGCATCTTTGCTGCCGCGTGCCAAATTGATATGAAAATCGGATACATACCAATTCTCGATCAGTTGTCGGAAAGCATTGGCTGCTTTAAATCGTTCGAATTGGCCAAGACCTTTTATTGCCAGTACGTCCTTTCCGATTGATTGTTCCTCACGTGCCAATTCTTCATCAGGTTTGTCAAAATCTTCTTCATTGGTAATGGCATAACCCTGCCCCCTTGAAAAATCCAGAAAGTGAAAAGGTGACCCATAACGACCCCGTTTGTAACGTAGAATTTCCCGCTCAATGAACGGCTTATTATCTTGTTGGCCAATCTTTACGATATAGGTGACCAAGCGATCAATGCTCGCAATCTCCATACGAAACTTGATTTCGATTTCTATGAGCGCATCTACACTTACCTCACGACTGACAACTTCCGAAAAACCACCCCGAGCTTGCAAAGATTGGCGCACATTAAATGTGAGGCAATCTTTGAGAAAACCAAAAACGTCAAACAAGGTTGACTTTCCCGTGCCATTTGCGCCAACAATCACGCAATAGGACGGAATGTTCAGCATCTTGGCATCACGAAAGCTTTTAAAGTTCTTCAGTTTAATCGATTCAATGTGCATGTTGTCTCCTAAAAATCGAGCTCTTGGGTGACACCGTAATGCTTTTCACCCACATCCTGCGAAGCGGCCACAATCGCATGCCAGGAGCCGATCAATTCATTATAGGCGCGGGCTTCTTCGGCCCACTTTTTCCGTTCGCACAAAGTATACAGGTGATAGGCCAGTTGGCGGATGGTTTCACCCCGTTCAGGCATTTTGGCCAGCAGCTCACCGGCCTCGCTTTCGCCTTGTTGATTGAGCACCCGGATCAGCTGGTGGCAGGCTTCCCAGATCGGCGTGCGTGTATCGGTTTTAGGGTCCCAGTCGCGTGGGTATTCACTCCATTTCAGCAGCCGCACCTTACCGCCACCCGCTTCGATCACCCCCGCTTCACGCACACCTTCGACCGAGGTGCCTTTGGCGCGAGCCAGGGTGTCGGCTTCACCGAACTGACCTTCGCCCCAGCCGTATTGGCTGAACCAGTCGTCACAGAAAAGTGTGTCGTTATCGAAGTTACCGCTGTCGGGGTTGAGGTAATCGGTGATGGCGCGGTTGATCAGAATCAGCGCGTCATGGACACTCATCTTGTTGCCGTCGGACTCTAATATGCCGTCGTATTTGGAGAAGATCGCCATGCCTGGGCCAATGGCGGCCTGGGCTAAATCGACCGGCGTTATCGGCGTTTGACCGGTTTCGCCGCCGATCATCGCTTCTAAGGCTTCGGACATCTGTTCGCGGAGTTCGCGTTGGAACTGCCGTCGGGAGATGGTCTCCGATAGGGGATTTCTTTTCCTACAAACGAGTACAATCGATGACGCTAAAGCATTCACCGATTTTTTAACGCCGGTAGGCCTCTCAGTTCTAATGGGCCAAGTACCACCAATAATCATCCCTGCGGATATGACTGCCTCTAAAAAAGTTTCCCATCCAGTATTACCTGTTCCATCGTCTTTTGTTTCAGACTGCTTAAACGCATAATATATTGAGATCGGAAAACTACCATGAGATTGACTGACAATATTCCCCATTGCCTCTGTCATTCCATCTAAAAAGAATTTTTCCGCGTCCTCTTTACTGTTATGTCGGAATGGTGTCGATATTAGCTCATCTGCTTTTGGAGTTGTGATAGTACTAAAAAGGTTCGGATATATTTCACGAATAGATCTTCTTAACCATATGTAAAAAAAATCGGATAAGTCGGCATAGCCAATATTGTCATAATACGGTGGATCTGTTGAAATGACCTTATTGCGACTTATCTTTTGCGTTTTTGCATCATGTTGGACTATTACTCCAAACCCTGTGGCAGGGGCACCAACTATTACCTTTTTCATTGAATTCGTGGTTAATGAAAAATCCCCAGCTGCACCAGCGAAGGGATTTACTTCTGGAAAATCCCACGCCATTGGAATTGCTTGTCGACTAAAGAGGTTTACAGATTGTTCTCGACTTTGGGACCACACCGCCAATGCATTAAGTGTATTAGCTGATCGACTAACTGCTAGGCCTAGATAAATTGAGACCGCATCTGCGTAGGCCTTAGATTCTGATCTACGGCCATCAACTCCTATGTCATCATTATGTCCCCCAGACTTCATAGCATCTGAAAAAATTTTATCCTTTGCTTCGATTACCAAGTCTGAAAATGTGGTAAGTGCAACAAGCTGCCTTGATGTAAATAAATCCACATGCTTCAACATGCCATATTGCTGGACACGAAAACCTAATGCTTTGTCCGGCATTAAACTCTGAGGAATCCTCTCGGCTTTAGCTGAACGAGCTATTTCTTCCATGATTTTAGATGGTGGGAGATATACTCGTCCCTTCGAACTATCTGCCACAATTGCCATAAGCTTAAAGCCTATCCCGCCTTTTTTACCCTCTTCTCTAATATACGAGAATGGCATGCTAGTACCAGAAAACACACAAACGGCACCAGATCTCTGGACAGTCCCATCTAAAGCATCAGCAGGTTTCTTACCTATTCGAACCTTAAACTGATAATCGCCACTTCCAATCACAGGCTCAACCCACGCTTCTTTGCCTTTTTTACTAGAAAGGACAAAGGAACGTACCAATGGCACATTCACATGACTAAACGCCGGGTTGGGGCTTTTCACCGTCCGCGCCCATAAACAGGCAATCACCGTCAATGCCTGCCCGGCATAGGCTTTTAAATCAGGCCGCTCAGCCACCATCTCATCTGTGATTTTTACCTTGGGGTATAGATGACCAATGCGCTTGAAGGCTTCTTCACGCATCCAATGACCATAACGGCGCACATCTTCCGCCAAGCCTTTGGCCCCTGACCAGTCTTCAGTCAGATTCTGCTGCTTATCATCGGGAGTCAGCGGACCGACGGGTTTGCTACCGGCAAACTTGGGCGGAATTTCGATCATCGCCTTATTGATCATCACCGCCACCGGGTTTAAATCACTGGCGTAGCTTTCCAGCCCCAAACGCTGGGCTTCAAGCGGTATCGCACCGCCACCGGCAAAGGGGTCATGAAAAGCGGGAAGCTTTTCCGGGTTAAAGAGTTCATCCGCCTGCGGATGGTTGCGATTCAAAGCACAGGTCTCGCGCCAGCTCTCTTTAATCGCGTTGCGTGCACGGTTGAGGACCTCTTCGTTGTTGGTGTTTTCCCATTTTACCAGATCACGGATAATCTGAAAAAGCACCTCACGCTTGATCTCGGCCTCTTTTTTATTCACCCCGAACTTAAAGCCATCACCATCCTGATAACCGGGGTCATTAACCATCTGGGCAAAGATAACCGCCCGCGCCGCAGCCAAAGGCCGACGTGCCCACCATAAATGCAAGGTGGATGGATGACCATGACGGATCGATTTTTCACGCGCTGCTGCAACGTTGATATCATCAAGGGGCAAGGCGACTTCGATCAGTTTTTTGGGGCTGTGTATTTTGGTCATGATTATCCGTTATCTCCACTCATCTGGACGGCTCAATACATATCCACTACTTGTTGTTATCTGCTCTGGCAGCAAACATTTTCGTAATTTGTCCTGGCCAATAACCAATGTTCCATTTGCCGTTTTTTTCAACTGTGCAGACCGTCTATCTGGTGGAAAAATTACAATCACTCTTTTTTCGGGAAAACGTTCTCGTAAAAGTCTTATGGGTGTTGTCAGATCGCTGTCTCCAGAGATAACAAATGCAACATCAAAACGATTTTCATAGGCATCGGTTAAAAGTTGTGCAGCAATATTGACATCTGTCATTTTTTCTTCGTGGGTCGTCCATTGTGCGCCACATTTTTTACAATTAACCTTCTTGGGCAAATAATGCCCATAATGGGTCGTCAACTCGGGGAGCGTATCGAGAGCATCCAGCCAGATCGATTGCCTGCGGGCATCCTGACTGGGGTGCCCTGTCGATCTGATTCTGGCCGTAAAATAGTGACAGTGTTCGAAACGCTGTCTCGGCTTCATAAGGGCTCGTGATAAAGACACCAGGTCGAGCCAATAATATTTACGCCACCCTTTGGAGCGCAAGCCAAAGTAGAGGTTGAATCCATCAACGTAAGAAATAACCCTCAAGAACAGCCCTCCCTGAGCCGATATGCCGATTTGACAAAACCACTAAATGAAGCTATAAAGAAATCAGAGCTTAAACCCCACCGGAGATAGTATCTCCGGCCCGACGCCTCCAATTTGGGGGCGTCTCTCTTTTGGGGCTCTACCCAAGAGTCACTTCCGGCGCAACAGCCTTCGACAGCAAATCCTGCAGATCATAATTTATACTGGCAACCCCAAAATCCGGCTCAATGGTGAACGGATTTCGGATATAGAAGGGGCCTTCATAACTCTCACCATCGACAATAACGATGGCGAGAATAAAATTATCTGCCTGATTTAAAGCGTAGATTACTTCATTACGACTGACAGTGATAGTGCTCTGACCTTTGGCGCGGCCCTTCACTTCGATATGCCGATCCGGTTTCAATGACCCATCGACATTGGCCGGAGGACGGGCGGTAATATCCCAACCGCATTTTTCAACTGAGACATCCCGGACTTCATGACCCAAGCGGCGCTCAGCTTCCATCACAGCATTCATAGCAACCATCTCAATACGCGAACGAGCATCGGCATCGGCACAAAAATTTGGTTCACCTTTACGCTGCGCTAACAATCCTTGTGGGATAACCAAAGCACCACCGATAACCACCGGGGTGCTAGAGACAACATTCTTCATGGCGGTCAGTTCATTCTTGCGCGATTCTAGACGAACGGTCAGTTCATCAACCCGGCGGCGGGCCATTTCGGGCTGCACACGCGGTTGCTTCCCGGCATCCACATCGGCGGAGAGCTTTATATAACGATCTGACCAGTAGTTGATTTCTTTGATCAGGCGTTCATTGACCGCAGCCAGCACCTTGTCTGCCTGCCGTGTGCGGCGTGATTTGACTTCATCGTAGTGCTCGGGCACCAGATGCTGAGACGCATGATTGAGTGCAAGAGCTTCCAGGTTGCCGCTGACCCAGGGAGTATTCAAAACATCCGCCACCAGCTTTTGGTCATAATCATCAATTGGCTGCAGGTCGAGATGAGGAGCCCAACCGGCATTGGTTGCCTTACCATGTTGATCAATCTCAACAAACTGCAAGCGGCGAGAAACCGATGATTGCTTTTCACCCGACCCATCGCGAATACTATGATCGATCATAAAGAGGATCTTGGCTTCGCAGGAATCATCATTGGGATCAACCAGCACTGCGCCCTGCTTCAGTTTGGTGCGGTGTGCCGACAGCACGAGATCAGTGGTCGCATGCATCAACGGATGACCGGGATGCATCAGATCGGCCATCGCCTTGCCGCGTAACCTGATATAAGATTTTTCAAAGCAAATGCGTTCGTATTTCTTTAATACCGGCGTCCGGGTCTCGCCGATAGTCCGATCTCGTTCACGAATCATGGCCGGTACATGCTTGATTTCGAAACGGCCTGCTTCCCTGGGCCTGACTTCACCGCCGACACTCTTGAACGCCTCATTGAAAAAAGCGCGGATAAAGTAGGGCTGAAGCTTTCGCGCCTCAGCTTTGTCCATCTCATCCTTAACCGCGTAGAGGTCTTCCATGCTCATGTGCTGCTCGGCCAGGGCATTACGGCGCATGATCTCTTTAAGGTGTTCGGTATCCAGTGCCCCTTCAATCTCCTGATCGAGCCGGGCTTTGACCTCTGGTTGCTCACCATAACGGATGGCGTCGATCAACAGGTCTTTCAGGGATTTATTATCAAAGGCCTCACCGAGAACATCGAAAACGCGTCCCCCTAGTACCTTGTAACGTCTATAATTTCGGATAAAGGCTCGTCAACTTGATTCTGGCGTCCGTCGTTGTGAACTGCCAATCAATTTTCCGAGTGCGGCTATTCCGGTGTTTCTCCCATACAGCGACTTCGGTTCGTATGGTT
>JAJRQI010000006.1 GCA_024280335.1 Deltaproteobacteria bacterium
CCCTCGCGGCACCGGCAAGAGTCACCTCTTTCAGCAGGTTTCACCCTATGCCCATCTGATCTCTGGTGGCAAGGCGACCGTGGCCCGTATGTTTGTCCATATGGGAACGGGACAGCGTGGGCTGGTCTGTCAGTACGATGTTGTCTGCTTTGATGAAGTCTCCGGTATCTCCTTCGATCAGAAGGACGGGGTCAACATCATGAAGGGCTACATGGAGTCGGGTGAGTTCAGTCGGGGCAAGGAGAGTATCCGTGCTGATGGCAGCATCGTTTTAGCTGGAAATTTCGATGTCGATGTTGAACACCAGCAGCGGATCGGGCACCTGCTTGGCCCCATGCCTCCCGAGATGCGGGATGATACGGCCTTTATGGACCGGATTCATGCGTTTTTGCCGGGGTGGGATGTGCCGAAAATCAGCAAGGAGTTGCTGACCGATCATTTTGGACTGGTCAGTGATTTTCTCTCTGAATGCTGGAGTCAACTGCGCAACCAGAGTCGCATCAGTCAACTGCAGAACCGGGTTTTCTTTGGCGGATCACTCTCCGGCCGAGATACCAATGCAGTCAACAAAACCGTCAGCGGGCTGTTGAAACTCCTCTATCCGGGGAATATCGAGGTGCCTGAAGAAGACTTGGAGTGGGCAGTACGGATCGCCCTTGAGGCAAGACGCCGGGTGAAAGAGCAGCAGAAACGGATCGGTGCCGCTGAATTTCGCAACACCCACTTCAGTTACGTGATGGGTGCTGAAGGTATCGAAAAGTTTGTTTCGACTCCGGAATTACAGAGTGAGAACAGTATTGGCAGTGATCCTCTCGAACCTGGCCAGGTCTGGACTATCAGTCCGGGCGGCGGTGATGAGCATCCGGGACTGTACCGGATTGAAGTCAATGAAGGACCCGGCACCGGTGTTAAGATCCTCAATAAACCTGTACCGCCTGCATTTAAAGAAAGTATGGGGTACGCGGAACAGAACCTTTATGCCCGGGCACTGCAGCTGGTCGGCGACAAGGAACCTCGGCAACATGAATTCACTACGCAACTCCGTGCATTCGATGCCTCAAAGTTTGGGGCTAAACTGGGAATGGCGGCACTGGTTGCGTTGAGTACGGCCTTGCTGAAGAAAAGCGTTCGAGGTGGGCTTATTATCGTCGGAGAGATTAACCTCGGGGGCTCGATTGAGCCAGTCCATAATCCGGTGCCGATTGCAGAAATTGCCGTTGAAAAAGGAGCAACAGCATTGCTCATGCCGGTGGCTTGTCGGCGGCAGCTGTTTGACCTTTCAGATGATATGGCAACTAAGATCGATATTCAGTTTTACTCAGATGCTAAGGATGCGTTGTTGAAGGCAATGGTGGAGTAGGTTTTCGTTGCCGATCAGGGTCTGTAGTTAAAAGGTTGAGTGGTTTAACGGTTCAAGATTGGGGTACAAATGGGGGTAGTGGTATGCATGATTTATTTATTATATATGTGATTGTAGTAGTTTAGGTTGTTAGTTTGATGGACGCCACCCCATTTGAAAAAAGAGTTTGCGCCTGTCTCACATCCTTCCAGAACGCCTCTCCGCACCGCCGATCCTCTCACCATAGCGAAGCGCCTGAGAAATGATCGTCCTGACCCTGTGTGCAGAGTAGATGACTTCACGCTTCTCCATGGGACGTAAAACTTTTTCAAGCAGCAGTTGGGGGGTAATGAGTGAAACCGGAACATTGCCGATTGCAGGGAGAATGTCATGTTTCAGGCAGCGTTCTATCCGGTTGCGGGTAATGTCTGCTAGGTCGATTCGTTTCGAGAGCCATTCTTCTGCGACAGATCGGAAGGTGTTCTTTTGCTGATTTGCCTTTTTAGCTTTTTCCATCTTACGGGCCAGCGAGGGATCTATGCCCTTGGCAATCAATTCTCTAGCCTCTGAGCGCTGCTTGCGTGCGTCAGACAGAGAAATATCCGGGTAGATGCCAAAAGATATCAGCTTCTCTTTGTCGTTTATGCGATATTTGAAACGCCATCCAGCATTGCCTGATTTATCTACGAGCAGGAACAGGCCGCCTCCGTCAAAGCTCTTGACGGTTTTACTCTCGGTCTTGGCTGTTCTTATTGCTTTTTTGATCGACAGATCATTGAGGGGAAGGGTTCTACGTGCCATGACTGCACCTTTAGGGGTAGAAGTTTTGTCGCGTAGGGGTAGCTACCCCAAAAAGTACCCCTAAATTATGTGGCTGTCAATGAATGTACTGGGATGATAGTGGACAGTAGATAAAGAAAAAGCCCGCTGGTAGGCGGGCTTTGCGGACCTTAATGGACGATCCTGATTATTCAATTGGTGCCGAAGGCGAGACTCGAACTCGCACGTCCTTTCGAACACACGCCCCTCAAGCGTGCGTGTCTACCAATTCCACCACTCCGGCGAAGGGTTGTACTTATACTGAATTGCTTAAAGCACTGTCAACCTAATAATCGGCGGGACTTGTTACTTTTTTTCAGCCGGAACCGCAGCTGCCGGGGGGTCGGTCGAGGCGGGCGGCGCTACCGGTTCCTGGGCTGATTGTGCTGGTGCGCTAACGGCGCTGGGCATAACTGTTTGTGACTCCGGGGAGCCATAGAAATATGCCAGACTCAAGCTGGTGAGCATAAAGATAACTGCAGCGCCGGCGGTTACTTTGCCCATAAAGCTGCCACCGCCGGATGCTCCAAAGATGGTCTGGCTGGAGCCGGCGCCAAAAGATGCTCCTGCTTCAGCTCCTTTACCCATTTGCAGCAGAACAATAACGATCAATGCAATGCAAACGAAGACATGCAAAGAAATAAGAAATGCTGTCATGCGTAGTAATCTCCTTTATGATTTGAATCAGAACCGCAGCAAATTAGCATAGATTATCTGGATTGGAAAGCTAAAACCACCGGGCCGGATAGCCGCCGATTTTTTTAATGGATGTAGGCGTCGGTTACGTAGCGTCTCATCATGACATGGGTGTTGAAATAGTAGGCATTTTTCCCGATGGCGTTCTTCATTACCTGGACCCAGCCTTTTCGGTCATTAAAATAGAGTGGCAGGATGACCTTTTCCAGCTTGCGATACATATCTTCTAAATCCTCATTGGCTCTGCCGACTTCCTGATCGATCTCTGCCGGGGGCGGACCGATAGACCAGCCGGTGACCCCTTCGATGTGCCCTTCGATCCACCAGCCGTCAAGAACACTGAAGTTCGGCACCCCGTTCAACGCGGCCTTCATGCCGCTGGTGCCGGACGCTTCCAGCGGACGCATCGGATTGTTCAGCCAGATGTCGACCCCTGGGATAAAACGGGAAGCGGTATCCATGTTGTAATTTTCCAGGTAGACCAGTTCGATTTTGCCGCGCAGTTTATCCGCCTGCTGGATGATCCGTTGGATGACCTGTTTGCCACCTTCATCTCTCGGATGGGCTTTGCCGCCGAAGACAAATTGTAATTTCCCCGCGCCGATCTTCAGCAGCCGTTCAAGGTTGCTGAAGATCAGATCGCCCCTTTTGTAGGTTGCAGCACGCCGGGCAAAGCCGATGGTTAAGAGTTCCGGATCGAGGGTTTTCCCCGTTTGCTCTTTGACATATTGAAAAAAAAGTGCCTTGGCTCCGCAATGTGAGTCCCAGACCGCATCATCCGGGATATTATCGACTCGCACCAATAATTCAGGTTCATTTGCCCAGCCCGGCAGATATTTGTCGAAGAGGGTGACAAAAAAGGGTGAGCACCAGGTAAAGGGGTGAATGCCGTTGGTGATCGCGTGGATTTCAAATCCGGGGAATAGATTTTGCGAGATCTCTCCGTGACGTTTGGCGACCCCATTGATGAAGTTGCTCAGGTTCAGAGCCAGCAGAGTCATGTTTAGCTCTTCTTGCCCGGTAAGCTCTTTCAAGAGCTTGATAGGCACTTCCGGCGGCAGGATTCGCTCTGCCATAGCGTAAGGAAAGCGATCATGGCCAGCAGCAACCGGTGTGTGGGTGGTAAATACGCATTGTTCCATAACCCGATGCGTGTCCCAGGAGCTTCTTTCATCCCAGGTGTCTTCAACCGGGATTCGGGCGTTGTTTAGAAGTTCTGTCGTCAAGAGGCTGGCATGTCCCTCGTTTAAATGATATTTTTTAATGGTGAAGTTCAGGGCCCTTAGAATTCTGGCGCCGCCGATGCCGAGAATGATCTCCTGCTTGAGGCGCATTTCAAGACCTCCGCCGTACAGATGATCGGTCAGGCTGCAATCATCAGGATGATTTCCGGGGATATCAGTGTCGAGGAAAAGGACCGGCAATTCACCGCCGGTCGGACTTTTTAAGTTGTAAAGCCAGGCCTGAATCTTGACATCACGCCCTTCAATCGTGACCAGGGTCCTGGTCGGCAGCAATTGCATGTGCTTTTCCGGCAGCCAATTGACATCTTTTTCCAGCTGCCAGCCATCGGCGGTAAAATGCTGTTCAAAATAACCCTTGCGATGCAGCAAAGTCACGGCGATCATCGGAATCTTCAGGTCGGCAGCACTCTTGATCGTGTCCCCGGCCAGCACGCCAAGCCCACCACTATAAGTCGGAATTTCCGCTTTGAGGCCGATCTCCATAGAAAAATAGGCAATACGCTGATCTTGAATGAATCTTTTCCAACCTTCCATCGGCAGCTTCTCCTGGTCGATTGTAACTATCCGTTGCCATGAAGAGATTTCAGTCTAGCAGAGCAGTCTGAATCGTCTATCGATTTTGTGCTTGAAAAACAGCCGGTGCTGTGAAACGTTAGAAGAAATAATATGAACCATCTAATTCCAGGGTTTCCGCATGTATTTAAAGCAGTTCGGTCTCAACGAAAAACCATTTCATATCACTCCGAACCCTCGCTTCATCTTTCTCAGTAAAAACCATAAAGAAGCATTCGCGCACCTGCTTTACGGTATTCAACAACGGGTCGGTTTTCTCTCGCTGACCGGCGAGGTCGGGACTGGAAAAACTACTGTTTTACGCACACTTCTGCAGCAACTTGAAGAATCTGAATACAGGGTTGCGTTGGTTTTTAATCCCTGCCTGACGGATATAGAGCTACTGCAGAGTATTCATCGCGAGTTCGACATTAAGTTTGACGCAGAGCAGTTAAATCTGGTCAGCCTGCATGACTCTTTAAACAAGTTTCTGCTGACCCAGCGCGAGGCCGGCAAAACCGTTGTCCTGGTTGTCGATGAAGCGCAAAACCTGGATCCTTCGGTTCTGGAGCAGTTGCGTTTATTATCCAACCTGGAAACCGAGACAGAAAAATTAATCCAGATGGTGCTGGTCGGGCAGCCGGAGTTGGATGAACTTTTTACTCGGCATGATTTACGCCAATTACGCCAGCGTCTGGCCGTTCGCTATCAACTTGCGCCGATGGACAGTGAAGATACCTGTCGCTATATTCAGCATCGCGTGCGCATTGCCGGCTGGCAAAATGGGACGCTGTTTACCGACAAAGCACTTGAACGGGTTTATCGGAGTACCGGCGGCACCCCAAGGCTGATCAACATTCTCTGCGACCGGGCGATGCTGGTCGCATACAGCCATGATGCGCGCTCGGTCACTCATCAGGATATTGCCGCTGCCCAAAAAGAGCTGGGGAATAAAGAGCTGCGTGTTCGCAGTAAACTTTTGCCGGTGGTTGCCTTTGTCACCCTCGCTTTTGTCGCCGGATTTGCTGGTAGCCAGTTCTTAAATTATCTGCAGGCACAGAATAAACGAATCTGGATTTCACATTCTCAGGTAGAAACTTTGCCGGAACCGACAATTTCGGCGGCTGCTCCTGTGGCTCAGGTTCAGGCGGCGGTGCAAACACCAGTCTCCGGCGAAAGAATCCAGCAGCTGCAACAGGCGATTGCTGATCTTTCAATCGATCAAACGGTAACTCAGGCCTATCGGGCCACAGCTGTACTCTGGAATCAGCGTCCAAAGCAACTTCCGGCAATCCACAATCGTTACGCATTAAAAAGCGCCTTGAAAAATATCGGTTTCAATACCGTCGATTTTCAAGGAAATTTCGCTGGCCTGGCGGCCATGAATGCTCCGTCAATTCTGGAGATTATCCTGCCGAACGTAGATGGAAAACGTTTTCTGGCCTTAGTCGAAGTGCTTGATGATCAGGTACGTACGGTTCCGGCAATAACCACTAGCGGTTGGTTAACCACGCAGGAACTACAGCTGATCTGGTTTGGCCGAGCGACTTTACCCTATATCAACTTCGAAAAAATCCGCATGGTTGATCGTCCGGATCAAACCGGCTCTGACATCGTAAAGGTTCAACGTCTGCTACAGCAAGTCGATACCGGCAAGCCGTTGGACAGTGGCATCTACGATCGACAAACGATTGAAGCCGTCACCCGTTTTCAGATTAACCATCAGCTGGCTCCCGACGGGCGGGTCGGGCCTCAGACGCTGTTTTGGCTTTACAAAGAGTCCGGCAGGGAGATGCCGCAGCTAGAGTCGGGAGGAGCGTCATGAGTTCAATCCTCAAGGCTTTGCGCAAGCTGGAAGATGAAAAATCAGACCTGGGGGAGGGGAGTGTCGACCTCGCCCGGGATATTCTCAAACGTTCATATGAGGAACGTCGTTCCCGTTCAATCTGGGGGATTGTCGCCCCCTTTGCCGCAGCTCTGTTGCTGGTTGGCGGCTGGTGGCTGTTTTCTCCGAATGAAGAAGCGCGTCAACAAAAAGTGCTGGCGGTGCAACCGGCAGAACAAACTATTCCGGCCGTGCCGATTGTCGACAATGCTCTACAGCCGCAGCTTCAACCGGTTGTCGTTATGCCGAGCCGCCCGGCTGAAACCGCTAAAAAACAAACGACAACCAGCGTTGAACAAAACCCTTCAGTCGCAGCAGAAGAACAACCAGACCTTCCCAATGCTGCCGTTGCTACGTCGATCGTCATCCCGGATCTGGTCATCGAAGAGATCGTTTTTGTCGCTGACCCCAGTGCGCGCCTTGCTGTAATAAATGATCTGCCGGTTATGCAAGGAACCGATATTGAGGGTGCCCGGGTCGTTGAAATTTTGTCAGACAGGGTACGTTTTGAATTTCAGGGAGTTCGGTTTGATAAGTTCAAGAAGCAGAACAACTGAGTTCTCTCTTCATGAAAATCTTGATGCAGCGCTTGCCTGAGTTGACAAAATGAGGACAACTTACAGCCTGAAGGATGCACTTACTTGGCGATTTATCGCTGTGGCTGTGCTGCCGCTATTGATTGTCAGTTTTGTTTTCTTTGACTATTTCTCCCGCGAAACGGAACAGCGGCTAAAGCGGGAAAACTTCTCCCTTGCCGAGGCATTTGCTTCGCAGGTTGCCCTGGAACTTCGTGAGCCTTACCTGCTGATCCGTCAACTCCCTGATTTCATTAATCACCCTGCGATCAAGTCGGCAGACTACAGCGGTCTGTTGAAGAAACTTGTCCGTGACAACAGCATCTTCCAGTCGGTCTGGATGTTGGATGAAAACCAGCATGTCCTGGCCAGCAGTTTCTCCCGGCAGAGCCAGGAGAACTCAGATGAACTTCTGGCTGCGGACTTTTCGCAATTGCCATTTTTGCAAACCATCCAGAAAGCCAAAGGGGTCTTCTGGTCGCCGGCATTTCTCTCCAAAACTTCTGCTGAAATTTCTCTGGCAGTCGCTTATCAGGCTGACAGCTATTGCTTGTTCGGCAAACTCAATACCGCCCAACTTCGGCAACAACTCTCCAGGCAGATCAAAGATCGAACCTACCACTTGGCATTACTCGATCAGCAGGGGAAAGCGGTTCTGCAGGTTCCACAAAAGCAAGGCCGCGAACTGCTCAATTTTGCCGAAGTTTCCCCCGTGAAGTCGGCATTGGCAAAGAATCCGCACACCTCCCGCTATTCTTTCGCCGGACGAAACTATATCGGCGCCGCTGTCAAGGTTCCGAACATGGAATGGTACGTTTTGTTCGGCCAGGAAGATGTTGCTTTAACGGCTGCGATCTGGCGCTTGCGGATAATTTTTCTGCTCGGTTGCCTGGCGTCAATCTTCTTTGCCAGTCTTTTGGCGCGTACGCTGTCCATAAAAATTGTTCGGCCGATCTCCGAGCTGATTATCAGCACCAAATCATTCAGTGAAGGGGATTATCGCCATCCGCTACCATACGGGAATCATCGTGAAATTGATGAACTCTCCGAAGGGTTTCGACGGATGCGATTGGCGATTGATGAACGGGAACAGGAACTTTGGAAAAATCGCGAATATTTTCATCGGTTGTTCAATGGGATTACTGACGCTATCTTCATTTCCAACCGCTTGCCGAACGGCAAGCCGGGGAAGTTTTCCGAGGTCAACAATGTCGCCTGCCGTTTGCTCGGCTACAGTCGCGAGGAGTTGTTGAAATTGTCCCCCTATGAGACCAATCAGATCAGTCAGGAGGCACCGGACGATTTTCAACTGATTCTGGATGAGATTTCAAATAGTGGGCGGACCCTGTTCAAGTCCCATTTACGCTGTAAAAACGGTGAACTGATTCCGGTTGAAATCGGCAGCCAACTATTTGAACTGGCAGGGAAAAGGGTGTATTTTTCCGTCGCACGAGATATTACTTTGCGAGAAAAATATGAATCATCGATTCAAACCCTGGTCCGCAGTACGGTCGGGTTGACCGGTCAGGCTTGCCTGGACGAAATAACCTGCAACCTCTGTCAATGGTTAGGTGCGGACGGCGCCAGCATCAGCCTTTTTCAAAACGATTATCTGGATGTGCAAGCCTGTTGTTTCAACGAACGCAGGATCGGCAGATTTTGCCTGCCGATCAGTGATACGCCCTACGTCGAGATTCTCGACGGGGAATACCGGTTCCTGACGGAAAATGTCGCCGTTGATTATCCTGCGGTCAATGGTGCCGGTCTGCCGGAAATTGACAGCTTTATCGGTATGCCGATGCTCGGCCATGAAGGGCAGGTTATCGGCGCCATCAGCGTTTTTTCCCGCGAGTCGATACAGGCGGTTCCGCATATTGAAGAACTGCTTTCGGTCATTGCTTCACGTGCTGCAACCGAATGTGAACGGATGCATTACGTGCGTGAACTCTCGCACCGTGAGGAGATGCTGCGCACCCTGTTCAATTCTACCGCTGAGGCGATCGTCGGCATCGACCTGCAGGGCACCTGTACTTTTTGCAACCCGGCCAGCCTGAGAATTCTGGGTTACGCCGACGAGACAGAGTTGATCGGCCGGCGTTTTCACCGTTTGGTTCAGTATTTTCCAGAGGTCAATTCGGATCCAGAAGATGAACCTTGCCCATTTATGGCGACGATTCTGCAAAACCAAAAAAATATCGCCGCTGATGCCAGCTTGGCGCATAACGACGGGCACAGTATTCCGGTCGAGTTCTGGGGGCATCCGATGTTTCAAGAGGGTGAACTGGTGGGCGGTGTCGTGACCTTTATCGATATCTCACGACGGCGGGTTCTGGAAAAGCAGTTGCAGCAATCCCAGCGGATGGAAGCGATCGGCACTCTGACAGGAGGGATCGCACATGATTTTAACAACATCCTGACGGTTATTACCGGTTACGCCGGTTTGTTGCAGGCCGAATGTAAAGAGGACAAAAAACTGCTGTCAAAAGCGAATAAAATCGCCGAGGCCGCAGACCGCGGCTCTAAATTGACTCACGGGTTGCTGGCCTACAGCCGCAAGAAAAATGAGCCGTCGACACCGGTCGATTTAAACCAGCTGGTCATCAAGGTCCAGGATCTGTTCGGTAAAGTTATCGGCGAACGAATTCAGAAACAGATCACCCTGTCGAATCAGCAGCTGGTGGTGCTGGCCGACACCTCGCAGCTGGAACAGGTGCTGGTCAATCTGGCGACCAATGCTCGTGATGCGATGTTGGATGGCGGCATCCTCAGCATGAAGACCATGCCGACGGTCATCGACAAGGATTTCTGTCGTATGCATGGTTACGGCGAGCCGGGTGAATATGCGCAGATTATAGTTGAAGATACCGGCAGCGGGATGTCCAAGGATGTTCAGCAGAAGATTTTCGACCCCTTCTATACCACCAAAGATACCGGCAAAGGGACGGGTCTGGGACTGGCGATCGCCTGGGGGATTGTCAAACAGCATAAAGGCTACATTCTGGTCGACAGCACTCCGGGGCAGGGGACACGCTTCAGAATTTATCTGCCGTTGACGACCCGGAAACTGCTTCCACAGCAACAGATCCGGAATGATCAGCTCCCGGGCGGCAGCGAAACCATCCTGCTGGTCGAAGATGATCCGCAAGTGCGTGAGTCGACCTGCAGTATTCTGAACGCTGTGGGTTACCAGGTGCTCGATAGTGACTGTGCTGATTCTGCCTTACAGGTTCTGGATGCCGAGGAAGCTGAGATTTCTCTGATCCTCTCCGATGTTGTCATGCCCGGCATGAAGGGCACTGAGTTCTATCAGGAAATCCGCACAAAAACTGCCGCACCGGTAATTTTTATCAGCGGCTACACCTTTGATGCTTTACGTGAGCAGGGTTTGGTCGGCGAAGATTTCATGCTGCTGAACAAGCCGATTCAGCCGATCGACCTGCTGACGAAAATTCGCGAAACATTAGATCGCGAGTAAACTTCAGTACCGCGGAAAATGGCCTCGCGCTGCCCATTCCCAGGGACGCATGAACCCATCCCTGGAGCTTGCTGACGCCATCCTGGCGCCAGACACCCTTGAAATGGGCACCCCGAGACCATCCGGCTGAAGAGTTACGATTGCGTAAAGACTCGCGTCAACGCCTGAAAAAGCTGGCCGGGCACTTTGCACCGTTGGATATTCTGCATTTATCTGTTGAATATTCTGCGGTGTTTCTGTTTACACCAAACCACCTTATGTTAAATCAGCAGCTTACCTCATATTCAGCGCTGGCATAGTTCCTGATATAAGCACAGGGAATAAATTACCCTCCATCGAAAGGAACGACAAAATGGGCAAGAAGCAGCTGTTGATTGTATTCTCTGTTGTTGCCATCGGTCTGGTCACGGGGATCGGTCTGTTTGTAACAGACAGGGATGCGAATGCCAGTTTCGCCATGAGCGAAATGACGGTAAAAAAACTGACCTGCGGTTCCTGTGTTTCAAATATTACGACAGCTCTTGCCGCCGTTGCCGGTGTCGAGTCGGTTGAGGTCAGCGTTACCACCGGCCGTAGTCAGGTCCTGTTCAATCCTGCAATCGTCGACGCGCAGCAAATCGCCAAAGTTGTCAGTGATGCGGGCTATCCAGCGACTGTGACCCGGCAGTTCTCCAACGAGCAATATCTGGCGATGCAGAACGAAGAAGCCAAGCTGGCAGAAATCTATGTCGCAAAAATCGGTCAACGTCTTCTCGCTCGTGATGAATTTGATCAGTTGGTGACCCAGAGGTTGATTGCCGGAGGCTTGCAGAATCGACCGGAGATGAAACAACAGATCGTCAAACAAACCTGGCAAAGCCTCAAACAGAGGATTCTGTTGATCGGGGCTGCTGAGACAAATCGGGTGGTTGTTCAGGATGGCGAAGTCGAACTGAAAATCAAGCAGATGCAGCAACAGATGCCGAACTTCGACAACTACGTTAAAGCAAAATATGTTTCTTCAGACGATTTCTTTCGTCAAATCAAGGAAGACATGATTATCAACAAGAACATTCAGGAGAATGTTCTGGCCGGGATTTCTAATCCCAATCAACGCCAAACCCGTTTCAACCAATGGTTTCAGGATCTGATCGGCAACTCTCCGGTGATAATTTATGATGCCGCTCTGAAGCAGGCGACTCGCTCTACCGGTGGCTGCGGGAGCGGCTCCGGTGGTGGTTGTTGTGGTTGAGGCAGATAACTGGTCAGTAATCAAATAAAGGAGTCCGACAATGAGCAATGAACGACAGGAAAAGAAAAAACAATTCACCGAAGTAGAAAAAAAGGGTGGTTTCGGCAAGATCGCCGTAATTTTACTGGCGCTGGTTGTCGTAGCTGGAGTTGCCGGGTTTACCCTGCTCGGGCAGGGATCGCCCGATGGCTATGCGTCGGCAAAAAGCGTCGGTGATGAGGTGCGGGTCAACTTGGCTGACGTCAGCGATGGTCAAGCCCACTATTTTACTTTTGATTCCGCGCAAGGCGAGATCAAGTTCTTTGTTGTGAAGAGTATTGATGGAATCGTCCGCGCGGCCTTTGACGCCTGTGACGTCTGCTACAAATCCAAAAAAGGTTACCGGCAGGAAGGGGATAACATGGTTTGCAATAACTGCAACCAGAAATTCCGTACCGACCGGGTAAACGAAGTCAAAGGCGGCTGCAACCCGGCGCCGCTCAGTCGCCGCATTGAAGGTACGCAGGTGGTTATCTCCGGTCAGGACATTCTCAAAGGCGCCTGGTATTTCGGCGGTTAATAACCCTTTTTTTAAGTGAGCAGCCATGAAACTTGAAACGATCGCCTTCAATAATCTTCGCCGCCGGAAAAGCCGCATGGCCTTTTTGGTGGTCGGCTTGTTGATCGGTGTGGCAACCGTTGTCACTCTGGTTTCCCTGTCGAATGCCTTGACGGCCGACATTCAGCATAAAATGGAAAACTTCGGCGCCAATATTCTGCTTACGCCGCGTAGCGACACGCTGTCGCTGAGCTACGGTGGCATCACCCTCGGCGGGGTGTCGATCGATTCCAGAGAGATCGTTCAGGCCGACCTGGTGAAAATCCACACGATCAAAAACAGTCGTAATATTTCGGCTGTTGCGCCGAAAGTTTTGGGCGCGGTGACTGTCGACAATGAGCGAGTGATGTTGATGGGGGTCGAACTGGATAAAGAGTTTCATTTAAAGAAATGGTGGACCATCAACGGCGAACCGGCCAAAACCGATCATCAACTGGTTGTCGGTAATACCGCAGCGGCCAAGCTGAACCTGAAAATCGGCTCTAAACTGACAATTTCAGGTGAGCTGTTTGAGGTGACTGGTATTCTTGATAAAACCGGATCACAGGATGATCAACTGCTGATCGGCTCACTGCCGACCGCGCAACGATTGCTGAACAAGCCTGGCACAGTCTCCCTGGTAGAAGTGGCAGCGCTCTGTTCTGACTGCCCGGTAAGCGATATGGTTAATCAGATTGCCGAAGTTCTGCCGAATGTAGAGGTTCGCGCCATTCAACAGGTAGTTAAAACCCGCATGCACGCACTCGACCAGTTTCGCACCTTTTCGCTGGCAATTGCTGCGATCGTGCTGCTGATCGGGGCGCTGGTGGTCTTTGTTACCATGATGGGTTCAGTCAACGAAAGAACCCGCGAAATCGGTATCTTTCGCGCACTCGGTTTTCGTCGCGGCCATGTGGTCCGGCTGATTCTGATGGAATCTGCTGCGGTCAGTCTGCTCGCCGGGTTGCTCGGTTATCTGGTCGGGATGTTGGCCACTCAGGCAGTTTTGCCCTTCATGGCAGAACATCAGGTGGCCCTGCATTGGAGTCCTGTGCTGGCGGGACTGGCGATGCTGCTGGCCCTGCTGGTCGGCTGTGCCGCCTCCTTTTATCCGGCACTGCATGCCAGCCGCCTCGATCCGACCGAAGCTCTCAGGGCTCTTTAGCCGACAGGAATAGATATGTCATTTATCGAAATCGAGAATTTGGGTAAAACCTTTTGCAGTGATGCCGACACGGTTGTTGCTCTCGGGCAGATTGATCTGAAGATTGAGGATGGTTCTTTTCTCGGTGTGATGGGACCGTCCGGTTCAGGAAAGAGTACTTTTCTGTCGATTATGGGCGGCCTTTGCCATCCATCTGAAGGGAAAATTCTTGTCGAAGAAATCGACCTCTATCGTCTGAGCAGCGAAAAGAGAGCCGATTTCAGACGGGAATATCTGGGTTTCGTTTTCCAGTCCTTCAACCTGATCCCGTACCTGACGGCACAGGAGAATGTCATGCTGCCGCTGGCAGTGAAAAAAATCCCCGTAAAGCAGAAAAAAGCGTTGGCCAACCAGGTGCTGGAGCGGGTCGGCTTGTCGCACCGTCTGACCCACCTGCCGAATCAACTCTCCGGCGGCGAACAGGAGCGGGTTGCTATCGCCCGGGCTTTGGTCAATTCACCTCCGCTGATCCTTGCCGATGAGCCGACCGGGAGCCTGGACACCGCGACCAGTCAAGAAATCATGGGCCTTTTTCAGGAGCTGAACGAGGAGGGTCAAACCATCATTATGGTCACCCATAACGATGAAAACAGGCCTTATTTTGATCGAACCGTTATTTTGCGGGATGGTAATATTGCAGAAGACAGTAATCGGAGACCGAAGGTTGTTGCTCAGGCAGGCTAGCCATGATTCTATTATTGCTGCTGACATTGGCATTATTGCTCTGGATGATCCAACGAGAGCTTGACTCTACGGCGCGTGAAGTGCCGATGCCGGAAGATCAGTGTGCCAATTGTCATGCCCCGATCGACATCGATTGGATGGTCTGCCCCCATTGTCAGCAACGTCTGCGTGAATCATGCCCCTGTTGCCACAAAGGGAAGAAGATCAGCCATCCCCATTGCCCGTTTTGCGGTAACACCGGGAAGGAGAGGGCGGCATGAACAATAGGATAAACTCCAGAAACCTTCCGGTCGGGCTGCTGATCACTGGTCTGTTGCTGGTGATTATTGGCTATAATTACTGGTCTTTTCAGGGGGGACGCTGCACCGTAGCATCATTGCTGACTCTAAGCGCGCCGGCAATCCTGCTTATCCTGTTGAATGCAGTCGCTTGCGGGGTGTTGTTGTGGAGCAAGGACCGCAACCGTCGTCAGCAGCAGAATCGTTATTGTGGCTGCGGCGCAGAACTACGCGGCACCTGGAGCTTTTGTCCAAGCTGTGGAAACGCACGGGATACTACTGCTTAAGGGAGATACCCTTGCAACAGCGGCAAGGTCGGCAGCTTCTTCAGCTGTTCAGCCAACCTGACAACTTTTTCCTGCTCAGTCCCCCCGACAGAATCTAGAATGCCCAACAGCTCAGCGGTTGTCAGCGATGCCAGACTGTGAGCAACGGTCTCTTCTGCGGCAGTTTTAATCGGCGGCATGTTGTTGATCAGGTACCCGGCGACCTCCAGGTCCATCGCTTTGGCGAAAAACAGGCTCAGCAGGCTGTGGTTGATGGTTCCCAGATTCGGCCGGCAAACCAGCAGCAGCGGCAGCGATACTGCCCGAGCAAAATCAGCCATCAACAAGCCACCCGCCAGCGGAACCATCAAGCCGCCCGCTCCCTCGATGATCGTGAAATCGTGACGGTCGATCGTCAGTCGGGCCTGTTCCACGAGGTTGCTGTAATCGATTCGAACCTGCTCTCGCGAAGCGGCCACCGCCGGTGCCAGCGGGTCACGGAAGCGATAGGGGCAGATCTGCTCGTCGGTCTGCTTTGAACCGGCCGCCCATTTCAAGAGTGCGGCATCCGGCCCAAGGGAACCAGCATCGGCAACTCCGGTTTCCGCTGGTTTAAACACCCCGACATGAATGCCGCGCTCCTTCAACATCTTTGCCAGAGCTGCCGCAACCAGCGATTTGCCGACACCGGTATCGGTGCCGGTGATGAAAAGTCCTCTATTTCTGGTTGCAGACATTGATCGTTACCTCGGCATCATCGATCATCTGCAGGTCGATATCACGATTTCGACCGGTCGTTGTCAGATAGTTGCCGACCATGGTGCCGCTGGCTCCAGCCATAAAAATGGCGGACTGGAATTCGCGCAGGTTTTTTTCGCGCCCGCCGCAGACGGTAATCCGTTTCTTCGGCAGCAGGTAACGATAGAGGCAGATAATGCGCAGACAATCCATCGGGGTCAGCAGGTGAGCATCCTGCAACGGAGTGCCCGCAACCGGATTCAGAAAATTCAACGGCACCGAATCGACATCCAGATCACGTAAGGTCAGGCCCATTTCGATCCGTTGCTCTAACGATTCACCCAGCCCGAAAATACCGCCGCAGCAGACGCTCATGCCGGCCGTTTTTGCCTGGCGAACAGTAGCGACATCCTCTTCATAATCATGCGTGGTGCATATTTGCGGAAAGAAGGAACGGGCCGTCTCCAGGTTATGATGATAGGTAACGCAACCGGCATTTTTTAACGCCAGTGCGCTGTCGCTATCCAGAATCCCAAGCGATGCCGAAGGTTCAATGGAGGTCTCTGCGCTGATGGCGCGAATCGCCGTAAGGATTCTGTCGAATTCTTCACCCGGTTCGATCCGGGTTCCGCTGGTGACAATTCCATAACAGTGGTTACCTTCTGCTTCAGCGGTGTGCGCGCCCTGAACGATTTCATCAACAGATTTGAGCGGGTAGACCGGTGCGTCGGTCTGGTGATGCGCCGATTGTGCACAGAAACTGCAGTTTTCAGAACAGCGGCCCGATTTGGCATTGATAATTGAACAGAGATCAATCCGATTGCTCAGGGTGGCTTCTTTAATCTGCTGCGCACCGGCCATAAGAAAGGTCAATTCTGCACCGCTGGAGGACAGTATCCGCAGGGCTTCCTCCGGCGTAAGACAGTTTCCTGCAAGTGCTTTTTCTATGAACGTATAAACATAAGTACTCATTTGACGACTCCTTTTTTTGAATTTCGGCAGAGTAAACTTTCCTCAAGATCCTGTCAACCCTCGACAATATTTCGGTTTACATGCAGGAGGAGCCCCTTTTACCTGATTTGGACTACCATTTAGTGCAGGCGTATCTCATATAAGATTGACAGCTCTTTTTTTTGATGATAGAACATCATTTTAAAATTCTATGGAGCGATATGAAATGGTTAAAAAACTTATCGGTATAAAGCTGAAGTCTTCACGCCTTAAAAGAGACAAAACGATCCAGGAGCTTGCGGTATTATCGCGGGTTTCTTCTAATATGATTTCCAGAATTGAACGGGGTCTGACAACTCCGTCCGTAGAAATTCTGATGAAACTGGCTGATGCGCTCGGCTTGAGTCTGAGTTATTTTGTCGAAGAAGCAGAAAAGGGGAGTACGGTTGTTTTTACTCCGTCAGGGCAAGGTGAACCGATCTTCTTTTTTGAAGACAAGCATCAGATTGCCAGCCTCACGCAGGGGTTGCGGGATCCCGGTTTCTCTGTCTTTGTAGATACCCTTGAGCCGTATTGCGATAGCGGTGAAGGCGGCATGGTGCACACCGGTGAAGAGTTCGCAATGGTGCTGGAAGGCAGCCTTGATTTTTTGATTGAGGGCGAAACGTTCCGCCTGGAAAAGGGCGACTCGATCGGTTTCAAAGCAACGCTGCCGCACAGTTGGAGAAACACCAGTACTCAGCAAACAAAAATCCTCTGGATTGTCTCGCCGCCGCCAAATGTTTGATGACCAGCCATCGTTTAATTTGATGCCTTTCTTAGATCAAATCTGGGAGTTGTAAGTTATGCAGATAAAAAAGATTGTCGGCAAGAAGCTGAAAGCGATCCGCCTGAAACAGGAGCTGACAATTCAGGTGTTGGCAGAAAAATCACATGTTTCTTCCAATATGATCTCCCGGATCGAGCGCGGTCTGACAATTCCATCCGTGGAAATACTGATGCGCCTGGCGATGGTTTTTGATAAAAGTATCAATTATTTTGTTGAGGATGTTTCAACCTCGCATGAAATCGTTCATACACGTCCCGGACAGCGGGATAAAACCGTCTATGACGATGAACACAACATGCATACCGAATCCTTTACCTCCGGCCTGCGTGATCCACAATTCACATCTTTTTTCTGCACGGTTCAGAGGGGTGGCAGCAGCGGCCGGCAGAATATGTATCACCCCGGTGATGAACTGATTTATGTCCTTGCGGGACGTCTGCAAATGACCATCGTCGAGGAAGTATACATTTTAGAAACGGGGGACAGCCTGAGTTTTAAATCACATCTGCCGCATCGCTGGGACAACATCGGCGAGGATGACGCTAAAGTTATCTGGACGCTGTCGCCTTTTACAATTATATAAGTTTCATACAAAAGTCCCAACTGCCTGAAATTAGTTACTCTTGTTGACATGTACAGACCATATTGTATAGTCTGTAGGTGTCTGTAATTGATAATAGCCATTAAACCTGATCTCAGGGGGCAGTTATGAACAAGTCTGAATTGGTTGAAGCTCTTTCGATCAAAAAAGATCTGACCTACAAAAAATCAGAGCAGATTGTAAATCTGATTTTCGATTCAATGTCTCAGGCGCTGATCGATAATGACCGAATTGAAATCCGCGGCTTCGGCAGTTTTATGGTCAAGGACTACAAAGCCTATATGGGTCGTAACCCGAAAACCGGCGAGGTAATTCAGGTAAAAGAGAAAAGGTTACCTTTTTTCAAGGTCGGGAAAGAATTGCGCGAACGCGTCGACAGCTGAAAGCTGGAGCAACCTTAGCAACGCGAACCCGTTCACTTTTGAGTGAGCGGGTTTTTTATTGATTCAAAATTCCCCCGCAGATTGCATTTTAAGCCGGGAGTCATGTCGGCAGATAAGTTATTTCTTATTATTGCCTAAATTATATGTTATTATGCCATATTGAGAAGGGCCAATGAGATAGCACGAATTTTGCGGGTTTGTTCCTTTGACCCCTGAATGGCATAGCAATCTCTGCCATCTGACGAATAAACATTTTTTTTTGAAGTCGAATAGCCGAGGATGAAACCAATCTTACGCCTGATATCCTTGTTGCTGACAGTGGTTCTGTACGCCACTGTCGCCATTGCAACTCCAACCCAATTCGGCGTCAGCGGGTTGTTGAGTCAGCCCTCTGCGGACACTTTGGAGTCTGGTAATATCTCTGTTGGTCTTTGGCTAAACGGATCGCAATTAAACAATGGCGAGGCTGCCACTATCCTGCCATTCAGTCTGACTTTGGGCCTTGGTCAGTTCATCGAGGCCTACGGTTCCTATCCCAACCTCATGTTTAACGATGAAGAGGCCGACAGCGGGCGAGGTTTTGCCAATATCGGCATCAAGGCCAGAGTTCTCGGCAAACGCTCATCTCCCTACAAGCTTGCCGTCGATCTCCAGGCTCGCCGCCATGTCGCCGACAATGCGTCAACGGATGGTGAAACCGGCCTTCTGGCACGGGCGATTGCCTCCTTTAAATCAGGTCGCGTCGGTGTTCATGTCAATGCGGGTTTTCTTAAAAACAACGACAGTGTTGTTCGCGATGATCAGGTCGTCGCCGGCGCCGCGCTGGAATACTTTCCTATGGCGCGTTTGCGGTTGATTGCCGAACTTGATTTTGTTACAGCACGCGCATCAGGGCTTGAGGAAGAAATTGAAGCCATGGCAGGCCTGCAGTATTTCTACTCACCCCACCTGACTTTTCATGCCGGATTAGGAGTCGGGCTTACGGACAATTCACCTGATTGGCGCTTTCTGGCCGGTGTTTCTACCAGTCAGGGGATAGGGACCTTCACGAAACCGATCCCGCAGATCATCATCCCGGTTCTCCCGGTTGAAAAGACGGAGAAGGTAAAGAAAATATCGAAATTCAAAACCATCACCCCACTTTTGCCGATGTCTCGTTTGGCCAAACCGGCGCCAGTTGTGAACAGTGAACTTCCGGTCAATCCAGGTGAAGAAAAAATCATTATCGAACCTGAAACGCAACTCAAGCTTGCCAAAGAGAATGACGCTAAATCAGCTCCGGTGACACCGATCTCTTCTCCAGCGCCAGAACGTGTCAGCAAGGCTCAAGAATCGTATAAGGTTAAACAGCCGATCAATACGGTTGTCTATCGTAAATTCCGTTTTGAGGATGTCAATTTTGCTTTCGATCAGTATTCACTTTCAGAGGCTGGGATTAAGGCACTATCTCAAGTGGCGGATTCTTTACGCAAAGAAAAAAAGTGGTTTTTGATCCGCATTGACGGGCACACCGATTCGGTGGGATCGCCGATTTACAACGACAAGCTCTCGTATCGTCGGGCCGCTTCGGTCGGACAGCAACTTGTCACTCGCGAAGGCTTTGACCCTGCACGCATTTTCATAAAAGGCTTTGGTGAATCGATTCCGGTTGCCAGTAATAAAACGGCGGAAGGACGAAGGCTAAATCGTCGCTCTGAAATTCTCGTATTACTGCCGGAAAAAGGTGACTGATGATGCCCATTATCATTTTCCTCTTAACCTGCCTTTTCCCCCTGTCGGTCGGAGCGGTATCCACAGATGAAATCGACCAATTCCTCTCCTCCAGACAAGTGATCTCGCAAGTATTTTTCAGCAAACAGACAACTGAGTTGTCGATCGAGGCAAAAAAGCAGATTGACACCGTTGTCAGTGATCTGCAGAGTTATAAAAAGCAGCAAATGCTGATCCGAGTTGAAGGTTTCGCCAGCACTGAAGGTGAGGATCAGTATAATTTCAAACTGTCCTTGCTGCGCGCCTTAGCGGTTGGGGACTATCTGATACATAAGCACAACCTCAGTGTCTCGGTATTTTTGACCAGTTTTGGCGAAAAGAAAAAATCTGCTGGTAAACTGGCAATGATGCGCCGCGTAGATATCGCCGTATACAAAAAAAATCGTGCTGCTGAAGCCCTCTTTGATCAAGCTGGAACAGTAGAAAGGTTTATTCTGCGATGAGTTCTGTCAGCTTCTCCAATCTAACAACCAGCCCATTGTTTAAAGGAATGAATAACGATGAGTTGAGTTGTCTCGAAGGCATTTTTACGGCTCGGCGGATTAAAGAGGGTAAAACCATTTTTATTGAAAATATGCCCGGAGAATCCCTCTACCTGATCAAACGGGGAACCGTCAAGATATCCCGCATGCTTGCGGAAGGTGACGAACAGATTCTGATTGTTCTCGGTCCGGAAGATATTTTTGGTGAAATGGCAGTTCTTGACGGCGGTAAACGTTCTGCAACCGCCCGCATTGCAGAAGACGTCATCCTGTACGGCCTGACCCGAGAAGATTTCGAAACGCTGGCAAGGCAAAATCCAAGCCTCGGGCTCAAGTTCACGTTAAATATTATCCGGATATTCAGCAGCCGTGTGCGCAACTCACAAAAAGATTATCGAGCGATGTTGCTGGCAAGCCTTAATCGACCCAGGCAAAAGGGGGGCTGATGAAGAAAGTTATCCTTTTGCTATTTTTTTTACTTTCGGCCTGTGCCACACTAAAAATTGTTCCGCAAGCACAAACAGGCTCGCAGGTTGATCAGGAGTCCCTTGCAGTAACGCGAGAAATTGACAACATCAGTGTTACGGTTCGACTCGCTGACGTCAGCGTTCGGCCTGCCCCCATTGAGCAAAACTACTGTTCTTTCTGGATTGAAATCAACAACCAGCGATCAAGCTTGTTGCCAATCTCCTTTAAGGATTTCACCCTGGTCGATGCAGAGGGGTATCAGTATGCTGCGCACGAGCCTGCTGGACTGGTCGCGCTGCTTAAACCGGAAGTTCCCTACCTGGTTCCTTTTCCTTATGTCGGTTACTATTATCTGGGGGATGCGGAACGTGGCAGTGCTGCGGATCAATTTCGCAGTAAATCCAGCTTTGCAACCTCACGACGCCCGGAACTGATCGAACTTGAAGCTCTCCCTGAGGATCAACTTCTGCCGCACTCCAAAGTGGCTGGAAAGATCTACTTTTCTGCTGAATTAAGAACCATGCGCAGCTTTAACATTCACTACCAGGTTGGTGCCCTACCGGGGCAAAAAACTTTTCCATTTAATTTCAGTTTTTCTGTTGAGAAAAACTGACCCTCGTTATATATTCCGCGCGTAAAAACAGGGGTGAATTCACAGCTTAACTTACTCCGTTGTTGTAAGTCCGGCATGAAATTTCGAACAGAAATTTGGAGATGCAAATGTCTGTATTATTAAGTCAGAAGTTACTGTTTGGCCTTCTCGGTGGCCTGGGTCTGTTCCTGTTCGGCATGAAAATCATGTCCGAAGGCCTGCAAAAGATTGCCGGCGAGAGGATGCGCCAGATTCTTGCTGCATTGACGAATAACCGGATCGTCGGAACCATGGTCGGCATTGCGGTTACCGCGATCATTCAATCATCCAGCGCCACAACCGTTATGGTGGTCGGTTTTGTCAATGCGGGTCTGATGTCGCTGGTGCAATCGATCGGTGTTGTTATGGGAGCCAATATCGGCACCACGGTAACGGCGCAGTTGATCGCTTTCAAAATCACCAAATATGCCTTGCCAGCGATCGGCATCGGTGCCGGCCTCAAACTTTTCAGCAGGAATAAGAAATACGTCTATATCGGTGAAATCATTCTCGGTTTCGGCATCCTGTTTTTTGGTCTTTCGACCATGAAACACGCTTTCAACCCACTGAAACACAGTGAAGAGTTTCGCCAGCTGTTTATACTGGTAGGGGACTACAAGCTACTCGGTGTCTTGATCGGCGCTCTGCTGACCGTCATCGTCCAAAGTAGTAGTGCAACCATCGGTATCACTCTGGCGTTGGCCTCTTCTGGATTGATCTCCTTTGAAGCCAGTGTTGCGCTGATCCTCGGCGAAAACATCGGCACTACCATTACCGCCAATCTGGCCGCAATCGGGACCAACGTTGCGGCCAAGCGTACTGCCTTTGCCCATTTTCTTTTCAACGCCCTGGGCACACTCTACATGCTGATTCTGATGCCGTTCTATATGAAATTCATATCATCAATCACGCCCGGGGATGCTGACTTTGTCATTCAGACCCAGGTGCAAGCAGAAAGCTTTGCGGCGGCAATCGGCGACAAACCATATATCGCCCGCCATATTGCCAATACCCACACCATGTTTAACATCATCAACGTTTTAGTCTTTTTGCCCTTTGTCGGGCTTCTGGCAAAGCTTTCAACCTTGATAATCCGCGGTGAAGATGAGTCCGACAGTATGCAGGTCAGATTTATCGATAGTCGGGTTCTGAATACCCCGCCGATTGCTATCGGCCAGGCGCGACGCGAAACTCTTCGAATGGCCCAAATCGCCTTGGAGATGGTCGATAGAACCAACCAGTTCCTGGAAGATGGCAATATGAAATGCATCCGCGGTCTGGAGAAACGCGAAGAGTTGGTCGATTTGCTACAGAAAGAGATTACCAGCTTCGTGGTCCAATTATCGCAACGATCGATTTCAACACAAACGTCTGAGTCGATCGGTTCCTTGATGCACATGGTCAATGATATTGAGCGGATCGGTGATCACTGCGAGAATCTTTGGCGACTCGGAATTCGCAAATTTGAAGGGAAAATTTCATTTTCTGAGGTCGGAGAAAATGAAATTGCATCGATCTCAGGGAAAGCCCGTGAGTTTCTGCAATACATTGTTGATGCGATAGAAAGTCAGGACCAAACAATCGGGCCGAAATCGATTGAATATGAAGATGAGATTGACGATCTTGAGCGTTCGCTGCGATTGAACCATATCAGCCGCCTCAACACCGGAGAATGTGCAGTTCAGCCCGGACTGATTTTTATCGATATTCTGCATAATTTTGAAAAGATCGGCGATCACACTTTCAATCTTTCAGAGGCAGTTCTTGGCCAAAAGTAGATCATAGAGCGGATGACGGTCAGCTGAATTTTCACGCCCGGTTTGTCCTTGACAGACCACAAGAAATACAAGATAATTCGCGACGCATTGAGTTTAACGGGATGTGGCGCAGTCTGGTAGCGCACTTGACTGGGGGTCAAGGGGCCGGAAGTTCGAATCTTCTCATCCCGACCATTGGAACGTAAAAAGCCGACACTTGAAAAGGTGTCGGCTTTTTACGTTCGTGGTAAAAGCAATACGACGTCGCATAATGTATATTATGTAAACTAAGGCCGCCTCGGTTATGAATACCGAAGATTCCTCTAACCGGAGTATCCCCTGCTGCCGAATCCGTCATAATTGCCGGCCTGAAAACATAGTTTCTGCGTTGCCGTTCCCCAGCGTTTGCGCTCCGTAACCAGCTGCAGCAGACGCATGCCGTCGTTGACCAGGCGACCGCCCAGCACGTGAACTCCCCGCGTGAACAGCGGGTCGGGAAAATAACCGGCGGTCGGCCCCAGTACTGAGATATGCTCGGCCGCTGTGCACTGCAAAAGCACCTCGTCAAGGGTATCGTTCAACAGGGTCGTACCGGTACAGAGCACTTTATTGCAACTGTTCAATTCGGTAATGTTCAGGGTCACATGCAAATTCGGGTAGCGTTCGACCAGTCGCTCATTTTTTTCTACGATGACCAGTTCAGTCTTGCTGTTATGCAGGTACTTAAGTAGCGGCGGGAAAAAGCCGACCATCCCCACCCGGTCACCATCCTCAATATTCATCAGTCCGAGGGAATCTGCGGCAACACCGGGCGCACAGCCGGAGATCCGCATCACATGCTGACAAATGGCGTTAATGGCCGCAAGCCCGAGCATATTTCGTACCGGATCGGTCCCTCCGAAAGCGCCCGCATACTGCTCAGGGCGGGTGCCAATAAACGCTTGTGAGTTTAAGGTCCGGTACTGCCCGGCACTGCTGTCGGGCAACAGCACATAGCTTATGCCCCCAGCGCCGCCCTCAAGCGCCATAGCCATAAATTCACAGTCCCTGGGCTGTCCCCCTGCAAAAAAAGGCGGGAACGCGATTCCGGCAATCTTCGGGATTTGAAAGCGTGAGGCGAGCCCCAAAGCCATCTCCCGTATTTCAGTCATAATACTCATAGTCACCCTCAATCCAAAGGTTTCCCCTTGCGTCTTAAGTGGGTAAGTTTCCGCCGTTAAGCAAACTTTTCCAGGCGTAAAGTCCGGGCAATTTTGTCGCGCCAATCGACCGAAACCCCGACTTCATCGGCGTAATCAGGCCAGCGGGCTACTACGCTGCGCACCTCCTCGATGATTTTATCGGCTCGCCCGCGTTTCATGGCGGCAGTGCGGGCGCAGCTGCGAAAATCCTCCAGGGTGAAATTGTCACGTTTGCCGTTCAGGGTCATCTGGTGGGTCGAGGTCCAGCGGCCGGTCGGCTGAAAGCTGTAGGTGATATCAAAGGCCGGAGCGAGGGACCAGCTACCGGCTTTATCCATCAAAAAGGCGATGTTCTTGACATGATCATCCTGATTGCGGGCGACAATATTGAAAACCATCCGCCGAAACTGCTCTTCGATGGCATCCATCGGCAGGCCCAACTGGCGAATAACCAGCAAGGCCTGCTCATAGGCATAGGCACCGGCCAGATTGTAATCGAAATGCGCCAGGGCACCGAGGGACTGCATGTGGATCTTTTTGCCGTCGGCCACCCGATCAAAGCGCCGGGTCATGAAATGCCGTCGGCTGTTCTCGGCCAGCAGGCGGCAGTCGTTCATCCTGATCCCGGCGGCGGTCGCCATCCGGTAATAAGCGTATTCAATGACGCCGTAACCTTTTGGATCCTCGAGCTCTTTGTCTTTGTTGCCGGACACGCCGTCGAACTTGAGGAGCCAATACTCAAAACCTGGATCGGTTTTGACCTGTCCGGAGCGCACCTCGTTGCTGACCGGGTTCCAGGCAATAACCGCTTTGGCCCGCGCGCCACCGGCCGAGGTCCCGACCCGCAGAATATCCTGCAGCGCAGCTTCTTTGCCGTGCTCGCCGAAAGAGGCAGTCAGGTTGTTGCGCTGGGTCAGAACCGTCGAGGCGAGTTCCACCAGCTGGTTGATATTGATGTCGGTGGCCCGGCGGGTTCGTGGGCCGATCTGGGGAACATATTCCAGCGCGCCCATACCACGCATGCCGGTATAGCAGAGGCGCTCGACGGCATTGAACGAAGCGGGGCTTCTACCCTGGGTCGCCAGCCAGGCATTGATCAGCGCGTTACCGAACCGGTCGGGTAGCGAGTCGGCCAGCAGGCCGGGCAGGCCGTGAAAGGTTTCTGCGCCTAGGGCGGAAAAGGAATAGACGCGCGGGGCGAGCGGCATTGTCAACGGGGCGATCTCAATGCCGCTACGAACAAAAACCGGATCGTATTCAAAGGTGGCGATTGTGTCCTCGGCGGCAAGAGCAACCGCGCCGATGGTTCGGCCCCAGAGCTTGACTTCGGCAACCCTGCTCACGTCTCGTCACCCCAGGACCAGTCTTTTTCGGTTTGTACCCGGCGTTTTTTCGATGAAGCCCGCTGGCGTGTTTTGCCCTGCAATTTCAGCAGATCCATCGGTCGCGGCCCGGTCGCCGGCAGCATGGCGTCAAGGTTGATCAACAGCTGCAAGACTCTTAAGATACGGATCAGGGTTGCAGTCTGGGTCGATTCTCCGGCTTCGATCCGTTCGACAGTGCGCTTGGAAACCCCGGCCTCTTTGGCCAGCTCAGCCTGCGTGAGGTCCAACACCACCCGCCGCGCACTCAACCGCTGGCCGATCTCCAGCAGCAGGGTCTGATCATCCATAAAAATATCAATAGACAATGTCGTCTCCTCTGGCGAATTGAAGGCGAGAAACCTATTCAATTCGTATGACATGGCGAGTATTGATAATATCTACCAAATTACAACTTGTCAAGTTTGGCGATTTAGAAGAAGTTTTAGGGGATTAATCGTCAAATTTGACGATAACTGCAAAAGTGGCAGGGTCGCCTGTGTACGAGGCGACCCTGCGAGAACCCTATGGCACAAGATTAGAAGTCCCGAAACAATCGCTAGCGAACCAACACAATTTTCCCTTTCGCTCCCGTCTCCATCACCTTTATATGCGCTTGAACAGCTTCTGCCAGTGCCAGCTCGGCATTAATGACCGGATGCAATGAACCGTTCTCCAGCCCCGCCCGCAGCGCAGAATGGATGCTGTATAGTTGTTCCTCGGTGGCATTAAACAGGGACATTCCCAGAATCGAAGCATTGCGTCCCATTGCAGCACGCGGATCGATTTCGATCGTACCGCGATTGCCGATCACCACCACTCGACCGAATTTAGCAAGAACGTTCAGATCCTTTTCCAGATTGACGTTGGCCAGCATTTCGAGAATTACGTCAACCCCCTGTCCACAGGTCAACTCGTCAATAGCAGACAGGTAATCGATTTGCGTGTGATCAAGGGCAGCAATTGCGCCCTGTTGCCGGATCAGGTCCAAACCCGCCTCGGTTCCGGCGGTGCCTATAGCACGGATACCGTTGGACTTGGCAATCTGTAGCGCGGCAAGGCCGACGGCACCGCTGGCACCGTGGATCAGCAGCGTTTCTCCCGGCATGGCATGAGCGCGGTAGAAGAGCGCGAACCAGGCAGTGGGGTAAGGAACGCCCAGTGCCGCCCCGGCGGCGAAACTGACATTATCCAGCAGCAGGTAAACTTGAGCTTCCTTGCAGAGTGCTTGCTCTGCATAGCAACCGGTTTCACTGCCGAAGCAATAGACCCGCTCCCCCACCTTGCGGTGCTTGACTGCTGGTCCAACGGCGAGAATCACGCCGGCAGCATCCAGACCCGGCGTGTATGGCAGTTGTGGAACGACCGGATAGATTCCGGCGCGGATATAGGTATCGACCGGATTGACACCGATTGCCTTGATATCGATGAGCACTTGGTTGCCGCTCGGCTTCAGATCCGCAACATCTTCCAGTTGCATGGCGTCCGGTTCACCGAACTGATGGACACGTATCGCTTTCATAGTACACTCCTAAGTATTTGTTTTACTGCGTTAATCATCCAATGGTCGCCAACTCCAGGCGTCCGCCCCAGCGGCGGATCAGTTCCTCTTTAACCGGCTGAGACTCTAAGCTGCTGAGCCGGTCGGTCTGCTCAACGTAAGCGAAGGCTTCCTGTCGGGCAAGCTCCAGGACTTGCAGGTCTTTGAGCAGGTTGGCAACTCGAAAATCGGGCAACCCGGCCTGCCGGGTGCCGAGGAAATCTCCTGGGCCGCGGATTTCCAAATCAGCTTCTGCAATGCGAAAACCGTCATTAGTTTCGACCATAACCTGTAAGCGTCGTCCGGCATCTTCACTGTAGTATTCAGACGGGACCAGCAGACAGGAACTCTTGTCGGCCCCGCGCCCAACCCGGCCGCGCAGTTGGTGTAGCTGCGACAGCCCAAAACGGTCGGCATGTTCTATCATCATCACCGTGGCATTCGGTACATCAACGCCGACCTCGATCACGGTGGTTGAAACCAATATTTGCAAATCACCACGGCGAAAAGCCGACATCACGGCCTCTTTTTCAGCCGGTTTCATCCTGCCGTGTAACAGTCCGATGCTGATATCTGGAAATATCTCATCCGCAAGCTTGTTGGCTGCCTCGGTTGCCGCGAGCAGGTCGCTTTTTTCCGATTCTTCAACCAGCGGATAAACGATATAGGCCTGCCTGCCCTGCCCCAGTTCTTTGCGGATCAACTGATAGGCTTTGTCTCGTTGCGTGTTTCTTATTAAGTGAGTCGTGACCGGTTTGCGCCCCGGCGGCAGCTGATCGATGACCGAGACCGATAGGTCGCCGTAAAGGGTCATCGCCAGGGTGCGCGGGATCGGTGTTGCGGTCATTACCAGCATGTCGGGATTGACCCCTTTCTGCTTGAGAAGGCTGCGCTGACGAACGCCGAAACGGTGCTGCTCATCAACAATCCCCAATCCCAACCGCTTGAATTCGACTCCCGTTTGAAGAACGGCATGGGTGCCGACCACCAGATCGACCTCCCCTGCGGCAATCGCTGCCAATGCTGCACGCTTTGCCGCTGCAGGCATGCTGCCCTGCAACAGGACAACCGTCAGGCCGAGTTGCGGCAACCAGTGGTCAAAGGTTTGAAAGTGCTGTTCGACAAGGATTTCGGTCGGTGCAACCACCGCAACCTGAGTGTCATTCTCAATCGCGATCAGTGCCGCCATCAGCGCCACCAGGGTTTTCCCGCTGCCGACATCCCCCTGTAACAGGCGATGCATCGGTTGCTCAGCCATCATGTCATGCTTGATTTCACCGAGAACCCGACGCTGGGCATCGGTCAGTTTAAACGGCAGCATCTTATTCAGCGGCAGCGTGTAGCGGTGCTCAACCTTGAAACTGATCCCCTGTTCCAGTTGCACCCCTGCCCGCTTTAACGCCAGTCCCAACTCAAGATAAAAGAACTCGTCAAAGACCAGGGACTTACGCGCTAGGTCCCGCCCCTGTCCCAAAACAGAGAAGTCAGATTGTTTCTCTGGCCAGTGAACCTGCAGCAGCGCATCGGCCAGCGGCATCAATTGTCGGCGAGCGACAATTGATGCAGGGAGCAAACTTTCAATCAGACAGGCATTCTCGCGGATCAGTGTGAACCAGATTTTGCGCGCCTGTTTCTGGCTGAGACCTTCGGTAAGCGGATAGACCGGCAGAATCAGGCCGAAATTAAGCGGATCTTTCTGTAATAGTTGTTGTGGCTCGATGCCATCGGGAAGCGGTTCGGTGTCGGGATGGTGTATTTCGCGGGTGGCGCCGAAACGGCGGACTTCGCCAATGACCAGGATTTGCTGGTTGACGGTAAAGCGCTTCTGCAACCAGGACTTGCGGTAGTGGAACCATTTCAATGAAATCTTGCCGCTGTCGTCGCCGACAATGACTTCATAGATTTTTCGTCGAGTTCGGGAGGTAAGCGATTCGCCGGCAGCCAGGACGTGGCCGACAAAAACCTCTTGCTGACCATCGATAAGCCGGGCAATCGACTTCAAGGTGCGACGATCTTCATAACGTAACGGCAGGTGATAAAGGGCGTCTTCGACCGTTTGCAGGCCGAGTTTTTCAAGTTTCGGCAACATCCGCGGGCCAACGCCACGGATGCTGCTAAGGGATTGATTAAGCTTCGACTGGGGATCTGGTGCCGAGGGGGGCATCAGACGGACTCAGTCGATGGCGTTCAGTGCTTTGATAATATCTTCGACATCCAGACCATGTGCCCGTGCGCCCTGCTCGATGGTTTCGTTCATGGCGCCCATGCAGCCGACACAGCCCAGATTGAACTGACCGAGCACCCCTGCAACTTCCGGACTTACTTGCAGAGCCTGGTGAAAGGTCATATCTTTGTTGAATTTCTCACTCATTATTATCTCCATTGATGGTTGTTTCAGGATTTATCGAACCATAAAGATTTTACAGAAGAAACCATAGAAAGCAAGAAAAACGGGGCAATGTCGAATGATATTGCCCCCATACTGGTTTGTCTGTTGCCTCTGCTCGATCAACTATATTCGATATCAGTCACTTCGTAGACCCGTATCCCGGAAGGAACCACGATGCTGACCTCTTCGTCGACAGAATGGCCGATCAGGGATTTACCCACCGGCGAGGTGATCGATATCTTGCCACACTTCAGATCAGCTTCATCTTCACCGACGATCTGATACTTTACTTCCTTTTCACTATCCACATCGAAGAGGGTGACCTTGGCACCGAAAACGATTTTTTCACTGTTGATGGTTGCCGTATCGATCACCTGAGCACGGGCAATCTTGTCGCCTAACTCACCGATACGCCCCTCGACAAAGCCCTGCCGATTCTTGGCGGCATCATATTCGGCATTTTCTGAAAGATCGCCATGACTACGGGCTTCGGCAATATCCTGAACGACCTTCGGACGTTCCACCCGGATTAACTGTTTTAATTCATCTTGCAGCCGTTGATGGCCCTCAAGAGTCATCGGGACAGTCCCACTCATTTTTGTAGCTCCTCAAAAAAAACAGCGGACGGGAAAACCCGCCCACTAAAGTTGTCTATTTGATTTTATGATTTTGTTATGAAGCGGAATAATACTCTTGCAATGGACAGACGTCAAGATTTTCTCGCAGCATCGCCAGGATACCATCGGTAACCGCCTTGATTCCGGCAGCGGTGGTGAAGTAAGCAATCTCATGCATCAGAGCAGAACGACGGATTGAATAGGAATCAGCAACCGACTGGGCGCCGAGGGTCGTATTGAAAACCATGCAGATTTCCCGGCTTTTGATAGCATCGACGCAATGCGGACGCCCCTCTTTCACCTTGTTGATATATTCAACGGGGATTTCATTTTCATTCAGGAACTTTGCTGTCCCTGCTGTTGCAACGACACTGAACCCGGCAGCAACCAGCTTGCGAACCGGCTCGAGAATCTGCCCCTTGTCTGAATCTTTAACGCTGACAAAGATCTTTCCGGAAGTCGGCAGCTTGACCCCTGCTCCTTGCTGAGCCTTGGCAAAAGCCTTGCCGAATTCGTAATCGATTCCCATCACTTCACCGGTAGATTTCATCTCCGGACTGAGCAAGGTATCGACACCGGGAAACTTGACGAAGGGGAAAACCGCTTCTTTGACCGAAATATATTTCGGGATGATATCCCCGGCAACGCCCTGCTCGGCCAGTGATTGCCCCGCCATCACCTTGGCGGCAATCTGCGCCAGTTGGCGGCCGGTCGCCTTGGAGACAAACGGCACGGTACGGCTGGCCCGTGGATTCACCTCGATCAGGTAGATGGTACTGCCCTTGACGGCAAACTGGATATTCATCAAGCCGATGACATTCAGTTCCAGAGCCAGTTCGATGGTCTGCCGACGGATCTCGGCGACGACTTCCTGCGACAATGAATAGGGCGGCAGGACACAGGCCGAATCACCGGAATGGATTCCAGCTTCTTCAATATGCTGCATGATGCCGCCGATCACCACCTCTTTGCCGTCGGCAAGGGCGTCAACATCCACCTCAATGGCGTCCTGCAGAAACTTGTCAATCAGAATCGGATGTTCCGGCGAAGCCTGAACGGCAAACTTCATGTAGTCACGCAGACGCTCGACATCGTAGACGATCTCCATGGCCCGGCCACCGAGGACATAGGAAGGGCGTACCACCACCGGGTAACCGATCCGCCGGGCAATTTTCTCTGCTTCTTCAAAAGAACGGGCGATGCCGTTTTCCGGCTGCAGCAGGTTCAGTTTGCGCAGCAACGCCTGGAACCGCTCACGGTCTTCAGCCCGGTCGATGGCATCAGGAGACGTACCGATGACCGGCACCCCGGCTTTTTCCAGTGCCATAGCAAGTTTAAGCGGTGTCTGACCACCATACTGGACGATCACGCCGACCGGCTTTTCGATTGCGACAATCTCCAGAACGTCCTCAAGGGTCAGGGGCTCAAAATAGAGACGATCCGAGGTGTCATAGTCGGTGGAGACGGTCTCCGGATTGCAGTTGACCATAATTGTTTCGAATCCGGCATCAGCAAGGGCAAAAACGCCATGCACGCAGCAGTAATCAAATTCAATCCCCTGTCCGATCCGATTCGGCCCGCCGCCAAGAATGATGATCTTCTTCCTGTCGGTCGGTTCTGCCTCACACTCAGATTCGTAGGTCGAATAGAGGTAGGGGGTAAAGGCTTCAAACTCGGCACCGCAGGTGTCGACCCGCTTGTAGACCGGGCGGATGTTGAATTTGTGCCGCAAATCACGAACATCCTTTTCAGTCACCTCCCAGAGAAAGGCCAGTCGTTTGTCAGAGAAACCGTACTGCTTGGCTTCACGCAGCAGGTCGACAAACTGCTGTTCACCGCTGGCGATCAGGCTTTTCTGGGTAACCAGCAGCGATTCCATATCGATGATCTGCTCGATATTATGCAAAAACCAGGGGTCGATACCGGTCAACTGAAAGATCTCATCAATACTGAAACCGGCCCGGATCGCGTCCGCCAGGTGCCACATGCGCTCACAGTTGGGAACCCGTAAATTATCGCGCAATTGATCGAGTTCACCCTGGGTCAGGGTTCGGCGGTAATCGTTGGGGTTTTCGAACAGCTTGCTTTCAAAACCGTGCGAACCGATCTCCATCGAACGCAGCGCCTTCTGTAAACTCTCTTTGAAGGTTCTGCCGATCGACATTGCCTCGCCGACCGACTTCATCTGCGTGGTCAGGGTCGCGTCCGCCTGCGGGAATTTTTCGAAGGTAAACCGAGGTATTTTGGTCACCACGTAATCGATCGTCGGCTCAAAAGAGGCCAGCGTCTCCCGGGTGATGTCGTTGTGAATTTCGTCAAGACGATAGCCGACCGAAAGTTTTGCCGCGATCTTGGCAATCGGGAAGCCGGTTGCCTTGGACGCCAGCGCCGAAGAACGTGACACCCGCGGATTCATCTCGATGACAACCAGACGCCCATCTTGCGGATTGATGCCGAATTGAATATTGGAACCACCGGTTTCGACACCGATTTCACGAATGATCTTCAGTGAAGTATCGCGCAGAATCTGATACTCCTTGTCAGTCAGGGTCTGCGCCGGGGCTACGGTGATCGAATCGCCGGTGTGTACACCCATGGCGTCAATGTTTTCTATTGAGCAGATAATCACCACATTGTCGGCGTTATCGCGCATCACCTCCAGTTCGTACTCTTTCCAGCCGATGATCGATTCTTCGATCAGGACTTCATTGGTCGGTGAGGCCTCAATCCCGGCCAGAGTGATCCGTTGGTACTCTTCCAGATTGTAAGCGATGCCGCCACCGGTCCCGCCCAGGGTGAACGACGGCCGGATGATCGCCGGAAAACCGACAAGATCAACAATTTCCATCGCTTCTGCGTGGCTGTGGGCCAGTCCGGAGCGCGGCACGGCGACCCCGATCTTCTCCATCGCCTGCTTGAACAGGGTGCGGTCCTCGGCTTTTTTGATCGGCCCCAGTTTTGCGCCGATCATCTCGACGTTGTACTTATCCAGAATGCCGGATTCTGCAACTGATACGGCGGTATTCAACGCGGTTTGCCCACCCAGGGTCGGCAACAGCGCATCGGGACGTTCTTTTTCGATAATCTTCGCCAACACCTCCGGGGTCACCGGTTCGATGTAGGTACGGTCGGCAAAATCGGGATCGGTCATAATGGTTGCCGGATTGGAATTCAGTAGAACAACCTCGTACCCCTCTTCTTTCAAGGCCTTGCAGGCCTGGGTGCCGGAATAGTCAAATTCACAGGCCTGGCCGATAATGATCGGACCTGCGCCGATGATCAGGATTTTCTTGATGTCTGTACGTTTTGGCATGAACTTTCCTTATTGTTTGTGCTTTGCCATCATTTCGATAAAACGGGCAAACAGATACTGAGCATCATGGGGTCCTGGAGAAGCTTCAGGGTGATACTGTACTGAAAATGCCGGCAGCGTCAGATGCTGAATCCCTTCGACGGTATTATCGTTCAGATTGATATGAGTGACCTCAACCTGCCCATCGAGAGATTCAGAGTCAACTGCAAAGCCGTGGTTCTGCGAAGTGATCTCTACCTGCTGGCGCTGATGGCCGAGAACCGGTTGATTGCCGCCGCGATGACCGAACTTGAGCTTGTAGGTTTTTCCGCCCAGGGCTATCGACAGCAGTTGATGGCCGAGGCAGATGCCGAAGATCGGCACTTTGCCGAGCAGCTGGCGGATGTTGTCCTGAGCATAATCGATCGGCTCCGGATCACCCGGGCCGTTGCTCAAAAAGACCCCGTCCGGGTTCATCTTCAGCACCGCTTCGGCGGAAGTCGTCGCTGGAACCACGGTGACCTGACAACCGCTGGAGACCAGGTTGCGCAGGATGTTGCGTTTGATACCGAAATCGTAGGCGACAACCTTGAACGGCAACGCTTCGCCGCTGCGATCCGCATAGCCTTGTCCCAAGGTCCAGACGCCTTCGGAACTAGTATAGGTGGCCTCGCAGGTCACCTCTTTAACCAGATCGCGGCCGATGATCGATGGCGCTTGCCGGGCTTTCTCGATCAGGCTCTGCGGGTCACCGTCGAGCGAAGAGACAATCCCGGGCTGTGCTCCTTGGGTCCGGATATGCCGGACCAGTGCGCGGGTGTCGATCCCTTCGATGCCGACGACCCCCTGTTCTTTCAGGTAGCTGTCGAGGCTCATCTCCGAGCGGAAATTGCTCGGAAACGAACAGGCTTCCTTGACCACAAAGGCAGACAGAAACGGTCTGCTGGACTCGACATCCTCAGGGTTGATGCCGTAATTACCGATCTGCGGATAGGTCATGGTGACAATTTCACCACAGTATGACGGATCGGTTAGAATTTCTTGATACCCGGTCATACTGGTATTGAAAACCACTTCGCCGGTGACTTCGCCGGTTGCGCCGAAGGCTTTTCCTTCGAAGACCTTGCCGTCAGCAAGTGCCAGAATTGCTTTCATCTAAACCTCATATTTGCTCGAATTTACTTTAAGTATCCCCGGCTAACTTTTACTATAGACTTCTTTTCCAGCCAACAGGGTTTTCATCGCACAGCCTCTCATCAGCTGTCCGGCAAAGGCGGTATTTTTACTTTTTGATAGCAGCTTGTCCGGCTCGACAAGCCACTCTTTGTTCGGATTTATCAGCGTGATATCTGCGACCGCACCGACCGAAAGGGTGCCGCGGTCGATCCCCAGAATCCCGGCAGGCCGGCAGGTTATCAAAGCTATGGCCTGCGACAGAGACAAAATCTTCTCGCCGACCAGACGTAACGTCAGCGGCAGCAGGGTCTCCAGACCGACGACGCCGTTCATCGCGATGGCAAACTCAACATTTTTTTCATCGTAATGATGCGGGGCATGATCAGTGGCAATGGCATCGATGGTACCATTGCTCAGCCCGGCACGCACCGCAGCCACATCCGCCGCGCTACGCAGGGGGGGATTCATCTTGGCGTTGGTGTTGTAACCACGCACCGCTTCGTCGGTCAGGATAAAATGGTGCGGCGCGGCTTCGCAGGTCAGCCGAACACCGCGTCCTTTGGCCTGGCGGACCAGCTCGACACTTCCCTTGGTCGAAACGTGGGCGATGTGCAGTTTGGCCCCGGTCAGTTCAGCGAGCATGATGTCCCGCGCGGTGGTCGCATCTTCAGCGACCCAGGGGATGCCTTTCAGCCCCAGTTCAGTCGAGACCGGCCCTTCGTTCATGCAGCCACCGGCCACCAGCGAGAGATCTTCGGCGTGAGAGATGATCGGTGCGTCAAAAGTACTGGCGTATTCCAGTGCCCGGCGCATCATCTCGCCATCCTTGACCGGCAAGCCGTCATCGGAAAAAGCGACGCAACCGCCCTCTTTCAAGGTCCCCATCTCAGAGAGGATTTCCCCTTTAAGACCCTTGGTAATACAGCCGATCGGGTAAACGTTGGCGCTGCCCTGCTCTTTGGCCTTATTGATAATGTACTGGGTAATTGCAAGATTGTCGTTCACCGGGCTGGTGTTCGGCATGCAGGCGACCGAAGTCACGCCGCCGGCAGCAGCGGCACGGGTGCCGGTGATGATATCTTCTTTGTATTCAAGGCCCGGATCGCGCAGATGGACATGCATATCGATCAGCCCGGGGGTCACCAGCAGACCGGCGGCATTGATAACCTCGGTGTCGCCGGCATCAAGGTTGGGCGCCAGTTCCGCGATCTTTCCGTCCAGGATCAGGATGTCGAGCTTTTCATCAATACTATTTGCGGGATCGATCACTCTTCCCGATTTGATCAGAACTTTCATAGGTTCACCTCTATCGTTAGGGGCTCGTTGTCAATCCGCCTGAAGTTTCTCGCCGCCGGCCACCAGATAGAGCAGCGCCATCCGGACCGCAACACCATTTTCGACCTGATCAAGAATGACATTCTGCGGCCCGTCGGCGACCGCCGAAGAGATTTCTACCCCGCGGTTCATCGGCCCCGGATGCAGAACAATCGCGTCCGGTTTTGCCAGTTTCAGCCGCTCTTCATTCAGACCGAAAAAACGGGCATATTCGCGAACCGACGGGATCAGGGTCGCGCCCTGTCTCTCCCGTTGGATACGCAACATCATCACACAATCCGCGTCACGAACAGCGTCTTCGATGTTGCTGCAGAGCTCACAGCCGAGCAGTTCCAGCCCCGGCGGCAGCATCGTCCGCGGACCGGCAATCCGCACCTTGGCACCGAGTTTGACCAGACAGTAAATATTGGAACGGACCACCCGACTGTGAGTGATGTCCCCGACAATCGCGACCGTCAATCCATCAATTCTGCCTTTATGCTGACGGATGGTAAAGGCATCGAGCAGAGCCTGACTGGGATGTTCATGGGTTCCGTCACCGGCATTGACGACCGAACAGTTGAGCCGCTCAGCCAGATAATTGCAGGCCCCGGATGCACCGTGGCGCATGACGATGATATCGGGATGCATCGCCGCGATGTTCTTTGCTGTGTCTTCCAGGGTTTCCCCCTTCACCACCGAGGAGGCGGCGGCGGCAATATTGACCGTGTCGGCCGACAAACGCTTGCCGGCAATCTCAAAAGAGGTACGGGTGCGAGTACTGGCCTCAAAAAACAGATTGATGATGGTTTTGCCGCGCAGGGTCGGCACCTTCTTGATCTCGCGACTATTGATTTCCTTAAAACTTTCGGCCGTATCAAGAATAAATATCAGTTCTTCCGCAGTTAATTCTTTGATGCCAAGGATATGTTTCGGGTTAAAGGTCATCGAACGCCTCCAATTGCGAGTACATCAGGTTCTGATCAGAGAAACCGCTTGAGCATGATGCTGCGGGTCGAATTCAACCTCTATCTGTTCGTTGCGCGAGGTCGGCAGATTCCGGCCGATATAATCAGGGCGGATCGGTAGTTCGCGGTGCCCACGATCAATCAGGATCGCTAACTGAATGTTACGTGGTCGACCGAGATCGATCACCGCATCTAGCGCAGCTCGAATGGTCCGACCGGTAAAGAGTACGTCGTCGATCAACACGACACATCGATCAGTCACCGGAAAGCGAATGTCGGTCTGCCCGACCGCCAGGTCGTTGCGCGAACCAAGATCGTCACGATACATGGTGATATCGATGGTTCCGAGGGGAACAATCTGACCTTCAATCTCCGAGATTTTCTGCTGCAGTTGTGCTGCCAAATAATCGCCACCGGTCCGAATGCCGACCAGCACCAGGTCTTCGACACCCTTATTCTTCTCAAGGATCTCGTGGGCGATCCGTGTCAGGGCACGGTTGATCCCTTCGGTGTCGAGAATTTCAATTTTTTCTGCGGCCATGATCCTTCCTCCCGGTTGCGTTTCAGACACAAAAAAAAGCACCTGGTGCAAATAAATGCACAGGTACTTTCTGGATAGATCTCGAATTTACTGTTGCCACTGCTGTCTCCCTTGTTGACCTCTCGGATCAATTTAAAGGCTGAGCGGTTAGTGCGCTAAATTTTGCAGACTCTATCAATCGGGCAGGAATCAAGTCAACTGTATAATTGTTAAAATATTTGCAAACGATTCAGGTGTATGGACTCTGCTACCGAATGGTTATAAATTCTCACTCTATCATTCGACCGATCCGCCCCAGGCGAACCTTGTCGGCAATGTCTGCCTTTGCATCCCAGGACCAGTATTTGATAAAGGCCAGCCCTTTGATTTTTGATTCATGGACAAAACCCCAGAAACGGCTATCAAAAGAGAAATCACGGTTGTCACCCATGACAAAATAACTGTCGCTGGGAACCTTTATCGGCCCGGCAAAGTCTCGTGGACCGGCAACCGATGGGATGATCTGCTTGTCCTTGTGCACTTCCTGCGGAAGGCTGTAGGGTTCCCCGTTAACGTAGACCTGCTTTGCTTTGATTTCGATCAGATCCCCCGGGGTACCGATAACCCGCTTGATGAAGTCACGACGTTGAAAGTAGGACTTTCCTTCGTCATCCGGAAACTCAAAGACGATGACATCTCCCCGTTGCGGATCACGTAACGCCAGATAGCGTTCATCAGAAAAGGGCAGCCGGGTTCCGTAGATGAACTTGTTGACCAGCAGATGATCGCCGATTAATAAGGTGTCTAACATCGATCCGGACGGTATCTTAAAAGCCTGAAACAGAAAGGTCCGGATAATCAACGCCAGAATCACTGCGACGATCAGGGCCTCAGACCACTCACGATACCAGGGTTTTTTCTGCACAAAAGTGCTTCTTTTCTTTTGGAAGATCGCCATTATTTTACTCTTTTGTGGTTTAGCAAAAAGATTGGATGGCTAAGCAAAAAATTCGCCCACAAGGCGTTAGTGGGGTTTCAGGGGCGAAGTCATACTGTCTGGTCTGTCAAAATCCTGAAAAACCGCTGCAACGCAGTCGGGCGGAGATTTTTTTGCGACGCCATCACTCTTTGACTTTAAGGATTGCCAGAAATGCCTCTTGAGGAAGCTCCACGCTCCCTATCTGTTTCATCCGTTTTTTTCCCGCCTTCTGTTTTTCCAGCAGTTTGCGCTTACGGGTAATATCACCACCGTAACATTTGGCCGTAACATCCTTGCGCAGTGCCTTGACGGTCGAACGGGCAATCACTTTATTACCGATTGCCGCCTGAATTGCAACTTCGTATTGCTGGCGCGGAATAAATTCTTTCATTTTCGCAACCAGTTCACGACCGCGAAACTGGGCCTTATCGTTATGAACAATCAACGACAGGGCGTCAACCACATCACCGTTAATCAACACGTTCAACCGCACCAGCTTACTGGGGCGAAAATCGAGATGCTCGTAATCGAGTGACCCGTAACCACGGGTAACCGATTTAAGACGATCAAAGAAATCGAGAACGATCTCATTCAGCGGCAGCTCATAGACCACCATCACCCGATTGGCAGTCAGATATTTCAACTCACGCTGAATTCCACGTCTTTCAATACAGAGGTTCAAAACGGCACCAACAAATTCGTTCGGCACATGGATCGAGGCCAACACAAAGGGCTCGTCAATCTTTTCAATAAACTGGATCTCAGGGAGCATATTGGCGCTTTCGACATGCAGCAATTCACCCTTGGTGGTCGTGACCTTGTAGACAACCGTTGGTGCAGTGGTGATCAGCTCAACGCCGAATTCGCGCTCGAGCCGCTCCTGAATGATCTCCATGTGCAATAGGCCGAGAAACCCGCAACGGAACCCAAAACCGAGCGCCAAAGAATTTTCCGGTTCAAAGGAGAAGGCGGCATCATTCAGACGCAGCTTCACCAAGGCATCTCGGAGAGAATCATATTCAGCTGAATCGATGGGGTAGAGACCCGAAAAAACCATCGGCTTGACAACTTGAAAGCCAGGCAAGGCAGTGTCGGCAGGGCGATGCTGGTGGGTAATCGTATCACCAACCTTGGCGTCTTCGACGACCTTAATTCCAGCAATTACAAAACCTACTTCCCCTGAAGCCAGTTGTGGCAGTTCGGTCGGATGTGGACTAAAGGCCCCGACCTTTTGAACTTCGTAGGTCCCACCCGTAGCCATCAATTTAATTTTTTCACCTTTTTTAATGGTGCCATCGATGACCCGAACTAGAATGATTACCCCCTGGTAGGGGTCGTACCAGGAATCGAAGGTCAGGGCTTTCAGCGGGGCGTCTGGATTGCCGAGTGGAGCAGGAACCCGTGTGACAACCGCTTCAAGAATATCTTCAATGCCGATCCCCTCTTTCGCACTCGCCAAAACTGCGTCGCTGGTATCGATGCCGATAATCTCTTCGACTTCCTCTTTAACCCGCTCAGGCTCGGCACTCGGCAGATCAATCTTGTTCAGTACCGGGAAGATCTCCAAATCCTGATCGATCGCCATGTAGACATTGGCCAAAGTTTGCGCCTCAACCCCCTGCGCTGCGTCAATAACCAGCATCGCACCTTCACAGGCTGACAGTGAACGGCTGACTTCGTAGGAAAAATCGACGTGTCCGGGAGTATCGATCAGATTGAGCAAGTAATCCTGCCCATCTCTGGCCCGATAATTCAGCCGCACGGCTTGGGCCTTGATGGTGATCCCGCGTTCCTGCTCCAGTTCCATCTTGTCCAGAAACTGGTCGGTTTTTTCACGATCGGAAAGAGCCCCGGTTTTTTCCAGCAAGCGGTCCGCGAGGGTCGATTTGCCGTGGTCGATATGGGCAATGATGGAAAAGTTACGAATATTCTTTTGCTTCATGCAGTCACAGTAGCTTATGAAATAGATTTTAAGAAATTTACAGAACCGCTAATATTAAACTTGCACGGTAGTTTTTGTAAAGAAGAAAGGCGCATGAAACCGTCCGATGCAGAGTTCATAGTGCTTTTCTCGCTAACCTTTTTGCCTGAAAAATCGGCCAGATTTCAGCAACGAGCATCCCGAAAACGATCATACCGCCACCACACCAACCGATTATGGTCAAGCGGTCGCCGGCGAGCCAGATGGAGAAAATCGCAGCGAAAACCGGCTCCAGGGTATAGATCAATGCCGCCCGGGTCGGCGTGGTGCGATTTTGGTAAGTGGTCATCGCCCAGAAGGCGTAAGCCGTGGCAAAGACAGAGGTGATGAGAAAAGCAAAAATCAGCGAACCGGTCCATTGTTGCGGCCAGGAGACCGGTTCAAACAACAGGCTGCCGGCACAACCCCATACCGCCATGGTCGCAATCTGCACAAAAGTCAGCGCCCGGCCGTCATACCCTTTGGTGAATGCATCCAGACCGATGATGTGCAGTGCAACGAACAGCGAGCAGATCACCACCAGCAGGTCACCGGTGTTAAGTGACCAGGGGGTGTGCCAAGTAAGCATAAACAGGCCGAGCAGTGCCAGGCCGACGCCGATTTTTGATCCCAGAGCGGCGGGTTTTTTAAGGAACGGCCCGGCCATCAACGGCACCCAGACAACCCCCAACCCGGTCAGGAATCCGGCATTTGCCGATGAGGTTCTTTCCAGGCCGAAGGTCTGAAACAGAAAGGAAAGGAACAACAGGGTCCCGAGCAAGATGCCGATCCGCCAGCCGCGCCGATCAAGCGAAGCAAAACCGGCCCGCCCCGCGAGCATGGCTAGCAAGATCGCAGCCATGGCAAAGCGTACCCACAAAAAAGCCATCACCGGCATTTCGCAGATCGCCTCTTTGACAATCGGAAAAGTCGCGCCCCAGAACAGGGTGACAGTCGCCAGCATAAACTCGGCAAAAAACTGCCGTTTCTGTTTTTGTTCCATGAGAATCCAGAGAAGAAATGTTAGACTCTTGTTTCAAATGAAGCCGCTATGGTATAAGCAGCTTTCCGTTATTTCAAATCTTTTTTTGAAGCGATCAAGCAGGGAGTTCGGTTAATGAAGCGAGGCAAGAAAGAACCGATTGAAGTTGTCTGTCCCAAATGCCGTTATACCGAAATCATCTACCTGCCGATCGAAGACCTGCCCCGCTGTCCGGAATGCAAAACCCAAATGTTAATATCAGAACTTCTCGATGAAGGAAAGTCATATTAAATGGTTCTACCTGCCGATCAGTCGGCTTCATATTCCTTATTTTCCCCAGGAGGAAAAACGATGAAAAAGCTCAAATTGATGATTGCCTGCCTGCTGGCCCTTTGCGTTGTTTTGCCAGGCGTTGCTAGCGCTGACACCCTGGGTGACATTCAGGATCGCGGTGTCCTGCGGGTCGGCATGGAGCCGGGCTATATGCCGTTTGAAATGACCAATCAAAGAGGTGAAATTATCGGCTTCGATGTCGACATGGCCAAACGTATTGCCAAAGCGATGGGCGTCAAACTGGAGCTGATCAGTACCGCTTGGGATGGCATCATCCCCGGCCTGATCACCAAGAAGTATGACATGATCATGAGCGGCATGACTCTGACCCAGGAAAGAAACATGAAGGTCAGCTTTGCGACGCCTTACATCGTGGTCGGGCAAAGCATCCTGGTCAAAAAAGAACATGCAAACGCAGTAAAGTCATATAAAGACCTGAACAACAAAAAGTACAAGGTTGCCTCCAAACTTGGGACAACCGGTGAGCAGGCCACCAAGCGGATGATTCCGAAGGCGACCTACATCTCCTTTGAAACCGAGCAAGAAGGCGTCATGGACCTGGTCAATGGAAAAATTGATGCCTTTGTTTATGATCTGCCCTATATGGCGATTGCCAACGCACAGAAAAATGAAGGTAAATTGATTTTTCTTGACGAGCCGTTCACCTACGAGCCGCTGGCCTGGGCAATTCGTCAAGGCAACCATGACTTTCTGAACTGGTTGAACAATTTCATGAATCAGGTCAAGAGCGACGGAACCTACGACAAAATTTATGCAAAGTGGTTCCTCAGTGACAAATGGTTGAAGCAAGTACAAAACTAAGTGACAAACAATCACGGCGGGGAAGGATTTTATTTTCCCCGCCGTGATTGTTTCAGAAATCTTTGTTCCAATATTTGATGGACTCGCAAATTATCTTGAGATGGCTAAGCAAAAATTTCACCCCACAAGGCGTAGTGATTTTTCAGGGGCGAAGGCCTACATAGGGCTGGTCGAGGTCCTGAAAAAGCGCTGCAACGCAGTCGGGCGAAATTTTTTCGACGCCATCAATATTTTATATTCAGGAAGACCTTAGACGGTGAATACTGCTTACCGAAATTGGCTTTGGCGACTGCTGACAGTCCTTATTCTGCTCTCCTTGGCGGCGGGACTCTGGGTTGCAACCAAGAAAATTGACTATACCTGGCGCTGGAATCGTGTCCCGCAATATTTCCTGTATCACCAAGAAGAGATGAAAACCATCCCCTTCGATGGTCGGGTGACTAAAATTGATAACCTTGGCGACAAAACCAGGGTCCGGGTTATCAGTGACGATGGCGAAGAAAAAACCTTTGAGATCGATACGGAAACCATTCGGGTCAACGTCAACGACGAACTTCTGGAAGATGATGATCTCGGTGCTACTCTGAGCTGGCGTGCCGGGCCGCTGATCGTCGGTCTCTGGACAACGCTCTGGTTGTCAGCTGCTGCCAGTGTTCTCGGGATGATCATCGGTCTGGTGACCGGGCTCTGTCGTGTCTCCAACAACATCACACTGCGGCAGCTGTCGGTCATCTATATCGAAATCATCCGCGGCACCCCGCTACTGGTGCAATTGTTCATCTTCTACTTTTTTCTCGGAACCGTTCTCGACATCAGTCGGATCACTGCCGGCATCAGCGCACTGGCGGTCTTTGCCGGTGCCTATGTTGCAGAAATCATCCGTGCCGGGATTCAGTCGATCCCCAAGGGGCAGATGGAAGCGGCACGTTCTCTCGGGCTGAACGTCCCGCAAGCGATGATTCACATCATCCTGCCGCAGGCGTTCAAGCGTACCCTGCCGCCGCTGGCCGGTCAGTTCATCAGTTTGATCAAGGATTCGTCGCTGGTTTCGGTCATTGCTATTACCGACCTGACCAAGAGCGGCCGGGAGGTGATCACCTCGACCTTTGCTACCTTTGAAATCTGGTTTATTGTCGCCCTGCTCTATCTGCTGCTGACATCGGTTTTGTCACAGGTGATTGCCTGGGTGGAACGGAGGCTTGCAGTCAGTGATTAAAACCATCGATCTGAAAAAGACCTTTAGCGGGCGCGGCCAGACGATCCATGCTGTCGACGGTGTTACGGCTCACGTCAAGTCGGGCGAAGTGGTGGTGATTATCGGTCCCTCAGGTTCTGGAAAATCGACCTATTTACGCTGTCTGAACGGGCTGGAAACCTTAACCTCCGGCCATATCATGGTCGACGGGATCGATCTGGCTGACAAAAAGACCGATCTGAACAAAGTCCGCAAAGAAGTAGGGATGGTTTTTCAGCAGTTCAACCTGTTTCCACACAAAACTGTACTGCAAAACATCGTCCTTGCACAGCAGGTGGTGCGCAAACGCAGCCGTGTGGAAGCTGAAGAAAAAGGCCAGCAACTTCTCGTCAAAGTGGGGATTCCAGAAAAGGCTGAAGTTTATCCCGGGCACTTATCCGGTGGTCAGCAGCAACGCGTTGCCATCGCCCGGGCTCTGGCCATGGACCCTAAAATCATGCTCTTCGATGAGCCGACCAGCGCACTCGATCCCGAAATGGTCGGCGAGGTGCTCGACGTCATGAAGCAGCTGGCACGTGAAGGGATGACCATGGTGGTTGTTACTCACGAGATGGGCTTTGCCCGTGAAGTGGCCGACCGGGTGCTGTTCATGGACCAGGGCAAACTGGTTGAAGAAGGGACCCCGGAACACTTTTTCACCGAGCCGTGCGAGGAAAGAACCAAGGCGTTTCTGAAACAGGTTCTGTAATCCCGTAGGGGCGCTGCTCGCCGCGCCCTTTTTGTACGTATCAATTCAGGGCGCAGCAAGCGACGCCCCTACGAAAAAGGCTGGGGACAGAATTAATTCTGTCCCCTTCTTGTGTTCATGACTGAACCTGCAGACTCAACACAACAAACTTTCCGCCAGGGCGCAGCCGCAGTCTGGCCGATCTGCCTCGGTTATTTTACGATCGGACTGGCTCTCGGCGTACTGGCGCAGCAAGCCGGGCTGCCCTGGTGGGCGGTGGCAATGATGTCACTGCTGGTGTTTGCCGGCAGCGCGCAGTTTATCTGCGTAGCGATGCTGGCTGCCGGAGCCTCGATCCCGGCAATCATCCTCACCACCTTTGTCGTCAACCTGCGCCATACCTTGATGAGTTCCGCCCTGGCGGTCCATCTGTCCGGAGTCAGCCGGCGCTTTCTCAGTCTTTTTGCTTACGGGATCACTGACGAAAGTTTTGCCGTCAACATGACCCGATTCCGCGACGGTAACTGGGATCGCCGGCGGGCGCTGATCGTCAACCAGCTGGCTAACGCAGTCTGGGTTCTCGCCACCATCACTGGAACACTGATCGGACAGTTCGTGCCGCAGGGAGCCTTCGGTATCGATTATGCCCTGACCGGGATGTTTATCTGCCTGCTGGTGTTCCAACTGCAAGGGCGAATCTACATTCTGACCGGCCTGCTGGCCGCAGCCATTTCTGTCGGCTGGTACCTGCTGATTCCCGGCGATTCCTATATCGTCGGTGCTTCGATCTGTGCCGCCACCCTCGGCTATTTCCTCAAAGTCCGCTATCGGAGGAATAAGTGATTTTCAGCGATTATCTGTTCCTTTTCGCGGGGATGGGGCTGGTGACCTACCTGCCGCGCGCGCTTCCTCTGCTCTATCTGGCGCACAAACAGCTGCCGCAGTGGCTGGTCGATTGGCTAAGCCTGATCCCGGTGGCGATTCTCAGTGCGCTGCTGGCGCCCTCGCTGTTTGCCGACTCGACAACTCGCAACTTCGACATTGGTAAACCGGAACTGCTGGTGGCAATTCCTACATTGATCTTTGCGCTAAAAACCCGTAGTCTCGGCGGCACCGTGCTGGTCGGCATGTTGCTCTATTGGCTGACCGGATTGTACAATTGACACTTTAAGGATAACTTAATGCAACTGACAGGAAAACAGAACCGCTATCTGCGCGGTCTCGGTCATCATCTGAAACCGATTGTGATGATCGGTAAAGAAGAAGTGAACGATGCCGTGATCTCGGCAACCGACGAGGCGCTAGAGATTCACGAACTGATCAAGGTGAAACTGCAGGACGGCTGTTTAAGCGATCGGAAAAATGTCGCCCAGGCGCTCGCCGAAGCAACTAAATCAGCCATAGCTCAGGTGCTTGGCAAAAACATTCTGCTCTATCGACAGAGCAAAGAACCACAGATTAAGCTGCCGAAATGACCGTGGCCGCGATGGCTCGCTACAAAGTTCTCGTCCGCGGTGACAACTTTCTTCTGAGCCTGGACGGAGAACATGCAAAGTTCGGTTTTTACGCGACACGCATTGTCAAATCAGAAACAGCCGAGGATGCGGAGCGGATCGCCATTATCCGCATCCATCAAGAACTGAATCAGAGCGACCATATCATCAAAAATACAGCCGATGTCCCCAGCGTCAAGGTTGAAAGTACGGTAAAAATCGGCCCCTTCCGGTTCATCAGAAAACAGCATGTACGTGGTTTCAGCTTTCATCGTGAGGAAGAAGTAACTACCGACCCAATTGCACAATGCTAGACTACGACATCAGCCAACCACCGCCGACCCGGCAGGAACTGGACGCGGAAAAATTTCAGCTCACAGTTCTGAAAAAACAGCAGATCAAAGCCTCAATTATCTCTGATGGCTGCCACGGCATCAGTTTGCTGATACTCTATCTGTCCGATCTCCTTTCCGGCTACGGGCTACTTGTGGCGGTGATCTCAGCGACTACAGTAGCCGTCGCCCTGGCCTCATCATCCAGAAAACAACTGGATTCCAGCGATGTTGCAGTCGTCGCGCTGGCCTCACTGGCGACAGTGGTTTCAGTCGCGGCGATTTCTGTCTGGATACTGCAGGACATGCTGATCGGCGGAGCTTTGGCAGGGTTGCTGTCAGGCAGTATCGTGACTGCAGGGGCAGTCATCGGCCGGAAGTTTTTTCATGTTTTCATCGGTCTGGAGCAGTTAAAAAACGTCGCCGAGGATGAGCTTGCCAGCCGGGAGCTACAAACACTCTGTCAAAATCATCCGGAGTTGAACGATTACCGCCAGCAGGCTCTGGACATCCTGCGCCCGAACCTGAACTTTGGTGAACTACAGGCGATGCGTGATTGGGTTGCCGGAAAAGTTCAAGTGTCCGATTAAGAAGTGAAGCCGTCGGCAGTCCGGGTGTATTCTTGAATAAAGTGGCTTTTTTGCCAATGTGATGGTCACGGCAGAGGGACGGCTATGAACGAGCATCCGGTGTTGCTATTCGACGGAGTCTGCAACCTCTGCTCGACAGCGATACAGTTCATCATCAAACGGGATAGCGGGGATTGTTTTCGCTTTGCCGCCATGCAATCTCCGGCCGGTGAACGGCTGCTGGCAGAGCACCGTTTGACCGACTTGAGTAGCGAGACGATGGTGCTGATCGTTGACCGGAGCATCTATCTGCGTAGCGACGCAGCGCTGGAGATCGCCCGGCAGCTGGACGGTGCCTGGTCGCTCATGCGCTGGTTTTCCCTCCTGCCGCGAGCCTGGCGCGAGGCCGGTTATCGGCGGTTGGCCAGCAACCGCTTTCGCTGGTTCGGGCGCCGGCGCAGCTGCCTGATGCCAAGCGAGGAGAACCGCCGTCGATTCCTCGTTTAAAGTGGAGTCTGGATCAGGAAAGCCACAGTCGTTTTCGATCGTCTGCTGCCGGGTCTACTGTTGCCGCTTTCTACTCTCCTCCGGATTCGTCAAATTGACCAGCGGCGACGCCGAAGGCCCTTGATTATCACCACAGGACTCAGCCGCTGCCCAACCGGCTCGCCTAAAAGCTATCCTCCGTGGAGGATCTACTCCAGACAGCAAGGAAGACCAACCCAACACCATCATCATAGCAGCACCATCACGCTCAAATGAGTATTTGATTCGTTTTAAATCCGTTTCGTTTAAACCAACAAACTGACACTGCTTGACAAATGTCCTCGGCGAGTACGACATTTTATCGCTGCGGAAATTGATGGGGAAACATACAGACAAGAGCAACTTGACTCCCCCTTTTGACTCTCATTCAGACACTGAATCCAGCCCTGAAGTACAATATTTTGCTTGGCTTCGTTAAAATATCTTGAGTTTGCTCCTCTTTATGCGCTTTAATAGGCTCTTGTGTTGTCGCTCGCACGCTGCAGATCACTCAGCCACCCGTCCCAAACGACCGAAAGGAATATCAGTAGATGCCCCTTACTGGCGAACTCGAACATCTACCGATTGTCGACGTTATCCAACTGATCCATTCAACGCGCAAATCCGGCACACTGAACATCTACAGTCGAAAAGGTGAAGGGCAACTGGTTTTTGATAATGGCTATATTGTCGGTGCCAGCCACTCTAACGATAAATTCCGCATCGGTCAGATACTCCTTGAGGCCGACCTGATCAATCAACAAGAACTCGACAAAGCACTGGAAATACAGAAACAGGCCGGAAGTAATCGCCAACCCTTGATTACAACACTGGTTGAATATTGCCACATGTCAAAGGAGTCGGCCTATAAATCATTGGAAACTTTGATTGAAATGACGGTTGTCGAAATGATCAGTTGGACGCGAGGTATTTTCAGTCTCGATGTCGACAAGATCTCAATCTCTGACGATTACCGCTACCTCCCCGCCCAGCTGCAACCCGTAACCCTTGATACGCAAATGGTCCTGATGGATGCCCTGCGGATTTTCGACGAAAAGGTCTATGCCGGAGAGATCGAAATCGTCGATGAACCGCTTGAGGAACCGCCTCAACTGACCACGGAAGAAACGCTGGAGTCTGTTGACGAAGAGGAAGGGGTTGAGCTCTCTGCGGATATCCTCGGTTTGGGGGATCTGGATAATCTGGCGCGCAAGAAACCTCGTGTATTCAAGAGCCTGGAGACGTTCGACCCAACTGAAATTCATCGACAGGTTGTAAACAGGACCTTGACCGACTTGAGTCCTGAGCAGTCAGATCAACTTGTCAATTACCTTGCAGAGCTGTCAACTCCGAGCTTTGCCAATGATGCTGTTTTCCCCGCTGTATCGAAATCTCAGGCGATCATCATGTATTGCAATGATGAATTTATCCAGCATGCGCTGATGACGGTCTGTAAAAAAGAAGGGATTCTGGTTTTCACCACCGCGAAAAGCAGTCGACTGGATGAGCTGCTAGACCAAGCCATCAACAAGAGTCTTGAGCCGATTCTGGTTTTCGGCAGCCCGGACGACAGCCAAACGGCATTTTCCACGGAAACAGTTATGCAACTCCGCAAGCAAAAGCTGGCAGAATACCCGCAGATTTCGGTTATCCAACTGGCGTCGCCGCTGGACTATGCTTTCTCCCTGCAATCCTTAAATGCAGGCGTTCGAGCCGTCTTTCCCCAACCCTATTTTTCAGAGCGCAGAAAAACCTATGTTGAGGATACCATCAACTTTCTCAACAGCTTTCAGACGTATGTCCGCAGCTGCTTTAACGAGGAACGCCGGCAACAGTTTGCCCGGTTGCGTAACAGTATGTCCGGCCTGAGATTATTACAGAAAGCGCCGGATATTTCCTTGTCGGTTCTGCAATTTGTCGCCGCTAGTTTTGAGCGGACCTTGACCCTGGTCGTCGATAAATCCGCACTGGTTGCTGAACGCAGCATCGGAATTGCGACCGAAAAAAATCATGGCCCTGCCGCACCATTGAGAACCCGCATCCCGGTTACTGACGGCTCACTGCTGCAGAGACTGATCCAGGAGGGAACTACCTATTGGGGCCCGAATCAAAAGGATGGGGCGTTAGAGAGAAACCTCTTTCCTGGGATCGGTGCCCCACGGGATTCAAGTATTTTGCTCTTGCCATTAAAGAGTAACGGCCGGGTTATCACTGTGACCTACGCTGATTTTGGTGATCAACAGGCTGAACCGATCCAACTGGATTTCCTCGATTTTTTCGTCAGTCAGGCGGGGATGGCGATGGAAAACGCACTGTTCCGCAAACAACTGGGGAATCACATCGAGCGGAAGCAAATTGATAAGGTGTAGACGATGGATTTAAAGACTCTCAATCAGATTCTTGAAATTGCCTTTGCCAAAAGGGTTTCCGATGTTCATTTTGAGGTAGATAATCCGCCCTTCTTCCGTGTCCATGGACAGCTGTTGCGCTCCAAGTTACCAAACTTGAAACCGGAAGATACCGAGTTTATTGCCGCCACCATCATGGAGCACAACTGCCGTGATTTCCCTGAAGATTTCAAAGAGTTTGATGCCTCTTATGCATTACAGAACAGTGGTCGATTTCGGGTCAGTATCTTCAAGCAGCGTGGCAATATCGGTATTGTCATGCGGGTTATCCCCCCAGAAATCGGTAAGTTCAAAGATCTTAAGCTGCCTGCGGTGCTGGCTGAGATTGTCAAAGCGCCGAACGGCCTGATCCTCGTCACCGGGCCGACTGGCAACGGTAAATCAACGACCCTTGCATCGATGATCAATTACCTCAACGAAAAATATGCCTTCAACATTATTACCATCGAGGATCCCATCGAATTCCTTTTTACATCGCAGAAAAGTTGCATCATTCAACGTGAAGTCGGGATCGATACGGACGATTTCAGTTCAGCCCTGAAGGCTTCGCTACGAATGGATCCGGATGTCATCATGGTTGGCGAAATGCGCGATCTGGAAACCATTGATGCCTGCATCAAGGCTTCGGAGACCGGGCACCTGGTGTTTTCTACCCTCCATACGCAAAACGCAGCCACGACAATCAACCGTCTGATCGGTCATTTTCCACCCGAGGCTCAGGAAATTATGCGTCAGCGCCTGGCGGATATCCTGGTGGCAACGGTGTCGTTACGTCTTGTAGAAGATAAAACCGGTGAAAATGTTATTCCGGTTGTCGAGGTGATGCGCACAACGACGACCATTCAAGCCTGCATCCGCGATGGAAACCTTGATGAAATTGAAGGACACATCGAAAAAGGCAGCGCTCAGTACCAGATGCAATCGATGGATCAGCACCTGATCCAACTGTGCAAAAACGGCACAATAACCATGAAGGAAGCGAAACGCGTTTCAAGTTCGATGGACCTGGAAAGAAAATTGAACTACACGTAGAAGTCAGTGGTGTCCGATTTGGTTCCTACTGGTGATTTAAGACGATTAAATCCCCCTCTATCCCCCCTTTGCTAAAGGGGGAGGCAAGTAAATTCCCCTCTTTGACAAAAGGGGGGCAGGTATTGATGCGGTCATTTCTAGCAACCGCAACCGCAATTGTGACAAACGACCCTGTCGCTCCCCTGGGGTTCTACCGTTTCCGGTGCAAATGCAACTCGATTGATCCCACGACGCAGATCCGCAACGATATCAAGATTCGGGCTTGCGCCGATAATATGCCCCAGACAAAGGCTGGCGACTCCGGCAACCGGAGAACAGAGGCGGATACTGTTGAGCAGGTCACCGTAGCCCTGGATGTTCACCGGCAATTTTTCCTCAACCGAGCGAAGCTGGATGCCGAAGTTTTTCAGCTCGACCGTCATCTCTGCTAGCAGTTCATGTAACGCTGATTCGGGATCAGCATATTGCCAATCGCTCGTCAGCCAAATTCGCCGAAAAAAAATAACCTCGAGAATTTTATCGGCCATCTCAACTGCCTGACTCAATCCAGCCGGTATCCCCACTCCCTTGGCGCAGAATTTCAATCCGATCATCCAGCAGACTGATAACAGAAGAGGCTTCACCGAGTGAGATGCCGCCGTCAACGACTATATTAACCAGTCTTCCCATGTTTTCATCAATCAGCATCGGATCCTGTAAGGCTTCCGCACCGGAAAGATTGGCACTGGTGGTCAGTAGAGGATGTCCAAGCTCTCTGACGATCGCCTGGCAAATGGCATTATCCGGGATCCGAACACCGACAGTCTTCTGCTTGGTGCTGACAGAATCCGGCACGACCTTTGAGGCATCAAGCACAAAGGTATAAGGTCCGGGCAAGTGCCGCTTCATGATTTTAAAAGCGAAATTGCTGACTTGTGCATAGCTGGCAACCTCGGCAAGGTCGCTGCAGATAAAAGAGAACGGTTTTCGGTTGTCACGTTGCTTGATTTGCAGGATTTTTTTACCCCTTTGCGATTAAAGATATCGCAACCGAGTCCATAGGTCGTATCGGTCGGGTAGATAATAATCCCCCCCTGCTGTAGGCAGTCAACGACGCGCTGGATATTTCGTGGTTGGGGGTTCTCAGGATTGATGGACAAGATCATTGGACTCTCCTCTGTATGAACATAACAAACAACCCTCTAATAATATGTGCCTGAACGCCTTAAAGCAACATTTTCAGCTCTGACACCTTGCGTATTTCGGTATAGATATTTTCCAGTTGCTGAAAACTGTGCAAAGTCACCGACACCGAAACAGACTGATAATTCCCTTTACCGCTGGGTCGGGAACCGGCCGCATCAGGAGCAACTGAAGCGTGCTTGCTTATAGCGTGGAGGATGGCTTTTTCAAATGTGTTCCCAGCCGCACCGAGTGCCTTAAACTGGTATCGGCAGGGGAACTCAAGCAGATCTTCGGGTCGTTGTTTGTTTGTCATTTTACTTTCCACGACCGGTGTGGCCGAAACCGCCAGCCCCACGCTCGGTTGTCGACAATTCTGCAACTTCACAAAATTGCGCCTGACAGACCGGTGCAACGATCAATTGCGCAATCCGTTCTCCCGATTCGACGATGAATGTCTCACTGCCGTGGTTGATCAGAATAATTTTGATTTCACCGCGATAATCAGCATCAATCGTCCCCGGGGTATTGACCAAGGTAATGCCGTGCTTGATGGCCAGCCCAGAGCGCGGACGCACCTGCACTTCATAACCGGCCGGGATCGCCATTGCCAGGCCGGTCGGCAGCAGACAGCGCTCCCCCGGAAGCAGGGTCACTGGTGATTCGAGGAGCGCATGAATATCCAGGCCCGCAGCAAGTGCCGACATGTATCGCGGGATCTGTGCAGCGGGATGAAGCTTTTTGATTTGCACTTGCGGTTGATGCATCAGGGGATCTCCAGCAGGTTTAACGGAAATTGTTGATGATTCGCAGGCCCGACAATGTGCAGATTCAACGATTCATCAGAGAGCAGCAAGTTGGCTAACCGCTGCACAGACTCAACGGTAACCTTATCAATTGCGGCAATGACATCCGCAATCTCAGGTTGATGGCCGAGGAAGATTTCATTCTTGGCCAGTCTGGTCATGCGATTGTCGGAACTTTCAAGCGATAACAGCAAGGTTCCCTTCATCTGCTCGCGCGCCATATGTAACTCTTCATTGCTGATATATTCATTTTTCAAACGGGAAAACTGCTGCAGAATCAACTGTAATGTTTCCGGCAGGTCATCCGGCCGGGTACCACCATAAACGACCAGAGAACCGGCATCGGAATGGGTATTCAGGTAGCTGTAGATCGAGTAGGCCAGGCCACGCTCTTCACGGATGGTTTGAAACAGGCGCGAACTCATGCTGCCGCCGAGAATACTGTTAAGCAGATGCAGCACAAACCGATCGTTATGGTTCTGCGGCAGCGCCTTGCTGCCGAGGCAGAAGTGGGTTTGTTCCAGATTCTTCGCGGTAACCTGAACACCGGGACGATACTGCGGCAAGGTGCAGAACCGCTCAGCGCCACCAGACTTCACGCCGGAAAAAGCCTGTTCAATCTGCCCGAGAATCTTTTCATGCTGCAGATTTCCTGCTGCGACAATCAGGATATTATCCCCACGGTAACGATCTGCCAACATCTGCAAAAGATCGTTGCGAGTTATACTGCTGACGGTTTCACAATCGCCTAACACCGGCCGTCCTAACGGATGACTGTGCCAGATCGATTTACAAAAAAGGTCGTGCACCTGATCATCCGGGGTATCCTCGACCATGGAAATTTCCTGGAGGATGACGCGCCGTTCTTTTTCGATCTCTTTCGGTACAAAGGTAGAATTGAGAACCAGATCGGAAAGCAGGGAGATTGCCTGGGGAAGTTTATCACCAAGGATTTTGGCAAAATAACAGCTGAACTCTCGGCCGGTGAAGGCATTGAGCACTCCACCGACCGAGTCGATCTGCTTGGCAATCTGCAGGGACGAGCGGGAGGTCGTCCCTCTGAACAGCATATGCTCAATAAAATGAGAGATGCCGTTCAGGTTTGGGTCTTCATGGCGAGAGCCATTTTGAACCCAGAAGCCGACGGTTACCGAGTGAAGTTCCGGCATCCGCTCAGTGACGACACGGATGCCGTTGTTCAATGTCGACTTCTGCAACATCAGTGAATCGATCAGTCTGCTTCAGGCAGTACCTGACCAAGCGCCTCTTTACGGGACAGCTTGATCTTGCCTTGGCGATCGACACCGATACACTTGACCAGCACCTCGTCCCCTTCATTCAGAACATCGGTGACATTACGGACACGCTCTTTATCCAATTCGGAAACGTGAACCAGACCGTCAGTACCGGGGAAGATTTCGACGAAAGCGCCGAATTCCATAATTTTCTTGACCTTGCCGGCGTACAGTTTGCCGACTTCCGCAGATTGGGTCAGGTCACGAATCATCTTGATCGCGGCCTTGGCCGCAGCGCCGTCAGTAGAGGCAATCTTGATGGTACCGTCATCTTCGATGTCGATGGCACAGCCGGTCGCTTCAATGATGCCGCGGATATTTTTACCGCCGGAACCGATGACCGTACGGACTTGATCCTGCTTCACCTTGATGCTGGTAATCTGTGGTGCATGCGGAGAAAGTTCGGCGCGTGGCGCATCGAGTGCTTTGGCCATTTCACCGAGAATGTGAATCCGACCTTCACGCGCCTGATCCAGCGCCTGCTGCATGATTTCTCTGGTGACTCCGGTGATTTTGATATCCATCTGCAAGGCAGTAATGCCTTTGGCCGAACCGGTCACCTTGAAGTCCATATCACCCAGATGATCCTCATCACCGAGGATATCGGAGAGAACAGCGACATCATCCCCTTCCTTGATCAGTCCCATGGCGATCCCGGCGATCGCTTCGGAGACCGGCACGCCGGCATCCATCAACGATAGGGAGGCGCCACAGACGGAAGCCATCGACGATGAGCCGTTCGACTCGAGGATGTCGGAGACGACCCGAATGGTGTAGGGGAAGGCTTCATGATCCGGCAGGATTTGTGCGGCACTACGCTCAGCGAGCATCCCGTGCCCGATCTCACGCCGGCCGGGGAAGAGACGCATGCTGGTTTCACCGACACAGAACGGCGGGAAGTTGTAATGCAGCATGAACTTCTTGAACTCCATCCCCTGGACATTATCCATCCGCTGCTCGTCAGTCCGGGTGCCCAGCGTGGCGGCAACCAGAGCCTGGGTCTCGCCACGGGTGAACAGAGCGCTACCGTGAGCACGCGGCAAAACGCCGACTTCGCAACTGATCGGGCGGATGGTGTTCATGTCGCGACCGTCGATACGAATCCGGTCTTTGGCGACCATCAGACGAACAACCTGCTTTTCCACCGCTCCGAGTGCGGCTGAAACCTCAGCTTCGCGACCTTCATAAGCTTCGGCTAGCTGCTCCTTGACTTCAGTTCGAATCTCACCCAGAGCAGCAGAGCGATCCTGCTTGCTCTGGATTTTGACCGCTTCGACAACCTTAGGTTGCGCAAGTTCGGTGACCTTGGCCACCAGCTCTGGGTCGGCTTGCGCGACTTCAAAGGCGCGCTTCTCTTTGCCGACCAGCTTGGCCAGTTCTTCTTGGATAGCAATCAGCGGCTGCAGAGCTTCATGACCGAAGAAGATCGCCTCGAGCATCTCCACTTCAGAGAGAAAGTTCGACTCTCCCTCAACCATCATCACGGCATCTTTGGAACCGGAAACGATGATCTCAACATCGCTCAGTTCGATTTGCTCATTGGTCGGATTGGCGACCAATTGACCCTCGATACGGCCGACCCGGACTGCTGCAATCGGGCCTTCGAAAGGGATGTCTGAAACCGCAACCGAAGCCGAAGCGGCAACCATTGCCAGCGTATCCGGATCGTTGACCATGTCGGTAGAGATGACCGAAGGCATGATCTGGGTTTCGAACATATAGCCCTTCGGGAAGAGCGGACGCATCGGCCGGTCGATCAAACGACAGATGAGGGTTTCACGCTCGGTGGTCCCACGCTCCCGCCGGAAGAAAGAGCCGGGGATCTTACCGGCAGAATAAAACTTTTCTGCGTAGTTGACGGTCAGCGGAAAGAAATCCTGTCCTTCACGCATCTTTCTGGCCGAAACCACCGTACAAAGCACCTTGGTTTCACCATAAGTGACGATAACCGCACCGTCAGCCTGACGTGCAACCTTACCGGTTTCAATGGTCAATGGTTGACCGTTGAATTCAATTTCTACTTTATTGTAGGCCATTATTTTCTCCTTGTTATGGATCTCACAGCCGTCTGCAAAACCCTTTTAGCCTGATAAAAAAATAGCTTCAGGAGGTTGGCCTGAGACAATTCCCGGTCGCAGATAACCGGACATTCTCTCCGGACAGCCTCCATAGCTATCAAGTCAGAAGTCAAAAAGCAGCATGTCCACGTGGACATGCTGCTTTTTGTCTAACGGCGAATCCCGAGTTCCTTGATGATCGTTCGGTAGCGATCGATGTCTTGTTTGATCAGATAATCAAGCAAGCGACGCCGCTGACCAACCATCTTCAACAATCCACGACGGGAGTGATGGTCTTTCTTGTGGGTTTTAAAATGTTCTGTCAGGTAGGTAATCCGTCCACTCAGCAGAGCAATCTGCACTTCCGGAGAGCCGGTATCACCTTCGTGACGCTTGTACTTCTCGATAATTTCTTGTTTGTCTTCTGTGCCGAGCACTGTATTCTCCTTTGTGTTTACAATAAAGCCAGTGGCGTGGCTGTTTTAATTTCGATTGTAACCTACGCTATCTACCATAGTTGCATAGCCCTGTAAAGGCCAAATCAATCTGTCTTACTGGCCGACAAAAACCCGGACCAGCTCGAAATCACCACGCTTTTCAGAGTCTCTCAGCGGCGCATAGCGAGCCATTGCCGCAAGTTTCCTGTCAAGCTGCAACCGAACCAGCTCCCCTGCCTGCAATTCTCTCTCGCTACGGGTTTGTGAGCTTTCCGGAGGCACACCACAGGTGAGTTTACTCCGGGCCGAGTCAAGGACCTGAACCGCAGGATAAATAGATAAGGCCTGATCTAAACTTAACATAGCGACTGGATTCTCTGCTTGCAGAGCCAACTCATCCAACGAAATGCAATCATCGATCGAGTAGTTACCGCAGCGTAGTCGTCTTAACGCAGTAAGATGGGCACCACAGGTTAATTCCTCGCCAATATCTGCAGCCAAAGTCCGGATGTAAGTGCCTTTTGAACAGTCGACCTCTATCGTCAGTTCAGGCAGTTGAGTCGTGATAATTTCCAGTCGCTCAATCCGGATTTTCCGGGGCTCCCGTTCAACCGTTTGGCCCTTTCGTGCCAGTTTATAGAGGGGGATTCCGTCCTTTTTCAGGGCTGAATACATCGGCGGAACCTGCTCAGTGTCACCGCGAAAATGTTCACAGACAGATTCAATCCTATCCAATAGATCAGTGGGAACAGGGCGTTGCAGAAGAATCTTACCCTCCGCGTCCAAGGTGTCGGTGGTGACCCCGAACTGGAGGGTGGCACGATAGGACTTATCCTCAGCAAGCAGAAATTGGAGGATTTTTGTGCCTTCGCCAACAGCCACCGGCAGCACACCTGTCGCCAGGGGGTCCAGGGTGCCGGCATGGCCGACCTTTTTCGTCCGACAGATGCGGCGTACCTGCCGAACCACATCATGTGATGTCAACCCGGCGGGTTTGTCGATCAACAAGAGTCCGTGCATAGTACAGTTCAGGTCAAATACCGATTGAGCAGTCGAGCAACCTGAGATCGTACGTCCTCAAGGGTTCCTGTTGCCTGCGCACCGGCTGCGTTGTGATGACCGCCGCCGCCAAGTTCACGAGCCATGCTGCCGACATCGACCGTCCCACTGGAACGAAAACTGATTTTGTACTCTCTTGCGGCGATCTGGCGAAAGAACAGCGCCACCTCAACACCGCGGATCGCCCGTGGATAATTGACAAATCCGTCAGTATGCTCTTCCGAAGCGCCGGACAAACGCAAAACATCATCGGTCATGGCGACCGAGGCATAACGACCGTTGGGAGAAATTTCCAAGGTCGGCAGGACCATCCCGAGCAAGCGCATCCGTTCGGGTGCCAGGCTTTCGTAGAGGCGGCTGGCGATATCCCAGGTAGCAACCCCCATGCCGACCAAACGTCCGGCAACCCGAAAGGCCTCTTCATTCGCGCTAGAATAACGGAATGAACCGGTATCGGAAAGGATACCCAGGTAGAGCGGCGTTGCCACATCCAGACTCCACTGACAATCGCAGGCATCGAGTATACGAGAGATCATTATGGCGGTTGCACTGGCTGAGGTATCGAGAAAACAGATATCTCCAAAATTGGAGTGGGGATGGTGATCAATATTGATCAGTGTCGTGCAGAGTTCGGCGACCGGAACCCCGGTTCTTACCAAAGCACCGGAATCTAGGACAAAGGCCACATCAAACCTGGCGGACTCGGGCAGGGTCGAGACCAGCTGTTCACAGCCGGGAAGAAACTGCATGATCTCCGGTACGGGATCGACATTCAGAGCAACGACATCCTTGCCCATCTCACGCAGTGCGTTTGCCAGTCCTAGCGTCGAACCGATGGCGTCACCATCCGGATTTTCGTGAGCAACCACCAGAAACCGTTGATTGCTGACGATCTGCTCAACTATCTTCTGGATCATCGGTCAAATCATCCCGCACCTGGTGCAACAGCTCATCAATCTTCTGCCCATAGGCGATCGAACTGTCATATTCAAAACGGATTTGCGGAACAAAGCGCAAACGCATCACTTTTCCCAGCTCACGACGGATAAACGGCGCAGCACTCTTCAAACCGCGCTCTGCATCCTTGCGTTCACTGGCTTCATCGGTCACGTTGTAAAAGACCTTGGCTGAGCTCAGATCGCGGGTCAGGGTGACGCCAGTGACTGTCACCAGAGCGACTCTGGGATCTTTAATGCCATGCGTCAAGAGACGGGAAATCTCTTTGTGGAGTTGTTCTCCGACCCGTTCAGGGCGATAACTGCTCAACTAAACTCTTCTCCATAATGTAAATATTCAAGCTCTGAACCAATCAATTCAGCGATTCCAGCGTGATAAATATCTTCTTCAAGCTTATGGAAAACCGAATTGATTTGCGCTTCTTTACCCGCCGTCATGCTTATCCCCAGAATAGCTCTTTGCAGCAGGTCCTGGCAACCGACCTCGGCAGCTGAGATCGGATAACGCGAGCGCAAGCGATTGAGGATGCGACTGACTTGTGACCTTTTTTGCTTCAGGCTCTGCACCTCAAACAGTCGCAGATCGATTCTCAGCACGCCGACAACCATGGTTGCCCTCTTCCCGCTCAGGCGTTACAGTGAGGTCTTGATTTCTTCCATTTCAAAGGCCTCAATCACGTCACCGACCTTGATATCGTTGTAATTCTCCAAACCGACACCACATTCATAGCCATTGGTGACTTCTTTTGCGTCATCCTTGAAGCGTTTCAGTGAACTGAGCTTGCCTTCCCAGACCACGACGTTGTCGCGAACCAGCCGGGTTTGCGCGTTGCGTACGATCTTGCCGTTGGTAACATAGCACCCGGCAATCGTACCGACCCGTGACACATGGAAGGTTTCACGAACCTCAACGCTACCCAGACTTTTCTCTTTAAGGGTCGGAGCCAGCAGTCCCTCCATCGCATCGCGAATATCGTTGACCGCGTCGTAGATAACACTATAGAGGCGAATATCGACTGCCTCGCTCTCCGCCAGAGTTTTAGCTTTCGTCTCGGGCCTGACATTGAAACCGAGGACAATGGCATTCGAGGCGGCCGCCAGAGAGATATCACTTTCAGAGATACCACCGACACCGGTATGGATGACATTCAAGCGGCAAGCATCGGTCGAGAGTTTTTCCAGGGCATCGCGCACGGCTTCAACAGAACCCTGCACATCGGCCTTGATAATAACTGACAGCTCCTCGACAACCCCTTCCTGCATTTTGGCGAAAAGCTGGTCGAGCGAAATCTTACTGCTCTTGGCCAGATCGATTTCACGTTGTTTATGCTGACGGTGCTGAGAAACCTCCTTGGCGGCTTTCTCATTTTCAACCGCGTGAAAGGTTTCCCCGGCATTGGGCACACCGCCGAGACCGGTTACTTCGACCGGGAAAGACGGCCCGGCCTCCTTTACCTGTGAACCATTAGCAGCGATCATCGAGCGGACCCGGCCGTAGTGCAAACCAGCAACGATCGCGTCGCCGACCTTCAGAGTACCATCCTGCACCAGCACCGTAGCCACCGGACCGCGACCCTTGTCAAGTCTGGCTTCAACAATCGATCCCTTGGCGTGTTTATCAGGATTTGCCTGCAGTTCAAGCACTTCTGCCTGCAACAGAATCATTTCCAGCAGTGCATCCAGATTGGTTTTCAGCTTGGCAGAAACCTCAACGAAAATCGTATCGCCTCCCCACTCCTCCGGGACCAGCTCATACTCAGTCAGCTCTTGCTTGACCTTCTCGGGGTTGGCATCCGGTTTATCAATTTTATTGACGGCAACAATCAAGGGTACGCCGGCAGCCTTGGAGTGATTTATCGCCTCTTTGGTCTGCGGCATCACGCCATCATCGGCAGCAACCACCAAAATGACGATATCGGTAACGCTGGCACCACGCGCACGCATGGCGGTAAAGGCTTCGTGACCCGGGGTATCGAGAAAGGTGATTTTCCGGTTGTCGATTTCGACGTCATAGGCACCGATATGCTGAGTTATGCCGCCTGCTTCACCCTCTGTAACATTGGCTTCACGGATTGCATCGAGCAGACTGGTTTTACCATGGTCGACGTGACCCATGATGGTGACGACCGGTGGCCGTGGCTGCAACTCTTCAGCGCTATCCTCTTTTGCAGCAATAACCGCAACATCAAGGATCAACTCTTCGTCAAACGCAACGTTCTCCACTTCGTAGCTGAATTCTGAAGCAAGCAGAGCGGCGGATTCAAAATCGAGTGGATGGTTGATGGTAACCATCGATCCCTGACGCATCAGTTCGGCAATCAACTCCTTAGCTTTAACACCCATACGCTTGGCCAGTTCACCAACCGTAATGGAGTCACTAATCCGGATGATTCGCTTGATCGCCTTACTGATCGTGACTTCAGTCTGTTTGGATTGTTTGGATTGTTTGCCGCCACGCTTCTTTTTACCGCCCATGCGGCTTGGCTCGAAAACCTCTACGCGGCGGCCGCGCCTGGAGACGCGTCCATCTTTCTCTGATTGGCTGTTATCGTTGTAACGACCCTTTTTCCGCTTTTTATTGCGTCCTTCTTTCTCCGGAACCGGCTGTTCCATCGGTGCAGGAGTCATAGCAACCCGCTTGCGTGCATGCGCTGGAGCAGCGGCCGGGCGGGTGCCAGGTCGTGTGGGTCGTTCCCCGGGACGATTACGCTGGCGATCCTGTGGTCTCACCGCAGCTTTGGGTTTCGGCAGTTCTACTCGGCCAAGGATTTTGGCCTTATCTGCGGTTACCTTAATCTCGACTGGCTTTGCCGGCGCTACCGGTTTTTCAGCGGGAGTCCCTTTAGTAATTGGTTCAACAACGACTTCCTCTGCAGGAGGCATTTCGGCAACCGGTTCGGCAACGACTTCCTCAACAGGAGGCGCTTCGACCACCGGTTCGGCGACGTCTTCCTCAACAGGAGACGCTTCGACCACCGGTTCGGCGACGTCTTCCTCAACAGGAGGCGCTTCGACCACCGGTTCGGCAATGACTTCCGCGACGGGCTTACGCACGACAGTTCGACGACGTCGAATCAGCCCAGGCCGGATTTTCGATTCTTCGATTTTCTCTTCGGTCGGAGTATTGAAGGACTCGAACTTCTGCAAATCATCCTCACCCAGCGAGCTGGCGTGAGATGCCGCATCGATACCGGCCTCAGCAAGCTTGGCCAGTAATTCTTTATTCTCCAGCCCCATATTTTTTGCCAGTTCGTATACCCGTAACTTGCCCATCAATTCTCCCTTACCATCTGCGTGTATCTTTGCAATTCTATCAATAATGCTTCCGCCAGAGGTCCAGCCTGTATCGCCAAAACACTCCGTTCCCCTTTGCCCAAAACCTGTCCCAGCATTCCCTTGCTGAATAACTGACTGCAGGAAACATTTTGACGGTCAGCCAATTCCCTGATTTTTATCGCGATGCCGGCCGAAATATCCTCGGAAACAAGTACCAGAGCCTGTTTGGACCGTTGTCGCAAAGCCGTCATTACCGCGTTGCTGCCAGAAACTACCTGACCCGATTTTCGTGCCATACCGATCAGGTTGGCGATCCGCTGCAATAGCGCCTGCTGCAAACCATCCTGCAACATTTCGATTGAAGGATCGCTGCAATTACCGCGAAAACTGCGCGAGAACTGTTTTTTTGTCACTGCCGCCTGCAGACACTGTAGCTCGATGCAGGTATAGGCGCCACGGCCCGGCAATCGATGGCGATAATCAACCAGCAGAGCACCATCCGGCGCAACAACATAGCGAACCAGCTGATCCTGATTCCTGGCTTGGCGACAAGCAATACAGGTTCTTTGTGGGCCCTTGGAGGCAGTCAATCGCTACTCCTGGTCCTTTTCTCCAGCGTCAGTCGGCGCGTCAGCAACAACATCGCTGTCGGCCGCTACCGCCTGCTCTTCAACCACCTGCTCTTCAACCACCTCAACCTCAACGATGTCATCAGACTCTTCTGCGGCCGGAGCATTTTCTTCCTGCTCCTCCTCCTGTGCACGGGTTTCACTCTTGATGTCGATCTTCCAGCCGATCAACTTGGCAGCGAGGCGGACATTCTGGCCTTTTTTGCCGATCGCCAAGGAGAGCTGATCATCCGGAACAATGACCTCCATCAACTCGGCATCGTCATCGATATAGACCCGGGACACTTCTGCCGGTGCCAGTGCGGCGCAGGCAAAACGGGCCGGATCCGGAGTCCAGGGGATAATGTCGATCCGCTCACCACGTAGTTCGGTGACCACATTCTGCACCCGGGAACCACGCATACCGACACAAGCGCCGACCGGATCTACGTCGAGATCATGGGATTGTACCGCAATCTTGGCCCGACTGCCCGGCTCGCGCACCGCAGCCATAATTTCAACGATCCCCTCTGCAACCTCGGGAACCTCTGATTTAAACAGGGAGATCAACAGGCCGGGATGGGTTCTCGACAGAATGATCTGCGGACCCTTGGCGGACATCTTGACTTCGGAAATATAGGCACGAACCCGATCCGACTGACGATAGTTCTCGCGCGGCACCTGCTCACGATTCGGCAGCAGCGCTTCGGCACGACCAAGATCGACAATCAGATCACCACGTTCGTAACGCCGCACAATCCCGTTAACCACCTCACCGACGCGGTCTTTAAATTCGTTAAATACGCCCTCACGCTCAGCTTCACGCACTTTCTGAATAATAACCTGCTTTGCGGTCTGCGCAGCGATCCGGCTGAAGCTACCAGCCTCCATCATCATGCCGAGCGAGTCACCGAGTTCAACCTCAGGGTCAATTTCGCGCGCCTCTTCGATGTCGATCTCCTTATAGGAGTCAATCACCTCATCAACAACGGTGACAAATTCAAAAACCTCTACTTCGCCGATTTCGCCGTTGAAATGAGCTTCAAGGTCGCGGGTGTTGCGAAACTTCTTGTTGGCGGCAGAAAGCACCGCGGACTCAAGAGCTTCGACCAGGACATCGCGATCGATCCCTTTGTCTTTTACGACCTGATCGATGATGTGATTGAGATTGCCCACCATCTTGTCATACCCCTTTTGATGTGTTTTGCCGTCGAACAAAGGTGTTCGACCGATATCTACTAGCGATGATCGAAAGAACGATCAAAGCTCAAACTCCAGATTGGCACGGTCGACCTGCTCCAGATCGATCCTGATCTGAACCGCACTTTTTTCTTTCAGTGTCAGTATCACCTGACCGTCGGCAAAACCGTCGAGCGTGCCGACAAAGGTTTTCCGCTTGCGCCCCTTGTTTTCGGGATCAATAGCGACAACTGTTTTTATCTTGACAGCTTGCCCTGCAAAGCGGGCAAAATCTTTTGCTTTTTTCAGCGGTCGTTCAATCCCTGGGGAAGACACCTCAAGGTTGTATTCCGTTGCAATTATTTCTTCAACATCAAGGATCGAACTGATCTCCCGACTGGCCGCAGCACATTCATCCAGATTGATTCCGCCATCCTTGTCAAGAAGGAAACGCAACACCCAGCCGCGTTCTTCGCGCTGATACACAATATCGACCAGTTCAAAACCTAGATCGACAAGGATCGGCCCTACCAGTGCTTCAATCTGTTCTGCAACCTGTGCCACACCAACCTCGTTACTAATAAAAAAAAGCGAGCCGCGAAGCTCACTTTCAAAAATCATCTATTAAAAGCGTGTTGTAGATAGCATTTCATTTATAAAAAGGCAAGAGGAAAATTCCTGAAAGATCAGTTCCGAAACAAGATCGGTCGCGACCTTTCACTCAGTTTCTTCTTCAACAGTTGTCGAACAAAATCAGGCTTGGTAAAATAATCGCTGCTGCTGGTCAGAAAACTGTCGACCAAAGCATCCCTGATCCTTTGCAATTCATCCCCGGCAACCCCCATCCTTTCCAGCCGGGTTGCAAAACTGAGCGGGGCCTTCAGCTTTTCTGCTGATTTCAGCTGTTCTTCCGACAGTCGCATCAATTGGAGGGGGATCTCGATTTTCACCTCAATGCAGACGCGATGAAAATCTCCGTAATAACGGTTACTGGCATCATAAAAACAGACCGTCAGGCCATTTTCCAGCTCAACCGTTCTGAAAGGTTCAGCCATCGATCGACTCCGCGCTACGCAGCTCTTGCATCTGCTCGTCAAGTAGATCAATTTGACTAAAGAGACCCCGCATGATGCGTACTTCACGTTCGTTCAAAGCCGCCCGGCCGAGTATCCGCCGAAAGGCGCGCATAATATGCTCAGGATTCTGTGGATTAAGAAAACCGACCCGCGTCAAAGATCCCTGCATGTGAGAATACATCTGTTCAAGGATTTCGTTGCTGGCCAACTGCTTGCGGCCGTGTTCATTGCTGCGCAACTCCCCTTTGACTTTATTGATTTCATAGAGGCAGAGGGAAACTGACTGCGCCAGGTTCATCGAGGGTAATTTGTCACTGGTCGGAATCGTGACGCAGCGCTGGCACAAGTCAAGTTCCGACGTGTGCAACCCTTTATCTTCCCGACCGAACACCAGCGCTACCTTTGCCTCTTGCGTGATCGGCAGAATCATCCTTGCCGCCTCATCCGGATGCAGCAGGTCTTCGCGATAGCGGCCGAATCTACGCGTCGTACCGATACTCAAAGAGCAGTCGGCCAGCGCGTCCGACAGGCTGGAATAGACTTTGGCCGCCTCAAGGACACTGGTCGCTTTGACCGCCATCTGACGTGCCTCATGGATCAGATGATCCACCTGAGGGTTGACCAGACGCAGATCGGTTACACCGAAATTGAGCATCGCTCGACAGGCTGAGCCGATATTAAGCGGCCCTTGCGGTTCGACCAAGACAATACAAATATTATCCGTATTCAACGAGTTAACTCCTGCAGGGCTGCGGCGAAAAAGAGCGGTGCGACTTATCAGCGCCACCGCAGTTAATACATCTGAGGATTGAACCCCGCATCACGATAACGGCGAAACCGCTCGCGGGACTGCTCTGCTAGCTGCTTGTCATAGATTTCGGCGAAATCGACAGCCAACTCGAAGCGGCCGATAAACTCAGGCGCAGCGAGCAGTCCCATAATCAGCACGGTCGCGCCATTGGGGTTCCCTTCGCGAACCGAGATGACAATCGGCTCCTCCAGGCAATCCACCGAACCATTGTGAAACGCGTGCGGCAGAAAGGAGCTTTTCTCGCAAGTCCACATGAAGCGATCCAGAGCCACCGCCTGATTGTCATCCTGCAGCAGAACGATCACCCGTTTACCGGCGGCGAAGTATTCACCGGCCAATTGGCAGAGCAGCGCTGCCTTTTGCGGCTGCTCAAGTTTGGCGAAGCGGACCTGGGTCATCCGCGCTCCAACAGTTTCTCCATCAGGTCGGGACCATAGATAATCCGGCCACAACGTTTGGTTTCCGCCTCGCTATAGGCTTCGGCGCCGGAAGTCACTCGGTTGCGCGAGTCGAACAACAGATAGGGAACCGGGTCTGCAGTATGGGTTCTTTTTTCGACCGGGGTCGGATGATCAGGCAGCACCAAAATGCGACAGTCACCAATTTCCGGTAATTTATCGATAATCGTTCCGACCACCAGACGATCAAAATCTTCGATCGCCTGGATCTTCTCTTTCAGCAGGCCGCCGTGCGCCGCCTCATCCGGCGCCTCGACGTGAACATAAACGAAATCGCTGTGTTTGAGAGATTCAACCGCATACTCAGCCTTGCCGCGATAGTTGGTATCGAGATAGCCGGTCGCGCCAGGAACCTCGATCACCTCGAGGCCGGCGTTAATGCCGATCCCTTTAATCAGATCGACCGCTGAAATCACCGCGCCGTTAATCCCGTAACGCTGCTGGTAGGTCTCCATTACCGGCTTACGGCCATGCCCCCAGAGCCAGATCGAGTTGGCCGGAAGCTCGCCACGAGCGACCCGCTGCTGATTGACCGGATGATTATTCAACAGCATCTGTGCAGAATTGGTCAGATCAAGCAGGACCTCTGCGCCATCGCCCTGCGGCAGATAATCCTCGATACTATGGGTGGCGATATCATGCGGCGGGGTGAATTTCAGTTGATCGCGGCCGTTTTTCCAGACCAGCAGATGACGATAAGAGATGCCGGGATAGAAGGTGAACTGCTCATCGCCGAGCTGCTTCTGCAGGGTCTCGATCAACGCACCAGCTTCCTCGGTGCCGATGTGACCGGCAGAGAAATCACCCATATAGAGCTTGCCGAAATGAGCTTCCAGCCAGACCAGATTCAGCCGGAAGGCGACATCGTTCGGGTCCAGTTCAACTCCCATACTTGCTGCTTCCAGGGGCGAACGGCCGGAGTAACAGGTCGCCGGGTCATAGCCGAAAACCGACAGATTAGCGACATCGCTGCCGGGGTGAAAACCGTTTGGAACGGTTTCTGCCTGACCGACGATGCCGTTTTTCGCCAACTGGTCCATATTGGGAGTCTCGGCAACTTCCAGCGGGGTTTTTCCGCCTAACTCAGCAACCGGCTCGTCCGACATGCCGTCACCGAGTAAAACTATATACTTCATCAATGCCTCTTTCGATTTTATCCGCGCGGGTGAAACTGCTGATGGACCTGTTTCAACCGCTCCTGAATAACGTGAGTGTAAATTTGCGTTGAGCGGATATCTGCGTGACCGAGCATGGTTTGCAAGGCGCGCAGATCTGCGCCATTCTCCAGCAGATGGGTGGCAAACGAATGGCGCAACATGTGCGGATAAACCTGCTGGGTGATATTCGCCGCCAGCGCGTAGCGCTTGAGGTTTTTCCAGAACCCTTGGCGGCTCAAACCCGTGCCGCGGCGGTTGAGAAAAACCTGTTCCGTAATCGCCGCCGACTGCAATTTCGGCCGCCCATTGTGCAGGTAATCCTGCAGAATTTCAATAGCCACCTCGCCCAGAGGGATCAAGCGCTGCTTTGCGCCCTTGCCGAAGGCATTCAGGCAACCGATATCCAGCTTCAAATCACCCAACGACAGACCGACCAGCTCTGAAACCCGCATGCCGGTCGCATAGAGAACTTCCAGCAGCGCCCGATCCCTCAACGTCAGCGGATCCTCTCCCTGTGGCGCGTTCAGCAAACGTTCAACCTCGGCCTGCGAAAGCAGCTTCGGCAAAGGCTGCAGGGTGCGGGGAGCTTCGATCAATGCCGTCGGATCCTGCTCCGAATGTTTTTCATTGAGCAGAAAGCGGTGGAAAGTCCGTAGCGCACTGAGGCTACGAGCACGACTGCGAGGAGATAACCCTGCGGCCTTCAGAGCAGCAAGGAATTGCAGAACCTGTGGTTGGTGGATATCGTTCGGTGCGGAGATGCCATTTCTGCACAGGTAATCGAGATAGCGCGTAAGATCACGGCCATAAGCTTCAAGGGTATTCAGCGATAACCCCTTCTCGACCGCTAAATAGTTCAGGAAATAATCGAGGTATTTATCCATAAGCAATTAATCTTCGGCAAGATTCTTCAATAAAGAGTTACGGATTTCCTCAATCTTAACCGGGTCGGAAATTTTTTGCCCGAAGATATCGCGGACATAAAAAACGTCAGCGGCCTGATCCACCTTGGTCGAAATTTTTGAGACCTCAATATAGAGGCCCAAATCTCTCAGGGTGCGGGAGATCTCGTATAGCAACCCGACCTTGTCGTTGGCAAAAATATCGATAACCGTGTACTTGGCTGAAACTTCGTTGTCGATCAGTATCTTGTTAGGCCGCTTCGGCTTGGCCCCTGAACTCTTCAGGTAGGCCGGCTGCTGGCATTTTTCCATCAGATCTTCAACGTAGATCCGGCCCTCGATCGCGCCGGTCAGATCGGCTTCGACCCGCTTCCACTTGGCAGCGTTGTCGACCAGATCGCCGATGGCGCTGTGAACCTGCAGGACATCCAGCACCGCGCCGGTTTTACGGGTGTGGATCTGGGCACCGAGAATATTAATCGAATGAGACGCCAAAACACCGGTAATGATTGAAAACAATCCGGGGGAATCGATCGTTGCCAAGGTCAACTCGGTGTAGTTTCCATCGGTATTCTGTTCCACCTGCATCGCCAGGGTTTTATCGCCGCGCCCCAAGGCCAGCCGCAGGTGCGGTATGACCTGCCGCGACCGGTAGCTCATCAGGTAGCGGGTACTCAGACTGTTGATGGCCCGATTGATACGACTCTCGGAATATTCTTCGCCGAGCAGGGCCTGGCGGATTTTTCTTTTGCGATTACGGGCTTTTTCGGAGCGTTTTTCCTGATAGAAGTTGCCTTTTTCCAAGATATCAAAGGTGTTTTCATACAGCTCTTGCAGTAATTGCCCTTTCCATTCCGACCAGACATCCGGACCGACCGCTTTTAAATCGGCAAAGGTCAGCAGATAGAGCATGCGCAGGGTTTCACTCATCCCCATCAGTTCAGCGAATTGGGAGATCATCTGCATATCGCTCAGATCCCTGCGCTGGGAGATATGGGTCATCTGCAGATGGTGCTGAACCAGAAATTGCAAGCGAAGGCTGTCCTCACGTTTCAAGCCGAACCGCCGGGCGATGGTCGGGATCATCGATGCGCCTTTGCTGCTGTGATCCTTGCCGCTGCCTTTGCCGATATCGTGAAAAAGTATCGATAACAACAGCAGCTCGCGTTTTTCAATATTGTCGGCAACGCGGGTCAATAAGGGTTGACTTTTCGCATACTCGCCGTCCCAGAGTTTGCACATCTCTTCAATCGCGAACAGGGTATGAATATCGACCGTATAGATATGATAGAGATCAAACTGGACCTTGCAGAAAACATGTTTAAACTCGGGGATAAATGCATTGAGCACATGCATGTGGTGCATTTTTCGGAGAATTTTCCCGACATTTTTCTTATGCCGAAGAATGTTCATGAAGGCTTCGTTCATCCGCCGCGAGCGACGGACTTTATCGTTGATCAACGGCAGGTTTTCACGGATCAGCCGTTTGAGCGAAACGCCGAGCTTCACATCGTGCTTCTGGGCCAGTTCAAAAGCACGCATAATCAGGGCCGGATCTTTTTTAAAGATATTCTGATCCTGCACCCCCAGCTCGCCGCGACCGACATTAAAGCCGTCCTCAAGATTTCTTCGCGTCAGAAAACCGAAGATCGATCTGGGTACCTGTTCACGCTGTGTCGCACGAACCACCAGACTTGAGGCCAGGTGCTCAACATGGGCGGCATGCGTGTAATAATCCTGCATGAACTGCTCGACTGCCGTGCCTGCACGACTGTTCTGATAGCCGAGCGCCTTGGCGATCTGCTCCTGCAGCTCAAAGGTTAATTGATCACTTTTGCGCTGGCCGAAAAAATGCAGATGGTTGCGGACAGACCAGAGATATTCATAGGCCGCACGAAATTCATCCGCCTGCTGTTCGTTAAGAACCCCCTTGATCACCAATTCCTGCAAACTTGCCGATTTGAACTTCACCCGAGCGATCCAGATGGCGGATTGCAGATCGCGCAGTCCCCCCTCCCCCTCTTTCAGGTTCGGTTCCAGCAGGTAGACCGAAGAGCCATATTTAGCCTGACGCTCCTGGGTTTCAACCAGCTTGCTCTTGATGAAATTATTGCTGTTGTTGTTCAGAACGGCTTTGCCGACTTTGCTGTTGAAATTGGCGACCAAATCGGGATTGCCGCAGAGAAATCGGGCATCAAGCAGGGCGGTGCGGACCGTCGTATCCAGATTGGCCTGCTCCAGGCAATCCTTGTTGGAGCGCACGCTGTAGCCGACATCCAGACTTAAATCCCAGAGGATATAAAGCAGCCGATCGGAGATTGTCTGCGCAGCAGACTCGCCGTCCGACTCGTAATAGAACATCAGATCCAGGTCGGATTTGGGATTCATTTCATTGCGACCATAGCCACCTAGCGCAAAAATTGCGGTAGCGGCAACCTCTTTCGAGTTGAGATCGGCGGAGACCGCCTGAAAGAGAATATCAACCAGTTGATCGAAACAGGCTGTCAACTCCAGCACAACAGCGGTACCCGATGCGCCTTCTTGCGTCAACTGCTTGAGCCGTTGCAGTTGATCATCAAGGAATGACCGTGCCGCATCAAGTAACAGTTGCCGACGTGCCTCGTATCCCTGCGTTGTGTCGATCAGTTCAGCATTGAATTTGCTGTGCGAGTCACTCATTGTTGCCATTGTCATCTGCGTGCCACCTGGTTGATCGTTGCCGCATAGTTTCTGACCCCCTGAACTATTGCCGCAGCAACCCGTTCCTGATAAGCACGGCTGTTCAAACGTTTCTCTTCTCTTTGATTGCTGATAAAGGCTGCTTCCACTAAAACAGAAGGCATCGTTGCCCCGAGCAGGACATGGAATGGCCCCTGACGCACTCCCAAGTCCTTGATTTTACTGTAATGAGGTCGCAAGCCGGCGACCATTGCCTGCTGCACCTTTGCCGCCAGCCGGCTTGATTCATTGATTTTGGCGTTCGCCATCAAGTCGAACAGAATCGCTTCCAGGTTGCCGACATCCTGCAAGGTCGTGCCGTTTTCACGCGCGGCGACTTCAGCAGCCTGGTTGTGTTTCGAGAGATTGAGAAAGTAAGTCTCCAGCCCATAGGCCTTATGGTTTCGGTTGGCATTGGCGTGCAGTGAAATGAACAGGTCGGCGCCGACCCGATTGGCATAAGCGGTGCGATCACGCAGTTCAATGAACTTGTCGGTTGAACGGGTCAGCAGAACTTTGACGCCAAGGTCTTTGCGCAGTCGTTGCGCCAACCGTTGCGCCAACTCAAGGGTGACATTTTTCTCCAGGATTTTGTGGGGTCCGACGGCGCCCGGATCTCTTCCGCCATGTCCGGCGTCAACGACAACCAGGTGCAGGCCTTCATCCTTACTTTGTTGCGGGACATGCAGGGTCGGTTGTGACGTCGAAACGTTGCCAAGAATCGAGGCGATGGAGTCATCTGATCCGCGCTGTTCAGCCCGGATAACCGGATTTTTGCCCTGTGCTCCAGCAGTCAGCAGGAGATCAACCACGATCCGAAAGGGATTGTCCAGGGTTACCAGCTTGTATTCGCCGGCCCGGTCAAGATCGATGACGACGCGGGTTTTCTGCCGGTCAAACTGACTGGTGCGCACCCGCTGCACCAAGCCATTGTAGATCTTAACTTCCGGCTGCACCTTGGGGCCGACCTCGGTGTACAGCAGGTCGAAATAGAGCCGTGGCTTTTTACCTTTGAGCAGATGCGGCTCGGCAACAACCGGGGTATTCAGGTCAAGGACCACGCGGGTATATTCAGGTCCGCTCCAATAGCGGATATTTTCCAGTTGTGGTGCTGTGCTGATGATCGACTGTCTTTTTATCGCTGCCGTCAGCCGTTTAATGTTTTCAGGTTTCGGTAAGTCCGCCAACCGCACCTCGGCGTCGGCAAACATGTCCGAGCGTGGAAACTGCTCAACCAGCTGCCGATAGTAGGCGTAAGCAGCGGTTTTATCTGTCAAGCGTTTTTCCGCCAGCTGTCCGGCGAGGAACAGTGCGTCATCAGCGAGATTGCTCTCGGGAAAGCGTTTAACCAGCGCCAGGTAGAGTTTAATCGCCTGCCGCGCATCTTTTTTACTCCAGGCGGCGCGAGACAAACCATCCCAGGTTTTCGCCCGCAGAAAAAAAGCTCTTTCAACCTCTTGATGGCCGGGATTCTGCTCAATGTAACGGGTAAAACGTTTGATCAGATGGTCCCAATTGTCTCGCTGACGTTGCAGCTGGGACGAGCGGATCAGGCGTTGATAATCACTGCGGATCGCCGAATAGGTCTCACTCGCAGCCACAGTGGGCGGCACAGCAAGCAGCAGGATAAAACAGAGCAATAAAAGGAAACGGGATAACCACTTCATCTATCAGAGCATCTTCTTCAAGTCGTTCAGGGCATTCATTGCTTCGAGCGGCGTCATGCAGCTCAAATCGATCGATTCCAGCCTTTCCCGGATAGCCTCATTGGGGTCGGACTGAAATAATGACATCTGCGAGGAGCGTTGTTTCTTCGGTTTGCCGCGACTTGCGCCTAACCGCGGCTCGCCTGACTGAACAAATTCACCCGCTTCCAGATTGTGCAAAATCTCTTTCGCCCGCTTGATCACCGATTCCGGCAAACCGGCCAATCGACCGACCTGAATCCCATAGGAGCGGCTGGCACCACCGCTGACAATCTTGCGCAGGAAGATGATCTGATCGTTCCATTCCTTGACGGAAATATTATAATTCTTCACCCGGTCGCGGGTCAGGGCCAGGTCGGTCAGTTCGTGATAATGCGTAGCAAACAGGGTTTTAGCGGCAACTTCAGCGTTGTCATGCAGGTGCTCGGCAACCGCCCAGGCGATACTGACGCCGTCAAAGGTCGAGGTTCCCCGGCCGATTTCATCCAGAATCACCAGACTTCGACTGGTAGCATGGCGTAAGATGTTTGCCGTTTCGTTCATCTCCACCATGAATGTCGACTCACCTTTTGCCAGATTATCACTTGCACCGACCCGAGTAAAGATGCGGTCAACCACCCCGATTCTGGCACTTTCAGCCGGGACGAAGCTACCGACCTGCGCCATCAAGGTGATCAACGCCACCTGGCGCATAAAGGTCGATTTGCCGGCCATGTTCGGTCCGGTGATGATCAACAACTGGTTTTTTTCATTGTCCAGCACAACATCGTTCGGCACAAAGGCCTCTTTCAGCGGCATCCCCTCCACCACCGGATGGCGTCCGGCTTCGATATTGAGAACTCCCGAATCATCGACCGTGGGGCGGATATAGTTGCGGTCGTGGGCCAGATCGGCCAACGCCAGCAAGGCATCCAGGGCGGCCAGCGCATTTGCGCTCTGCTGAATCCGTCGCCCTTCGGCCGCGGTCTGCAGGCGCAACTGCTGAAACAGATTGTACTCAAGCTCGACCAGCTGCTCCTCGGCGCCGAGTACCTTGGCTTCGTATTCCTTGAGTTTCGGCGTGATGAAACGCTCGGCATTGCTCAGGGTCTGCTTGCGTTGATAATCTTCCGGAATACGATCGAGGTTGCGGTTGGTGATTTCGATAAAATAACCGAACACCCGGTTGTATTTCACCTTGAGGGTCGGGATATCGGTTCGTTCACGTTCTTCCTGTTCCAGCCTGGCGATCCAGCCCTTCCCTTCGCGGCTGATGGTTCGCAGTTCGTCAAGCTCGGCATTGTAGCCATCGCGGATGATACCGCCGTCACGCAGCACAAAGGGCGGATCGTCGACAATCGCCGTGGCGAGCAGTTCCACCAGCTCGGGGAGCATATCAAGCTGCTCGCGCAACTGTTGCAGATAGGGGCAGTAGAACGGAGCAAGCAGGTCATCGATCTGCGGCAGCTTTTCCAGCGACAGCCGCAACGCGGTCAGGTCCTTGGCATTGGCGCTGGCCATGGCGATTTTGCTATTGAGCCGCTCCAGATCGTAGACGCCGTCCAGCGCCTCACGCAGTTCGATGCGGATCAGGCTTTCATCCACCAGCTCGGCGACGGCATTCTGACGTTGCAGGATCTGCTGCAGTTCGATCAGCGGGTAGTGAATCCAGTGACGCAGCGTCCGCCCGCCCATCGCCGTCACCGTTCGGTCAAGAATCCCGAGCAGTGAACCGCGTTTCTTCCCATCCTGGATGGTGGCGGTCAGCTCAAGGTTACGGCGAGTCGCCTCATCCAGCACCATGAAATGGCGGGTATGATAGGTCTGCAGCGGCCGGATATGACGCAGCTCATCCTTTTGTGTTTGCTGCAGATAGTAGAGAACCGCTGCGGCCGACTGCTGTGCGCCGATCAGCTCCTGACAGCCGAACGATTGCAGGCCGGAAACACCGAAGAAGGTGCAGAGCTGCTCAGCGGCGTAATCGGTTTCATACACCCAGTCCGGCAGCAGATTGCACATCACCCCGTCAAGGACAGGCTGCAACGACTCCAAAAGACGTCGGCCAACCTCATTGTCCGCAAACAGAACCTCACGCGGACGCAACGAGCCGAGTTCGCTTTCGACCTCCGCCCGGGTTTTCACTTGGGTCACGCGGAACTCGCCGGTGGTAATATCAACGTGGGCAATCCCGAAGCTGTCAGCGTCCCCGGCAATCGCCAGCAGATAGTTGTTCTCTTTCGGCTCCAGGGTCTCGGTGTCGGTCACCAGCCCCGGCGTTACCACCCGGACAACCTCACGCTTGACAATCCCCTTGGCGGTTTTCGGATCCTCGACCTGTTCACAGATCGCAACCTTATGTCCGGCAGCGATCATCTTGGCGATGTAGCCCTGGCTGCTGTGGTAGGGGATACCGCAGAGCGGGATCGAATCATCATCACTTTTGTTCCGTGACGTCAGCGTGATGCCGAGCACCCGCGAGGCGAGCACTGCATCCTCCATGAACATTTCGTAAAAATCACCGAGCCGAAAAAAAAGCACGGCATCCTGATAGTCTGCTTTGATTTCCAGATATTGGCGCATCAGCGGGGTTGTTGACGACATTTCAAACCTTGAAATTCTTCGAGTGGGAGAATGAATGGATTACACTGTTTACAAAGCGGGTTATCCTAGCAAAGCCCTGTTTGGAAGTAAATAGATCGGTTGCGCGCAAAGCGCCGCTTGACCAGCCGGAATCACAATGTTAATAACTGCGCAATATTTCATCTGATCATTACCGAGGATTGGCCATGACTGAGGATAAGAAACCTGCCGAAACCGCTGCATATCTGCTGCGTGAGAATTACGACACCGGCACGCTTGAGGATGAACTCCGGATAAACCGACTCTGCAAACAACTGCTCAAAGAGTTTCACCAGCACCTGGTGGCGGTGCTGCAGCTTGAGCCATTAGAGGCGGGGGAACAGGCTGCCGGCGCAGATTATTTTCTGCTCGATTTCATGATCGACCACCAACGCGCCAATATCTTTGCCAGCTCGGAGCAGTACCTGAAAAAGTTTGCCGGCAACTGGTACATCATCAACAACCTTGAACCGAACATCGAAGAATTGCGGGTGATGCTCGATGGCACCGCAAATTTTTATCACTATTGCGCAAAACTAAAGTTGGTCAACCCGGAATCTGCCGAACAGATTGCTGCGGCCTGCCGACAAATTGATTATTATCAACAGCGGATCGAAGTTTTTCTCGATATCTCCGGCGATGGCTATATTGCCTGGGAACAAGAATGCCCGCTGAAGTAAAGGTGCCACACCGATGCTAGCGGAAAATCCGAAGATCAGAGCAGCAAGCGTTTCCATCGGCGCGGCCCTTGGATTAGCCATCGCAAAGCTGATCATTGCGGTCTCCAGCGGCTCGATGGCGGTGATGGCGTCGGCCATCGATTCCTTGCTCGATATTTTGATGTCCGGGGTAAATTTCATGGCGATCCGCCACGCCGAGCAGCCCCCGGACCGATGCCACCCCTTCGGCCATGGAAAATTCGAGACCCTGGCGACGCTCTTTCAAGCCCTGGTGATCACCGGCTCGGGTGGTTGGGTCATCTATGAGGCAACCACCCGACTGACCGATGGGCGCCAGATTGCAGGGCTGGAGCAGGGGATCGGTATCCTTGCATTCAGTGCGGTCATTTCCTGGTTTATCGCCCGCTACCTGAGCAAAACAGCCAAGCAGACCGACTCCTCTGCGCTGGAAGCAGATTCCCTGCACTTTCGCATGGATATCTACAGCAACCTCGGCCTGATGGTCGGTTTGTTGCTGATTCGTTGGCTGCATGTTTACTGGCTCGATTCGGCACTCTCAATCCTGGTTGCATCCTACATTCTGCACGAAGCACTGCAACTGATCAAACGCAGCATGACCGATATTCTTGACCACCAGTTGCCGGACGAAATTCAGCAACAGATTCACCAGCTGATCCGCTCACACGAGGGGCCGCTGGCTGGCTACCACGGGCTGCGGACCCGCCGCGCCGGATCATTGAAAATCATGGATTTCCATCTGGAGGTCTGCAAGGAAATGTCGGTGGGAGAAGCACATAAACTGGCGGATGGGCTGGAGAAGCGGATCAAGAAAGAGATCCAGGGTGCAGATATTATTATCCACGTTGAACCCTGTGAAGCGAAAGACTGTCCTGGGTCTGAATACTGCTTGCTGACGAAAACGCGAATCTCTCAGTCCTAACAAACAGTGACTCAAGCCATTTCCTTGAACTGTTTGAGCTGTTCAATAACAACTCGACTCTGCTGACTGCGGATCTCCATCTCATCAAAAATCTGATTGGCCATTGCGGCAACCGATTCGACGGCTGACTCAATATCCCTACTGTCCTGCCGCTGCTGTATCGCAATATTTGCCACCTCATCCGCCATATCCCGAACGTCTTCGATCGAACGGACAATCCCGTGTGTTCCCTGAGACTGCTCACGAGAAGCGGTCGAAACCTGGTCGGTCATCTCCCCCAACTCCTCAATCGACTGGGTGACAAACTCGGCAGACCGGGAAACTTCCCGCGTGGCATGACGGATGCTGCGCGCCATATCCATCGCCGAGGTGGCACTGGTAAGGATCTGCCCAAGGGCACCCTCGGTGTTCTGCCCAAGGGTGACCCCCTGATTGACCAGTCCCTGCGCATTGTGAACCTGCTTGACCACCTCAGAAGTCTTCAGCTGCATGTCACGGATCAGCAGGGCAATCGCTGCCGACGAATGTGCAGTTTTCTGAGACAGGCCACGGATTTCTTCAGCAACAACCGCAAAAGAACGCCCCTGATCACCGGCCTGCGCTGCAATGATTGCCGCATTCAGAGCCAATAGATTAGTTTTTTGTGCGATTTCGGTGATCACCGTTGTGATAGTACTCACCTCTGCACCTTTTTGAGAAAGCAGATCAATGGTCCGCGCTGCGTCCGTGACTCCGCTGGTGATACCATCCAGACCGGTCAACGTTTCCTGAACTGAGACGACGCCATCCTCTGCCTTCTTCTTTACTTGCTCAGACATTTGATGCGAACTTACACTGTTATCGTCAACCTCTTTAATGGTGGCAGCGATCTGTGTCATGGCAGAGATCGATTTATCCATGAATTCGGAAAGCTGCTGGATGCTGCTGCCGACCTGATCGATCGATGCCGAAATCTCCGTTGATGCCGACTGGGTTGAACTGACAGCATCACGAACCACGTCGGTAGAATTGACAATATCACTGACCAGTCTGACGGTGGAACCAGTCGCCCTTTTCAGGGTTTTCAACAGCACCTGATAGTCCTGCCGGTACTGCATGATCTGCGTAAAGGTAAGCTCCAGCTCCTGGGCCATGGTTTCAACTGCATTGAAGAGGCGGATCCGGGTGATGCTGCCGGACAGCTGCGCCGCAAACAGTTTGATCGTCTCTGCATCGTCGTTTTCCATGCTGCGGCCACTGGTTTTGTTATCCACGGCAAGAACCATTTCAGTTAATCCGTTGACAATAACCGGACAGACCAGGAAATTCCGGGAGCGCAGCGCAGATAATTTGTCACAAGGTGGTTGCAGCTTGAAATCGGCAGGCATCAGCCTGATGTCATCGACCAGATAATCACGCTTCTCAATCACCGATTTATAAATCACTCCGGCGCGTGGATCGAGCGGCATCGAAACAGAAGCGCCTGTAGAATCACCGCAACCGAGGCTGACGGACATGCGGAGCAGTTTATGCTCATGATCAACAGCAAGAATATTAACCCGATCAAAGTCCATGACATCACGCAAACCATGCCCGATCAGGGAGATCAGCTCTTTCAAATCGGAGGTTTTCTGCAGCCGGGCGCTGATCGAATGAAAGTTGGTGATGCGGTTATTCAGATCGCGGTATTTATTTTCGGACAGCTCTCTTTGCTTGGCGACGGTCTGATTCAACTCATTGAGTCGTTCAGCCCTGCTGTGGATCTGCTCGGCGGCTCGGCCGATAAAAAAACCAAAGGTCCCCAGAACTATGGCCGTACCAGCGCCCATATAGGTCACCAGAGCGATATGTTCTGAATCTTGTAGAAAATGCCCGATACTTTGATTCCAGAACGAAGCTCCGGATTCATAAAAAAACATCATCCGCACGAACAACCAACCGATCGGCGCAGCGATGCCCAGCATAAAACCGGCGGATGCATAGAGAACACTGCGATCAGCTTTCTCTTTACGTTTATTCTTGTCTTCCAATACCAGCGAGAAAATATTCGTCATCAAGTCCTCTGTTTGTTCATTGTCAATCTCGAAGCACTGCCCGATTGAGCAAAAGTCAGCGACCGACCATGATCCCGAGATCTTCAGCTGTGCGAACCAGCTCGCCATCCGGATCAACCAGATTCAATTGCGAGACCGCCGTAGCGATTTCTACATCCCCGACCCGTCTGCCCTTCAAGGCAACCATCCGCCCATACTCGCCCCGGGCAATCAACTCAACCGCTTTGACACCGAAGCGCGAGGCCAGAATCCGATCATAGGGCGTCGGCGTTCCACCACGCTGTAAATGTCCAAGGATTACGACTCTGGTTTCCATGCTGAGCGAATCACTAATCTGCTGGGCAACTTTGTGGCCAATTCCACCCAGGCGCTCAACACCCAGGTTGTTATCAGCCGAAGCTTTCAGCACCTTATCACCTTCGGCAGAAAAAGCCCCCTCGGCGACAACAACGATAGAAAAGCGGCTGCCATTTTGACGGCGCTTGTCGATCGCCTGACATAAACGCTCTGCCGAATAAGGGATTTCGGGTATCAGGATAACATCTGCCGATCCGGCGATTCCTGATTCCAGGGCAATCCAACCGGCATCACGCCCCATCACCTCGACAATCATGGCACGATGATGACTTTCTGCAGTTGAATGCAACCGATCCAAGGCCTCGGTGACAATCGATACGGCAGTACGGTAACCGAAAGTGATATCGGTTGCTCGCAAATCGTTGTCGATGGTCTTAGGAACACCGACAACCGACAACCCTTTTTCAAATAACCCCTGCGCAATTTTCAGCGTGCCGTCGCCACCCACCGCGATCAAAACATCCGCGCCAAGGGATTTGAAGGACTGAATAACTGAATCGGAGATATCATGTTGCTCGATTTTACCCGCTACCTCAACCGGAAAACTGAATGGATTACCACGGTTACTGGTGCCGAGGATCGTGCCACCACGTTGTAAAATACCGCGCACTGAATCGAGAGTCAGTTCCCGCCAGCGCAAGGTTCCGACCAAACCTTCAAACCCATCTTCAATGCCGATCACACGCCAGCCATGACGGCCGATTGCCGAACGAACAACGCCGCGAATAACCGCATTCAAGCCAGGACAGTCGCCACCACCAGTCAGAATTGCCAGAGTTTTTGCCATGAGTTCAGATGCTCCAGAGAGTCGTGTTATTCAACAGGTTCCGTATCCGTAGCCATGGCAAGCGTGCCAAAACCGGACATTTTTGCTGCATCCATCAACTGAATGACTTTGCCGTGCAAGGCATTTTTGTCAGCCATCAATAAAAAGGTCATTTTTTTTGCCGCGAAGCCGTAAGAGTTCAATTGACGTGTCAGCCCGGCGAGGGATATCGGCTGTTTCTGAAAATAGATTTCGCCATTTTTTCCGAGATAAATCAGTACCTCTTTTTCCTCCGGTACAACAGCCAGGGCAGAAGACGCAGGCAGATCGATTTGCAGACCCGTTCGCTCGCTGAAAGTGGTCGAAATCATAAAAAAGATCAGTAACAAAAAAACAACATCAATCATCGGGGTCAGATCGACCCGCGGCGGTTCCAGATTTCGACGACGGAACCCCATCAGTCGACATCTCCAAACAGGTCGACAACCCGCAAGGTATATTCTTCCATATCCAAAGACAAACGCTCAGCCCGGCTGCAAAGATAGCGATGCAGCAGAATCATCGGTACCGCCACCGACAAGCCTGCAGCGGTAGTGATAAGAGCCTGTGAAATACCGCCGCCCAGGGTTGCCGGGGTACCGACACCAGCGACAGCCATAGCATTAAACGCGTCAATCATACCGAGCACCGTCCCCAAAAGCCCCAGCAGCGGAGCAATATTGGCGATGGTTCCAAGCAAACCTAGATATCGTTGCAGGGAGATAATTTCCCGACCGCCGACCTCGTCGGCAACCTCTTTCATGTGACTTCGACGCGTGTCCTGCTGGCGCAAAACAGTCAATAATATTTTAGCCAGAGGGGCTTTTGAGCTCTGGCAGATCAATACCGCCTCGCCAAGCTGATTTTCGCCGAGTTTTTGTTCAACCGCAGAGAGCAGCAGCGGCATACTTCGGCGAATCATCATAAACGCCCGCAACCGCTCGAGAAAAATGGCCCAACCAATCACCGAACAAAAAAGTATCGGGTACATCAGAGGACCACCATTTTTAAAAATATCAATCATTTCAATCGATTCCCAGTTAATCAGAAAACTCTAAAAAAGATAGCATAAAGATGAAAAGTCTCCAAGGGAGATTTGTTAGTCAACCACAATAATCTCTCCGCAAACGGCCTCATCCAGAGTCAGCAGGCCGACGGTGCAATGGGGTGCCCTGCGTCGGTCCGTGGCACTGCCCGGATTCATCACCAGTAGCGAAGCAACCCGATGACACACCGGTTGATGAGTATGTCCATAAATCAGTGCATCCAACTCCTGATCAGCAAAAGCGGCAAGCACCCGCTGTTCAAGGCTATTATGCCCTCCCCAACCGTGAATCAAGCCGATCCGTTTTTGTTCAAGCTCTACAACTCTACTGATCGGCGCATCAAGAAGAGTATGGTCCATATTGCCACGAACAGAATACCAGGGTAGTGGAGCGAAGCAGCGCTCTAACTCAGGAGTAACAATATCTACAGCATGCAAAACAGCTTCCACCCCAGTAAAAGGCCCTGACAACAACTTTTTCGCCAGTTTTTTGCAAGACTCTATATTCGTCAGGTGCGTATCAGACAAAACAGCTATCTTCATAAAAACTCCAATATTTTTTACCCTCTCTTCGGTCTTGGTGAAACCTTCCGCGCTGCCCAAGATTATGGCTATTTTTAGCCACAAAGGACCTATTTTAGCTGAAATCAGACATCATTTTTTATCAAATAGCGCACGATACATAATTAACGTCCTGTTTTAAATGAGGATAAACGTATTAATAAATATTTGGCATCAGCATTGCGACATCAGCAAAAACAGCTATATTCACTGTGTATACAACATTTTGTTGACTTTTTTTTAGCGACACTATATTTTTTTAGTTTAAATATATTTAAATCTGTGTAGCAGATTAGCGCTGCACGAGGAGGATTTCCCTCAAGCTTCATATCTAACTTCCTGATTTTCGGAACAATATCTCTCTACAGGAGGACACACAGCTTATGTCAATACGTCAAGAAGCCCTTGATTATCACAGTAAAGGACGAAAAGGCAAAATCGAAGTCATCACTACCAAACCTTGCGCCACCAGCCGCGATCTGTCCCTCGCTTACAGCCCGGGGGTGGCGGAACCCTGCCTCGAAATCGAAAAAGATCCGGCGATGGCCTATGAATATACCGCAAAAGGCAACCTGGTGGCGGTTGTTTCCAACGGTACTGCGGTTCTGGGGCTCGGCGATATCGGCGCCTTGGCCGGCAAGCCGGTAATGGAGGGAAAAGGCGTCCTGTTTAAGAGTTTCGCCGATGTTGACGTTTTTGACATCGAATTGAACACCAAGGATTCGGATGAACTGATCCGTACGGTCAAGCTGCTGGAGCCGACTTTCGGCGGCATCAACCTTGAGGATATCAAGGGCCCTGAGTGTTTCTACATCGAAGAAGAGTTGCAGAAGATCATGAACATTCCGGTCTTTCACGATGATCAGCACGGCACGGCGATCATTTCGGCGGCCGGTATGTTGAATGCGCTGGAAATTGTCGACAAAGATGTTACAAAAGCAAAAATTGTCGTCAATGGTGCCGGTGCGGCCGGGATCGCCTGTGCGAACCTGGCGATCACCATGGGAATCGACAAGAACAACGTCATCCTCTGTGACACCAAGGGCGTCATTTACAAGGGCCGTACCGCCGGGATGAACGAGTACAAAGAGCGCCTGGCTGCCGAAACCGAGGCGCGGACGCTGGACGATGCCATGGTCGATGCAGATATCTTTTTCGGGGTTTCCGCCAAAGGTGCACTGACCACCGACATGCTCAAATCGATGGCCAAAGACCCGATCGTTTTTGCCATGGCCAACCCGGATCCGGAGATCACCCCGCCCGAGGCCAAGTCTGTACGCGGTGACGTCATCATCGGCACCGGCCGTTCGGACTATAACAATCAGGTCAACAACGTCCTCTGCTTCCCATTCCTGTTCCGCGGCGCTCTCGATGTTCATGCCAGCGCGATCAATGATGAGATGAAACTGGCTGCCGTTCGTGCCCTTGCGGCTCTGACTAAAGAAGATGTTCCCGATTCGGTTCGCCGGGCTTACGCTGGCGAAGACATCAAATTCGGCCGCGAATATGTCATCCCGAAACCCTTCGATCCCCGGGTGCTGTTGCATGTCGCACCGGCGGTGGCCCAGGCAGCCATGGATTCCGGAGTTGCCCGTCGTCCGATCACCGACATGGACAAGTACATCGAACGTCTGGAAGCGATGCAGGGCCGCTCCAAAGAGATCATGCGCACCATGATCAATAAAGCCAAAGCGGATCCGAAGCGTCTGGTCTTCCCGGAGGGTGACGAGGAAAAAATCCTGCGCGCGGCGCAAATTCTTATCGATGAGGATATCGCCAAACCGATCCTGTTAGGTAACGAGCAGGAAATCCGTGAAAAAATCGCAGAGTTTAAACTCGACCTGAACGGTGTGGAGATCATCGATCCGGACACCCATGAAAAGCGTGGCGAATATATCGACGAGCTGTTCAGAAAGCGGCAGCGCAAAGGGGTCACCCGCGCTGAAGCCAAGGGCAAGATCAAGAACAACCGTCACTATTTTGCCTCGATGATGGTTGAAATGGGGGATGCCGATGTAGTTCTGGCCGGCATCAATCACCACTACCCGGAAACCATCCGCCCGGCACTCGAAGTAATCGGCAAAAAAGACGGCCTTTCCAAGGTTCATGGCCTCTACATGATGGTCACCAAGAAAAAGACAGTTTTCTTTGCCGACACCACAGTCAACATGGATCCGACCGCCGAAGAGATGGCCGAGACCGCCATCCTGACCGCCGAAAAGGCCAAACAGTTCGACGTAGAGCCGAAAGTGGCAATGCTCTCCTTCTCCAACTTCGGCAGTTCTGATCACCCACTCTGCCAGAAGGTGAAAAAAGCGACTGCGCTGGTCAAGCAGCAGGCTCCTGATCTGGTTGTCGATGGTGAAATTCAGGCCAATGTCGCCCTCGATCCAGAGTTGTCCGCAGCACAATACCCCTTTTCTCAACTCAAGGGCGATGCCAACATCTTCATCTTCCCCGACCTCAACTCCGGCAACGTCAGTTACAAGCTGCTCAACAAGCTCGGCGAAGCGGAAGCTGTCGGGCCGATCCTGATGGGGATGAAGAAACCGGTTCATGTTCTGCAGCGGGGCGACGATGTCTCCGATATCATCAATATGGCAGCGGTGGCCGTGGTTGATGCCCAGGATGCAGCAGACGACAAGTAATCAGCAAAACCGGGACTGATCCCAGGGTCATCGGTGACTGTCCCAGGCTTTTGAGCAACATCTGCAGTGACTGAAAAGGGAGTATCCACGCCGGGTACTCCCTTTTTTTCTCTATCCATCAGCTTCCAATCGTTCAACCATCCTGATAAGATGCCGCGTTCGTAACCAGCAATCAATGCAAGGAGTTTCCATGAGATACTGCAGTACCCGCGGCCAGGTGCAGGGCTTGAGCTTCAAAGAAACGGTAATGATGGGGTTGGCAAATGACGGCGGGCTGTTGCTGCCCGAACAGATCCCCCGGCTGTCACCGGCAGAGCTTGCAGAACTTGCCGACCTGCCCTACGCGGAGGTTGCCTTCCAAATCATTTCCCGGTTCGCTACCGACATCCCGGCAGTAGACCTGAAAGATTTAATCGATCGCTCCTACGCTGGTTTTGATCACCCGGAGGTCACTCCGCTGGTGCAACAGGGCGATCTGTATATCCTCGAACTTTTCCACGGGCCGACGCTGGCCTTCAAAGATATTGCCCTGCAGTTTCTCGGCAACCTGTTTGAATACCTGCTGGAGCAAAACGGGGAAAGGATGAACATCATCGGTGCCACCAGCGGAGATACGGGCAGTGCTGCAATCTACGGTGTGCGCGGCAAAAGAAATATCAACATCTTCATCATGCATCCAGAGGGTCGGGTTTCACCGATCCAGGAACTGCAGATGACTACCGTTACTGATAAAAATGTCTTCAATCTTGCGGTAGACGGCACCTTTGATGACGCTCAATCGATTGTTAAGGAAATTTTCGGTGATCTAGAATTCAAACAACGCTACGCCCTGGGAGCGGTCAACTCAATCAACTGGGCGCGGGTGCTGGCACAGGTGGTCTACTATTTCTACGCTTGGATCCAGGTCCAGAAACAGACCGGTTGCAGCGAGATCGAGTTTTCGGTCCCGACCGGGAATTTCGGCGATATTTTTGCCGGGTTCATCGCCCGCGAAATGGGTGTGCCGATCAAGCGATTGATTCTTGCGACCAATTCGAACAATATCCTCAGTCGTTTTGTGCTGGATGGGGACTACTCGACTGCCGAAGTCCACCAATCGTTCTCCCCGTCCATGGACATTCAGGTTGCAAGTAATCTGGAACGTTATCTTTACTTTCTTTTCGACAGGGACAGCGGGAAACTTTGCTCTGCGATGGAAGAATTTAAACAAACAGGCAAGTTGCTGATGAATAAAGAGCAGCGCAGAGAGGTACAGAAAACCTTTGCCGCAGCTACGGTAAACGACGATACAACCCTTGCAACCATCAGAAACTTCTTTACTCAAACCGGCTACATCCTCGACCCGCATACGGCGGTCGGAGTTGCCGCGGGTCGCCAAATCACCAGCGGCGGCTGTCCGCTGGTTTGCCTGGCAACCGCACATCCGGCGAAATTCGGCGAGGCCGTCAACAAGGCGATCGGTCAGGATCCCATTCTACCCCCTGCATTTCAGGGGATTGCGGAACTACCCAAGCGGGTTGAGCGCATTGCTGCCGAAACTGAACTGATCAGAAACTATGTTGCCGATCACGCTCTATAATTAAAACTCTTCATCTCATGGAAAACATAGATTTTCCTGCTATCATTGGCTCCTGAAACCTAAGGTTTCAGGGGTTTTTTTATCACCAGATAAACACCACTGAAATGGAGGAAGTGCTATGGAAAATCTATCCCCCGACAAAATTGCAACCCTGATCGAAAATTATGCCCTGCCCCTGATTTGGGCAATCGCTGTTTTTATTGTTGGGCGGATTGTAGCGCGTGTTGTCTCAGGCCTGATTGCCAAGATGATGACCAAAAGCAAAGTTGATGAGACCTTGGTGAAATTCTGCAAAAGTCTCACCTACATCGCATTGATGGCTTTCGTGATTCTGGCGGCACTGGAAAAACTTGGCGTCGAAACCACGTCATTTGCCGCCATCATTGCCGCTGCCGGCCTGGCTATCGGGTTATCTCTGCAAGGCACCCTCAGCAATTTTGCCGCCGGAATCATTCTGATGCTGTTTCGCCCGTTCAAGGTCGGCGATTTCATTGAAGCCGGTGGAACCTCCGGAGTTGTTGAGGAAATCCAGATTTTCAGCACACAACTGAAGTCGGGGGATAACAAGGAGATTATTGTGCCGAACGGGCAAGTCATTTCCGGCACAATAACCAACTATTCCGCAAAAGAAACCCGGCGGATCGATCTGGTGATCGGGGTCGGTTACGATGATGACCTGAAAAAAGTCCGGGCGATTCTGGAGGACGTTCTCGGCAAGCAGGAAGCCGTTCTGCCGGAACCGGAACCGACGATCGGTTTACTCGAACTGGCGGACAGCAGTGTTAATTTTGCGGTTCGTCCCTGGGTGAAAACCGGCGACTACTGGCCGACTCTGTTTGCCCTTCAGGAGCAGATCAAGCTGCGGTTTGATGCCGAAGGGATTTCAATCCCCTTCCCGCAGCGCGATGTTCACATCATCAACGAAGCTGCGGCATAAGTAAGAACGGCGGTACCGGGTTAACCGGAACCGCCGTTCATCATTCCATCGCAGCGACCATCTCCTGCATACTGTGTACAATCCAGTCCAATATCAGGTCAGTCGATTTCCTATCCGTTTCGGTCATAAAACAACCACATAAACGATATGTTATAAAGCACTAGAAAGAACTTGAATTCAGCGTACGCCCTTGCTATAAACTGCCTTTAACTATGTGATGAACCGACTTGAAATCCTATTGTCTGTAAATTCCAAAATTTGTCATTTACTCTCATTGCCATGCGGATCTGCCTGACTGTTGTCGGGCGCAACGTGGCACAATCAACTGATTCAGGAGGCAAAATGCAAAAGCTATCTGTACCCTTTCTGACCGCCCTGCTGGGCATGGTCCTCTGCGGCCTGCTCTTTACCGCCGGTACCGCTCTGGCCCAACCGATGTTGTCCGTCGATGACTGCGCCAAGTGTCACGAACAACAACCACGCGAAATTGAAGAAGCCGGCAGCGCGCACAAAGAGCAGATTGACTGCCAGGAGTGTCACACCGGCCACCGGCCGGTCAGCCCGAATAATATCCCTCAGTGCAGCATGTGTCACGAAGATTCAAGCCACTATGAGCTGGAAAACTGTCTGCGCTGTCACAACCCGCACCAACCGCTGCGTGTGGTTCTAAATGGAGAGCTCAAAGCGGAGTGCCTGACCTGCCATACCGATCAGAATGAGCAGATGCTGGCCAACCCGAGCGCACATGCAACCTTTGCCTGTAACTTCTGCCACGCTGACACCCATGGCGTCATCCCTGAGTGCCTGCAATGCCACGAGCCACACTCCGAGAACGTGACCCAAGCGGACTGTGCAACCTGTCACGAAGTCCACCAGCCGCTGGTTCTCGAATATGCCGACTCCACCCCGAATATCCTCTGTGCTGCTTGTCATGATCTGCCTTACAGCCAGCTGACGGCAACCAACACCAAGCACCATGAAAGAACCTGTGTTGAGTGTCACCAGAATAAGCACAAGACCGTACCGCAGTGCAGCGATTGCCATGACCTGCCGCACGCAGAAGGGATTCACGCCAAATTCCCGAAATGCGGCAGCTGCCATAATATTGCCCACGACCTGAATAACTTCAGCGGCAAGTAAGGAACAGGGGTAGCTAAATGAGCAGCCATACTCAGCGAAACAAGCTGATCAAAATCATCATGCTGGCTCTTGCAGCAACAGTGCTGCTGGTTACCGGGGCGGCGTCTGCCGCCACGGCCCAGCAGCGCACCTCTTTGCCAGCGCTGGATACCTCACTTTACGAGACGGTTCCACAACCGCTGCAAGTCTCCCAGTGTGGTCAGTGCCACCCAAGCCATTTCGGCAATCTGAAAGAAGCAGGCGGCTTACACCGTTTTGATTGTCGGGAATGTCACGAGGTCTTTCACGCATATAATCCGCTAAAAAAGAATTACGCGGACATTATGCCGAAATGCGCTACCTGCCACAGTCCACCGCACGGCAAGAAACACGTGGAATGCCTCAACTGTCACAGCAACCCGCATACACCGCGCCGGGTGCCGATGTCCCACATGCTGGCGAGCATCTGCTCTGATTGCCACAGTGATCAGGCGGAGCAGTTACAAGCCAAGCCGAGCAAACACACGCAACAGCAATGCAGCAGTTGCCACCACAACCGGCATGGCTACATCCCCTCTTGCGCCGAGTGCCATGAGCCGCATTTTGCTGCCCAGGCAATGTCAACCTGTACGCAGTGCCATGATGTTCACCAACCGCTCGATATCGGCCTGAGTGAAGCGGTGGATGTTCAGACTTGCGATGCGTGCCACGATGATATTTACAGTAAGTGGAGTGGCACCAGCAGCAAGCATGGCGAGGTCAGTTGCGCACTTTGCCACACAAAGCATGGCTTGATTCCGGAATGCACCGACTGTCATACCCCACCGGAATCTCATGCAACGAAACTGCTTGAAATGTTCCCGAAATGCTTAACCTGCCATTTAGATGTCCACGATCTGCCGGTTAAGAAAAGTAGGAATTAAAAGGGATTGTACAAACTTCAGAAGGGTCGCATTATTCGATGCGACCCTTTTTTTATGCTGATTACAACCTGGTACTCTCGGTTTTATGAGGCATGGATCCCCGCATTCGCGAGGATGACGATCTTTGTCTTTGATTTTAAGGGACTTTCAGTCCCCGCCGAACCTATGCACTTGTCCTGCTGCTGACGGTGCTGATTATCACCTACTGGCCGGCACTTTCGCTGTGGCTGGTTTCCCGACTGGCTGGCGAAGGAATGACTGATCCTTGGAAGTGCGTCGAAAAATTGAGTTCAAAACAGCAAGCAACAAAAAGCCCCCGGCGTAAACCGAGGGCTTTTTTGTTGCTGTATAAACAGAGGCGACTTAGCAGTCGTAGTAGAGGGCAAACTCTTCCGGGCAAGGACGCATCCGGACCGGATCGACTTCAGCGTCCATCTTGTAGCTGATCCACATTTCGATGACATCTTCGGTGAAGACATCGCCCTTGAGCAGAAAGTCGTGATCATTCTGCAGGTTCGCCAGGGCGTCTTCCAGAGAAGTCGCAACGCAGGGGATATCCTTGAGCTCTTCTGGAGACAGACCGTAGATATCCTTATCCAGCGGCTGACCCGGATCGATCTTGTTCTCGATACCGTCGAGACCGGCCATCAACTGTGCCGCGAAGGCCAGATAGCCGTTGGCAGAGGCATCGGGAGTACGATATTCAATCCGCTTGGCTTTCTCGTTGTTGGTGACCGGAATCCGCAGCGAGGCGGAACGGTTACGGTTGGAGTAGGCCAGGTTGACCGGAGCTTCAAAGCCGGGGACCAGTCGTTTGTAGGAGTTGGTGGTCGGGTTGGTAAAAGCACAAAGGGCCTTGGCGTGCTTCATGATGCCGCCGATATAGTACATGGCCATCTTCGACAGGCCGCCGTAGCCGTCACCGGCGAAGAGATTCTTGCCGCCCTTCCAGAGTGACTGGTGGCAGTGCATGCCGGAACCGTTGTCGTTAAAAACCGGTTTCGGCATGAAAGTGGCGGTTTTACCGTTGCGGAAAGCGACGTTCTTGATGATGTACTTGAACCACTGCAGGTGATCGCCCATCGCCAGTAGGCTATCGAAACGCATATCGATTTCACACTGGCCGCCGGTCGCAACTTCGTGGTGACCGCACTCAATGTGCAGGCCGTTTTCTTGCAGAACCGCCATCATCTCATTGCGCAGGTCGACCATGCTGTCGGTCGGGGCGCAAGGGAAATAGCCTTCTTTATGGCGCGGCTTGTAGCCCAAGTTAGGGAACTCTTCGCGACCGGTATTCCAGATACCCTCGACAGAATCGACCGAGTAGAACGACTCGTTGGTGGTTGAGCTGTAACGAACATCATCAAAGATGAAACACTCAGGCTCAGGTCCAAAGTAAGCGGTATCAGCGATGCCGGTCGATTTCAGGTAGGATTCCGCTTTTTGCGCAATGTAGCGCGGGTCGCGGGAGTAGCCTTCGCGAGTAATCGGGTCGATGATGTTGCAGATCAGACTCAGGGTCGTCATCTCAACAAAAGGATCGATTTTGGCCGTGGTCGGATCGGGCATGATCAACATATCCGAGTTGTGAATCGGCTGCCAGCCGCGGATCGAAGAACCATCGAAACCGATACCTTCTTCAAAGATTTCATCGCTGAACTCACAGATCGGGGTGGTAAAATGCTGCCAGATACCGACGAAATCAAGGAATTTATAATCGACAAACTTGGCATCATTCTCTTCTGCAAACTGAACTACATCACTCGGGGTCATAGGTCATATCTCCTTTAATAGGTCTGATAACAGTGGCAAGCTACTGCAAAGTAGCAAAAATCATCAGAGAGCGTCTTCGCCGCGCTCTCCGGTTCGAATACGTACAACTTCGTCGATCGGCGTCACAAAGATCTTGCCGTCACCGATCCGACCGGTTTTTGCTGCTTCAGCAATGGTATCGACAACCTGATTGACCAGATCATCAGCAACAATAATCTCCATTTTTATTTTCGGAATAAAATCAACAACATATTCAGCGCCGCGATAGAGTTCCGTGTGCCCTTTCTGGCGACCGAATCCTTTGACTTCGCTGACCGTAATTCCTTGAATCCCGACCTCATTCAGCGCTTCTTTTACTTCGTCAAGCTTGAAAGGCTTGATAATCGCCTCAACTTTACGCATATTCGCTGTCCTCCGTAAACATGGGTTTCGTGGAGCTTGCCGTCAATCGTCGGCAGGTTCCGTATCTTAGCCGTCGTGAAATTTGCAAAGAGTCTGCCATCCCAACAAACTCATCGAAAAAACTATTTCTTATATTTTTCAAACAGATAGCACGTCGACCGGGAGTCGATTAACGACTCTACAGCAAGCCTTGGGAGTACTGCATGTTTTTTATGCAGAAAAGTCAGCGAGTGCACAAAAAAAGGGCAACAGCCGCCCGCCACTGCCACCAATTGATGATCAATAATCATATTATTCCCCTCAGGTAACTGCAAGCAAAACCGGTGGCTATCTGCAATTACCGGCAAGATTCCAGAACGGTAAGACTTTCAACATGGTGAGTCTGGGGAAACAGATCAAAGGGTTGGCTCGCAAGCAGTCGATATCCGTTATCCAAAAGTATTTTCAGATCCCGCGCCAAGGTTTGTGCATCACAGGAAACATACAAAATACGTGGTACCGCTATTTTCAACAACTCTTGCATGACAGCTGAAGCACCGGAACGGGGCGGATCAAGCAACAGCAGATCAAATTTGTCTTCTCGGCCGAAGGTTGTCAGCGCCCCTTCTGCAGCACGTGCATAAAAATCAACATTGCTGATCCCGTTTCGAGCGGCATTGCGTCGAGCCATCTCAATCGATGGAGAATAATCTTCGACACCGAAAACCTGTTTGGCCCTGCGAGCCAGCGGTAGTGAGAAGTTTCCCATTCCACAATACAGGTCGATGATTCGTTCATTGCCCGTCAGTTTCGCCGCAGCAATAACGGCATCAAGCAACTGACGATTCTGTTCCAGGTTAATCTGGGCGAAGCCACCGGCGGCATAATTCAAGCGCAACGGTGGCTGATCAACCTCAATCGTCAATTCGCCACTGCCGGAAATCGAGCGTATAGAGCCCTTGGAGCCAGGCTGAATCAACAGATCAAGCTGCTCAGCCTCTGCTCGCGGCAGCAGCAGGGAGTCTATTCCAATCCGAAGATGAGTCTGAAGAGTGGGTCTGAATCAACCGGCAAGTAAACGTTCATCGATAGATTCAAAGAGTTGGTGTCTGGCCTCTTGCAGGCGCTTAGCTGCTTCATTATCGCTGATCTCATAAGCGA